>JBBRAX010000045.1:0-62113 GCA_038206395.1 Myxococcales bacterium | reverse complement strand
GGCGCCGAACGTCGAGGTGCTGTTTTCTCCGCGGCCTTCGTTGCTGGTCACGGCGTTCGCCTCGATTCCCGCGTTCATCGCGAAGGCGGCATGGTTCGGCTTCTTGATGCGGATGTACTTCCAGATCTTGCGCGGCGTGCTTCTGCGCTCGGTGCCCAGTCGCGTCGAGCTCGCGGCGACCGCGACGTCTTCGGGCGCGACGGCAAGGCGTTGGGTTAGTGCGGAAGACGGAATGATGGCCGGCGCCTGGGGCCTCGCCGGTGCCATCGCAGAGCTCGGCGCGTTTCAGGCCGGCACCTTCTTCCTCGATGATCGCGTGCGGCTCGAGCCCGTCGTGGGTCGGGCGAATGCCCTCGCCCAGACCCAGGTCCTCGTCCTGTCTGCGCTCGAACGCAGCCCGGCCTCCCGGGTAACGCTCGACCTCCCCGCCCCCGCGCCTCGCCCAGAAGCCCTTCGATCGAATTCGATCGAAGATTTGTGATGCACCGCGTCGGGCTCGGAAGCGGCTTTCGAGCCTTGACGCACCGCGACAGAGACTCCCCCTTCGGCAGCAGCCAAGCGCCCGCAACCTCATCGAATTTCACATTCGATCGAATTCGATCGAATGCCATCAGGGGTCAACTCCAGCGGGGGCCGGCCGAGCTCCTGACCTACGTGAAACGCTGCGAGCCGGATCTCGACCGCTTCTGGGTGACGCGATCGACGAAGACGTGAACAGAACCACGGCTGCGCAGAGCGTGCCGTTCTGGAAAATCCGAGCTCGCACCTGGCGCTCACTTCGCCGCCCGTGACGTCGAGCCGACTTCCGCGATCAGCCACGCGTTGATGAGCACCAGCGCGCCGGTGTCCCCGCCGAATATCGATGTCGGTGAGTGCCACGGCAGCGCGTCCGCTGACGTGTGGCGGGTTGCGACAGGCTCTGGCGGGGCGCGACAGAAATGCACGCGGGCCAACTGCTGCATTCGTCGAAGAAGCAGTCGACAGGAGGCCGATCTCTTCGC
Source organism: Myxococcales bacterium (assembly GCA_038206395.1). Taxonomy (GTDB): domain Bacteria; phylum Myxococcota; class Myxococcia; order Myxococcales; family Myxococcaceae; genus JAGSPQ01. The sequence continues at coordinate 61,112 of JBBRAX010000045.1, read as the reverse complement.
CTGATCATCCCTTCAACGGTCGGCACGCTCCGTGCTCTCGCGTTTCGTGTCTCTCACGGAGCCGCATGAATCCGATCGACTTCCTGAACACCTGTCAGTCCGATGCGCTCGAGCAACTCGCTGAGCTCGAAGAAACGCTGCCCGGCCCGTCGCGGGCCGCGAGGTTTCGGCACCTCGAGCTGCACTTGTTGGCCCTGATTTCGGTGAAGGAAGAAATCTTCTACCCCACCGTCGCGATGGCTCAGCCCAGCGCGGAGCCGTTGCTGGAAGGCTACGAGAGCCACGTCGAGATCCTCTGCGCGCTCGAGAGGCTCAAAGCCAACCTCTCGCGCAACTCGGCGAGGTTTCAGCAGTTCTCACAGCTCCTCGAGAACCACTTCTTCTTCGACGCGCAGCGCGTCTTCCCGCGCGGCTTCGACGCAATCTCCGCGCGCGAGTGGATGGAGCTCGGTGACGAATTGGTCGCGGCCTTCGAGTCGCGCACGCGCATTGCGCCAATCGCCATGGTCCCTGCGTTCGAGTCTCGCCGTCGGATGGCGAGCTGATGGTCGCAGCGAAGGCGGCCCTCGTCTTCCTCGCCACCGTCCGGCCGTGAGAAGGTTCGGCCCGTGATTCTCCAGGTCGTCGCGATGTCGATGTTGTTGGCGGGTGACGCGCCTGTTCAGGGCCCGTCGCTGCTCGAGGCGCGGATGCTCGGGAAGGGCCGTCCGAGCCTCTTGGTGCCGGTCGCGATGATCACTGGCGGCGTCTCCGTCTCGATCGGAGGAACCGCCGCGGCCCTCGTCGGAATGATGTTCGCGAACATCAAGGCGAGCTGCGCGCCCGGAGGACGCTGCGGCGGCTACCAGGGCTTGGCGGCGTTGCTCTGGCGCTCGCCGGCGTGATTGCCGCCATCGTTGGCCAGACGAAGTTCTACGACACGATGGTCGCGCGCGACCGCGCTGCCGAGCCCTGAGCATCGAAAACGCCTCAGCGCCGCAGCTGCGTCTCGGGTAATCGTGGCTGGATGCGCATCCCGGTTCCGCACGTCCCAAGCTTTGCTCCTTCGACTCACACCCTTTCCGACGTGAAGGGGCTGCGCGCCGCGGGGGTAAGGGCGGGAATCAAGGCGAGTGGAAATTCAGACGTGGGCCTGCTGGTCGCCGACGCGCCGATGGCGTGCGCCGGCGTGTTCACCCAAAACCACTTCGCTGCTGCGCCGGTGATCCTGAGCAAAGCGCACCTTCAGCAGTCGGGCGGCCTCGTGCGCGCGTTGATCGTGAACAGCGGCAACGCCAACGCATGCACAGGCGAGCAGGGAGACAAGGACGCAGTTGAGACGGCGCAGCAGGTCGCGCGCGCCGTGGGCTGCCCGGTGGAACAGGTGCTGGTTTGCTCGACCGGGGTGATCGGCCAGAAGCTGCCGATGCCGAGGCTCCGCGCCGGAGTCGACGCGGCCTTCGCCGCGCTCTCGTCAGAGCCCGCCGCAGGTCGCCGGTTCCTCGAAGCGATCATGACCACCGACGCGTACCCGAAGGAAGCCAGCGCGCCAGCGGGTGAGGGCAGGGTGGCGGGCGTCTGCAAGGGCGCCGGGATGATCGCCCCCGACATGGCGACGATGCTCGCGTTCGTCGCGATGGACCTCGACGCAAGCCCAGCCGAGCTCGCGAAGGCCGTCGCACCCATCGCCGCGCGCAGCTTCAACGCGGTGCACGTCGACAGCCACACGAGCACCAACGACGCGTTCCTGGTGTTCTCGACCCGCGCCAGAAAGTCGGCCGACGACTGGCGCGTCGCCGTGGCGCAGGTGGCGCACCGGCTCGCCTGGTTGATCGCGCGTGACGGCGAAGGCGCGACGAAGGTCACCACGATTGAAGTCCGGGGAGCGACCGACGACGCCGCGGCGAAGTCGATCACGCGTCAGGTCGCGATGTCGGCATTGGTGCGAACCGCCCTGTTCGGCAACGATCCGAACTGGGGTCGCTTCGTGAGCCAGGTGGGGAACTGCCGCGAGGTGAAGAACGCCCGAAGCCTCGTCTGCACGCTGCAAGGCATCGAGGTGTTCCGCGCGGGCGAGCCGACGCCATTCGATCGCAACGCAGCGTCGAAAGCGATGGCAGTGGAAGACGTGCGGCTCGGGCTCACGCTGGCCGACGGAGCGGGCGAGGCGGTGCTGATGACGGCGGACCTCGGCTATCGCTACGTCGAGATCAACGCCGAGTACACGACCTAGTTGAACTGCGGCAGCGCCGAGACGCGGGCGAGGGCGTCGCCTGAAACGTCGCTGGGAAAAGCGGCGGACGATCGGCCGAGCCGCAACAACCACCGCGCGTCCAGGGGCAGCGCGAGCGTGAGGTGGTTGGTCGAAGCGATGGTGGTCTCGTCGCGATTGCCGGTGCCGACGCTGCGGCCCACCGCGAACCCGGCAAGCAGCATCGCGGCCCGCGCCGAGGTCGCCGCGCTGGTGGTGTGAAGCGTGGCGCCGTCGCGGCAGGCGAGGCGCAGCTGCTGAAACATCGCCACTGTCCACAGCAGCGGGCTGGTTCGCGCGGAATACATGTCCCAGAAGACGATGTCGGCGCGCGCGGCGGCCTCGAGCGCGAGGCACACAGGAAAATCGCCGAGGGCCAGGCGCCAGACGGTGCGATCGGTTTCGTAGCGGCCGACGGCAATCAACGCGCGTGCGGCGGCGCTGGCTTCGTTGCCCAACAGCCCGAAGGCGCCGCAGTTCTCGGGCAGCAAGGCGAGCTCGAGCGCGACGACGTCATGATCGAAGCTGACGATCTCGAGCTTTCTCGCGCTGGCCGGAGCCGCTTGGGACACGCGCCAGGCGGCGAGGGCGTTGGAGGCTGCTCCGAGCCCGACGTCGAAGAGGACGAGGTCGGTGCCGTCTTCGAGGAGCCGCGCCGCGAGCCGCGACGGCCCGACGTAGATCTGGTCAGGCTCGATCGACGGGCCGGTGCCGCAATGCATGATCTGGCCGCTCTGCCGGTCTTTGATCGCCCGTGCGCCGTCGGGAAGCGTGACGACGTCGCAGCCTTTGGGTTGGGTCAACTGGCTATTGCTCGACCGGAATCGCCAACCGGAAGCAGCTCCCCTTGCCCACCGTGCTCTCGGCCCAGATCCTTCCACCGTGGGCTTCGACGATGCACCTCGAGATGTAGAGGCCAAGGCCAAGCCCTCGTTGATCGTTCTTGTTGACCTGCCAGAACCGCTCGAAGACGGCCTCGAGCATTTCGCGGGGGATGCCCACGCCGCTGTCCTTCACTGACACGCGCAGCTCGGGGCCGGCGCGCTCACCCCGAAGGTTGATTGCGCCGCCCGTTGCAGTGAACTTGAGCGCGTTGGTGATCAGATTCGCGACCACCTGGAGCATTCGGGAATGGTCGAAGGTCGCCACAAGTGCGCGCTCGTCGACTTCACACCTCAGCGAGATCCCCTTGTCCGACGCGGCCTGGGCAAACGTATCCACCGCCTCAGTGAGCAAGTCACCCACGTCGCAGCGGGTCGGGGTGATGGCGAGCTTTCCAGCGTCGAGGCTGACGACATCGACCAGGTCTCCGATCAGCCCGTTCATGCGGGCGACGTAGCGCTGAATGCGCTTCACCCCAGCAACAGTTGCTCGACCCTCGTCCGATTCAGAAGCGTTGTTGGAAAGCGTCTGCGAGCTCAGGAGGATGCCGCTCAGCAGGTTTCGCAGGTCATGGCTGACCATCCCCATGAAGTCGTCCCGGTTCGCGAGCTTGTCATCGGCGCGCGCCCGCTCGGTCAGCAGGAATCGGTCGGTTCTCTCTCTCTCAATCGGGAGCAAGGCAGCCAGAGCGCGGGCCTGCGCCTCGCGCTCGACGCGCAGAATCTCGTCTGCGGTGGCCCGTTCGTGCTCGACGACCCTGTCCTCCACCGCTCTTTCCTGCGCGATGGCCCTGAGCTCCTTCGCTGCCGGCTCCTCGAGCCCCAACTTGTCGTCTGCTTTGGTGCGGGCCGTCTCGAGGACGGCGTCCGCGTGTTCTCGTGCATTCTCGACGAGCTCGTCGGCGGTCTGCTCGATCTCCGCTTTGCTCTCGCCCAACACCTTGTCGGTGTTCTTTCGCTCCGCCCGCAGGCTCTCGTCCGTCTTGCTGCGCTCAGGAGGGGGAGCCTTCCCTTCGGGTGTCATCACGGGAACCTTAGCCCCTTCGGCGGATGCTTTGACTTTTTCAACCGGTTGCAGAGCGACCCAGAGACTGGTCGCGACTTTGCCTGAAGGGAGCTTCCGTCCTCTCGCGTACCCGGGCGACTCGGCGAGCGTGAAGGAGCTCTTCGCCGCGGACGGCACGACGCTCGAAGACATCGCTGTCGCGCGCCACCGGTGGCGGGGCTCAGAAGCGCCGCTGCCGGACGTCGACCAACCAATCTTCGAGCGCCATCACCGCCGCCTCGCTCGGCTCGGTCGGCAGCCTCGACACTTTCACCGCCGCATCGAGCCGCTCGAAGAACGCCTCGACGCGCCCGCGCCACTCGATCGCCAGGGGTTCGGGCAGCTCGGACAGCTCGCCGCGCTGCTTCTGCTCGATCAGCTCCGACACCCCGGTGAGGCCGTAGCCATCGACCAGCGTCCGCAAATCGGTGACGATCTCGCCGGCAGTGAGCGCGTGCAGCCCGGTCATCGTGGTGCGCACGACGTAGAGCAGCTTCTTCGTCACCTTGAAGCCGGTCTTTTCCCATTCCTTCAGCTGGCTTCGCGCGAACCCGTTGTAGTGGCGGTGAAGGTTCTGCGACAGGCACGCCTTCACCAGCGGTCGCAGCGACGCCAGGTCCTCGCCCTCGAAAGGCTGCAAGTGGCCGAGGATGCGCTCGAGGTAGTTGCCATTGCCGTGCAGCACGCCCTTCAGGACGTGCTGAAGCTCGTTCGACGAGTAATCGAGCTCGACGCCTTCGACGATTTCCATGCGCTCGGCAGCCTTCGGCTCAGGCCCGAGGCCCAGCAGCTCGCGCGTCGAAGCGATGTGAATCGCCTTCAAGTCCAGATCGCTGTCGGGCGAGGGGAAGCCGTAGGCGTGTGCCCCCGAGAGAGAGATGACGAGGTGGGTGCGCTTCGCGTTCTCCTCGCTGATGAGCCTGTTCGCGACGGCGATCTGGTGCGGACTCAGGACGTCTTTCATCACGGCTCCCTGGGCGCGGGCTCGGGCGGGGCAGGGGCTCTGGTTCCCCAGGCGCTCTCATCTCTCGAGATCCACCGGCGGGCACTCTCTTCGGCGATGCGGCAGAGGAGCCGGTGCGCGCGCACGACATCCGGCGCCTCGGGCAGCTTGCTGGTGCGATGCGCCTCTTCGAGCTCGGGCGACATCGCCTCGGCCTCCCGCAACACCTCGTCGAGCTCGACGCGGCCTTCCTTGATCTCGAGCAGCCGCTGCCGCAGGGCTCCGGTTGCCTCGAACCTGGGCTCACCGGTCTTCAACCAGCCCGAGGCCAGCACGATCAACCGCAGCAGGTTGTACGCGTTCTTCGGCCTCATCGCGCGCGCGTCGGGCGGCCGGCGACCACCGCCCATCGCGTACTTCTTCAGCGCCGCGAAGTCGTTCGCCTCGATGAGGCCCTGGTCGGACAACGATCGGTACAGCTGCTTGATGTAGGTCTTTGCTGCGAGCAGCGCGTCTTTCGCAGTCTGAAATTCGCGGGTGGACAGCTGGCTCAGACGGGAAGCCACCTCCTCGAGCGTGAGCTCGGGATTGCCGCTGAGCCATGACAACACCGAGTCGCGGTGCTCGGCGAGACGCTGCGCCTTGGTGAGCTTGTCGAGCTGGCTCAATGCGTAGCGGCCGAAGCTGCCGAAGATGAGCTTCGAGACGAATGCGTCGCGCCCGTCGAGCAGCCACTGACCCAGCTCGTCGCTGGCCTTCACGGTGGGGACGAAGAGCAGCTCGAGCGTGTTGGGGTCGGCGCGCAGTCCCTGCTCGACGGTCTTCCCGGCCTCCCAGAACATCTGGCTGCCGTCGGCGCTGACGAGATCGGCGGGCACTTCGACGAGGCCCACGGTCCAGGGAAAGGGCAACACGAAGCTGCCGCGCAGATCGGTGTCGGACGCATCGTGCGCGAGCCCCCAGGCGCGCGACCCAACGGTGGCCTCAATCACCCGGCAGGGCAACAGCGCGTCCCACGCGGCCGATCGCCGGATCGCAAAAGTCAGCTGCCCGATGCGCCGCGGAGCGATCTCTTCCCGCCGGTACCAGACCTCACCCACCCCCGCGATGTGGATGTCGAACCCGCCTTCGTGCTCGCGGGCCACGCGGCCAATCAGCCCCTGCGGCACCTGCCGGTCGCCGGCCCACCGCGCCACGCGCGTCGTCACTTCCGTGCCGTGGGGCAGGGGGACGGAGATCGGGTCGACGGACTCGAGGGCTGAAATGCGAGAAGTCACGGTGGTTGGCAGAGACGAGATCGCATCCTGCCCCTGACACAACGGCGAGACACCTTCACCCGTGAATAACGTAGCTTCTGGCGTCGTCTGCAACGCTCTCGCTGCTCAAGGGGTTCCTTACAAATGAATCGCCGCTCACTGCTGGTTGCCGCGCTCGTCGTGCCTTGCTTTGCCTTCGCCCAGGAGACCGACACCGACATCGGGGCCTCGGTGCCGGGGATGAACGTCAACATCCGGATCAAAGACGGCAACCGCGGCGGCCCCGCGGCCCGGGCGGTGGTGCACCAGGAACAGAGGGGCGATGGCTTCCGCGTGGCGTGGGACACCGACCCCGACAACGACACGTGGTTCAAGGTCTTGTCGCCCGAAGGAGCGTCGGTGCGCGTGCTCGACCCGAACAACTTCCCGGTGGCGAGCGGCACCGTCCCCGTCTCGTTTCAGGCGCGCGGCAAGGCGTTCTACTCGGTGGAGATCCGCACCGGTGCTGGCGTCTTCACCAAGAAGTTCGAAGCACGTGACGGCATGGTCACTCAGGTCTGGGTGCTCGCGCCGACCACGGTCATCGTTCAGGCTGAGCCGGTTGGTGCGTGTGGCCCCGAGAGCGATCTGCAGGCCGTCACCGCCGGAATCGAAGAGGAGTCCTTCTCAGCGGGCAAGCTGCGGGTGCTCGAAGACGCGATGTCTGCGCGCGGAGTCTGCGTCGACCACGCGGTGCGGCTGATGAAGTTGTTCGACTTCGAGGCAGACAAGATCGCGGCGCTCAAGCTGATGGCCCCGCGCCTCACCGACCGCCAGAACAAGTTCAAGATCTACAAAGCGTTCGACTTCGACGCGAGCCGCGACGAGGCGAAGAAGATCCTCAAGTAGCCGAAGCGATGCAGACGCACCAGGGGCTCCGCCCGTTCGGGTCACAACGCCCCACCATCTCTGCCCGGCCGCTCCGCGCCCCCACCTACGGCCGCCGGGCGGGCCCCGGCGCGGATCCTGCTAGAGCCAGAGGGCACGAACCACTCACCGAAGGGGAGAATGCCCGTGAAGATCCACGTCAACACCGACAAGAACATCGAAGGGCGCGAGTCACTGGTGGCGCAGGTTGAAGCCACGGTCGCGAGCTCGCTGAGCCGGTTCAGCGCTCACATCACGCGGGTAGAGATTCATCTCAGCGACGAAAACGGCGACAAGCACGGCGCCAACGACAAACGCTGCATGATGGAAGCCCGCTTCGAAGGCCGGAAGCCCACCGCGGTGACCTGCGAGGCAGCGACCCTCACGATGGCGGTCGCCGGAGCTGCTAACAAGATGAAGAGTTCACTCGAGAGCACGCTGGAAAGGCTCCGCGAGCACCGCTGAGCTTCCCGCGCGACGAGCCAGACAACAATCAGGGGCCCACTGGCGCGGCGCGGCCCCATCGAGGGCTCGGTGGAGCGCTTTGCTCAGCCCTTTGGGTTGACCTCCCGACCTTCAGCAGGCGTGTCTTGCGCGGCCGACCTGTGGGCGCCCGGCAGCGATCGTTGCAAACTGCATCACCCCCATTGCCGATTGCGACGGGTCGACTTTGACTCGCAGGTTGGCGGACCTCAACCGTGCGCGCCGATCGAGTCCCCACACCTGTTCGGGTCACCATCGTCGTGGGCATCGTCTGCGGCCTGGTGGCGGTCGCCTTTCACCTTGCGATTAAGGCGGCCGAGGCGTTCTTCATCGACCGAGCGCTCCACGCGACGGGCCACAGCTGGATCGCGTGGACGCTGCTGTCGCGGACGCTGGGAGGGCTGGCCGCGGGCCTCGTGCTCAAGGCTGGCGCGCGGGGGTCGGGGATTCCCCAGGTGAAGAAGGCGCTCGCGCTCGAGGGCGGCCGTGTTCCGTTTCGCGATGCGGTGGGGAAGTTCTTCGTCGGCGCGCTGCAGATCGGCTCAGGCGCATCGCTGGGCCGCGAGGGCCCCACCGTTCAGATCTGCAGGCCGTCACCCGCCGGAATCGAAGAGGAGTCCTTCTCAGCGGGCAAGCTGCGGGTGCTCGAAGACGCGATGTCTGCGCGCGGAGTGTGTGTCGACCACGCGGCGCGGCTGATGAAGTCGTTCGACTTCGAGGCCGACAAGATCGCAGCGCTCAAGCTGATGGCCCCGCGCCTCACCGACCGCCAGAACAAGTTCAAGATCTACAAAGCGTTCGACTTCGACGCGAGCCGCGACGAGGCGAAGAAGATCCTCAAGTAGCGCGTCCCCGCAAACAAAAAGCCCCCGAGTTACCGGAGGCTTGATGAGCGGGAAAAGGGATTTGAACCCTCGACCCCCGCCTTGGCAAGGCGATGCTCTACCACTGAGCTATTCCCGCTTATTCGCAACGACGGTGTTCGAAGCGACGGCGTAACTATCCACTCCCTGACGGAGCGTCAAGCACCTTGAGCACTCCTTCCGCCCAACATTGCGAGGAAGGCCTTGAAGTAGACGGCGGCGCTCCAGACGGAGAAGGCGGTCGAGAGGTAGACGAGGACCTTGCCGAGCAGGTTGAAGTCGACGTCGGCCTCGTAGATGAGGAAGTCCATGTGGTGGACGTAGTGGATGCAGAGGGACACGATCCCCACCAGCTGCAGCGAGGTCTTCCACTTTCCTTCCTGCCCTGCGGCGATCACCATGCCCTCGCTGGCCGCGATCTGCCGCAACCCCGAGACGATCAGCTCGCGGCCCAGCAGCACGATCACCACCCAGGCCGGCACGCGCCCCAGGCGGGTCATCATCACCAGCGCCGCCATCACCATCAGCTTGTCGGCGAGCGGATCCATCAGCTTTCCGACCACGGTGATCATGTTCCAGCGCCGCGCGAGGAACCCGTCGATGACGTCGGTCACCGAGGCGACGGTGAAGAGAGACGCCGCGAGCAGCGAGTAGAACGGGTCCGCGTCGTACGTGAACCAGACGAACAGGGGGATGACCGCGATCCGCCCCATCGTCAGCATGTTCGGCAGATTCCAGAACTGCTCGAGCAGCACCGACGGCTTGCGGTTCGCCTTCCGCTGCGCCCGCTCTTCCTTCTTCCGAAGCTTCGTTTCCTGCTTCAGCCGCCGCTTGGTCTGCCGATCCACGGGCCGCCTTCTACCGCATCGCCCGGCAGACGTCGTCGGCATTCCCCGCTAGGAGCCGCTAGGAGCGGCCCTGACCCTGGCCCAGCTCGCTCTTGTTCAGCTCGCCCAGCGTGCCGAGCTTCGGCGGCTGGCCGGTGATCAGCGCCTTCGCAAGCTTCAGCATCGTGACGACCTTCGGCTGGTTGCTCTTCATGTACGTCGCGGTCTGCGCCTCGAGCTCGATCAGCGCGATGCGCGGATCTTCGGGCCCGCCGTCCTTGGCGCCGCCCTCGTCGCCCAGGTACGCCTTCCAATCGGCCCGGTAGAGCTCACGAATCTTCGCGCGGTCTTGCGTCACCTTCGCCAGCCCGTTGACCGACACGCCGTCGCTGGTCCGCGTCGTCATCATCGCGTTGTCGATGCCGTCGATCAGCTTGTACAGCTGGTCGAGCTTCTTCTGCGTGGGCAGCTCTTCCTTGTCGGGATCTGGGGTCTTCGATTGGTTGTTCATGCCTTGTACAACGCGCAGCGCGCGTGCCTACCGCCTTCGGAGGGTGCGCACCTGACAAGGCGTTGCGTTTTGCCGCGATCGAGGCGCTTCAGCTCAGCTCAGCTCATCGCGGTCGCCATCGGCGTCATCCCCGGGCTGCTTCGACGTCGAGGCGAGGTTGTTCTGCTTGAGCAGGCGGCGGAAGTTCGAGCGATCGAGCCCGGCCTTGTTCGCGGCGAGGGTGATGTTGCCGTCGGCGTTGCGCAACAGCCCCCGCAGGTAGTTCTTGTCGAAGGCCGAGATCGCCAGCTTCTTCGCCGACGCATAGTTGAGGTGCAGCAGGCTGGTGAGATCCGTCTCAGCCCCGCGGCCGCCACCCCCGAAGCCCGTCGGAAGGTCCGAGACGGTGATTTCCTTGCCGCGGGCCAGCACCGACGCGCGCTCGACCACATTCTCGAGCTCGCGCACGTTGCCCGGCCAGCGGTTGCTGACCAGCGCTTCCAGCGTCTCGTCCGAGAACCTCTCGATCTGCTTGTTCAGCTTCGTGCAGTACTGGCGAAGGAAGTGCTGGGCCAGCAGCGGCACATCGGTCGGCCGTTCACGCAGGGCGGGCAGGGTGATGTTGATCACGTTGAGCCGGTAGAAGAGGTCTTCGCGGAACCGCTTCTCGGCCATCGCCTTGGCGAGGTCCACGTGGGTGGCCGCGATCAGCCGCACGTCGACCTTCACCGTCTCGTTCGAGCCGACGGGGCGCACCTCGTTCTCCTGCAGCACGCGCAACAGCTTCACCTGCGTCGCGGGCGGCATGTCGCCGATCTCGTCGAGGAACAGGGTGCCGCCGGTGGCCGCTTCGATCAGGCCCTTCTTCGACGTGGCCGCGCCGGTGAAAGCGCCCTTCACGTGGCCGAAGAGCTCGCTCTCGAGCAGGGTCTCGGTCATCGCCGCGCAGTTGATCGCGATGAAGGGCTTGGTGCTGCGGTTGCTGCGGCGGTGAATCGAGCGGGCGACGAGCTCTTTGCCGGTGCCGCTCTCGCCCTGGATCAGCACCGTCGACGACGAGTAGCTGACTTGTTCGATCAGCGAGAACACGTCGCGCATCTTCGAACTCTGGCCGATGAAGTCCTGGTTGGGCTGACTGCTCACCAAGCGCTCGAGCTCTCTGTTGCGCAAGATGAGCTGCTTGCGATCGGCAGCGCGGCGAACGCTCGAGATCACCGGCTCCATGTCGACGAAGGGCTTGGTCAGGTAGTCGTAGGCCCCGAGCCGCACGGCCTCGAGCGCCGAAGGAATCGACGCGGCGCCCGTGATCAGGATCACTTCGATCGGGTGCTTGCGCGTCTTCAGCTCGCGCAGAAGCTCCATGCCCGAGATGTTCGGCAGGTTGATATCGACCACCGCCACGTCGATGTCTGGATCCTTCGCGGCCGAAAGGCCCTCGAGCGCGTCCGTCGTGCTCTGCACCGCGAACCCGGCCCGCGTGAGCAGCGCGCTCAGCGTCTTCAGCACGCCCTCTTCGTCGTCGATCAACAACACGCGCGCCTTGCGTTCAGCAGCGGCGGGCTCCACTGAGTGGTTTGTTGAAGTCATGGCCGGGTCCCTCTGGATGCGATTGAGCGATCGCCGAGTGAAGCACGGATACCCACAATTCACTCAGTCGCTTCTCGGGAATAACGCGCGCGGTTCTACTTACAGGCCCGCTGCAACAACGCTGGGCTACCGGCGCCGCCGGCGACGACGTCCCTGCCCAGGAGGCGAAGGCGTCCCGGGGACACGCGGCGGCGGAACCGCCCGTGCGGGAGCGGGTCCAGCAGAAGAAGACGGCCCCCCAGAACCCGGCCGTCCAGAAGAAGCCGAGGCATTCGCAGCGGTCGGCACCGGGCGAGGCACGAACGAAACGGCTGGCGTCCGAACAGGGTTGGTTCCGGATCTCGACGTCGGCTCATCCCTCGACTGCCCTCGGGATGGACGGGGCGGCGCTGCGCGTTGCTGAGTCCGCTTCTGCTGCTGCGGCTGTCCGCGCGGCGGTTGCCCCCCCTTCGACTGCTCTCGGGGTGAACGGGCAGGGCGTTGGTTCTTCTGCGGCTGCGGTCGATTCCCAGACGGAACAAAGGCGGGCGACAGCTCTCGCCGAACATATGCGCGCCAGATCTCATCGGCGTCGCTCTCGCGTTGCGCGATCGTGGGGTCGAGGTTGCCAAAGAATCGCCGCAAATTGTCCACGTCGCGCTTGAAGAAGTGCTCGGCCCGGCTGTTCTGCGCAGCAGAGATCACCTGGGGAAAATCGATCAGCGTCGGCCCGTCCCACGAGAGCAGGACGTTGAACTCTGACAGGTCGCCGTGAATCAGGTCGGCGCACAGCAGCCGCACCACCTGCCCACGAAGATCCGTGTAGAGTTCCACCGCCCGTTCGCGAGAAATCGACGCGTCGACGAGCCGCGGGGCAGGGTGGCCTTCGGCATCGATCACCACCTCCATCAACAGCACGCCCTCGAAGAACATCGACGGCTTCGGCACGCGCGCGCCGCTCGCGTGGAGCTTGAACAGCGCGTCGGCCTCGGCCGCCTTCCATTCTTCTTCCGCCGCGGCGCGCCCGAACTTGCTGCCCTTTGTCATCGCGCGCTGCGTCCGCGTGTTGCGAACCGTGCGACCTTCTTTGTACTCGGCGTTGTTCTTGAAGCTGCGGTGCTCGCGCTCTTTGTAGATCTTGGCGGCGAGGATTTCTTCCGCGCGGCGAACCAGCCAGACCTCGGCCTCTTTTCCGCTCTTCAACTGCCCGAGGACCTCGTCGATGATCCCTTCTGTGAGCAGCACCTGAAGCCCCATCGCGCCTCGGCACAGTAGGCGCGCTTGCGTCAGGCGTCCACAGTACGCTGCCGCGCCATGACGCCCGCCCCAGCTCCTGCTCCCACCTCGGGGTGGCCCGGACTCCAGTTCTCTCTTGGCGGAATTCCGGTGCTGATCCGGCCCGCCTTTCTTCTCGTCGCCGTCATCTTCGGGGCGAGCGTCAAGTCCCCCGCCCTGACCGCCATCTGGGTCGGCATCGTGTTCCTGTCCGTGCTGGTCCACGAGCTCGGGCACGCGCTGGCGATGCGGCTCTTCGGGTTCGCTCCGTCGATCGAGCTCCACGCGATGGGCGGCCTCACCTCGTGGTCCCGTGAGCGCGTCCCCACCCCGGGCCAGCGCATGCTCGTCACGTTGAGCGGCCCCGGTGCCGGCCTTCTGCTCGGCGGCCTCGCCACCCTCGCCAAGCTCGGCCTCGGCGACGTCACCGACCCGAATGCCCGCTTCGCGCTCGATAACCTGCAGTTCGCGAATCTCGCCTGGTCGCTGATCAACCTCATCCCCGTGCTGCCGTGGGACGGAGGGTTGATTCTCGATGCCGGCGTCGAGCTCGTCGGCAAGAAGCCGCGCCCGAAGATTGCCGCCATCTCCAGCATCCTCATCGGCGGCGCCGTCGTCCTCTTCGCCCTGCGCGGCCCGCAACTCATGCTGATCTACTTCGGCGCGATGGGCATCTGGCAGGGCTACCTGCGCCTCAAGCCTGCAGCGCCCGAAGACGATCTGCTCGGGCAGGTCTGGTCGCTGATTCAGACCCAGCGCTTCGCCGAGGCCGAACGTCTCGCCACCGAGAAGGCCGAAGTCACCCCCGAGGCCGCCGAGCGCGCGCAGCTGTACGAGGCGATTGCGTGGACGCGCGTCTTCCGCGACGACTGGGCCGGCGCCGAGCGCGCGATCGGCAAGATGGGGGCGATCAAGCCGTCGGCCCACCTGGCCGCGATGGTCGCGTCGCACGAAGGGCGCCACGAAGACGTCATTGCCCTGCTGACGCCGCTGCCGCAGACGGTGCCCGAGCTCCTGCTTCGAACCGAGTCGCTGGTGGCACTGAAGAAGCACGAGCAGGTGGTGACCGATGCGCTCGATCTGCTCGCGCGGCAGGATCCGAAACAGAAGCGTCAAGCACAGCGCCTTTCGGCGGCGTTGTTCGAAGCAGGGGCCTTCGAGCCGTCATTGCAGGTGAGCCTCAGCGCGTTCGAGATCTTGCGCGAGCCGGTGCACCTGGTGAACGCCGCCTGCGCCTACGCGCGGCTGGGGCAGATCTCCGAAGGGCTCGCCGCGGTCAACCGCGCGATCGACGCGGGGTACGCCGAAAAGAAGCACCTGGAAGGCGACCCGGATCTCGCGGTGCTTCGCGCGGCGCCCGGGTGGGACGCCACGATCGCGCGTGCTACGGGCTGACGACTTCGGCGCGCTCGGCCGGGCAGGCCTCGACCGCCTGAATCGTCGTGCGGCGGTTCTTACCCCGCAGCGTCTCGAGGTCTGCCGGGTTCATCTCTTTCGCCGCGGGCGCCGTCGGGTCCGGCTCGTCGGCAATCGTGGTCTTGAAGCCTTCGCCCTTCGCTGAGACGATCTTCGTCGCCGCGACGCCGTTGTCGACCAGGTACTTCTTCACCGCCTGGGCGCGGGCGTTGGTGAGCTTCATCGCCTCGGCTGCGGGCAGCTCTTTCGACTCGTGCGCGGTGATCGAGAAGGTCAGCGCCGGGCAGCCATTCGCCCACGCCACCACTTCCTGCAACTGCGTCTGCTCCCCGGCTTCCGCGCCTTCCAGCTGGGCGGTGCCCTTCATGAAGCGAATGTCGGTCAGCTGCAGCGGCTTCTTCTCGGCCGCCGCTGCCCGCCACATCGCCGCCTTCGCTTCGGCCGCCAGGGCCGCCGCCTTTGCCGCTTCGAACTCGACCGTCACCGCTTCCTGCAGCTTCTTCGAGCTCTCGCGGCGCAGGTCGGTGTTCTGGGTGACGCGCGCCAGCAGCGTGTTCACTTCGGCCCTGGCGGCGTCCATCGCCACCGACACCTCAAGAAGCTTGCCGCGCCCAATCGAGGCGTCGACCAGCACCTTGTGCCGCGCCATCGCCTCGTTGAGCGAGTCGAGCTGCGTCTTGTCGCTCTCGATCGACATCTTCAGCTCGGCGCAGCTCTTCGCGGCGACGTTTCCGGGGTCGAGCCCTTCGGTCGAGCACACCCCGTTGATCTTCTGCAGCTGCTCGGCGTCCTCTTTCTTGAGGGCGTCGGCCTTCGCCTGCCAGTCTGCAGCCGATGCGCTCCACGTCGCAGTGACGGGCTTCAGGTCGTCCTTGCAGCCGGTGACCATCAGCAACGAAACAGCAGCAACAGAGCAGCTCAGAAGATGGCGCATGGGTCTCTCTCGCTCTTGAAGGGTGAACTCAGCTGTCCGACAACGCCTTCAGGTCGGCCCACTGCTTGTCGAGGCGCGCCTTCGTGGCGTCCCAGGTGACGGCGGTGGCGGTCTCGATTTCCTTGTAGTCGGTGACAAAGGCGTCGCGGGCGGCCGCGACCTGCTTCACCTTGATGTCGAGCTCGGTCTTCGCCTTGGCCTTCGACTTCTTCGCCTTCACTCCCATGTCGGCGATCTTCTTGTCGAGGTCGACCAGGCCTTCGTTCGTCGAGTGACGGTAGTCCTCGCGAAGCTTCATGAAGCCGGCCTGCGCTTCGGCGATCTTCTTGTCGGCTTCGGCCTGCGCCAGCTTGATCTTCTCTTCGGCCTCGCGCGCGACCTCGCCAATCTTCTCGTTGGCCTTCGCCTGAGCTTCATTGGCTTTCTTCTGTTCGTCGGCGGCCTTGTCACAAGCAGTGAAAGAGAGGGCACAGACAGCGGCGGCAATCAGGGGTTTGAAGTTCATGTTCGGGTCGCTTCGCAACAGGTGTGCCGTTTCGCCCGCCCCGGAGGAAGGCGGTGGGCCCCGGCGCCTCACCGCACAAACGTCTCGGGCGGGTCGAATTGTCACACGCGCCTTCCGGGTCCGCAGGGCGGCTGGGGTGCGCTCGCTAATTGCACTGATGGCTGACCAATATGGCCGACACGCTCCCACTTCCTGCCATGGCGCCCCTGACGCTGGTGCCGGTGCCGCTCACCGACACGCTGATTGGAACCAAGCTGAACGGTTTCATCATCACGGGCGCGCTGTCAGCGGGCGGAATGGGGGTGGTGTACGAGGCGAGGCACCCGATCATCGGGCGCCGCGCCGCGGTGAAGGTGATTCGGCCCGAGCTGTTGAACGACGGCGACTTGAGCGCCCGCTTCCTGCGCGAAGCCCGGGCGGTGAGCGCGGTGAAGCACCGAAACGTGGTCGAGATCCTCGACTTCGGCGCCCTGCCCGATGGCGCGCAGTACATGATGATGGAGTTCCTCGAGGGCGACACGTTGGCGCAGGTCATCTCGCGCGAAGCCCCGATGCGGCCTTCCGATGCGCTGCACCTCTGCGAAGAAATTCTGGCGGGCCTTTCGGCCGCGCACCAGGTGGGCGTCGTCCACCGCGATCTGAAGCCGGCGAACATCATCTTGATGCGGCAGTCGGGCGGCGAGCTGATCGTGAAGGTGCTCGACTTCGGCCTCGCCCGTCAGCTCGACACCAACCCCGAGCCCGCGACGCGCGAATCGGTGATGAACCAGGCGTACGAGAAGACGAGCCTGCTGGCAGGGACGCCCGAGTACATCAGCCCCGAGCAGGTCTCGGGCGCGCAGGTCGGCCCTCAGGGCGACCTCTACGCACTGGGCGTCATCCTCTACGAGATGCTGTCGGGCCGGCTGCCATTCAACTCGCCGTCGCCTTGGGAAATGATGCAGCAGCACCTGAAGTCCGAGCCGCCGCCGCTGCCCCCGGGCCTTTCGGCGCCGATCGCGGACTTCGTGATGCGGCTGATGCGAAAGGATCCGGCCGATCGCCCGCTGGGCGCGCGCGACGCGGTGGCCGAGATCACGCGGCTCAAGGCTGGGCTCACGAAGCCGCGCCTGCCCGACACGATCCTGATGCGCCGCCACCGCCGTTCGACCCGGTGGACGGCGGCCGCGGTGGCGATCGGCACCCTGGCGCTGGGCGCCTCTTTCGCCTCGACGCGCCCCGAGCCAATCACCTTCGAAGCCTCGCCAGCGCGGGTGGCTCAGACGCTTCCCCCGCTTCCCCCTCTTCCCCCGCTTCCGCCCGCGCCGATGGTGCAGGCCGAGCCGGAAGCTGCACCAGTCATCGCTCTGAAGGAGCAACCCCGAAGGTTCGTGCCCGCTTCGGTGACCTGCGAGGCGACCGAGTCGTGGAAGCGCGCGTCGCGCGAGCAGTTGGATGATCTCGAGAAGCTGTCGCTGGCGAAGATGCGCGACGACGCGCCTCCGTCGGAAGTGGCGAAGATCAAGGCGCGCGCGCGGAGCATCGCGTCGTCGCTTCGCGCTGCCCAGGGCGGCAGGTGTCAGCAGGTGGAAGCAGATCTGAAGGCGTGGCGCATGGCGCTCAGGTGAAGCGCCTCGCAGCGGGGCTCATGCTTCTCGCCTCGGTGGCGTGGGGCCAGGGCGCCCGGCTGGCGGTGCACCCCCTCGAGCTGCCCGGGCTGACTCCGGCGCAAAGCGAGATCGTGCAGGCCCAGTTCGACGTGATGCTCGCGCGTACGCACGAGCTCCGGTTGGCCGGCAGCTCGGCGGTGGAAGATGCGCTGCGTGACCCGAACGCGAAGGGCTGCGACACCCGCGACGACTGTCTTCGCTTCTTCGCGCTCGCCACCGATTCCCTGTACGCGATGTATGCGCGGCTTCGGCCCGACCCACTTGGCGCCCAGCTGGTCGTGAACGCCCGGGTGATCCGTTCTGATGGTGCGGTGGTTCGGAACGTCACCCTGGCGGCGGCCCTGGAAGACGGTTCGGATCGCGTCGAGGTTTCCCGGCAGCTGCTCGCGAAACTGCTCAACGCGCTCGAGCTTGACCACCTGAGCCCGACCCTTGGCCTCGAGCCAGTCGCCACCCTGCCAAACGCGGCGCCGCTGTTCCCGGTGCAGGCCGTTCAGTCATCCGCTCGGCACCCGGCGGGCTTTGCGCTGCTGGGCGTGGGCGGGGTTGCGCTCGTCGCCGGCTGTGTCGTCGCAGGGCTCGCGGTCAGTGGCCGCTCGAGGCTGAGTGTAGATGCGAACGGAGCGGTGCCTGCGAATCAGGCCGTTCGTGCGCTGGGCGTCGCGCGTGAAGGCCAGACGGCCTCGGTGCTCATTCCCCTCGGAGCCGTGGTCGCTGTCGTCGGAGGCGCCCTCGCCTGGTGGCCCCAATGAAGCTGCGCTGGCTCGCAATCGCTGCGTTGGTCGCGCCCGGGTGCACTTTCGGGATCGCGCTCTGCAACGAAGACAAAGACTGCGGCACCGGCGGCACCTGCGATCCCGCGGCAGGCGTCTGCCTCTCGCTGCCTGCGACGAACGGCGGAACCGGCGGGGGCTCGGCGGATCCCGACGGCGGGCCCGGCAGCACGACGCTTGCGATTCTTCTTCCTGCTGCGGCCGCGCGCACGGCGGCGGCAGGGGCGATGCTCGACGATCCGCCAACCTCTTTCCTTCGCAGCGAACAGCCCTTCGTCTGGCTGCAGGTGTCACGCGCGCTGAACAACCCGTCGCTGAAAGTGGCCGGCGTCGACGCGGTGGCGATCGGCGGCGGCGCGTGCACCCAGCCCTGCACGGGCCAGTGCTACTGCTTCGCGGTCGACCTGGCACAGCCGGCGCTCAACGGGCTGCGCGGCAGTTTCGTGCTCAACGCGACGGGCGTCGACCCTGGAGGCAAGACGGTGAACGCCAGCACCTCGTTGAACGTGACCCGGGTCGGCTGGCGGCGCCCACTGGGGCAGGCGGTGCGTTCGACGCCGGCGATCGGCGCCAACGGCACGGTGTTCGTCGGCACCGCGGCGGGCGTGGTCGCGATTGGCCCGGGGGGCGACGAGAAGTGGAACAAGGCGCTGGGCCGCGTCGATTCGTCGGTGATGATCGGGCCGTCGGGGCCGGCGCCCCAGCGGATCTTCGCGGGCGCCTTCGGAGCGACGCCGACGCTCACCGCGCTCGACGCGACGGGCGCACTGGTGGGGCAGTGCAACCTGCCGAAAGACTCGGAGCCCGAAGCGGCGCCGGCCGCCATCTCTGACGGAGCGGCCTTCTACTTGAACCGTACCCGCGCGCTGATCGCCTTCCGCCCCACGTTCGCCACCGCGTGCGAGACGAGAAGCGCAGGCGAAGACATCTCTTACCCGGGCAGCCTCGTCGCGGGCGGGACCTCGGTGTTCATGGTCGACGAGAGGCCGATGGTGCGGCGCTTCGATCTCGGCTCGACATGGGCCGAGTTCACCATGTCGCAGTGGCCGGGCCAGCTGTCGGGCTCCTACCGCAACCGCGGCCTCGCGATGTCGGGCGGGAAGCTCTTCGGTTCCGGAGACGTGAACCCGGGTGGCACCGTGTTCCAGGCCTCGGTGACGGGAGGCCTGAAGTTCGACTACGGCTTCATGCCGCCGCGGCTGTCGACGACGGCGCGCGCGCCGGTGGTGGCGAAAGATGGGCTGGTGCTCGTCGGGGTGCCCGCGGGGCTCGCGGCGGTGTCGATGCAAGCAGCGCAGGTCGGCGCCGGCGATCGCATCGTGAACACGCCGGCGCTGGGGGAAGGCGGGAGGTTGTATGCGCTGGCCGAGAACGGCGGCATTGCCGAGTGGACGTACGCAGGCGGCAAGCCCGTGCGCACGTGGACGGACACGGTCGAGAAGACGATGGCGCCGGTGTTCGAGGCTTCGCCCGCGCTCGACTGCGCCCGCACGTCTGCCGGGGCACTGATTCCTGGCCGGCCCGGCGTGCTCTATGCGGCGGCCCGCGGTGGAACGCTGTACTCAATCATCGTCGACGCGCACGGCATCGACACCACGGCGCAGTGGCCGAAGTACCAGAAGGATCCGCGCAACTCGGGCTCGGCCGACACGGGCCTGCAGGAGTTCGCTTGTCCGTGATCCCGCTTCCGGGTGGCACACCCACTGCAAATTCACCCCAGGGCGAGGACACGATGTCAGAAACCTACCGGCTGGGAGCAGAGGAAGAAGACTGTGAGACCGCGCACGAGATGCGGGACGCGTTGGAATTACAGCTGAATCCCCGGTGGTCGCGGCCAGCCGAGCCCGCGAAGGCCGACCGGCGTTACGCGGCGCGCATCAGCCTGCTCGCTACAAAACCGGCGATTCAGCGCTCGCGCCGCACCTGAACCTTCTTGCCGCGAAGGGTGCTGTTGCGCATCGCGCTGACCACCCGATCGGCGGTGTCTTCGGGCACGCCGACCAGTGAGAAGCCTTCTTTGATCTGAATCGGGCCGATCAGCTTGGAGTCGATCTTGGCTTCGTTGGCGATCGCGCCGACGAGATCCTGCGGGCGAATGCCGGCCTGCTCTCCGGCGCTGAACCAGAGGGTGATCTTCGGCAGGCCCCCGCGGAACTTTTCGGACTTGTCGAAAGCGCCGGGCTTCGGCGTGCCGAACGTCTGCTTTTCCTGCTTCCACTTCGAAGGAGGGAAGGACGGACGGTCATCCGCCGGCGGACGATCGTCGCGGGGGGCTGAGCCGAGCCGGGGCCAGACAGCTGAGGCCTGGCCGCGCGTGGTGGCAGGCTTCGCGCGCGTCGCCGAGGCACGGGGCGCGGGCGCGGAAGCCCGAGCGGGCCGAGAGGCGCGGGGCGCCGGGGCAGCCGGCAGACGATCTTCGCGCGGTGCGCGGGTGGCGGACGCGCGGGGCGGGCGCGCCGGCCGGTTGTCGGCGGCGAGGCTCGCGATGAAGGGCTTGCGTTCTTTCTGCTGGTACGGCGCTCCAGACGGGCGGCGCTTGTCGGAAGGCGAGCCGCCGGTTGGAATCTCGACGTCATCGGTGGGCAGGGCCGGGTGCTGCGCAGAGTGCAGCAGCTCGATCGCCGCCGCGGCGAGATCTTCCGCGGTGAACCCTTCTTGTGACGTCAGCCAGGCGCGCGACGCTTCGCCCCTCTTCTCGCGTGCCGCTTCGAGCACCGCTTCGCGCGTGTGCTTCAGCTGGTGCGCGCGAATCTCGGCCGGGGTCGGCACCTTCGTCTGCGCGATCTTGCTGCCGCTGGCGCGCTCGAGGCCCTGCAGCAGCCGCGCTTCTTGCGGCTCGGCGAGGGTGATCGCGACGCCTTCACGGCCCGCGCGGCCCGTGCGGCCGATGCGGTGCACGTACGCTTCCGGCGAGCCCGGCACGTCGTAGTTGATCACGTGTGACAGGTTCTCGATGTGAAGCCCGCGCGCCGCCACGTCCGTCGCGACCAGGAACTTCACCGCGCTGGTCTTGAACTTCTTCATCACCCGGTCGCGCTGTTCCTGCGTGAGCCCGCCATGCAGCGCCGCCGCCGGCTCGCCCTGCTGGATCAGCAGGCTCGAGAGCTCGTCGACCTCGTCACGGGTGCGGCAGAAGATCAGCGCGCTCTGCGGCGCCTCGAGCTGGAAGACGCGCATCAGCGCCACCGTCTTGAACTTGCGCGGCACGATGTAGGCCGTCTGGCGCACCTTCGGCGCCTCGCCCGCAGTTGGCACGTGCTTCGCGATGCTCACCCTCACCGGCGACTTCAAGTGCCTTTCGGCGATCTTCACGATGCGCGACGGCATCGTGGCCGAGAACAACGCCGTCTGCCGCTGCTCGGGCAGCTTCTTCAAGATCGTCTCGAGATCGTCGGCGAAGCCCATGTCGAGCATCTCGTCGGCCTCGTCGAGCACCACGGTGCCCACCCGGTTCAGCAGCAGGCTCTTGCGCTCGAGGTGATCGATCGCGCGGCCCGGCGTCGCCACCACCACGTCGACGCCGCGCTTCAGCGGCCGCAGCTGCTTGCCGATTTCTTCGCCGCCGTAGACCGCGAGCACGCTGACGCCCATCGCGCTGCCGTACTGCCGCATCGCTTCCGCGACCTGAAGCGCGAGCTCGCGCGTCGGCACCAGCACCAGCGCCGACGTCTCGAACTGCTTGCACTTGCCGATCTGCAGCCGGCTGATCAGCGGCAGCGAAAAGGCCGCTGTCTTGCCCGTGCCGGTGGCCGCCTGGCCCAGCACGTCTTTGCCCGCCATCATCGCGGGAATCGCTTCGCGCTGAATCGGGGTGGGGGACTCGTAGCCGAGTTTGGCCAGGGCCTCGAGAAGGGGAAGAGGAAGGCCCAGCGATTCAAAGGTGACTGCGTCGGGTTGTCGGGTGCTCAAGCCCCCCCTCTACCCCTTCGACAACACCACGTCGACCGCGCCCGTCACGACCCTGTTCACCAGGCGAATGGCGGTGTGGGTCGCGGTGACCGTCGCGTCGTGCACCGCATGCACCGTTTTCGCAGGGGCCGAGATGGGGCCCAGCGCCTCGAGCACCGCGAAAGGGCGGTTCGCCGTCTCTTTCTGAATCTTTTCCACCGCGCGCGACCCGTTCTCGACGGCGTCCCGCAGGATGCTGACCACTCCGACCCATCGGTTCATTCACGGCTCCAGGCGCTGATCGCTTCGTAGACTTCGGGCCGGTGCGCCAGCGGCATGTGAAGGATCCCCGGCAAGATCTTCGCGTCCAGCAGCCCGTTGGTGGCGCTGCCCAGCGGCACGACGGCGTCCCCGAAGAGCGCTGCGAGCCAGGGGGTTTGGGAAACAGAGCCGGCGATGAGCAGGTGGCGCAGCTGAGGCAGCAGCGGCACGGGGTGGTGCGGATCCTTCAGCGAGACGCTGGCCACCCTCCGGGCCCGGTCTTCGTCGCGCAGGTCGGCGTCGCCCAGGTCCTTGATGCCGTCGCTGCGCAGGTCGGCCAACTGCGCGATCAGCTGCGTGTACGGGTCGGGCACCGCCTTCAGCACCTTGGAGACCACGCGCCCGATTCTTTCCATCGGGGCGCCCTGGTGTGGTGTCCCCACGTAGATCGCCCGTTTCACCTTCGGCAGCCAGCCGCTGGTCTTCAAACCGGCCACGTGACACGCCGCGCGCGCCACCAGCCCGCCCATGCTGTGCCCGAGCAACATCACCTCGTCCAACGGGCCTTCCCACCTGGCCACCATCGCCTCGAGCACCGCGTCCAGCGCGACCCCGTTTTCCGCGATCGAGCGCCCGGTGTTGTACCGCAGGTACCTCGGCGCCCACCCAGCGTCGCGGCTCAGCAGCGAGCCGTAGTCGTCGCCATTCTCAAAGGCCCAGTGCTCTTCCGTGCCCATCAGCCCGTGAATCAGCACCACCGCTTTGCTCGAATTCGGCAGGCCTTCGCGCGGCTGGCAGACCATCGGTGTGGCGAGCGGGTTTCCGGTGCGCTCGAGGTAGTCGCCCACGAGCCCGTTCAAGATTCCCAGTGCTGCGTCGAGTCGAGCGGCCATGAACCCGCAGGCTAACGTCAGCGACCGCGTTGGGCTACGTCAGCAGCCGCATGGAACCCGCGATTCCCCCGTACATGCGTGCCCTCGCCAGGGCGTGCCTGGCCTTGAACGACGAGGCGCTGCTGAAGGAATGCGGCGAAGAGTTCTTCATCTCCGGCGGCCCGGGCGGGCAGCACCGCAACAAGACCGAGAGCGCCGTTCGGCTGACCCACCACCGCAGTGGCGTGGTCGTCACCGCCACTGAACGCCGAAGCCAGCTTCAGAACCGGGGCGTCGCGCTCGAGAGGCTTCGCGAGAAGCTTCAAGCGCTGACGATCGAAGCGAAGCCCAGGCGTGCCACCAAACCCAGCTGGGGCTCGGTGCAGCGGCGCATCGCCTCGAAGAAGCACACCAGTCAGCGAAAGTCAGACCGCAAAGGCGACTGGTAGGTCTCGACGTAGGTCTTCACCTTCATCTTCTTGGCGGTGTTCGCGCTGCTCATGTAGCGGATGTTGCCGAAGATCTTCCGCTCGGGACCCCAGGGGCGGTCGTACCGGCCGAGCACCCAGAAGAAGCCCGAGTAGGAGTTCGGATCGCGGCCGTCTACCGAGTACCGGTTCATCAGGTGTTCCATCGCGACCAGCGCCTCGCGCGGCGAGGCAGACCACTCGAGGATCTTCTTCCCCCAGAGCATGCGCAGGTAGCCGTGCATAAAGCCTTCGCGCTTCAGCTGGTTCATCGCCGCGTTCCACAACGGGTCGATGGTCTGCGCAGCGTCGAGCTGATCCAGCGAGTAGGCGACGGGCCGCGGATCCTTCTCGTGCTTCGCCAGGGTCGCAATCGCCCAGCGGGGAAGGGACTCGAAGTCGTTTGGCGGGTCGCTGTGGTGGCTCGCGTAGTTGTAGCCGAGCTCGCGCCAGGTGATCGCCTCGTCCAGAAACGCCTCGGCCTCGGGCGACATCTTCCACCAGCCTTCCTTCTTGCCGCCCTTGCCCTTCCCCAGGCTTTCCGGCTTCCAGCCTTCGCGCTGTGCGACCGCAGCGAGGATCTGATGCGGGCCGATGTGGCCGAAGTGCAGGTAGGGAGACAGGCGGCTGGTGCCGTCGACCTCGGGCTCGTTGCGCGCGTCCGGCCAGCCGGGCAGCACCGTCTCGATGAAGAGCTTCAGCCGCGCCTGTGCCGCGTCACTGCCGCCGCGGAAAGCCGCCGGACCCACCGAGTGATCGATGGGCAGCAGCGCCACGTCCAGCTGCGACGGCCACCGCTTCTCGATTCCTTCTGGCAGCGGCGCGCGCTTCGCGGTGAGGCGATCGAATGGCTGGTCGAGCGGCAGGTCAGCCAGGTGCGGGGTGAGGGTCTTCTGCAGGTGCGCCCTGAAGGAAAACGCCGTGCTGAAGACCTTCTCGGTCGCCCACATCGGGTAGAGGCCGTTCGAGTCGACCACCTCGAGGCTCACTTCGAGGCGGCTGGCAGCCGCGGCGCGCATGTGCGGCAGGAAAAACACCGGCGAGTCGTCCGTCACCACCGCGCACGCTTCCTGCGCGAGCATCTCGAGCAGGCCCGCCCCGGCACGCGGCCGCGGCTCGACGTACGAGAAGTAGGTAACCCCCGCGCTCTTGCACTTGCGGCGGTTCACCTCCATGCCCTCGAGCACGAAGCGGTGAAAGCGATCGTTGGCCCAGCGGTAGTCGCACCGCAGAGGCTCGAAGATCAGCAGCGGCCGGCGCTTCTCGCGCGCCAGCTCGACTGCGCGATCGAGCGCATAGTTCCCCTCGAGCCGGCGAGCGCCCGTCATCCAGTAGAGGACGTAGCTGCCACGCGACACGACGGGCTGTTCGTTCAGCCGGCGAATTCGGACGAGGGGAACGGTCAACGCGTCACCAGTCGTACCAACAAGGCGACGACTTGCGAGATTTCTTCATCGGTCAGGGCTCCGTTTCTGGAGAATAACAACGTCCCCGCCTCGTCAAGCACCAGCACTGTCGAACCTTTTCCGGTCAACCCCCATGGCTTCCGCTTCAGCTCCCCGCCCCAGTCGAGGTAGACCGGGATGCCCGAAGCCTCTTCAGCGCTCTTCACCGAGCCCAGGACGAAGTTCTTCGCCGGGAACCAGTCGTAGCCCACCACGTCGGCCACCGCGACCACCCGTACCTGCTGGGTCAGCTGGCGCTTCTTCCCCTGCGCCTCGAGCTCATCTTTCAGCCTTTGGTTCTGGCCCGTGCCGTCTCTGTCTTCGTAGAACACCACTACTGGCTTGCCCCATGGGGCCTTGAGCCTGACCGCGCTCCCGTTCGTCGTTTCCACAGTTGCATCAAGAGGCTGCGCAAAGACTGGAAGGCCGAGGAAGAACATCAGCATTCCGACCCACTGAACCTTGCCCGCCGTCATGCGTAACCGTATACAAACCATAAACATTGGCGGCAACGCTGCTGTTTCTTCCGGAGCTTCCTGATGTCGCAGATCGCCGCCAGCCCAACCCGCAACCCGCTGGTGCGCTTTGCGCTCGAGCTGGAGCCGCTGCTCGAGCAGTGGGCCTCCGCTCCCGACGAAGCGAACCTGGATCCGCTGTGGCAGCGGGCGCAGGCGCAGGTGCGGGGCTACACGCTGCGGTCGGCGAAGCGGGTGCGCCCAACGCTGGTCGCCGTGGGGTGGATGCTGTCGCAAGGCGAGCGGAAGTGGGACGCGATCCCCGAAGAGGTGGCGCAGTTCGGGGTCGGCCTCGAGCTGCTCCACACCTTCATGCTGGTGCACGACGACGTGGCCGACCGGGCGAAGGTGCGCCGGGGCGGGCCGTCGCTTCACCAGATGCTGGGCGAAGGGCGGCTGGGGGAAGATCTGGCCATCGTCGCGGGCGACCACCTCTACGCGCGCGCGATGGAGGCGATGATCTCGGCGCCGTCGCCGCATGCCGTCGCGGCCAGCCGGTTCATGCTGGAAGTCTGCCGCCACACCGCCGCGGGCCAGCACCTGGACCTCTCGTTGTCACGCGCCCGGCTGGAGGACGTCGGCCTCTTTCAGACCCTCAAGGTCGCCCACCTCAAGACCGCGCGGTACGGGTTTGTGGCCCCCCTTGTCTGCGGCGCGATGCTCGGCGGCGCCACCGATTCTCTTCGCCTCGGGCTCGATCGCGTCGGCCGCCTCGCGGGCCTCGCGTACCAGCTGCGCGACGATCTCATCGGCCTCTACGGTGAAGACAAGGTCACCGGCAAAGACGGCGGCGGCGACTTCTTCGAAGGCAAGCGCACCTTCCCCGTCGTGGCGGCCTGGTCGCGCGCCGATGCGGGGGGCCGGCGGACGCTGGAAGCGCTTTGGAATACGCGCACGACGCCGCAGCTCGCCACCGCCAGGCTCGAGGTCGCACGCTTTGGTGGGGTGGCCGCTTCGCAGCGCATCGTCGATCGCCTGACCCGATCTGCCCGTCGCACCCTGGCCAAGCTTGGGCAGGGCGTCGCCGTCGAGTTTCTCGACGACATGCTCGCGGGCCTCGCCAAGAGAGTCGCGTGAGCAAAGTCATCGTCATCGGCGCGGGTGTCGGCGGGCTGACCGCGGCGATGCGGCTGCAGCACGCAGGCGTCGAGGTCGAGCTGTTCGAGAAGTCGACCGCTCCCGGAGGCCGCTGCGGCCGCGTCCAGCTGGGCGACTTCCGCTTCGATCTCGGCCCAACGATTCTGCTGATGCCCTTCGTGCTCGAGCAGGCCTTCGCCTCAATCGGGCGCAAGCTGAAAGATCACCTCGAGCTTCAGCGCTGCGACCCGCACTACCGGGTGCACTTCCGCGACGGCTCGCGGGTGGTGCTGTGGACGGATCGCGAAAAGATGAAGGCCGAGCTCGAGCAGATCGAGCCGGGCAGCTACGCGAAGTACGAAGAGTTCCTCACCCGCGGCAAGGCGCAGAACGACGCCGCCTTCGAGCACTTCATCACCCGGCACTTCGCCAGCGTGCTCGAGTTCGTCACCCCGTCTTCCGTGCCGCAGATCGTCCGCGTCGGCGCGCTGGGCAAGCTCTGGTCGCACGTCTCGAAGTACTTCCAGGACGATCGACTCAAGCAGGCGCTGAGCTTCCAGACGATGTACCTCGGCGTCTCGCCCTACGACGCGCCCGCGGTCTTCGCGCTGTTGCCGTACACCGAGGCCGTTCACGGCATCTGGTTTCCGAAGGGCGGCATGCACGCGATTCCCCTCGCCCTCGCCGAGGTCTGCCGGCTCGAAGGGGTGAAGCTGAACCTCGGCCTGGGCGTGAAGCGGGTGCTGGTGGAAGACGGCCGCGCGGTGGGAGTCGAGCTCGACGATGGCACCGAACGCCGCGCCGACGCCGTCGTCTGCAACGCCGACTACGCCCACGCGGTGAAGCACCTGCTGCCCCCTGGCATCGCCGAACGCCGCAGCTTCAAAGTGCAGAAGGCGCGCTTCACCTCGTCGGGCCTGATGCTCTACCTGGGCATGAAGCAGCGCATCCCGAAGCTGTTGCACCACAACGTCTTCTTCGGCCGCGACTTCAAGGGCAGCTTCAACGACATCTTCGAGGCGGGCCGCGTGCCGGACGACGTGAGCTTCTACGTGAACTCGCCAGCGCAGACGGAAAGCGCTTTCGCTCCGGAAGGCAAAGACGCGCTGCAGGTGCTGGTGCCCGTGCCTCCGCTGACTGCGGGGGCGATCGACTGGAAGATCGAGGCCCCGAAGGTGCGGGCCAAGGTGCTCGCGCGGCTGAAGGAAGAAGGCTACGGCGACCTCGAGCCGCTGATCGAAATCGAAAAGGTGCTCACGCCGGACGACTGGCAGGCCGACCACTTCCTCGAGCGCGGCTCGAACTTCGGCCTCGCGCAGAACTTCATGCAGCTGGGGCCCTTTCGTCCTCGTGTGTCGGACCCCGACTTGAAGAACCTGTACTGGTGCGGAGCCTCCGCCCAGCCCGGCACCGGCGTGCCAACGGTGATGATCTCGGGAGGCTTTGCGGTCGACGCGGTGCTGGCGCAGGTCGGCGCGGCAAAGGTGAAGGTCGCGTGAGCCCTGACGTTCTCGCGGGGTATGCCTCGGCGCGCGAAGTCACGCGCCACCACGCGAAGAGCTTCTACTTTTCTTCGGTCGCCCTCTTCGGAGCCAGACGCCGCGGCGCCTTCGCCATCTACGCGTTCTGCCGCCGGCTCGACGATCTCGTCGACCAGTCCGAGACGGACCCCGCGCTGCTTCCCGGGCTGCTCGACCAGGCGCGCCAGCTGCTGTACTCGCTCTTCGTTCGCGGCACCGTGACGCCCATCGCGCCGTGGCCCGAGCACGAGCTGACCGCCTTTCTCGACGCGGCTGAACGCTTCGGCCTCGTGCAGCAGCCCTTTCTCGATCTCGTCGCCGGCATGGAGATGGACCTGACGAAGAAGCGGTACGCCAGCTGGGCCGAGCTCGACCTGTACTGCTACCGCGTCGCCGGCACCGTGGGCCTGATGATGGCGCCGCTGCTGGGCACGACGGATCCGGTGGCGCTCACCCACGCCGCGGATCTCGGCAAGGCGATGCAGGTGACGAACATCCTTCGCGACGTGAAGGAAGACCTCGCGATGGGCCGGGTCTACCTGCCGCAAGACGAGCTGTCGGCGCACGGCCTGTCGGAAGACGATCTGCGCACCGGCGTCGTCGACGATCGCGTCCGCCGCTTCCTTCAAATGCAGATCGCCCGCGCCCGGACGCTCTACGCATCGGCGCTGTCGGGCGTGCCCTACCTGCGCGGCTTCGGCTCGAAGCGCGTGGTGCGCCTGATGTCGTCGATCTATGGCGGCATTCTCGAGGTGATCGAAGAGCGCGACTACGACATCTTCACCCAGCGCGTGTCGCTGCCCACCCGTCGCAAGCTGTGGCGCCTGGCAGCCGTGCTCGCTACGCCGAACCCTTAGCCTTTGAACGAGCCCACCTTTCGCATCCAGATGGCCGCCGAGATGAGCGGCGTCAAAGAGGGCCTCATCCGCGCCTGGGAAAGGCGGTACGGCGTGCTGAAGCCGCCGCGATCGCCGGGCGGGTACCGCACGTACACGATGGCCGACATCGAGATCCTCAAGCGGTTGAAGCGGCTCACCGAAGAAGGCATCGCGATCGCCGACGCGGTGAAGATGTTGCCGGCGATCAAGCGCGAGGCGAGGGACGACGAGGCGCAAAGCGCTCCGAAGCTGCCGCAGGAAGAACAGCTGGCCCTGTGGCGCGACGAGGTCCTCGTGGCGGGCAAGCGATTGGATCAGCAGCGCATCGAGGCGGTGCTGGACGCCGCGGTCGAGAGGCTGCCCCCGCTGGTCTTCTTCACGGGCTTCGTGGTTCCGCTGCTGCGCGAGGTGGGCGATCGCTGGCACTCGGGCACGCTGACCGTGGCCGAAGAGCATCTGATCTCGCAGCCGGTGCGTCAGCGGCTCATCGCGCTGCTGTCGACGGCGCCGCGCCGTGCGAAGCACCACGTCGTCTGTGCCTGCCTCGAGAACGAACAGCATGAGATCGGTCTCATCGGCGCCGCGCTGCGCTTCCGCCACCAGGGCTACCGCGTCACCTTTCTCGGAGCCCGCACCCCGGTCGACCAGCTGCTTCGCGTCGTCAACGCGGTGAAGCCCGAGCTCGTCGCGCTGTCGATCGTCGACGGCGAAGGCCTCGAGGCGCAGCTGAACGCGCTGGCCGCGGGGCTTCCGAATGGCACGAAGGTGCTCACCGGCGGCCCCGGCGCGTGGCCCCACTACAAGACCATCAAGCGGCTCGGCTTCGGGCTCGAGGGAGATTCACAGCCATGAAGGCATTGGTCGTCGGCGCCGGCCCCGGAGGTCTCGCCGCGGCGATCAACCTCGCGGGCCTCGGCCACCAGGTCACCGTCGTCGAGAAAGAGCCGATTCCCGGAGGCCGCATGCGCGGCATGGCCTTCGACGGCTACGAGGTCGACACCGGCCCCACCATTCTTCAGCTGCCCCAGGTGCTCGCCCAGCTCTTCACCCGCGCCGGCAAGCGCCTCGAGGACTACGTCACCTTGAAGGCGCTGGATCCGAACACCCGCATCCATTTCTGGGACGGCACGCACGTCGACACGTCGTCGGACGCCGCGAAGATGCGCGAGTCGTTGGCGAAGCTCGACCCGAAGCACCCGGCGCGCTTCGACGCGTGGATGAAGCAGGGCCGCGAGAAGTACGCGATCACCTACGAGAAGTTCATCTGCACCCAGGCCGATTCGCTTGGGTACTACGCGCCGTGGCGGTTGCTCGACACGCTGCGGTTCAAGCCCTGGCAGACGCTGTACCGCCACCTAGATTCGTTCTTTCACGACGACCGCGTCACCTACGCGCTCAGCTACCCGTCGAAGTACCTGGGGCTTCACCCGACCACGTGCTCGAGCGTCTTCGGGGTGGTGCCGTACCTCGAGCTCGCCTTTGGCGTCTGGCACGTGATGGGCGGGTTTCGCGCGCTGTCGAAGGGCATGCAGCGCTGCGCCGAAGATCTGGGCGTGAAGTTCCGCTTCGAGGCGCCGGTGCAGCGGATCCTCGTCGAGGCCGGCAAGGCGAAGGGCGTGCTGCTCGCGGGCGGCGAAGCGCTGCACGCCGACACGGTGGTGATCAACGCGGATCTTCCGTACGCGGCGACGCAGCTCGTCGACAAAGACGTTCGCGAGGGCACGCGGCTGTCGGACGCGAAGCTCGAGAAGGCGCAGTACAGCTGCAGCACGTTCATGCTGTACCTCGGGCTCGACAAGAGGTTCGACGACCTGCCGCACCACCTCATCTACCTTTCTGAGAACGCGCGGCGCACCGACGCGGCGGCGCTGGGCGACGTGGCGGCGGATCTCGAGGACCCACCGTTCTACGTCTGCAACCCGACTCCGACGGATCCCGCCGGGTCGCCCGACGGGCACTCGACGCTGTACGTGCTGGTGCCGACGCCGAACACGTCGCGCGAGGTCGACTGGAAGGACGTCGAGAAGCAGCTGGTGCAGAAGATCCCCGGCTGGCTCGAGAAGGTGGGCCTCAAGGACGTGGCGAAGCACATCAAGGCGCAGCGGGTGATCACCGCCCAGACCTGGCGCGACCGCTTCAACGTCTACCGCGGCGCCGTCTTCAACCTCTCGCACAACTGGATGCAGCTCGGGCCGATGCGCCCCCAGGTGAGGTCACCCGACGTCGAAGGCCTCTACTGGGTCGGTGGCGGCACGCACCCCGGCAGCGGCCTGCTCACGATTCTCGAGAGCGCGAACATCGCCGGCGACTACCTGGCCCGCGCCGAAGGGAAACCGCACCTGCCCGGGTGGCCTTTCGTGCCGCCCGTACCGGCTTAGAGATTCGGCAGTAGCAGCTTCAGCTTCACCTTCACCGCTTCCGGCAGCTGCTTCGGATCCGTCCACACGGCGTTCTTCAGCGTCGTCTGGCAGCCGCAGGGCGCCTGGCCCGCGACGGCGATCGCCTTCACCGCGACGCGCGCCAGCGACAGCGCCGATTCCGTCGCCGCGTGCAGGTTGCCGAGGATCAGCGCCCCGAGCTCTTGCGCACCGACGTTCTCGGGGTGTGGCTTCCAGCAGTCGTAGTCCGTCGGCAGCCCGACGAGCGCGTAACAAAGCTCGGCCTCGCGGGCCAACTTCGCCTCGGGGCACGACGTCATCCCGATCAGCTGCGCGCCCCAGCTGCGGTGCAGATCGCACTCGGCGCGCGTCGAGAACGACGGGCCTTCCATGCACACCAGCGTGCCCTTCGGATGAACCTTGATGCCGAGGCCCGCGCTCGACGCGAGCAACACCTTCCGCACGGTCGGGCAGAACGGCGCCGCGAATTCCAGGTGCACCGCGAGGTCGTCGTAGAAAGTCCCTTCGCGCTTGTGCGTGCGATCGATCAGCTGATCGCAGATCACGAGCTCACGCGGGTTGATGTCTTCCTGCAGGCTGCCCGCGGCCGCCGTCGCCATCACGTGCGTCACGCCCAGCTGTTTCAGCGCGTGGATGTTCGCCCGGTACGGAATGCGCGACGGGTTGTGCCGATGTCCCGGCCCGTGCCGCGCGAGCAGCGCCACCGGCACGCCGTCCATCTCGCCCACGATGATCGGCCCCGACGGAGCGCCAAACGGCGTCATCACTTCCGTCGCCGTGCCGCCCGACACCAGCAGCCGCGATAGCGCCTGCCCCAGCCCACTGCCGCCGATGATGCCGAGCCGCTGAAACATTTAAGGCGTCTCCACGTGAATCAGCGAGTGCACCTTGTCGGCGCCGAGCCGCTTCCGCCCACCGATGAAGTCGAGCTCGATCACGAACGCGTAGCCGGCCACGTCGCCGCCCAGCTTCTTCATCAGCAGCCCCGTCGCCTCGGCCGTGCCTCCCGTCGCCAGCAGGTCGTCGACGATCAACACCTTCTCGCCCTTCGTCACTGAGTCGACGTGCGCCTGCACCACGTCGGTGCCGTACTCGAGCCCGTACGACTGTTCGATCTTCTCGTACGGCAGCTTCCCCGGCTTGCGCACCAGCACCAGCCCCTTGCCGAGCGCGATCGCCAGCGGAGCGGCGAAGAGAAACCCCCGCGACTCGATGCCCACGATCTTCGAGACGTCTTTGCCGCGCCACTGTGCCGCCAGCGCGTCGATCACCCGCGCGAAGAGCACCGGGTCGGCCAGCACCGGGGTGATGTCCTTGAAGACGATGCCCTTCTTCGGGAAGTCGATGACGTCGCGGATCTTCTTTCGAACATTTTCCATCGAGCGCGTCAGATAACACGGCTCTGCGCGGCGTTGAGGAACCCCTTCCTTTCCTCCTCGGTCGCGAAGGCGCGCAGCGGCACGATCACCGCCGAGAAGCCGCTGACGTAGAGAAACAGGTGCGCGTCCGTCAGCGCCGCCTTTTCGACCACCGCCCACCGGGTGCGCACCTCGCGGTCAGCCGTGACCTCGCTGAGCCATTCGTCGTCGAAGGAAACGACGTGCGGCCCGAGCATCCCCTTGTTGCGGCCGTCGGCGTACAGCCGCTTCGTCGCCTGCCGGCTGATCGCCTCGATGCGCTTCGGGTACACGCGCCACCAGGCGAGAAGAATGAGCACGCCGACGACCCAGAAGGGAACCGGGGCGTGGATCGCGAGGCCCAGGGCGAAGAGCAGCGAGGCCAACAACATCGTCAAGGCGAGGCGCACGCGCTGCTGGTTGCGGCGGGGCAGGGCGGCCGTCGTCGCGTAGTGGAAGTTGAAGGCGTGGATGTCTTCGAGGACGACTTCGAAAGAAACGCGCATGCCTACACCTCGCCACTGCTCGCACACCCAACCCCTATCCGCTTCACTTCGCTGTCCTTACACTCCGCGCCGTGCACGGATTCGAATTGTTGCGGAAGGTCGCCGAAGGGTCTGCCGCCGAAGTGTTTCTCGCCCGCGCGCCGGGCAGCAAGCACTCGGTGCTCGTCGAAGTCAGCCGCGCCGAAGTGCTCGAAGACATGGAGCTCTACGGCCGATTTCTGGATCGCGCCATGGGGCGCAAAGCGTTTCACCATCCGCACCTCGTCGAAAGGCAGAGCGCTGGCTGCGCGCCCGATGGCCGCGTCTACGTGGCGACCGAAGCGATCGAAGGCCCAACGCTGGCCGACCACCTCGCAGGCGAAGGTCCTTACGCGGCGGCTGAAGCGGTGCGGCTGTTGATCCCGATCTGCGCGGCGCTCGAGTACCTGCACGGCCGCACGGTGGTGCACGGCAACCTCTGCCCGAAGAACGTGTACCTCACCGGCCCGAAGGAAAAGCCGGTGCCGAAGCTGCTCGAGATGGGGCTCTTGCTGTTCCGCACCAACCGGACCTTCAAGACGCCGCCCCCCTCGAAGCTCGTCGCCGAGCCGTACCTGTCGCCCGAACGCGCTGCTGGCCAGCGCGCCGACGTGCGAAGCGACGTCTACGGGCTTGGCGTCTTGCTCTTCGAGCTCATCACCGGCCACCCGCCGTACGCGCTGCGATCGCTTCACCAGACGGCGCCGATTCCCGTGTTGCCGCCGGACGCTGCTCCGCTGGCCGACATCGTCGCGCGCTGCCTCGCGAAAGAGCCCGCGCACCGGTTCGGCTCGGCCCGTGAAGTGATGATGGCGCTCGAAGAACTGCACCTCGAGCGGGACACGTTCGAGACGCTCGACATCCAGGTCGCGCTCGATGACAGCCCGAACGCGCCGCCGATCATCATCGGTCACACCGTCAACCAGCGCTCGCCGCACGCCACGCCCGCACCGAAGAAGGTGATCGTCGGCAGCTACGAGGTGATCCGGCCGCTGGGCGAAGGCGGCATGGGGCGCGTCTTCCTCGCCCGGCACCTCAAGCTTGATCGCCTCGTCGCGCTGAAGACGCTGAAGGCCGTCTACGCGTCTGACCCGCTTCACCTGCAGCGCTTCGTTCAAGAAGCCCGCGCGGTGAATCGCGTGAAGCACCCGCACCTGGTCGAGGTGTTCGACTTCCTCGAAGAAGGGCCCGGCCGCGTCTGCTGCGTGATGGAGCCGCTGTTCGGCGAGACCCTGAAAGACCGCGCGAAGAAGGGGGCGCTGCCGATCGTGAAGGCGGTGAAGATCATTCGCCAGGCGTGCAGTGCGCTGGCCGCCGTGCACCACGCGGGTGTCATTCACCGCGACCTGAAGCCCGACAACCTGTTCCTCGTCGATCGCGAGGGCGAGCCCGACTTCGTGAAGGTGCTCGACTTCGGCATCGCCCAGGTGCTCGACGACGCCGAGGCACTGCTGACGACCCGCACCGGCGAAGTGGTCGGGACCCCCGCGTACATGGCGCCCGAGCAGACGATGGCCGGCCCGCTCGATGGCCGCGCCGACATCTACGCGCTCGGCACCGTTCTCTACGTCCTGCTGCAGGGCCGCTTCCCGCACGACGCGACCCAGCCCGAACAGCTGTTGGCCCAGAAGGTCACCCAGAAGCCCCGGCCCATGGGCGACACCGCCGCCTCGGGCGAGACGATTCCGAAAGACCTTCGCGCAGTCATCGATCGCTGCCTTCAGCGCAACCCCGCGTCCCGGTTCCAGACGATGGACGAGCTGGCCGCTGCGCTCGCCGTCTACGAGCTCGAGCCTGCGCTTCGGCCGCCGCCGCTTCCTGCGAAGCAGCCCACCAGCCGTCTGTGGAAGGCCGCCGCGGCAGGTGCGGGAGCCTTGGCGCTGACTGCCGCCGGCTGGGTCTGGTCACTCGACGCCCAGCCCACCTCACCGCCGGAGCCGAAGTTCACCGCCACCGTTCAGCTGATTCCTTTTGTGGCTCCCGTCGAGCCGCAGCCTGAGATTTCGCTGGTCGAGGTCAGCGCCGTTCAGCCCGAGCCGGCGATCGCAAAGCCCGTGGTGAAGAAGCCGCCCGTGAAGAAGGCCGGGTCGAAGAAGAAGCGCCCACCGCGAGCGAAGTAGGGCGCTCCCGTGGTACGGCACCGGATCCATGGCCGCGATTGCACGCCAGGCGCTGCTGGATCACGCGCAGAAGAAGCTCGAGCCGGCAGCGGTGATGCGGGCGTTGGTCGAGCACGACGACTGGCATGTTCCGGTGCACGCGCTGGCCCGTGACGCTCCGTCTTCGTCGATTCCGTACGCCGAACGCGATCGCGCGACGGTGGCCGCCCATCAGCTCAACGTCTTCACCGATCGCGTCGCCGCGGATCTCGCCGCCGAGAAGTTTGGCCGCGGGCCGATGGGCATCTACGTGGGCGGCATCACCGGCTCAGAGCTGTTCGGCAACCTGCTGCGCGTGGCTGCGCTCACGCCCGCGATGATGCTGCAGGTGAACCCGGGCTCGGCCACCGAGGTGCAGTGGTTCGTCGAGCGCAACGCCTTTGCCCTCTGCGCCATCTGGTCGAACGCGATCGCCGTCGAGCGCGCGCTGACCGCGAAGGAAGTGGGCTGGGCCGAAGCGATGCGCCAGTACCCCGGGTGGCTCGCGGTGCTCGGCAAGACTGACAACGCCCTGGTGCGCATCAACATGCGTGAGCGGGGCGAGCACGCACTGGTGTTCACCGCTCCGGACCTCGCCGACAGCTTCCTGCGCGGCCTGCCCAACAACGGCGGCTCGGCCTGCAAGACGTCGGCGGTGCTGGGCGAACAGCTGTTCCGTTACCTGCTCAAGTCCGGCGTGAAGGGCTTCATCGTCAACGCCAGCTCATCGCAGACACGCGTCTTCGACACCGCGATCTGCCGCACGATTCTCGGCCTGCCGCCTCACGGCTGACAGGTCATCGTCCCCGACACGACGCCCGGGCCCGAGGTCGTGTTGCGCCAGACGACGCCGATCAACGCGTCGGGGCCACCCGGGTGCCCCAGCTGCATGCCGCCCAGGATTCCGCCGTCGGAAGGGAAGAGGCGGGTGCGGTACTGGGCGCCGTTGCCGAAAGGCGTCGCCAGCACGGCGACGGTGCCCTTGTCGATGTACGCGAGCGCGGCGGAGTTGAGCCCGCGGCCCACCGCTCCGCTCTTGATGTCGGTGTTTGCCTGCGTCTTGACCGTCGCGACGGGGGCAGCAAAGACGTCGTTCTTGAAGCGCATGCCGCTCTCGGGGTCGATGATGCCAAAGAAGCCAGGAGAGTTCGTGATCCACGCGGCTTGAATCTGGGTACCGACCTCGACGAAAGCGAGCCCGCTGTTGAGCCCCATCGTGCCTGTGCGCGCGCCGTCGAGCTCCGTCACCAGCGCCACCGACGTGATCGTGCCGCTGTCCGGCGCCGTGTTCTGGGCGAACAAGCTCAGCGCCTTGCCCGAGAGCGACAGCTGCACCGAGAACACGTCGCTGATTGGGTTGTAGCCGCCGTCGCTCAGCAGGTTGAAGTCGCGGGTGGTGGTGCCGCCGTCTTCCGGAATGAAGGTCGCGACGCGCGCCACCTGGCGGAAATGCGCGGGCCACGCCAGGGTCACCTTCGTCGCCGACGCGCCCAGGCTGATTGGCCCCACGCGCTCGGTGGCGGTGAAGGTCTTCGCATCGCGCGAGGCGCCGGCCCTGTCGACCACCGTCAGGGTGAAGCCGGCGTCGACCGCGCGCGTCCCCCACGCGACCCAGGTGTCTCCCGCGGGAGCCGCGCGCGCATCGAAGTGGAAGGGCACGTCTTGCGGCGGAGCGACCGCAATCAACGTCCCCACGCTCTTCAGCTCGGCGTCGAGCCGCAGCAGCATCAGCCGGTACTCAGTGGCACTGCCGCCGTCCGACTGCGTGGTCTCTTGCATGCCGACCATCGAGAAGCCGCCGTCGTACTCCGACAGGGCAAAGTCGCCGACGTCGCTCATCAGCACGCGCGTCGGCTTGCCGTCGACGACGCCGTCGCAGTCGTTGTCCTTGTTGTCGCAGCGGGTCTCGGCCGCCTGGTAGTCAACTCCATACGCCGCGTCTTCGCAGGTGCCCGGGTAGACGCCGGCCACGCATTCCTGCAGGGCCGTCGCGCAGACGCCCAGACTCTTCGGGCACTTCGGCGCATCAGTGACCAGGTCGTCCTTCTGGCCGTTGCAGTCGTTGTCCTTCCCGTCGCAAACCTCGGTCGTCGCCTTCGTCTCGCCGAGGCACTGGCCCCAGCTGCCGGTGGTGGTGCAGGTCTGCGTGCCAGGCTTGCACTCGCCCATGCCGCCGCCGCACGCGCGCACATCGCCCGGGCTGCACTCGCAGCTGCTGGTCGTGTTCGGCGGCCGGCACCAGCCCTGTTTGCACTCGCGTCCGGCCGGACAGCTGCTGTCCTTGCCGCAGCGTACTTTGCAGTCGACGAGCTCGGGGTTGTACGCGTTGCACGACGCGAGGAGGACGGCGGCGAGCGCGACGCGGATCACCATTTCGTGCTCCAGCCCACCGTGGCGCCGTTGCTGCCGGGAGCGAAATAGAAGCCCGACTCTTCCTCGTCGTCGCCGCTCGACAAGAGCGAGACGACGATCGCCACGATGCCCGCGGTCGCGATCACCGCGCCGCCGACCACCAGCACCGTGCTCCACAGGTTCGCGCTCTTTCCGCCCGCTTCGATTGCCGCGTAGCTCTCGTCCCACGTGCCGCCCATCGCGAAGAGGTTCGACACCTGCCGCGAGGCGTTCTGAGCCGGAATGGTGAGCGCGAGACCGCCGCCGATCGTCGCCGCGCCGACGCCCGTGATGATCACCCCGACCAGCGGGAACTTGAACTTCCGGGCGCCACGGCCGACAGGCTCGAGCTCGATGGTGACCTTGCGCGACTGGCCGGCAGTAATCACCACCTCGGTGCGCGCCGTCACGTAGCCGTCGAGCTCGGCGATCACTTCATGGCCGCCTTCGAGGAGGCTCGTCTTCACCGGCGCCGTGCCCGCGACCTTGCCGTCGATGGTCAGCACCGCCAACGGAGGGAACGATTCGATCGCCAGATCGCCCGGCTGCAGCGCCTTCACCTTTGGAGTCAGCGCCACCTCGACCTTCGTCACCGAGACCAGCTCCAGCACCTTTTCGTCGGGCTCTTCGCCTTCGCGTTCGGCGCGGAACGTGTGCTTGCCGGGGCCAATCAGCAGCGGCTCGGCCAGCGGCGACCTGCCCAGCGCTTCGCCATCGACGAACAGCGACGCCGGAGCGCCCTCGATCTTGAAGGTCACCTCAGCCACCAGCGACTTGATCGCGTCGAGCTCTTTCTTCACTGCCTCGCGGCGATCCTTCGGCACCTTCCCAGCCCCCTCGGCGAGGTACTTGTTCAGCGTCTTCACCGACTCGCCGTACTTGAAGAGGCGGCGTTGGCTGAGGCCGATGTTGAACAGCACCTCGTAGCTCGGCACTGCTTTGTAGGCGGCGTTGAACTCGGCCAGCGCCGCGCCGTAGTTGCCCTCTTTGTAGAACTCGATGCCCTTCGTGAAGTGGCCGCCCGCCTCTTCCTTTTCCTTCCTGGATTGGGCGACGGCGAGGGCCGGGAGGAGCAACGCGAGCAGCAGGATCAGGCGCACGCCCGAACCCTATTTCACCGGTACGGGTTCTGCTCGTCGATCGAGAGGCCCTTCTTCGGAGGCTCTTTCGGTTGTGGGCTCTTCCTCTTCGGCGCGGCCTTCGGCACGGGAATCAGCGCCAGCGTCACTTCGCGCGGCGTCTCGAAAACCACTTCCATCGTTCGCGGCACGAAGCCATCGGCGCTCGCTGAGATCTGCGCCTTTGCCCCGGGCGCCCGCTGCAGCTTGCACGGGTTGCAGTCCTTTCCGTCGCCGTCGATCACGATGCGCGCCGTCGCGGGGTCGGCGCTGATGGTGAGCAGCACGAGCTCGACTGGCTCGGGGACTCTCGGAGCCGCGAGCGCGACCGGCTCGATGGGCGTAGGTAGCTCTTCCACCGCCGCAACAGGCACGGCGACCGCGGCCTTGTTGTTCAACGCCTTCCACGTCGCGAAGCCCCCGGCGCCGACCAGCACCAGTCCCACGAGCGCGAAGATCGCTCTCCGCCCTGCGCCGGAGGGCGGTTGCACCTCGACTTCGGGCCGGGTCTGCCGCGTCTGCCGCGAAACCTTCGGCTTGCTGCGCTGCCCGCCCGTCGGCGTCGTTGGCGTCGTCTTCTCTTCCTTCTGCGACTTGAGCCCCGTCGCGGTGTCGGAATCGAAGGCGTTCTTCGCCAGCTTCCACACCGAGTCGTAGTCGGGCTTCGCGACCGCCTCGAGCGCACGCTTCACCTGTGCCGCATTCGCAGGGCGCTGGTCCGCTTGTTTGACCAACAAGCGATCGACGATCGTCGACAGCTTCTCGGGCAGGTCCGGGCGGATGATCGCCAGCGGCCGGTGCAGGTCGGTGAGCACGCGGGCCACCACCGCCAGGTCGCTCTCACCCTCGAACGGAGGGTGCCCGCTGACGAGGTTGTAGAGAATCGCGCCGATTGAATAGAGGTCGCTTTGCGGGCCGATCGCCTTGTCGCCCCGCACCTGCTCGGGCGACATGTACGCGGGCGTTCCCATCGACGTGCCGGTCTGGGTAATGCCGTTGCTGCTCGAGAACTTGCTGATTCCGAAGTCGAGGATCTTCACCGCCGGCGTCGGCTTCAGACACACGAAGATGTTGGCCGGCTTCAGATCGCGGTGAATGACGCCCGCCGCGTGCGCCGCCACCAGCGCGTCGAGCACGGGCACCATGATCGCCACCGCCTGCGCTGCCGTCAGCGCGCCCGACCGCTTGCAGAAGGACTTCAGCGTGACGCCTTCGAGGTACTCCATCACGATGAAAGGCATCCCCTCGTCCGTCTCGCCCATGTCGAGCACGTCGACGATGCCGGGGTGGCTGATCAGCGCGGCGGCCTTCGCTTCCATCTGAAAGCGATGAATGAAGTCGGCGTTGTCGCAAAGCTTCGCGTCGAGCAGCTTGATCGCGACGGTGCGCCCGATGAACGAGTTGACCGCCTGGTACACCGAGCCCATGCCGCCCTGGCCCAGCATGCCCTCGACCTTGTATTTGCCCCCCAGCAGCGTGCCGCGGGGAAGATCGTTGAGGCCCATTTTCGGCGCGGATTCTACCCGCAGCCGCAAGGCCCCGGGCAGTTCTTAGCGGGTGGCCAACGACACCCGGGCCCGCTTCTCGATTTCGCCGCGCATCGAAGTCATCAGCCGAAGGGTGCTCTGGTCCATCATCGGGCCCATGATGAAGCCGGGCGCCTTCGCTTTCGGCAAGCAGCGCAGCACGTAGTCGACGCGCACGCCCTTCGGCCCCGCCGTCATCGTCCACGCGCCGTTGAACACGTGGAAGTCCTTCTTCAGCAGGTCGGTGAAGGCGATCTCGTGGTGGTCGGTCTCCTTCATCTGCAGCTGCAGCTGCACCGTGGCGCTGAACATCGCGACCTTGCCCGTCGCCTCCTGCGCGACCAGGGCAACATTGTCCCGCCGTTCCTTGATGACGCTGCTCTTCAGGTCCCCAAGGAACTTCGGGTGACTTGCATAGTCGGTGAGTACTGCCCACGCCACGTCGGGCGTGGCGTCGACCTCGAAGCTGCCGTTCATCTGGTAGATGTCTTTCATGGCTCCAACCGCCTTTTGGCTCACCTGCGGTGCCGGCGCCGTAGCGAGAAGAAGGGCGAGGGCGGTTCCGAGGAGGCTCATGCGTCGTCACCAGTGCATTGGGCGGACCAGCGTGTTTCACGCGCTGCGTCGGCGCGCGAGCTGTGCGGTGGCGAGCTCTCCGACCGTCGCGACCGCTGCCGCGATGCGCGGCGACCAGGGGAAGCCGCAGGACAACCGAAGACAATGCGCGAACCGGCCGCGCGCCGAGAAGATCGGCCCCGGCGCCAGCGCGATGCCCCTGGCCAGTGCGCGCGACTGAAGTTCGAGCGCATCCGCCCCCTGAGGCAGTTCTACCCAGAGCACGAAGCCTCCCGATGGCGCCGTCACGCGCGTACCAGCGGGGAAGGACTCGGCGATCGCCTCCCGCACCCGGTCGACCTGGCCGCGCAGCGTCGCCCGCAGCCGCCGCAGGTGCCGGTCATACCCGCCACTGGCCAGGAACTCGGCCACTGCCAGCTGGGGCAGGGTGGGGCTCGCGACGGTGAAGGCGAACTTGAGCTGTTCGATGCGTTGCATGTGGCGGCCTGGGGCGATCCACCCCACCCGGTAGCCGGGGGCCAGCGTCTTGGAGATCGAGCCACAAAAGAGCACCCGGCCTTCGCGATCCCATGCGCGGGCAGGGCGGGGGCGCGGGGAGTCGAACACCAGCTCGCCGTAGGCGTCGTCTTCGATCAGGTCGAGGCCGTACTTCGTGACCAGCTTCACCAGCTTCTCTTTGGCGTCGTCTGGCATCACGCAGCCGATCGGGTTCGACACGGTGGGCATCGCCAGCACCGCCTTCAGTGACGGGGTGCTGCGAATCACCTGCTCGAGCG
This sequence comes from Myxococcales bacterium, assembly GCA_038206395.1. Taxonomy (GTDB): domain Bacteria; phylum Myxococcota; class Myxococcia; order Myxococcales; family Myxococcaceae; genus JAGSPQ01. The sequence goes on along the minus strand of JBBRAX010000045.1, from coordinate 19,302 downwards.
CGTCGAGCTCGAAGCCACTGCGCGGGTTCGTCGGCACCTCGACCGCCTTGAGGCCCAGCTCTTCGATCAGCTGCAGCACCCCGAAGTACGTCGGCGACTCGACCGCGATCGCATCACCTGGTTTTGCCACCGCCCTCAACGCCAGGTGCAGCGCCTCGACCGCGCCGTTGGTGGTGACGAAGTCATCGGCGGCCAGCGACATGCCCCAGGTGACGCTGCGGCGCGCGAGCTGGCGGCGAAGGGTGAGCAGGCCGGGGCCGGACTCGTAGGTCGCTCCGGCGGTGGACACCTCGCGGGCGATGCCGGCCAGCATCCGGTTGAGGGCACGAATGGGCAGCAGGTCAGGCGAGAGCAGGGCCGACCCCAGCGGAACCACGGCCGGGTCGCGCATCGAGGCACTGAGCGCGGCGACGCCGGTGGACACCTGGACCTTCGCGGGGCTCGCGGCGCGGCGGGAAGTGCGGGGCTCGGCCAGCTCGAGCGCCCGGCGGGTTCGCACGTAGTGGCCCGACTTCGGGCGGACCTCGATCACGCCCTGGTTCTCGAGCCGCAGATACGCCTGCAGCACCGTCGCGACGCTCACCCTTCTTTGCCGCGCCAGCAGCCGCACCGACGGCAGGCGATCGCCAGGCCGCAGCACCCCGCGGGTGATCGACGCGTTCAGCTCGGCGGCCAGCGTTTCGTAGAGCAGATCCATGGCCGCGAAGTGTACAGGTCGACGAGAAGATCGACCGGTACAGTGCCCTGGTAGGCACGGAAGCGGTCTGTACCGGTCACGCCGACCCCTGTGCCAATCTGTGCTGGTCACGCACCCATACAGGTACGCTGGCAATCGCGCGGCGTCGGCGTGAGATTCACGTTCCGCCATGGCCCCGACTGCTCCGCTCGATCGCCGCACCGTCTTAGCCCTCTTCCTCGTCTATGTGGTGTGGGGGTCGACCTACCTGGTGATGCGGTTCGCGGTCGAAGGCCTGCCGCCGCTGCTGATGGGCGGGGTGCGCTTCCTCATCGCGGGCGGCGTGCTGGTGACGGTGCTGCGGCTGCGCGGTGATGCGCTGCCGACGGCGAAGCAGTGGCTCTACTCGGCCCCGGTGGGCGCCTTGTTCTTCCTGCTGGGCAACGGCCTCGTCGCGATCGCCGAGCAGAAGATCTCGTCGGGCATCGCCGCCGTCGTCTGCGCGACGATGCCCCTGTGGGCCTCGGCCATGGGTCCGCTGTTCGGTGAACGCACCAGCCGCAGCGAGTGGATCGCGATGGTGCTGGGCATGACTGGCGTCGTCATCCTCTGTGCCGGTTCCGAGCTGCGCGCCGATTTCGCGTCGACCCTCGTGCTGATGATCGCCCCGATCGCGTGGGCGCTGGGCTCACTGCTCGCGCGCCGCCTGCCGCTGCCGAAGGGCCTGATGTCCGCCGCCGCCCAGATGGTCACCGGTGGGGCCGTGCTGCTCGTCGTCGCCCTCGTTCACGGCGAACGCTTCCCGGCCAACCCGTCTTTCAAGTCGGTGGCGTCGCTGGTCTACCTGATCGTCTTCGGCTCGCTGATCGCGTTCTCGGCCTACAACTACCTGCTGCGGAACACGCGCCCGGCGATCGCGATGAGCTACTCGTACGTGAACCCGGCGATCGCGGTGCTGCTCGGCGCGGCCCTGGGCTCGGAAGAGCTTCACGGCCACACGCTCTTCGCGACGGGGCTGATCATCGCCGCGACGGTGGTGCTGGTGCGTTCGCGTCAGGCGCCGCCGAAGCTCGAGGAGCCCGTTCAGCCTCTCACCGGCGAGGCCACCCGGTAGAGCACGTGCTTCCGCAGCTTGTGCCCCAGCGGAACCAGCGGGTGCTCGAAGTCGCCCGCCAGGTCTTGCTTCATTCCGATCGCTTCCATCACCCGGCGTGACCGGGTGTTGCCGGGCACCGTGAAAGAGACTAACTCGGGGAGCTTCTTCACCTCGAAAGCCCAGCCCAGCACCGCCGCCGCGCCTTCCCGTGCGTAGCCGTGGCCCCAGGCTGAGGCCGCCAGCCGCCACCCAATCTCGACGCACGGCATGAACGCAGCGGCAAAGATCGGCACGTTCAGCCCGATGAACCCCGCGAACGGAGTGCCGGGCAGCTCGACCGCCCACAGCCCATACCCGTGGCGATCGAAGTGCCCGAGGATCCGGTCAGCCATCACGTCGCTGTCGGCGCGCTGCAGCGGGGCAGGGAAGTGCTCCATCACCGCCGGGTCGGCATTCAGCGCAGCAAAGGGAACGCGGTCGGACTCGCGCCACGCGCGCAGCGTCAGCCGGGCGGTGGTCAGCGTCGGAATCACGGCTCTTTCGACGGCGGCGGCTTCGGCAGGCGGATCACCTCGTACGACGCTTGCGGCCCCTTCACCGTCAGCAGCATCGCGAGCCCGTAGCTGGTGGTGCCGTCGTTCATCTTCCACGGCAGCGTGTTGACCGAGCCCTGGTTCAAGTACAGCGCCTTCTGCGGCTTCTTCATGGGCAGCACCTTGCCCGCGAGATCCGTGGCGTGGCCTGCGGCCTCGAGAATGTGGCCGAAGACCCCGAACGGAATCTTCGCTTCCTTGATCAGCGTGTTGATCGCGGGGTCCCCGACGTTGCCGACCTGCGGCACGTAGTCGAGCGCCCTGGGCCCCAGCTGCTTCGGAGGCCCGTGCGTCAGCAGCACCACCGGGTCGTCGCTGCCCCGCGCTGCCGCCGCCGCGTCGCTCAACGCCTTCTCGGTATAGAGGCAGCCGCCCGAGACGTGCAGGTAGCGCTTGTCGTGGTAACCGGACAGCGAGACCACGTCGACGCCCTCGCCGTCGTACCGGCGGCTGAGCCCCATGTTGATCAGGTGCAGGTGCCCGGCCTTTCGCTGCTTGGCGATCGCGTAGTTGTGGGCGCCGCCGCGCTCGGTGTTTCCCGCGATGGTGAGAATGGGTCGCTTCGTCGCCTCGACGAGGAACCCGTAGATCTGATCGAGCACGTCGGGCGCTTCGGCCGAGTCGCCGCCGACCAGCACCAGCTCGACGTCCGCGGCCTCGAACTGCGCGAGCACCTTCGTCAGCGCGTCCTTCGTCTCGGGCTCGAGATCCTTGATGCCGGCGATCACGCCGATGCGCGCGGTCGACGCGTCCTTGCGAGCCTGCTCGCGGCGGACCTTGATCGTGCCGCCGGCGAACTCGTACTTGAACGCGCCCACGACCTTCGTCTCGCTCTTGCCGACGGTCCCATACGGCGCGTTGCAGTCGAACTGGTACGCATCTTCCCAGGCAGCCCAGTCCGCCTGGTCTTGCGCGAAGGCGAGCTTTGCGGCGAGCAGCATCGTCAGCGAAACGGCGAGTCTCATTTTCCCTTCTTCGGAGGCTGGGGCACGGCGCCCATCGGCTCGGTCTTCACCGCGGGGCGCTTGACCATGGGCAGGGTGCGATCGCCGGGGTCGGTCTTCTCGTCCGCCCACTCAGACGGCAGCGCGGCGGCGGCCATCTCGGGCTGGGTTCCGCGCAGCGCGCCGAGCTCGTACGGGCGGGTCTCGACGCGCCCAAAGTCGCGTTCGGCGGCGAGCTTCGACCGGGCGCCGCGCTCGGTGTCCAGCTGGCGCGTGAGTGAGTCGATCTGCATCTGCAGCCGCTGTTTGTCGGTGACCAGCTGAGAGGCGATCTGCCTTTCGGCCCGCAGCGCCGACTCGGCCTCGTGGCTGCCCGAGCCCATGCGCTGGTGAAGGTTGCGGGCGACCGTACGCGCCTCGTCGCGTTCCGAGACCAGCTTCCGGGCAACCGCCCGCGCTTCGTCGCGATCGCGCGCCAACTGCTGTGCGTCTTCGAGCTCGCTCGCCATCGACTGCATCCGGCCTTCGCGCTCTTCCGCCTGGGCGAGCACGGTGTCGAGCCGCGCCTGCAGCAGGCCGACCTGCTCGTCTGTGGCCTGCGCGCGCGCCGTCTCTTCCGCCGCTTCGACCTTCGCCTGAAGCAGCGCCTGTTCGTTCTCGGCCGCTTCCTTCGCGGCTGCCGCACGCGCCTTCACGGCCGCCAGCTCGTCCTTCAGCGCGCTCGCCCGTGTCAGCGCCTGCTCGAGGGCCATGATTCGCGCCTGCGCCTCCGCTTCGCCTGCCACCCTGGCCTGCAGCTCGGTGTTCAGGGCGCCCACTTCTTCGCGCGCCACCTCTTCCGCCGTCACCAGCTGCGCACGCAGCTCGACCGCTTCCGATCGCGCCTGCGCCAGCTCGGCACGTGCGGCGTCCGCGGCCGACTGCGCTTCGGACACGCCGCCCTGCGCCGAGGAGTGCGCCGCGGTGAGCTCGGCCCGCGCCTGTGCCGCTTCCTCTTGCGCCACTTCCGACAACGCCCGCGCCTCGTCCGCCGCCGCCTGCGCCTCGGCGAGCTCGGCCCGCGCCGCATCGGCGGCCGCCTGCGCTTCGGAAAGATCCGCCCGCGCCTGCGCCGATTCTCCTTGCGCTGTTTCTGACAACGCGCGCGCTGCGTCCGCGGCCACCTGTGCCTCGGCGAGTTCTGCGCGCGCCTGCCCGACTTCGCCCTGCGCCGACTCCGACGACGATCGCCCGGCGTCCGCCGCAGCGCGCGCCTCGGCGAGCTCTGTCTGCGCCCGGGCCAGCTCGGCCTGGGCAGTCTCTGACGCTGCTTGCGCTTCGGCCGATTCCGCCCGTGCGGCCTCTGCCGCCGCCTGCGCCGTCGCGACTTCCGCCCGTGCTGCCTCCGCCGCCGCCTGCTCGGCGCGTACCGACGACTGCGCTTCTTCGAGCTCGGCCTGGGCGGCCGCGACCTTCGCCTGCAGCTCGGCGACCTCGAGCTCCGCGCGCGACTGGTGCGACCGCGTGCCCGTCTCGACCTCGGCGAGCCGGTTGCGCAGCGACTCGGCGTCCGCGCGGGCCGTCTCTTCCACCGCCGCGAGGTTCGCCTTCGCCTTAGCCAGCTCGGCACTGAGCCGCGCCGCCGCTTCGTCCGCGGCGACGGCCTGCAACCGCAGCTCCGAAGACGACTCGAGCTCCGCATCGAGCTGCGCCTTCAGGTCAGCCGCCGTGACCGCCTCGGAGTACAGCTGCGCCTTGAGCTCGGCCGCGGTGCCGGACTCTGACTCGAGCTTCGCCTTCAAGTCCGCCGCTGCCTCGGCTTCCGAATTCAACCGCGCCTGCAGGTTGGAGATCTCACCGCGCGCCGCGCCCGCCGCCTCGAGCTTCGCCTGCAGCTCGGACGCTTCGGTGCGCGCGGCCCCGACGTCGCCCTCGAGCTTCGACTTCACCTCCGTCAGCTCGTCGCGCAGCGCCTCGGCGGTGGCTTCCGCCTCTTCATGCTGGGCCGCGAGCTCTTTGCGGACTTCCGAGACCTCGTTTCGCGCCCGCTCGCGCTCGGCCAGCGCCGACGCCTTCTGTTCCTTCTCGTTCGTCAGCTCGCTGCGCGCGATCGCCAGCGCCTCTTCGATCTGCGCCGCCCGCGCGTCATGGGCCTCGAGATCGTCCTGGTACTTCTGCTTCAGCTCTTTCTTCTCGTCGCCGAGCACCGCCGCGCGATCGCGCGCCTCGTCCCGCGCCGTCGCCGCCTCGTCGCGCTCTGACTCGAGCAGCGCCACCGACACCTCGTAGCGCTTTACCTGCGCCTCGAGCCGCAGCGTCTTGCCCTCGTCGATCGCGATCATCCCCGCGGTCGGCAGCGGAAAGCCGTCTTCGTCCTTCCGTTCGAGCGCAGCCAGCCGGGTCACCCCTTCCGGCGTCACCGCGAAGGCGACCTTCAGCAACCCGACGCGTGGGGCGTGGATGAAGAACCCCAGCGATTCACCGGCGCCGGGTACGCCTTCGACCGCGAGGCCCACGTCGAAGGTGCCAAGCTCGTCCTGCGCATGGAGCCCGACGTCGTAGCCGCCCACGCCGGCGCGCTTCGACGTCACCGCGGCGCGGGAGCCCTTCTCGTCTTCGCTTTTCGCCATTGCCGCCCCATTTGACCCTGAGCCGTGCCCACCGTCGATTTCAGGGGTCTTTTAGCAAGCGCACAGGGGTAAGCAGGGCCGGTGACCTCTCCTCTTCGATTCGATCTGCACGCCACCAGCGCCTCGGGCGCGCGTGCGGGCACCCTTCACACCCGCCGCGGCGCCGTGCCCACCCCCACTTTCATGCCGGTGGCCACCCACGCCAACGTCCGCCACCTCTCGTTCGAGGAAGTGAAGGCCAGCGGCGCCGGCATCTGTCTCGCCAACACCTGGCACCTCAAGTTGCGGCCCGGCGTCGAGGTGTTCGATCACTTTGGCGGCATTCACGGCTTCACCAAGTGGAACGGAGGGTTCCTCACCGACTCGGGCGGCTTTCAAATCTTCTCTCTGCCCGACGAGCGCAACCTCACCGAGGAAGGCGCCCACTTCAAGAGCCCCTTCGACAACCACCAGCACATGCTCTCGCCCGAGAGCTCGATCGCCACCCAGCAGTCGATCGGCTCCGACATCATGATGGTGCTCGACGTCTGCCACCCGTCGACGGCAGACGAAGAGCCCACCCGCACCGCGATGGAACAGACGCACCGCTGGGCGCTGCGAAGTCTGGCGGCGCGCGACGCGAAGGCCACCGGCCAGGCGCTGTTCGCGATCGTGCAGGGCGGCATCTACCCGCCGCTGCGCACCGCCAGCGCCGAGTTCCTTCGCCAGCACCCCTTCGACGGCTTCGCGATCGGCGGCCTCGCGGTCGGCGAGTCGCGCGAGCTGCTCTATTCGATCACCGCCCACACCGCGAAGCTGCTGCCGCAGGACAAGCCGCGCTACCTGATGGGCGTTGGCACCCCGATCGATCTCGTCGAGTCGGTGCACAGCGGCGTCGACATGTTCGACTGCATCCTCCCGACGAAGATGGCGCAGCAGGGCTACGCGTACACGTACTCGGGGATGCTGCGCCTGCCGCGCTCGGAGTTCCGCCTTTCCGACGAGCCGCTGGAAGCGACCTGCCAGTGCCCCGTCTGCCGCACCCACTCGCGCGGCTACATTCACCACCTCTCGCATGGCAACCACGCCATCGCGGCGCGGATGATGGGCATCCACAACCTTCATTTTTATCAGGCCCTGATGGGCCGGATGCGCACCGCGATCATCGGTGGCGTCTTCGAAGAGGAATACCGCGTGCTCAAAGGGCTGCTCTCGCCGAAGACCAAGACGAAGCCGATCGAAGGCCGCCGCGACGGCGACTTCGAACTCATCACCCTGAAGAGCGGCGCCCGCGCGGTTCGCCACCTCGGCCACGGTGAGGTGATGCACCCCGGCGTCGGCCCCTGGGAAGAAGCGAACCACCTCTACGTGAAGCAGACGGGGCTGCAGGAGCTGATCTCGCTCAAGGGCAACCGCCGCCCGGGCGAGAAGGCCCTGCGCGTGCTCGACATCGGCCTGGGTGCCGCGTCCAACGCCGTCGCTGCGCTGACGTGCGCGCGCGAAGTCGGCGCTGGCCGCCGCCGCGGCATCGAAGTGGTGAGCCTCGAGCACGACCTCGCGCCGCTGCGGCTCGCGCTCGAAGATCCCGAAGGCTTCGACTTCCTGGTGCCGTTCGCCGACGCCGCCCGCACGTTGATCGAGAAGGGCGAATGGGAAGGCGAAGGCCTCAAGTGGCGGCTGCTCACCGGCGACGCGATGCACAAGCTCGACGAAGCCGGTAAAGACTTCGAGCTCGTCTTTCAGGATCCGTTCTCGCCCGATCAGAACCCGTCGCTGTGGACGGTGAAGTGGCTCGAGCGGGTCCGCGCCGTGGCGCACCCCGACGGCATGCAGCTCGTCACCTACAGCTCGGCCACCCCGACGCGCGTCTCACTGCTGCTGGCCGGCTACTTCGTCGGCGCGGGCGTCTCGACGGGCATGCGCGGTGAGACGACCATCGCCGCGACGAAGCTCGACATGCTTCGCCAGCCGCTGCAGCACCGGTGGCTCAAGCGATGGGAACGCTCGAGCGCACGCGCACCGCACGGAGCGGCGCTGACGCCCGAGATGGAAGAGACGATTCGGAAACACCCTCAGTTCGTCTGAAGCCCGGCCGCCGTTAATCCCGAGAGAAGTGGAGGGGTGAGCCGCCCGGGGGGCCCGGTCACTCGCCGGACGCGCCCGTCCCCGCTCTCTGTAGCGGCACCCCCCTCGACTTCTCTCGGTATGAACGGAGCGGACTCTCGGGATGAACGGAGCGGACTCTCGTGCTGAACGGAGCGGACTCTCGTGCTGAACGGGCTCGAGTTGTCCCACGAAGAACAACCGATCAATCGCCCAGGTCACCGCGAGCCCGACGATCGCGCCGAGCGCGTCCCACGTCAGATCCTTGAAGCTGGGAGTGCCGTTTCCGCTCGCGTCCCAAAGCTCTTTCCCCACGCCGGCGAGCACCGCCACCGACGCGCCGTAGATCAACCGCTCGCGCGGCGTCTGAAGGAACACCGCCGAGGTGGCGTAGGCGCCCGCGGCGATGCCTGCGCTGAGCCCGAAGTGAAGCGCCTTGTCCGAACCGAACCAGGGGTCCGGCTCGGCCCGCGCCGAGGTCGAGACCAACAACGCGACCGTCACTGCTGCCCAACGCTTCAGCTGCGCTTCCGCCGCCGCAGACCGAGCGCCGCAATCGACAACAGCGACCACACCGCGAAGCCGTCGAAGCCCGCGCTGCAACCACAGCCCGGCCCACCCGGCGTCGTCGTCGTGCCACCGCCGCCCGCTCCGGTCGAGCCACCCGTGCCAGTGGAGCCGCCCGTGCCGCTCGTCGCCGAGCACGAGCCCGCGTTGCAGTTGCCGCTGCAGCACCCGCTGCCGCTGTTGCATGAGAAGCCGTTGCTGATGCAGCCCCCCGAGCCGCCCGCGCCGGAACCGCCGCCGACCCCGACCCCGCCGGACCCACCTGTGCCGCTGGTTCCTCCGCCGCCGGTGCCCGTCGTGCTGCCGCCACCGCCGCCGCTGCCGGGTGCCGGCATGCACTGCTGCGTCGGGCCACAGATGCCCGAGCAACACTGCGGCCCGGAGGTGCAAGAGAAGCTGTTCGCGGTGCAGCCGCCGGAGCCGCCGCCCGCTCCCGAGTTCAGCAACTGGCAGAAGGGAAGACCGCCCGCGGCCGCGTAGGCCTTGCACTCGAGGCCAATCGCGCAGGTCGTCGTCATCATGTTGACGTTGCATTCGGCGCGGCAGAAGCCGCCGATGCACCTCGCGTTCGCCGGGCACGACTTGATCGGATTCGCTCCGCACGCTTGATCGATGCTGACCTTTTGATCGCTGCACGCGCAGACGCCCGTGCCATCGCCCAGCTGCTGCACGCACTCATTCGTCGCGCCACCACACTGGCCCGCCGAGTTCGTGTTGCACGGCTCGTAGCAACGCCCGCCCGAGCAGGTGAGGCCCGACGCGCACTGAGGCGCCATCGCTGAGCACGCCGAGCACCGCTGGCCCGCCAACGCCGGCACGCACACCGCCTTCGCGGGGTTGCCCTGGTTCTGGCACTCCTCGCCCTGCGCGCAGGTCGCGTTGTTGCCCAGCGTGCACGGCTTCTTGCACGTGCCCGTCACGCACACGTTGCCGGTCTGGCACGCGAAGAAGCTGCCGTTCGCCTGCACGCCGCACGGCTGGCCCGTGGTCGCGACTTCAGCGGGGCACGCGCAGACGCCGTTGGTGCCGCCCTGGTCGAGACACGCGGTGCACGTTCCCGGCGCCTGAGGGTTGCACGTCGTGTGGCACGCGCCCGCGAGACACTGCGCGCCGTTGAGGCAGGGCGTGGTCGCGTTGCACGCGGCGCAGAGTGCCGCCCCTGTCTGCGCGATGCAGACGCTGTCCGCAGTGCCCGTCACCTGCGCGCAGACGTTGCCGGTGCTGCACGCGCCGTTCGCGCATGAGGTGCACGTGCCGCCACCGCCGGTGCCGCCGCAGCAGCTGCGGCAGTACGCCTGCTGCGTGGTGCCGATGCAGATGCCGCACGCCTTGCAGAGGCCTGCCGTCTCGCAGCGATCGCCCGGGTTGCCGGTCGGGTCGCACAGGCCACCCACGCACGCGAAGCCCACCGGACAGGTCGACTGGCCCGAGCCCGTACACTGGTTGGTGCAGTTGGTCGTCGGCGCGCAGAGCCCGCCGTTCGAGGTCGACACGCACGAGTAGGCGGCGCCGCACGACGCCGCGTTGGCGCAGGTGGCCGAACAGAAGAAGTGACCCGCGCCGTCGGTGGCGCAGACGCCAGTGCTGCAGTCAGAGCCGCTGGTGCAGAACTTACAGAGGTCCGGCGGTCCCACCTGCGGGAAGCACGCCTGCGCCGGAGTGCCCTGCGCGTTCTGACACGTGAACCCCGTCGCGCACGTCGCCGGGCAATTCACGGTGCAGATGCCCGTCGTCGTCCCCGAAGGCGCGCGGCACACCCGGCCGCCCGAGCAGTTCGCCGTGGTCGAACATGGGCTGCCCTGCGAGCCCGTCGCGCCCGGGTACACCGTGCAAACGTCGGTGATGTCCGTCGCCTGGAGCACGCGCTTGCACTGGCCGTTCGCGACCGACGCGTACATCACCGAGTTCGAACCCGGCGAATGGTCGAGCCCGAGGAAGTGGCCTGCCTCGTGAAGAATCACGCTCTCATAGTCGAACGCGCTGAAGGGAATCGGGCAGCCCGGGGTTCCCCAGGTGCTGTTGTTGTTCATCGCCATGTCGGCTTCGTCGATCTGCCCCGTGGTCGGGAAGTACTGGGTGAACGTGATGCCCAGCGTCGAGGTGCCCCACGCGAACGAGGCGCCCGAGAGCCACGCCACGCTGTTGAAGTTGTCGTTGCCGCTGACCATCGACGAGCCCGAAGGCGACGCGAAAGGCCCCGAGTACGTCACGTCCCACGTCGTCGGGCCGGGGCAGGTGGTGACATTCGTCTTCGTCCACGCCTTGAAGGCATTCTGGGTCTGGGTGACGACCGACGCGTACGCAGTGCCGCCGTTGATGGTGGTGGTGCCGTTGTTGTCGACGGACGCGGCGATTCGGTACGAGACGGGAAGGGTGAACCACCTGTGGCCGCTGGGGTTCGCGTGGGCCGCAGTGGCGGCCAGGGTCAGCAGCACGAGCGCGCGGGGCAGCTTCACTTGCCACCTCCCTTGAGCGCGGCCCGGATGCGGGCGAGGAAAGCGTCAGGGCTGCCGAAGGTCTCTTCTGGCGTCACCATGCGCAGCGGATCCTGCTCGCCGCGCTTCTCGTAGAACGCGAGCCCATCGAGGTGGCGAATCGCGCGCAGCTCACCGAGCTTCGACGTCTCGAAGTCCACCTTGCCGGCCGACAGCGCGCGAAGAATGAAGACGTTCGACTCGTCCGGAGCGGCCTCGAGAAACAGCACCGTGTCCTGGCCCTTCACGAACTGCCCGGCGCCAGCGACGTGGGTGCCGCGGCCGTTGAGCTCACCGCCCGGCTGCTTCACCAACACCGAGGCGATGGGCCGGCCCTTCAGCACTTCGACCACCTGCACGTCGGCGTAGGTGACGATCATGCCCTTCGATTCGTCGAACTGCGGCTGCACCTGCAGCACCCGGCCGCGCACGACGACAGTCGACGCGCGCGCCATCTCTTCGATGGACTCGGCGACGACGACCGTTGCGAACACAGCAGTGGGAAGAAGAAGGAGGGCGGCCGCAGCCACCCCGCGGGTCACTTTCTTCATGGAAGGTGCGCTCCTAAAGGGACTTCCGGCCGGCTGGCGTAAAGGGGCTGCAGTCTACATGATAGGCAGCGCCCATGGCCGGCCGCGTCGTGTTCTTCGTGCAGTCGGGAAGCTTCGAGTCCGCGTGGATGGCGGGGTCGCTGGGGATCACCGCCGCCGCAATGGGCGACGACGTCTTCTTCGTCTTTGCGTTCGATGCCCTGCGCGCGCTGGCCCGCGATCACTTCGGCAAACCCTTGAGCGACCGGGAACGCGTCGAGTCTGCCCGCGCCGAAGGTCTCGGCGCGCCCACCCCCGCACGCATGTTCTCCGAGGCGCGCGAGATGGGAGCCCGCTTCATCGCCTGCGACACGATGCTGAAGCTCTGCGGCCTCGACGCCGACGACCTGGGGAAACGAATCGACGAGGTGATGGGGCTCGCGTCGATCTGGCGGCTGACCGACGGCGCCCGCGCGCTGACCTTCTAGAGCGAGTTGACGATGCGGAACTCGACGCGCACCGGGGCGATCGGCGTCGCGGCCGTCACCTTCGCGCAGAGCGCGCCGACGAAGGTCACCCGACCCCCGGAGTACGTCCAGGTGTCGGCGGTGTTGCCCGGCGAGTTCACGCCGTCGATGACCACCGACAGCAAGCTCGGATCCCCGGGGATGTCATCGAGCTTGTAGTTGCAGATGCTCAACGGATCGATCGCCTTGCTGATGTCCGCGAGCACGCTGGCGAGCTCAGCCGAGTTCGTCGCCTGGTAGAACTTCCGGCTGCACAGCTTGGTGACTGGATCACAGGTGTTGCCCGGGCCGCAACGCGAGTTGCTGAACCCGCCGTCCTCCTCGCCGCAGGCACGCGCGAAACCACCGGCCTCGGCGAGTGCGTTCAGCGTGTCCGGACCATCGCCCGCCGCCGTCTCAGCGCCGAACCCGATCACGATCGTCTTGATGTTCTTTCCGCGCAGCCCGGTGACCTGCGCTTCCGAGTTGTCCTTGTCGAGGCAACCCTGGGTGCAGAATTTCTGTGTCGACATGCAGGAAGTGATCGCGCCAAGCGTGCAACGGCAAGCCGCAGCGTTGTTGCAATTGTTCATGTTGGCGATGTTGCAGTTGGGCAACCCATCGGTAAGGAGAAGTACGAAGTCGTCACGCGGAATCTTCGGGTCCGGATCGAGAAGGTCCGGGTACGTGCCGATGAAGGCCAGCGAGCCGCCCGTCGGCGTTCCTCCAAAAGCAGAGAGCTTCTGAATTTCAGAATTTACCAGCGCCGACGAGGCCGACAAATCCGCCGGCAGGTCGTCGGGCTTCGTCTCGAGGCGAACCTTGATGTCGGCCGACGAGGTGGCCCCGCAGGCATCGACCGCGTTGTTCACTTCCACGCCGGTCGGGAAGATCGCCATCCCCATCCAGGCCAGCGTGCTGTTGGCCGTGAGAAAATTGCCCATCGCCGTCTTCAGCGCCTGAATTCGGGTCGGACACGTCGCAGCGCAAAGCACCGGCGCCATCCCGTTCACCGACTGGTTGCACTTCGTCGTGCAGGTCGGCGCGCTGTCGTCGGCGGCGAAGTTCATCGAGCCCGACTTGTCGATCAGGAACATCAGGTTCGGTTTCAGCTGCCGGCCGGCGACGGTCTTCGCCTGGGTCGTCTGCGCGATGGCCAGGGGCTCCACCGGCTCGAAGTCATACGTCTGACAACCGGCGGCCACGCCCGCAGCACCACCAACCAGGAACGCCAAAACGAGCTTGTTCTTCATAGAGGACCCCGAGCGTAACCATTCTTCGACGACAGCGTTTAGTTGATTCCCGGGTCGACGGTGACGGGCGCCGCGACCGAGGTGGTTTCCCACTTGAAGTTGTCGATCAACACTGACGAGTCGAGGTTGCCGTCGCCCTCGTCCAGCACGAGGAACCGCAGGGTGATCGTCTCGCCCGGCTTGACCGGCGCCTTCGTGGTGAGCCAGCCCGTCGCACCGCCCGCCATCTTCGACTGGCCGGGGAACTGGCTGCCCGACTGGCTGGTGCGCAGCTCCTCGTAGCCCGTCTTGTTCAGCAGCGACGTCGGCTTGGTGCAGGTGTTGATGAAAGCGCTGGCGCCCGAGCCGCCCGTCGCGCTGACGCACACGTCAAAGAAGCCGTTGTTGATCGAGACGGGCTGGTTCTTGTCGTCGAAGCTGATGTTGCAGGTCGGCACTGCCGTGCCCGTCTTGCACTGCGTCGCCGGAAGCTTCGTCGGATCGAGCGCGCTCGACTCGAGGATCGCGAGGAAGCGATCGTTGTACGAGGTGCAGACCCACTCAGGGTACTCGGCCGAGAAGAAGCTGAAATTGAAGCTCAGGCTCTTCGCGTTCTGCGGAACCTTGAGCTTCAGCGACAGCTCGCTCATGTCCTTCGCGTCCGGCACCGACGACGGAGCGGCACACCGCGGCGGCGCATACAGCGGGTGGGTGTTCGACGTGCCGAAAGAGAAGCCGTCTTGCGGGTGGTAGGTCGCGTCCTCGTACAGATCCACCGCCTTGCCCGTCGAGAGCATGATCATCCGCGAGCCCACGCGCGGGGGGAAGCCGTCGCCGAACTTGGTGCGAATCGCGCGCGACGCCGGCAGCCCGAACGGGAAGCTCGAGGCGGTGAGAATCGTGTTCTTCGGCGTGTTGCAGATGCCGATCGCCTTTGCGTACGAGTCCGGCATCACTGTGGTTGCCGCGTCGTCACAGGGCGTCGCCGCTTCGTCGACCGTGCCGTCGCAGTTGTCGTCGACCTGGTTCATCGGATCTTCGATCGCTGACGGGCCAACCAGGGGCTCCGCGTCGTTGCAGTCGCCGCCGCCGTCGAGCTGGTAGGGCGTGCCGTCGTTGTCGCTGTCGCGGCCGTCGATCTTGTTGTCGACCTTGCCGTCGCAGTCGTCGTCCTTGTTGTTCAGCACTTCGACCGCGCCCGGGTGAATCGCCGGGTCTGTGTCGTCGCACTCAGCGCAGCTGGTGAACGAGTCGCCATCCAGGTCTTTGCAGTTGCTGTTCGCCCCGCCACCCGCGCCGCCGCCCACCGAGCTTCCAGCTCCGCCGCCCGTCGCGCTGCCCGCTCCACCACCCGCCGCACTCCCTGATCCGCCGCCTGTCATCCCCGTGCCGATCGTGGTCACGCCACCACCGCAGCCGATCGCGAACACCGAGGCGGTGAGAAACATTTGTCGAATCATGTACGCAATGATCCACAAACCCCGACGTGCCCGCAAGACCCCCGGCGAAGATTTTCAGTGCAAATTCATGTGCTTGCGTGACCTTTGGCCACCCGGAATGTCGCGTGACGTGGAGAAAGGTCCTACCTGTCTCACAAGATGTTTTGAATGGTTGGCTCCTCGCCCCTCGTCGGAGCGTAAAGCCTCAAAACACCCCCTCCCATTTCAGGGGAAAGTTCTAGCCTCCGCGCCACTTGCCCATGCGACTCACGATCCTCTCTCGCAGCGCCACGATTCCCTCGACCGGGCGCATGGCCGAGGCTGCGCGCGACAAAGGCCACAAAGTGCGGATCCTCAACCCGACCAAGGTGGAGCTGCACCTGGGCGGTCGCACCGCTGCCATTTTCTACAAGCGCAAACGCCTCGTGCCGCCCGACGTCGTCATCCCCCGCATTGCCGGCAGCATCTCCAGCTACGGCCTCGCGGTCGTCGAACAGTTCCAGATGCGTGGCTGCCAGCTGATGAACAGCGCCCGCGCCATCGGCCAGTCGCGCAACCCGATGCGCTGCCTGCAGCTGCTTTCTGCCGCCGGCGTCGACATCCCTGCCACCGTGATGGCGCGCGAGGCTGCCGACTTGAAAGAGATGGTCGACCTCGTCGGCGGGGTGCCGGTGTTGGTCAAGCTGCTCCAGGGGCAAGAAAGAAAGGGCATCATGGTCTGCGAGACGCTGCAGTCGCTGGAAGCCGCGCTCGAAGCGGTGCTCGGCCTCGGCCACAACCTCGTCGTTCAGCAGTACGTGAAGACGCGCGCCGCCGACGTTCGCGTCTTCGTCGTCGGAGGCCAGGCGCTGTGCGCTGTTCGCCGCCACCCGCGCGTTGGCCGCCTGCGCCGGTCGCTGACCAAAGGCGCGCGCCTCGAGAAAATGGAGCTCACCGCGTCGCTGCGAGCTGCGGCCGAGACCTCGGCGCGCCTCTGCGAGCTCGAGATCTGCGCGGTCGACATGCTCGATGGCAAAGGCGGCCCGAAGGTGTTCGAGCTCAACAGCTCGCCAGCGATCACCGAGATGGAAGACGCCACCAAAGTGGATCTCGCCGCCGCGATCATCGCGCGCGCCGAACAACTGCACGCGCGCCAGCCCTTGCGTGCCGTGAACGATTGAGCCAAAGGACGTCTACCCATGAAAGCTCTCGCCGTCTTCTGCACCGCGCTGCTCGCCACTGCCTGCTTCGCCCAGGCTCCCGATGTCGCGGGCCTCTACGACGTCACCACCGACGGCAGCTCGCAGAAGGTGAAGGCCGGCGAGAAGGGCAAGCTCGTCATCGAGTTCAAGACGAAGGCCGGCTCGCACATCTCTGACGAGGCCCCGATGAAGATTGAGCTCACCGGCAAAGACGCCAAGCTCGACAAAGCGAAGCTGACCCTCGCCGACAGCATCGCGAAGAAAGAGGCCGGCAAGGAATACGTCGACCCGAGGTTCGAAGTGCCCTTCGTCGTCGCCGCCGCAGGCAAGGCGTCGGTCGAAGCCAAGCTGACCTTCTTCGTGTGCACCGACAAGGTCTGCGCGCGCCAGCAGAAGACGCTGAACCTCCCGGTCGAAGCGAACTGATGCCGCCCCCAGGACGAGGCGGCGGTTTCAAGAAGGGCGGCTTCAAGAAAGGGCAGGGCGTGCAGCGCAAGAGCTTCGATCGTTCGGCTCCGGCTGAGCGCAGCGGCCCTCCCGGCGCTTTCAAGAAGAGCTGGGGCGACAAGCCCGAACGCAAAGGCTTCGGCTTCAAGAAGTATGGCGATGAGCGCAGCGGGCCTCCTGGTGCTTTCAAGAAGAGCTACGACCGCCCGGCCGAAGGTGCCGGCGGCGCGCGCAAGAGCTTCGGCTTCAAGAAGAAGCCCGAAGGCGAGCGCAGCGGGCCTCCCGGGGCTTTCAAGAAGTCGTACGGCCGTCCGGCCGAAGGTGGCGAGCGCAAGAGCTTCGGCTTCAAGAAGCCCTTCAAGCGCGACGCTCCCTCGTCTGATCGCGGCGGCTTCAAGAAATCTTTCAACCGCGACGCGCCCTCGTCTGATCGCGGCGGCTTCAAGAAGTCGTTTGATCGCGGTGGCCCGAAGAAGTCCTTCGAGCGCGCCGGCAGTGGTGGCGATCGCCCGGCCTTCTCGCGCAAGTCGTCCGATCAGGCCCCCGGTGAAGAACGGGTCAAGAAGTACGGTGGCCGCCCCGACGCGCCGCAGTCTCCGCGCGTCCCCGGCGCCACGGCCCCCGGAGTCACCCCGGCCAACGACGGCCGCTGGGTCTGGGGCATCAACCCCGTGCTCGAGGCCCTGCGCGCCCACCCCGAGCAGGTCGAACGCATCTACATCGTCGACGGCTTGCTCAGCTCTTCCGCCGCGGCCGAGATCCTTTCCCGCTCGCGCGACGCCAACCTCAAGGTCGACAACCTCGAGCGCGATCGCCTCACCTCGATGATCGGCGGAGGCGTGCACCAGGGCGTCGTCGCTGAAGTCCGCGAGTACCAGTACAAGGAGCTCGAAGATCTGCTGGAGCTCGCCGAAGAGTCGGGCCGCCCCGCGCTGATCGTCGTCCTCGACGGCATTCAGGATCCCCACAACCTCGGGGCGATCATCCGCTCGGCCCACTCCTTCGGCGCCCACGGCGTCGTCGTCGCCAAAGACCGCGCCGCGGGGGTCACCGGCATGGTCGCCAAGTCCTCGGCCGGCGCGATCGAGTACTGCCCCGTCGCCCGGGTCACCAACATCGGCCGCGCCCTCGAGCAGCTCAAAGAAGCCGGCTGCTGGACGGTGGCCGCCGACCCCGAAGGCGATCAGCCGGCGTGGCAGGCCAAGCTCGCTGGGCCGCTCGCCATCGTCGTCGGCGCCGAAGGTCCGGGCGTGCGCGACGGCGTCTTGAGCAAGTGCGACTTCAAGGTCCTGATTCCGATGGCCGGCAAGGTCGCGAGCCTCAACGCCTCGGTGTCAGCGGGGGTTCTTTTGTACGAAGTCAGCCGTCAGCGCGCGGTTCCGTCTGTGATCGCTTGACGGTCAGAAGGGGTGCAGATATCAAGCGCCGCCTTTTAAGGTTTCGCGTGCGGATCCGAAGCCTTGCCGGTGTAGCTCAGTTGGTAGAGCACCTGATTTGTAATCAGTAGGTCGCGGGTTCAAATCCCGCCGCCGGCCAGTTTTACGAAGATTCGAGGAGTGAAGAAGACAGACGACCGGGAAACACATCTGGAGGGATACCCAAGTGGCCAAAGGGAGCAGACTGTAAATCTGCCGGTTCACGCCTTCGAAGGTTCGAATCCTTCTCCCTCCACACAGACGCGGGAATAGCTCAGTTGGTAGAGCGTCAGCCTTCCAAGCTGAATGTCGTGGGTTCGAATCCCATTTCCCGCTCCAGTCGCAGCAGCACGAAGAAGCAGTCGAAGTCGAAGGCTGAAGTGAAGTAGGGAAGCGGAAACGACGTGCCCTGATAGCTCAGATGGCAGAGCGCATCCTTGGTAAGGATGAGGTCTCCGGTTCAATCCCGGATCAGGGCTCCATTTGAAACACCACTCACCAAAAATTGAACGGACGATAAAAAAATGAGCAAAGAGAAATTCGACCGCAGCAAGCCGCACGTCAACATCGGCACCATCGGCCACGTCGACCACGGCAAGACGACGCTCACCGCGGCGATCACCAAGGTGCTCGCGAAGTCGGGCGGAGCGACCTTTCTCGCGTACGACCAGATCGACAAGGCGCCTGAAGAACGCGCCCGCGGCATCACGATTTCGACTGCGCACGTCGAGTACCAGACGAAGAATCGCCACTACGCCCACGTCGACTGTCCGGGACACGCGGACTACGTGAAGAACATGATCACCGGCGCCGCGCAGATGGACGGCGCGATTCTGGTCGTCTCGGCGGCCGACGGCCCGATGCCGCAGACCCGTGAGCACATCCTGCTCGCGCGCCAGGTCGGCGTTCCGTACATCGTCGTCTTCCTGAACAAGGTCGACATGCTCGATGACCCCGAGCTGCGCGAGCTCGTCGAAATGGAAGTGCGCGACCTGCTGAAGAAGTACGACTTCCCGGGCGACAAGACCCCGATCATCCCGGGCAGCGCGCTGAAGGCGCTCGAAGGCGACACCTCTGACATCGGCGAAGGCTCGATTCTGAAGCTGATGGAGGCGGTCGACTCGTACATCCCGACCCCGATTCGGATGACCGAGAAGCCCTTCTTGATGCCGGTGGAGGACGTGTTCTCGATCGAAGGCCGTGGCACGGTCGCGACGGGCCGCGTCGAGCGCGGAATCATCAAGGTCGGTGAGGAAGTCGAGATCATCGGCATTCGCCCGACGGCGAAGACGGTGGTCACCGGCGTCGAGATGTTCCGCAAGCTGCTGGACGAAGGGCGCGCGGGCGACAACATCGGCGCGCTGGTGCGTGGCCTGAAGCGGGAAGACATCGAGCGCGGCCAGGTGATGGCGAAGCCGGGCAGCGTGACGCCGCACACGAAGTTCAAGGGCCAGATTTACGTGCTCACGAAGGAAGAAGGCGGCCGCCACACGCCGTTCTTCAAGGGCTAC
>JBBRAX010000044.1:0-63102 GCA_038206395.1 Myxococcales bacterium | reverse complement strand
GAGTCGGAGTCGGAGGCGGCAGCGGCGGAGTCGGAGGCGGCAGCGGCGGAGTCGGAGGAGGCAGCGGAGTCGGAGGAGGCTGCGGAGTCGGAGGAGGCAGCGGAGTCGGAGGAGGCAGCGGAGTCGGAGGAGGCAGCGGAGTCGGAGGAGGCAGCGGAGTCGGCGGTGGCAGCGGAGTCGGCGGGGGCTCTGGAACTGGCGGCGGAAGCGGCATTGACGCGGGGCTGTTGTGGTCGCAGTGGCCGAGCCGGCCGATGCAGTCGGGCACGGACGTCACGATTCCTCTCGGCACCGAGCTGACTCTTGATCAAGACGTCGACCTCGGCGTCCTCACGATTCAGGGCGACCTGAAGTTCCTCCCTCAGGCTGATCGTCACCTCACCGCAAAGAGCATCCTCCTCAGCGGCGGAGCCTTGCGGGTGGGCAGCCCTGACGCCGGCTTCACCAACCAGGCAGTGATCACGCTGAACGGCACGGTGAATCCAGGCGGCGGCCTTCCTACCTTTTTCGTCCGCGGCATCACCGTGACGAACAACGGAACCCTCGAGCTCTACGGCGCGCCGCCGGCCGTCACCTGGGCGCGCCTCGGAGCGAACGCAGACGCCGGCACCTCCACTCTCCAGCTCGACCGCACCGCGGGTTGGCGCGCGGGAGACCAACTCGCGATCGCTCCGTCTGACTTCTACGCCTGGCCCGTGGGCGACCCGAATCGCTTCTACGCCGCGAACGCACCCGTCGCGGCCACCCAGCTCATCACCCTCGCCGCGGACACGACGGGCGCCACGCTGCCGCTCGCCCAACCGTTGGCAGCTCCGCGGTGGGGCACGATCCAGCAGTACGACGCGGGCCTGCCGATCGACGAACGCGCCGAAGTCGCGAACCTCACCCGCAACATCATCATCGAGGCCCCGAACGACAATCTCTGGCAGCAGGGCGTCGGTGCCTCCATCTACGTGCGCCAGAATCAGCGCGTCGCCCTCGACGGCGTCCAGCTTCGCCGCGTCGGAAGAAAAGCATCCGTCTCGCTCTATCCTTTCGGCGTTGGCCCCTCGCAGACAGCCGGCGACGTCAGCGTCAAGCGCTCGACCATCGTCGACAGCGCCAACCGTTGTCTGGTCATGAGCACCGCCGACAACGTCGTCATCGAAGACAACGTCTGCTTCAACATTCTCGGCCACGGCATCGCGATCACCGACGGCCTTGAGCAGAACAATCGCATCGAGCGCAACCTCGTCCTCAACATCAAGGCGGGAACCTCATATGGCGCCACCGGGGACATCGTTCAGAAGCACGAGCTCGCTGGAGCAAACGGCGGCGGCGCCTCCGCCTTCTTCATCGCCGGCCCACGCAACATCCTTAAAGACAACGTCGGCGCCGACGCACCGGGCAACGGATTCTGGCTGGCCTTCTCGAACAATGCCTGGGGCGTTTCGACCGGCAGCACGACGTCGCCCCGTCGCCTCCCGCTGGGAACCTTCACCGGCAACGTCGCCCACTCCAACGGCAACCTCGGCTTCAACCTTGGATTCGGCTCGACCGCCGCCGATGGAACGACGCCGGCGTTCCCCACCGATGGTTACTGGCCTCAGGCAGACACAGGACTCAGCGTATCCAATTCGTACGCCACGCTCTTGCCCGCGACGGCCTCGTTTACGTCCTTCAAGAACGGAAAAGGCGGCGCCAGCCTCGGAGCCGTCGGTCTCACCGTGAATACGAGCGTGATCGCTGACAACCACCCCATCGGAGTCCTCCAATCACCCAGCGGCCAGTCAGTGGCGTTCACCGGCAATACGCTCGTTGGGACGACGGCGAACTCCGTCACCGCGATGCCGGCAACCGGGACCCCCGAAGCCATGGCCCACGCCAGCGGTGCGTACTACGTGGCGAACAACACCTTCATCCGTTTCCCGGTGATGCCAGCCGCTCAGCGGGGCGGTGTCCTCTCGTTCGCGGGCGGCAACTACTCGCCGGTCGTCCACACGCTCGCGCGCTACACAGGCAACGCGTTGATCGATTCGTCTTGGGGTTTTAAGCCGTCGAGCCCCGCTGCGCCCTTCGTTGGCGATGGTCCTTTTTGGGATCCGAGCGGCAGCCTCAAAGGCGTGCCCGGCTCCTGGGTCGCCAGCAATCCGTTCTTCACCGCCGGCAGCTGCGCGACGGCGGGAATTCCAAATCAGACATTCTGCGAGGCCAACTACAACGCGATCGTCAATCTCGAGACGTCGTTGACCATGAACCCGATGCCGTTCGGCCCGGTCACTTTCGTGCGAGTTATCAACGCGTCGGACACGGTGGCCCAGGGAACGTGGACGCTGCCGGCTGCTTCGGCCGGAGAAACGCGCCCGGTGGCCCTCTCGCAGAAGGGCCTCTACCGCCTCGAGGTTCCGGGGCAGAGCGCGGTGAACAAGATCAAGACGGTGAAGCTGCGCTACGTGCGCGGGATGCCTGGACCCGGCTCGGCGATCGCGATCGCGTATCCCGCAGGCACCACTTTCAACATTGTGAATACGAACCCGTTCTTCCCGCAGCAGTCTCAGACGGTGACAGCTGCCGCTGGCCTCGCCAATGCGCTCTCGTCTCAGGGCAGCCAGTACTACTTCGGAGGCGGCTACCTCTACGTGGTGTTCGGGGTGTTCCCGCCGCTGACGCTGCCCGCGGTCAGCGCTTTCGACTACGGAGGTCAGACCACGATGCCGGCAGACCTCACCATCACCGCCAACTGATCATGCCCTCGCAAGCCGTCGCCGCGTTCTTGCGCACGTACACCGAAGCGCACGACACCTACGACGTCTGGCATTTCGCCGACACCGAGCCCGTCGCGCGGCACCTGCTCGACCTGGTGCTCGCGGGCAAGAAGACCGCGACCTGCGGCCTGCTGTGGGAAATGGAGACGCCCAACAACCCGATGCCCATCGACGGCGGCTACAGCGTGCTCACCGACTTCGCAGGCACTCCACACGCCATCATCCAGACCATCGAGCTGCGCACCCTGCCCTTCGGAAGCATCGACGAGGCGTTCGCGCTGGCGGAAGGCGAAGGCACGTACGCCCAGTGGCGCACCCTTCACTGGGACTACTTCACCCGGCGCTGCGAGGTGCTTGGTCGCACCTGCTCCGAAGACATGCCCGTGCTCTGCGAACGGTTCGCCCTTCGTTTTCCGGGGCCTGCCTGACGGGCAGCTGAAGAAAGTTCAGAACCCGAGGAGTGTGTCTCCCGATTTTCTTACTGGCCGAGAAGTGCTTGAACTCGTTGAAGTTCCTAACCCTTCCGGGGCGATTTGCCACAGCTTGCCTACATGGGCTCAAAGGGTGACCGAACAGTCTCCACACTAAGGATGAGACAAGCACCTACCTCGAGCTGTCTGCCGACAACACCCCGGCCTGATGCCCCTTTTCCGAACCCAGAGCGACGCAGGACAGGCGGCCGTCGAGGCAGCCCTGACGCTGCCGTTGCTGGTGTTCCTCGCGCTCGGAACGCTGCAGCTGTTCCTGATGCAGCAGGCCCGGTTCCTCGCCGAGTACGCCGTCTTTCGCGCCGTCCGCGCGGGCAGCCTCAACCACGGCGATTGCAAGGCGATGACGCACGCGGCGCTCGTCTCGGTGTTGCCGACCCTCGCGCGCACCAACGACCCCGCATCCGTCGAAGCCGCTTTCAAGAAGCACTCGAACAACCGGTACGAGCAGGCGGGGCAAATCATCGAGCTCTGGCGCGACGTCTACATGGGGCGCACGAAGGAAATCCTGCTCAGCCCCGCCTCGCTGCCAGACCCCGAAGACGAAAACTTCGATCAGCCAGACCACCTGATGCGCCTCGAGACGCGGATGATCCTCTGGTACCGCATGCACATCCCGCTGGCCGACTGGGTGCTCAGCCGCATCTTCCTCGCCCACTACCAACTGCGCAGCTACGACTTCGCGAACCCGCTCGCTCCGGTCGAAGGCCACGCGGGCTGGCCCGATTCTCCCGGCCTGAAATTCCTCGGCGAAGAATGGCCCGGCGGCCCCCTCGACACGTCGCTGCTCGCCTTCGCCAACGCCGGCCACCACGTGTTCCCGATTCGCGTCAGCTGGTCGATGCGAATGATGACGCCGATGAAGAAGAAGTACTTCGAAGGCTGGGGGTGCCCGCTGTGAAAAGACGAGGCCAGACGTTGATGCTCGGCGTGATGTTTGTCTTCCTGATGACCGTGCTCGTGCTGATGACCTTGAGCCTCGGCCAGCGCACCCGCGATCGCATCGAGGCGCAGATCGCCGCCGACGCTGCCGCGTACTCAGAAGCGGTAGTCACCGCGCGCACCCTCAACCAGCTCGCGCTGATCAACCGCACCCGCACCTCGATGCTCGTCACCGTGCTCGGCATGCAGTCGCTGATTTCCTGGTCCGGCCACCACCGCTCACACCTGGCCGCGACCGCGGAAGCGCTGAAGGAAGCGGAAAGCCCGTACATCCCCTGCTGCGGAAACATCTTCTGCCCGCAGAACGCGTGCAGCTGCGCCGAGCTCTCGTTGCTCAATGCGGCAGAAAGCAAAGTCGCTACCGAGCAGGCGCGCATCGCCAGCGAGTGGGACGCGCTCGACGAAGCGGCCGCCAATTACACCGCGCTGCTCTACGGCGCGTCGGTGCTGCTCTACGGCAACGCCCGGGACGCACTCGAGACCCTGGAAGACCAGCTCGACAACCAGCTGCTCGCCAAGGCGATCGTGAAGAGCGCGAGCCCCGACCTCGACGCGCCCGACAAAGGTGACCGCAAGGCGCTGGACGAGACGAAGCCCTCGGAAGAATGCGACGGGGCGCCCGGCCTCTATTGCGAGAAGCACGAAATCGCGAAGGCCGAACGCCACGTGATGCTCGGCACCCGCGGCTGGCACTTCGTCACCGCGCGCATCGAGAAAGACGACCTCATCCGCAAGAAGCTCGAGACGCTCGTGAAGCCCTTCAACGGCTCAGCCAGCATCGACCCGCCAGACAAGGTCGGCGGCGCCGGGGTCGGCGACGAGAAAGAGAAGTCACAGAAGAAAGACGGCTTTCCTCACGTGTATTTCATCGGCGAAGACCACGGGGGCACGCTGTCGCTCGACTGGCCATCCAGCTGCATCCCTTCTGGCGGCGACGCCGAGGTCAAGGCCAGCTGGGTGAGGTCGAACCACCTCGACCTGGGTGGCGACGAGCACAAGTACGCGGGCTCGAAAGAGCCGAAAGACCGCCACGACATCTTCGCCAAGGCCAGTGGGCGCGACAGCTGGCCCTGGATGCACGAGTACAACCACCATGAGCTCGACAGCCCGAAGAACGAGTTCGGCCAGCCGAAGCTGTACGCGATTGTCGAACGCACCTTCACGCACGCAAACCCGTGGGACCTCGCCGTCGTCCCGAAGTCCGACGGGCGGCAGGTCGTCCTCTCGAGCGCGATGGCCTACTACCACCGGCCCGGCACCTGGAAAGAGCCGCCCACGCTCTGGAATCCGTTCTGGCGCGCGACGCTCACCGCGCCCGACGACGACCTCGACAAGTACATCTCGAAGGCCGGCTACTCGCCGCAGGCCGACACGATGAAGCGGCTGCTCAAGGCCGGCATGGCGGGCACGCGATGAGAGGCCAGGCCGTCACCGAGCTCGCGCTGCTGCTGCTGGTGTTCGTCACCGTGCTGGTCTTCGGCATCCACTTCGCCGAGGTGCACGCGCTGGCGATGCGTTCGCAAGAAGCGGCGCAAGCGGCGCTGTTCGACACGTCGGCGATGAAGATGCACGACACGTCGACGGGCAACTGGGACCTCGCGAAGAACGTCGCGATTGCCACCGCGGCGCAAGCGACGGAAGAGAACTACGCCGACCGCGAAGGCCGCCACGCCGCCGGCTCGAAGAAGAGCGCCGACTGGGTCTTCACCCGCGCGGGCGAAATCGAGATCGACTGCCGCAACGAGCCGGGCATTGGGCTGTCACCGGTGAAGCCGTTGGACAAGTCGTTGCCCGTCGGCGACACGGCGATTGGCTGTAACGCGGGGCTCGTCGTGAAGGGCCTGCGCATCCCCGGCTCTTTCGCGGACAAGCCGAATGGCTTCTTCAAGAAGTCGCACTTCGACGCGCTCGACTACGCGCTCTGCGCCGCGGGCACGGGCCACGGGTGCGACGGCCGCTTCGTGATGCTGCTCGACGACTGGGGCTACGCGGGCCCGAAGGAAATGCCCGACTGCCCGCTGCAGGTAGAAGGCGGCGGTGAGTGCGCGAACCGCGGCTACTGGCACATGGTGAAGCTCGCGTACGAACGGCAGATCGAGCTCGAGGCGGGCGGAATGCGGGGCCCAGGCAGCGCCCTCGCGCGCGCGACCGTCGGCACCAGCCCGATCGACGAGAACCATTTCTACCTGTCGTATGTCGGGCTCGACGCCAAGGCGTTCGAGGACTCGGTGGTCAAGAGCCACTTCGTCAAAGAATGGGAGACGACTCCGTGGAGCTTCCCGACGGCGTACAAGAAGTCGAAGCGCGACAACTGTTGGTTGGGGTTGGACTGCCAATGAACGAGAAAGACCCGTCGGTGCTGTACCCGGTGTTGGGCCCGATGCGCCTCGAAGGAGCAGGCGCGCTTCACGTCGCGCGCTCGAGCATGACGCAGCAGCGCGTCTGGCTTCGGAGGGTGACGGCTTCAGCGATGGCGCAGAAGGCGATCGACGCGGCGGTCGCGCTGCCCCGGCACAGCGGCCTTTCCGCGGCGGTCGAAGCGGGCACGTGGCAGGGCGAGCTGTGGATCGCCGGCGACTTTCCAGACGGGCAGCTGCTGGGCGACGCGAGCGACAAGGCAGCGTCCGACCTGGCGCCCATCGCGGACGCGTTGGCGCAGCTCCACAGCACGGGCCTTGCGCACGGCTTGTTGTCGGGTGAAGCGGTGCTGCTCGCCGCGGACGGCCGCACGCTGCTCTACGAAGTGGCGATGCTCGAGCTGAACCGCGCGACCGATAGGCGGCCCGAACAGACCGCGCTCTCGCACCTGCACCGCACCGCCGCCTTCTTCTCTCCTGAACGGCTCAAAGGCGCGCCGCCTTCTCCCGCAGACGACGTCTATGCGTTGGCAGCGCTCGTCTGTCTCGCCACCGGCGGTGTTCGCCCGCCCCGGTCGTCCGCGCTCGAGCAGCTGCATGCGGTGATGCTCGGTACGTGGAAGCCAACGCCGTCTGCGTCCGTCTCGCCGGCGGTGCGCGCCCTGTTGCTCAAGATGCTGTCGGCAGACCCGGCGCTGCGTCCGGGGATGACCGAGGTCGCCGAAGGGTTGCGGGCGGTGGAGTACGTGGTGCTGGCTCCGGCGGCGACGGCGCCCGGTGCGCCGGTGTTCGAGGTGCTGCCGCCTCCGATGCCGGCTCCGGCGCCGACCGTGCCCACTCCGGTTCGTCGAAAGACGCCGCCGGTGCCGGTTCAGGTCGGCGGAGCGGCGCGCATCGACACCTCTTTCCGCGCCCGCTTCTCGGCGTTCACGATTTCCATCGCGGCCAGCGACGCGAAGCTGATGACTGCGGGGCTGGTGGCGATGGCGATGATTGCGTCGACGGTCGCGCTGGGTGCGCACGTGGTCTCGGCGCGCGAGGAAGCGGTGACGACGGCCCAGGTGGTGAAGCCGGTTCCGCGCAAAGAGAAGAAGTACAATGCCGAGCAGCTGAAGCAGATTCTTCGTCAGAAAGAAGAGGCGCGCCGTGCGTATTGAGCTCGCGACGACGCAGCCGGTGCGGCAGGCAGGCGCTCCGGCTCCGAATGCGCCGCAGAAGGACAAGCTGGGGCTCACCCTGCGCGAACGGCTCTGGGTCACGCGCGCCGCGCTGCTCGCGATGGGGCTCTCGGTCGTCACCTCAGCGGTGCTCGTCACGATGCTGCCGGAAGACCCGCGCGGCCCGTCTGGGGCGATGCAGGTCGAGCTGGCCGAACGGTCGAGCCGGCCCATCGTTCACGTTCCCGTCGCCGCGCCGCTTCCCCTGCCCGAGCTGCAGCGCCCCGTCGCCGTCATCGCCGAGCGCGAGCAGCCGGTGCTGACGTCGTCCGAGCCCCCTGCCCCGCTGCCTGCCTCGAAGCCAGCGCGTCGCAGCGTGGTGGTGACCCGTGGCCGCGTCTTAGCTGCGGATCTTCCCGCCCCGCGCGCCGTGGATTTGTCGACCCCGCAGCCGCTGGTGGCTCCGCGACGTCCTGCCCCCGAGCCCGTTCAGAGCACGCCCGCCCACGAGCCTGAGCTCAAGCGTCCGTCTTTCGAGTAGCTGCTCTTACTAATTTAGATGACCCGTTCGATGTCGGTGCGCCCGAAGTCGTCGCCTTTGAAGAGCAAAGGAAGAACGGCATGCCGTGCCGTTGCGTAGGCCAGGCAATCGCCGAGATTGAGCGCTGCCGGATGACGCCCTTTTCCGAAGCGTCGGAAGGCGTCGCGTGCCCACCCGAGATGAACTGCATCGAAGGGGACAACCTCTGGAGAGAGCTGCGTGATGAGTCGATCAAGACGATCTCGAGCTTCGAGTCCCCCCCGCCTCTCGGCTGCGATCGCAGCTTCGAGGAGCGTGGCCGCCGAGATCAGCTTGCGCCCCGGCTCTACCAGACGCTCTGCGAAAGTGGGGGCGTCGTCCTCCCCCAACACCAGCGCCAGGAGTGCAGAGCTGTCGACGACGCAGTCGCTCACCCTTCGCCCCACAGCTCATCGGTGATCGCCTTGGTCGAACGCGCATCAACGGTCGGCGCGGCTCGGGCCTCAGCAACGAGGTCGAGAAGCGCTTGAAGCGAGCGCTTCCGTTCACCTCGTTTGCCAGCGCGAATCCGTTCGAGGCGCTCTCGAAATGCGACCCCCGCTGCGGTCGTCAGCGACTCTCCAGTTTCCCGGCTGAGCTCCTGGAGCGCCCTTTCGACGTCGAGGTTCTTGAGGTTAATTGCCATTTACAGCTTTCTACCAATCGCGGCAGATTTCTACCATCTCGGCACCGATTCACCTTCAGGTGCTTCTCGAGGTAGAGCCCGCCGCCTTGAAACCCTGGAAGACGCTGGCGCAGGCCCCGGGCCTCGAAGGTCAAACGCTGATGCTGCAAGAGCGCGACGGCGTCTTCGTCATCCGCTCGGGCGGCCGCGAGCTGATGTCGAGCGCGCGCTTCCATTCCGAGCAGGAGATGGCGGCGGTGGCGCTGAAGAAGGTGAAGGCGCCAAACCCGGTGGTCCTCGTCGGCGGCCTGGGGCTCGGCTACACCGCGCGCGCGACGCTGGACCTGCTGCCGCCAAAGGGCCAGCTGGTGGTGGCCGAGATTTCGCCGGACGTGGTGACGTGGAACCGCGGGCCGCTGGCGCACCTCGCGAAGGCGCCGCTGGACGACCCGCGCTGCAGCATCGAGGTGGAAGACGTCGCGAAGGTCGCGGCGAAGTCGAAGGCGCGGTTCGACGCGATTCTGCTCGACGTTGACCTGGGCCCGAGCGCGCTGGCGGCGAAAGTGAATCAGCTGCTGTACGAGGACAAGGGCATCGCGTCGCTGAAGGCGGCGCTGAAGCCGCGCGGCGTGTTGCTGGTCTGGTCGGCAGGGCCAGACGCGGCGTTCTTGAAGCGGCTGGGGCGCGCGGGGTTCGACGCGCAGACGGAACGCAGCCTCGCCCGTACGGGCAACGCCGCGTCGCACGTGCTGTTTATCGCTTCACTGCCTTCTTCTGGCCGATGAAGGCGCGCACTGCGTCGACGAGGCGCTGACGGGCGGCGTCGAAGTCGGTGGCCGCGGGCGGGTCGAACGGGAAGAAGATGAAGCCGCAGTCTTCGCAGACTTCGTAGAACTCGTTGCCCTGCTCGAGGCGCACGAGGCTGACGCGGCAGGTCGGGCAGGTGCCGGTCGCATCGTCTGGAGCGAGCTTCCCGCCCACCGACGCAATTCCGGGCAGGTTCGAGTGGAGCAGCAACGCGTTCAGCTGCGCGCCGTCCACCCACTGGCCGCACTCTTCGCAGGCGTAGATGCGTTCATCGCCGGGACTCACGAGCTCGGCCATCTCGGCATCGCACTGGGGGCAATTCATGGGGGCGCTGCTTATCGCACGTCTTCGCGGGCCGCACGATTAGAGACCACCTCGGTGCACCATCAGAACGTCGCCAAGGTCACCAGGGGCGTCAGCGACGGGGCTGAATGGTTTCCGAAGCGGCCCGGCGCTAATCTGGTCGGTGTGACTAGATTGGCAAAGCCGAAACCGCCCCTGACACGTCGTCAGCCACGAGGCACACGCGCGGCGTACTGGCCTCTGCAAGACGCGAAAGCGCGGTTCAGCGAGCTCGTTCGGCGGGTCAAGGACGAGGGTCCCCAGCATGTGACCGTGCACGGGCGCGAGGAGGTCGTCGTGATCGCCGCCGACGAATTCCGCCGCCTCAAAGGTGACCGAAGCGGCGAAGCGCTGGTCGCTGCCATGCAGGCATCGCCTCACCGCGGCGTGAAGCTCGAGCCGACTCGCACCAGGTCGCACGTGCGGGACGTCGACTTGTGACCGGGTGGTTGCTCGACACCAACATCCTCTCGGAGCTGCGCCGCCCAAGGCCGCAGGCAAAAGTGGTCGGATTCGTGAGCAGCCAGCCGCTCGACCGCCTGTACGTCAGCTCGGTCACTCTCGCCGAAATCCGTTTCGGCATCGAGTTGGTAGGTGGCGCGAATCGTCGTGCCGAGCTGAACGATTGGCTCACCAACAAGGTCCGCCCGATGTTCGATCAACGCGTGCTGCCCGTGAGCGAGGGCGTGATGTTCAAGTGGCGGCTGCTCGTTGAAGATGGGCGGAAATCCGGTCACACCTTCTCACAGCCCGATTTGATCATCGCTGCGACCGCGTTGCTCCACGGCTTGACGGTCGTGACGCGAGACGCGCTCGACTATGAGAAGGCCGGGGTGCCGATCTTCAATCCGTGGAGTCCTGGCAATGAATAGGGCTGTGCATCGCCGCACCCCTTCTGGGGCCCTCTTCCCGCTCGTGCTGTTGTGCACCGCCGCCCTCGCCTCGGCGCCGAAGCAGACGGAATGTCCGAGCGCTTCTCGAACCGGGTGGTGCAGGTGCGGCTGACCGAGCGTGGCAGCGACACGAAGAACGTGATCGGCAGCGGCTTCTTCATCGCCGCGAACGGCACTGGAGTGCTCTGCGGACCTCATCCACTGACCGTGAAGGTCACCCAGCCGTCGGCGCGGTTGCTCGCGCTGACGCGGGCGCCCAGCTGGCCGCACACCCCGCGCACCACCGACAGCCCCAGGCCGTGATGCTCGCCCGTGCCGGTGCGCGACGGGTCGGCACGAAAGAAGCGCTCGAAGATTCTCGGCAGCGCCGCTTCGGGAATCGGCGGCCCGCTGTTCTGCACCTCGAACCAGATGCCGCGCGCCGGATCGCTGACGATGGCGATCTGCCCGCCGACTGCGGTGTGCTCGACCGCGTTGCTCAGCAGGTTGCTCAGCACCAGCAGCAGCCGGCCTGGATCCGCGTTGACTGAACTCTCTGGGCCGACCTGGTTGCTCACGCTCATTCGGCGCCCCTTCGCGATTGGCATCAGCGGCAGCAGCGCCGCCTCGACCAGCGGGTAGAGCAGGGTGCTCGCAGACCTCTCAACCGTCGGCTGGGCCTCGAGCTGCGCGAGCATCAACAGCGTCTCGACCAACCCGGTCATCTGGCGCGCGACGACGAGCGCATCGGCCAGCGCGGCCTGGTACTCGGAGGGCGCGCGCTCGCGGGAAGCGGTCACCTCGAGAATGCACCGCAGCCCAGCGATTGGCGTGCGCAGCTCGTGGCTCACGTCGGCGCTGAAGCGGCGTTCCCGCGCGAACGATTCGTCGAGCCGGCCCAGCAGCGCGTTGAGCTTGGTGACGATGGGGTGCAACTCCAACGGCAGCCCCTCGAGTGGCAGTCGATCTGACAGGGACCTGGCGTCGACCGCATCGATCTGCGCCGACAGCTGCTCGACTGGCCGCAGGCTCTGGCGAATCGCGACCCGGCTGGCAGCCGCCGCGGTGGTGAGCGTGACGGCGCCACCCCCGAGCAGGAGCCAGATCAGCTGTTGCAACTGGTGATCGAGCTCGCGGGTGTCGCGCGCGACGGCGATCGTCAGCAGCCGGCCCGTCGGGGTGGCGGGCGCGTCCTCGTCCTGCCGCGCGGGAAGCTTCGCGAGCAGGCGGCGGACCTCCAGGCCATCGGGGAGCACGAACGCAGGGCCGCCTTCGCGCGGCAGGTGGGCCGACCCCAGTGACTCGGAGCGCGCGAGCACGACGCCGTCGTCCATCCACACCTCGTAGAGCGGCGCGGTCTCTGTTCGAACCAGCTGCGAGAACGCACTCAGCTCGAGCTCCCACCGCTGATCTGGCCCGCGCTCCTCGACCATGTTCGCCACCGCCCGCGCCTCGTCGCGCAGCCGATCATCGAAGTGGCCCAGCAGGTTCGCGCGGATGACGGAGTAGAGCAGCGCCGAGAAGACGAGCAGCGCGAGCGCGGCCACGCCCACCACCGAGAGCGTCAGACGCGCGCCCAGCGTCTTCACCCCTCGACCTCGACGACGTAGCCCACGCCGCGCCGGGTGTGGATCAGCCGCACGTCGTGGCCGTGGTCGATTTTCCTTCGCAGGTAGCCGATGTACACATCGACCACGTTGCTCGAGGGCTCGGACGCGAAGTCGTAGACGTGTTCCCAGATTTCACCGCGCGTCACCACTTCTCCGCGGCGAGAGACGAGGTACTCGAGCAGCGCGAACTCCTTGGCCGACAATGCGATCGGCTTTCCCGCGCGCGTGACGGTGCGGGCCACGGCGTCGAGCGTGAGGTCTGCGACACCCAGCGTGCGATCCGGAGACTGGTAACGCCTGCGAAGCACCGACCGGACGCGTGCGAGCAGCTCTTCGAACGCGAACGGCTTCACCAGGTAGTCGTCTGCGCCGAGGTCGAGGCCGTGCACGCGGTCTTTGACACTGTCGCGCGCCGTCAGCAGCACCACCGCGAGCTCGCGGTGCGCCGCGCGAACCTGCTTGAGGATCTCGAACCCATCGACGCCCGGCAGCATCACGTCGAGCACCAGCGCGTCGTACGCAGTGCCGATCGCCAGCGCGAGCCCCTCAGTGCCGTCGCGCGCGAGATCCACCGCGTAGCCCGCTTCGCGAAGGCCCTGGCAGAGGGAGTTCGCCAGCGGCGCGTAGTCCTCGATCACCAGCAGGCGCATGTCGTGCGCACTCTACGGGGCAATCGCCATTCTCATCGTCTCCTCATCTTCGGGCGCTATTCGTCTGGGATGCGCTCGCTCACTTTGCTGCTGTTTCCCTCAGAGGTCACGCGCGCGCTGGCTGCGTCGAACCACGCGCGGGCGAACGTCGCGCGCGTCGAGCGCGTCGAGGACCTCAGCGGCAAGACGCCAATCATCTGGGAGGTGGTGGTCGAAGAGGGCGGCAAGCGGCGCGAGCTGGTCTTCAAGAACGGCGCGCTGTCCGAGAAGGAAAAATGAGCTCCTTCGTCATCTTCCTCTCGCTGGCGGCCGCGCCCCAGCAGGTGACGTTCGAAGCTGCGCGCGAGCTCGCCCAACAGCAGGCTCCGGAAATCACGCTCGCGCAGCACCGCGCGGCCTTCTCGAAGGCCGAGATCTCGGTCGCCGGTGCGCTCGCCAACCCCACGCTGTCGGTGAGCAGCGCGTCCCAGGCCGCGCGGCTCGGCACCGCGCTCAGCGTGCCCTTGCCTCTCTTCGGCCAGCGGGGCACGGCGATCTCGGCGGCCGAGGCAGACGCGAACGTGGCCATGCTCGAGGTCGAGGTGGCGCGTCGCGAGGCGCGACGGGCGGCGACCCTCGCGTGGGTCGAGCTGTGGGAGGCGCAGCAGCGCAGCCACCTGCTGGCGCTTGCCTCGTCCGATGCCATCAGGGTCTTCTCGGTCGCGACCGAGAAGTTCGACGCCGGCATCGGGGCGAAGGTCGACCTGCTGCGCACCCGCGCCGATTCCGCCCGCGCCGCTGCCGAGGCCGAGGCTGGCACCCATGACGTGTCGGCTGCCTCGGCCCGGCTCGCGGTCGCCTTGGGCGTCGAGACTCGGCTGATCGCCTCGGGCGCGCCCGCCTACCCCGAGCTGCCTGCGTCGCTGACGCTCTTGCTCAGCGACCACCCCTCGCTGCAGAGAGATCGCGAGGCGGTTTCCGCGGCACAGGCGCACGTCGTCGCCGAGCGTCGGCAGCGTTGGCCGGTGGTGAACGCGCAGCTCGGCCTGAACCAGTTCGACCCGGCCTACGCCGGGCAGGAGTTCGTCGTCGGGCTCTCTTTCGACCTCCCCGTGCTCAGCCTGCGCGGCGGGGCGATCGCGCGCGCCCGCGCCCAGCAAGTGATCGCCGAGGCGACGCTGACCCTTGAAGAGCAGCGCCTTCGCTCGCAGGCCAACGAGGCCTGGGGACGTGCGCTCTCCAGCGCCGCCCAGCGCCAGGCGCTGAAGAACCACGTGCTGCCGGATCTCGAAGAGACGCGGTCACTGACCGAGGAAGGGTACGGGCTGGGCCGGCTCGAGCTGCTGCGCGTGCTCGAGGCGCAGAAGGCGCTGCTCGAAGCGCGGCTCGCAGAAGTCCAGGCGTTCGCCGCGTGGACCCGCGCGGTCGCGGATCTCGAATGGAACTCGAACCTCACCCTCGTCACTGGAGCTGCCGATGTGCCGTAGCGCGTGGGCTTTGCTGCTGGTTCTCGCGGCGTGCAAGCGCCCAGCGGAAGAAGAGGTGGCCGCGGGGCCGCGAAGGGTCGAGTGCATTCTGGTAACGACG
Source organism: Myxococcales bacterium (assembly GCA_038206395.1). GTDB lineage: Bacteria > Myxococcota > Myxococcia > Myxococcales > Myxococcaceae > JAGSPQ01. Next base: position 48,383 of record JBBRAX010000044.1, on the reverse strand, counting down.
CGCTCGACCCAGGACGGAATCGAGGTGAGGGGGACGGTGGTGCCGCTGCCGGACCGCGATGCCCAGGTGGCTGCGCAGATTGCGGGCAGGTTGTTGGGGGTCGAGGTGCGAGAAGGCGAGGAGGTGAAGAAGGGGCAGCTGGTCGCGCGCGTCGAGGCGGCGGCCCTTGAAGATTCGGCGCGGCAGGCAGAAGCGGCCCTGAGCCGGGCCACCGCCGAGGCGCTCAACGCCGAGACGACGCAGAAGCGGGTGGCGCACGTGGTCGAGCGTGGCATCGCGCCTCGGCAGGAAGCGGATGACGCGGTCGCGAAGCTCGCGTCTGCGAAGGCCGCCGCAGTCGAAGCCGAAGCGAGCGCGCGGCAGGCGCATCGGCAGGTCGAGCGCGCGCTGGTGAAGAGCCCGCTCGACGGGGTGGTGCTCAAGGTCCTGCGCCAGACAGGCGAGCTGGTCGATGGGACGCCCGCGACCGCGGTGGTGGAGATCGCCGATGTCACCCAGCTCGAGCTCGCGGCCGATGTGCCCGCGCAGGATCTCGTGCGGCTGAGTCGTGGCGCCGTGGCGACGGTCGTCTTCCCGGGGATGCCGGATGCCGGGTTCAGCGCGCGGGTGTCGATGGTCTCTCCTTCGGTGGATCGCGCGACGGGGCTGGGCATGGTGCGGGTGCGGCTCGACTCGTCACAGGCGAAGCTGCCTCCGATCGGGTTGTTCGGGACCGCGCGGATCGCGCTCGGTGAGGCGCACGAAGTGAAGGTGATTCCCGCTGCGGCGTTGCGCAACATGAGCGGGAAAGACGCAGAGGTCGTGGTGTGCGGGGCGGACCATTTGCTGCACGTGCAGAAGGTTCAGGTCGGGGCGACGGCGGCGGGGGAGGTCGAGGTGACGGGGCTTCCCGCTGATGCGCGGGTCGCCGTGCAGCCGGTGATCGGGCTCGCCGACGGAGAGGCGTTCGAGGCCCGATGAGCCCCTTCGAGTGGATGCGGTCCCGCAGCGCGCTGATCTGGTTCTGCGCGATCGCCTTCGCCCTCGGCGGAGCCATGATCGGCTACCGGCTGCCCAGCGGCATCTACCCCGAGGTCGAGTTCCCCCGCATCGTGGTGGTCGCGCGCTCGGGCGACGCGCCTGCTGACGTGACCCAGGTCTCTCTCACCCGCCCGCTCGAGCAATCTCTGGCCACCGTGCTGGGCGTCGAACGAATCCGCTCGAAGACGATTCGCGGCGCGGTCGAAGTCTCGCTGCAGTTCGCACCCGCGACCGACATGTGGCGCGCGCTGCAGATGACCGAGTCACGCGTCGCCGAAGCGAGAACCTCCCTGCCCGCAGACACCGAGGTCACCGTCGAGCGGCTCACCACCACTTCCTTTCCGATCCTCACCTTCAACCTCACCGGAAACATCGACACCCGCCGCCTCAATGAGCTGGGCGAGCTGGTGCTCAAGCCCGCGTTCTCGCGCGTGCGCGGAGTCGGTCGCGTCGACGTCCTCGGCGGTGAGGTTCGCGAAATCGAGGTCGTGCTCGATCCGGAAAAGACCGCTGCGCTGCACCTGGGCCCCACGCAGATCATCGCGCTGCTCAAAGAGCAGACCGTTCTCGCCGCGGTCGGGCGCCTCGAAGAAGCCCATGCGCTTGTCACCGTGATGGCCTCGAGCGAGCCTGAGGGGATAGAAGATCTCGAGCGAATCCCGGTCGCGGTCGGCGCCAGCGGCAGTCCGATTCTGCTCGGCGCGATCGCGTCGATCGTCGAAGGGGCGGAAGATCGGCTGCTGCACGTGTCCGGCCCAGGAGGCCCGACAGTGCTGATCGGAATCGCGCGCCTGCCCGGAGCCAGCACTCCCGAGGTGGTCGACGCAGTGATGCTCGCCGCCGCCGAGACTCAGAAGACGCTGCCGAAGGGAGTCACCCTCACCGCCGTCTATGACCAGGCCCAGCTGGTGCGCGAGTCGATCAGCTCGGTGCGAGACGCGATCTTGATCGGGATCGCGCTGTGCATCCTGGTGATCGCGCTGTTCCTTCGCGACGCGCGCGCGGGGATCGCGGCCGCGCTCGCCGTGCCGCTGACGCTGGGCGCTGCCTTCCTTCCGATGGGGCTGCTCGGGCAGAGCCTCAACCTGATGTCGCTGGGCGGGCTCGCCGTCGCGATCGGCCTCGTCATCGATGATGCGATCGTCGTCGTCGAGGGGATTGGTCGAAGGCTGGAGGCAGGCGAGGCGCCGGCGCTGGCGTCGCGCAACGCGATCACGACGCTGTTTGCCGCGCTGGTCGGCACCACGCTCACCACGGTCGTGGTGTTCATTCCGCTCGCGCGCCTCGAGGGCGTGGTGGGCCGCTTCTTCTCGGCGCTCGCGGTGACGTTGAGCGCTGCGGTGTTGATCTCGCTGGCGATGTCACTGACGGTCGTGCCGCTGGCCGCGGCGAAGTGGCTCAAGCCCCGCGCGGCGGGGAAGGTCGCCTCGAACAAAGTGGCTGACCTCTACGTCAAAGCGATCCGCGCGTTCCTTCGTCCCGCCTGGCTCGGCCCGCTGGTCGCCACGCTGCTGCTCGCGCTCGGGGTGATCAGCGCCGTCAGCGTGCCTTCCGGCTTTCTGCCGACGATGGACGAAGGCGCGTTCGTGCTCGACTATTTCCTGCCGTCGGGCACTTCGCTGACCGACACGGATCTCGTGGCGCGAAAGATCGAAGCGATCCTCTCGAGCACTCCTGAAGTGCTGATCTTCTCGCGTCGCACCGGTGCCGAGCTGGGGCCTGCGACGGCGACCCAGCTCGATCGCGGCGACATCATGGTGAGGCTCACCGCCACGCGGCACCGCAGCGCGGAAGAAGTCATCTCGGAGATTCGCGGGCGGGTGACGCGCGAGGTGCCCGAAGCCCGCACCGAGTACGTGCAGGTGTTGCAAGACGTGCTCAATGATCTCGCCGGCGCGCCCCGGCCGATCGAGGTCAAGCTGTTCGGTGACGACTACCGCGTGCTGCGCGCCAAGGCGCTCGAGGTCGTCGAGCGGATTCACGACGTGCGGGGAATGGTGGACCTCTATCCGGGCTTCGAAGGTCCGGCCCCCGAGCTGCGATTTCGAATTGATCCCGACGCCGCGGCGCGCGCGGGGACGACGGCTCTCGAGATCAGCCAGGCGCTCGACGGTGCGCTGCATGGAGAAGTCGCTTCGCTGCTGCGCCGCGCCGACAGACCGATCGGCGTTCGGGTTCGCTACCCAGACGAGGTGCGGTTCGACGCTCAGCAGATCACCCAGCTGCCGCTGATCGTCGGCAAAGTGTCGGTCACCCGGATCTCGACGGTCGCCACCCCGGTGAAGTCGTCTTCCGAGACGGTCTTGCTGCGAGAGAGCCTTCGTCCGGTGGTGATCATCACGGCGGATCATGAGGGGAGGGATCTCGGCTCGCTGGCGCGCGAGATCGACCGCAAGCTCCAGGGCCTCGCGCTGCCCGAGGGCTACCGGATCGAGCTGGGCGGACAATACGAAGGGCAGCAGGCGACGCTGCGCGAGCTGCTGACCGTGATGCTGTTCGGGATGATCGCGATCCTCGCGGTGCTGCTGGTGCAGTTTCGGCGGGCGCGGCTGGCGGTGCTCGTGCTGCTCTCAAGTCCGCTCGCGGTCGTCGGAGCGCTTTTGACCCTGTGGATCTTCGCGGTCCCGCTCAACGCGTCCTCTCTGATGGGCTGCGTGCTGCTGGTCGGCCTGGTGGTGAAGAACGGGATTCTTCTGCTCGAGCAGTTCGAGCAGCTGCTCGCCACTCACCCGGAGGTCGACGTCGCGCTGGTCGAAGCAGGAAGAATCCGGGTGCGGCCGATCTTGATGACGACGCTGGCCACGATTGCGGGGCTCGCGCCGCTGGCGCTGGGGCTCGGGGCGGGCGCCGAGCTTCAACGGCCGCTCGCGCTGGCGGTGATCGGCGGGCTGCTGGTGTCGACGGCGGTCAGCCTGTTCGTGCTGCCGTCGCTCGTTCGCCTGCGGTGGCGCTGAAGGTCCTTTGTCCGCGCTCCTGCTACCGAAAGAACTGCGGGAGGTCGTAGTTCGAGACGCCATGGCTCAAGTCTTCGGGAGAGACGCTGTGGCTGTTCTTGATGGTGCGATCTGCCCCCGCGAGCATCAGCGCCCAGATCGCGTCGCCATCCGCTTCGCCGCGGAAGGTGGTCAGCGCCTTGAACAGCGGCGTGTTTCCCATGTGGTCTTTTGGATCCACCAGCGCGCCCTTGTCGAGCAGCAGCTGAACGATGTCCGGTAAGTGCGCCTGGGCCGCGAAGTGCAGCGCGGTCGAGCCTTCCTTGTCCGAAAGCTTCGGATCCACGCCGTGCTCGAGCAGCAGCTTGACGAGATCGCCCCGCTTCTCGAGCACCGCTTCCATCAGCAACGTGCGGCCCATGGGGTCGGCCTGGTTGAGGTTGACCTTGGAGTGCATCAGCTTGTCGATCGCCTGTGGGTCGCCGCTCCAGAGCGCATGCAGCGGATCAGCCTGAGTCTTTTTCTTCATCGAATCCCCCGTGCTTCCTCACCAGCGGGCCCGATTGCTATCACGCCGGTGGGCGCGCTGGCACCGCTTCAAGGACAGCCGGGAATCGTCCAGCTCGCCGCGTCGCCGCCGCGGGTGAACAGGTACAGCGCATTGCCCGAGGCGTGCGCGCGTCCGCGCGCGAAGCCGCCCACTGCGAATCCGGCAGGCAGCGCCATCGGCACCCACTTGCCCACGGCCTGCCCGGCGATCGGCTCCAACCAGTAGAGCCCCTTGCTGCCCAGCGCGAGCTGCTGCCCGCAGACCTGAACGAAGTCGACGACCTCTTCACCTGCCTTCAACGGAGGCGCGAGCTCCACGCGGCTCGGAAGCGAGAATACGGTGCCGTCGTCGAAGCCCACCCGCGCGCGCTCGTCGTCGTACCAGACCTCGAGCGGCACGAGCGCGAGCGGGGTGGCGATGGCGACGTCGCTCCAGCGATGCACCGCGCTCGCCGTCAGCTTCAACACCTCGCCCCCTGAAATCGCGTAGCCGTCGAGGTAGCCCGTCGAGGGTGTCGACGGAAAGGCGATCGACGAGATTGGCCCCGGCGCGGTGAAGCGCAGCGGCAGCTCGTTGCCCTCGCCGGCGAGAAGGCTGAAGCCTGCTGTGACAATCAACGCCCGCCCGCCCGTCGCCGTTCGCGCCTGAACCGCCGCATACGGAGGGTCGAATGAAGCCACCGCGCCAATCTTCGCTATGGGCTCCGAATCGAACACCCGCTGCGCCTTCGCGATGCTCACCACCTGCCCGTCCTTCAGCACCACCCACGAAGGCTGCCCAACGACGCTCGACACCGCGCGCACGCCTGGGTGCTCGAAGTAGCCGACGCCCGGCTCACGGACGCCGGTGGCGAGCTCGGTCAGCATGAAGGCCTCGCCGGCAGTCGTTCGAGCGACCGCAGCCGGCGCGCGAGACAGCGCCAACGAGACGCCTGCCGACGCACTCGGCCCCGCCCAAAGATTCCGATTCCCGTCCGAGTACGAGACCACCCCGGGAGTTGCCTGTTCGGGAACCAGCGTCTGCGCTGCCCCGAACAGCGACGACTCGCCTGACACGGTCTCGCGCGTGCACGTCGGCACCAGGCCGCTGCCTGCGGTGATGGCGAAGTGTTCCGCCGGCCCACCATCGACACCCGAGCACGCCAGCTCGAAGCGCGGCGTTGGCTTTCCGCGCACCAGCGAAAAGTCGACCAGCTTGCCCGCAGGACACGCGCGGCATGGGCCGAGAAAGATGTTCAGCGGCACCTGGCCCTGCGCTCCGCAGGGCTCGAAGACGTTGTTGCAGTCGTAGTTGCCGGCCCAAAAGCCGCTCACGTCGACGTGGGTGAGGAACTGGCCGCCCCCATCGAGCTGCTCTGACAGAACGCCCAGGTCATCGAGCCCCAGCGGTCGCAGAGACAAAGGGCGGTGGGTGATCGGCTGTAGACCGGGGCAGTGAGGGCGCGTCAGCGGAGGCAGCAGCGTGGGGATGAAACAATTAAGCATGGACGCCCTGTCCATCACCCACAGCCCACGTTCATCGATTGCGAAGACGGCCTCGCGATCCAGCCCCGCCCGCATTCCGGTGACATCGAAGAGGCGGTTGTTGGGTGTTTCACTGAAGAAGTCGCCGTTCAAGTCGATGAAGCCCGCGACCCAGGAGCTGCTGGGTCCAGACGCTGCTCCGAAGAGGCTGGCGAGCTCGAGCTCGGGGGCATAGCCGAACATTCGCGGCGTCAGGCCCGTGCCCGCAGAGCCAATCGACACCCGGGAAATCGGGTCGAAGTACAGCTTTCGGCTCTCTGTGCCGCCGTCGTCCAGCAACGCGACCGAATCAACACCTGCATCCCTGCGCACGACGAACACCTGCGTCTCGGGCTCGGCCAGCGGCGACTGGGTTCCGACCTGAAACTCACCGCGCGTGCCGTGCGCGGCGAAGGTCAACGGCGGCCCACCCGGAATCGCGTAGCGCAGCGGAGGCGCCGCGCCGGTGCGATCGATGACGAAGGCGCTCAAGCCCGCGTCGGCCATGAACACGACCGTCTGCAGCCGCGCGCCGATGCCCGACGCGTAGACCTGCGAGACAGAGAAGCGCGAGACAGGGCCGATCGACGCCTCGGGGTTGATCAACGTGCCCCCCGGAAACGCGGGGAGGCTCAGCCCGCGCAGCGCGTCGGCCTGCGGATCTGTGCAGAGGCCTTCGGGCGTGCAGCGCCAACCCTGCTCACACCACTTGTCCTCTAGGCCCGCGTCCGAACGGCAGACATACGCCGCGGCCTTTGCCGGTGAATGGCAGACCCCTTCGAGGCCGCACCGCCACTGCTGAACGCAGTCGGTGTCTGCGGTGCACGCGAAGGCCGCAGCGACCGTCTTCGGGTCATGGCACTCGCGGAAGTCGCGCGACGACGAGAGCCCGCACACCCAGCCACCTTCACAATCGGCATCGAGCGCGCAGCGCCACACCTGCGAGACGTCGCCAACCTTGCGGCAGAACCCGTTGGTCGCGCAGCGCCAATCTTCCGGGCACTGCTCGCTGCCGCCTGCGTCGCGGTGGCATGCGTAGCGCCCTCCTTCAAGCGGACCCGGCGTACAGGCCGTGAGAATGAAGAGACAGACCGATGCGAGCTTCCCTCTGGCGTTGGCCAAGCCTGAATCCCCCTTGAGGCGACTCTCAGGCCTTGCACCACGGGGGGTCAACCTCCGAGGTCTGCTTGAACACCTCGGCAGGTCCGTGGGGTAGCTGCAGCCGGCGTCCAAAGTGACCGAGCACAGTGCCGCGTCGCAGGGCCGATTTTCCCGACGCGCAGATTCACAGAGGAAACGCACAGCCTGCATCGGGGAAGCTGGCGATCTGGTTGGCCAGCGTCGAAGCACAACTGGCAGCGCACACGTCATGGGACGCCTGGTCCAGCCAGCACTGCCCTCTGGGCCCGAACGAGGGGTCGAGGGCTCCCGGCGTACCACTCGTCTGATCGAAACACGCGACCATGCTCTGACAGATCGGCGTCTGCCCGATGCAGCCCTTCAAACAGATGCGATCGCTCTCGAGGTCTCCGCATGCGGAGAGCAGGAGCGTGAGAAGGAGCCAACGCATCAGAGTTCCTTGCAGCCCGAATCGGGCGTGCTGGTGATCAGCTTGCGGAGCTCGATTCTACAGATGCCGTCGCAGCTTGCTCCACCGGCGTTGTGGCCCCAGCACGAGCCCTTGAATCCGTACGTGTTCTCGATCGACTGCGGGAAGGGCCCGAAGCGCGTGTAGCAGCGCACGTATTCTTTCGCGAAAGAAGCAGCCCGGCGACGACGAGGACGACGCGCATGAGACACAGGCTGCCACTTCGAAATGCGAACCGTGATTCGCGTTCACGGCCCTGAGCTCGAAGCTTGCGCCGTAGGACTCACTGCGGCTTCAAACCCCCACTACTCCGCCCAGGCGGCGTCGCAGCTGAGAAGTGGGCACGCACCGGGCGCGGCAAGGAACTCACGCTCGAGGTAGCCGGCCGAGCACGAGGGCCGCACCACGTTCACTGGGCACACCGTCTGCTCTTCGCAGGCGGCAAAGAAGAGGCAGCGGTTCTCGTCGAGGGTGAAGGTGGCGAGCTTCACCGGGTCCTTCGTCGCAGCCGCCGCGCCGCACGACGGCGGCTTGATTTGCGGGCAATCGCGCCGCTCGGGCAGCTGCAGGAAGACGCGGCTCCCCGAGAACGTGTCGAAGCTGTTTCCTTTGCCGAAGTTGCCCAGCGCCATCGCACGGCCCTGCGCGACGCGGTCGCTGACCCACGGGGCGTGAACGTTCTGCTGCAGCTCGAGGCCGAAGCCCTCGACGTACGTGCCCACCGTGGCGTTGAGCAGGAAGACGACCTTCGGGCGGCACCAGAAGCCGCCACACGACTCACCGCCGTCCTGCAGTTGGTACAGCAGGTCGCCCTTGCGCGCCGAGCCGCCCGGCAGCGCGCGCCACGCGGCGCTGACTTCGAAGTTCGGCGCCAGCTGACCCGTTGAACGGCCCTGAAGAATCAGGTCGCCCGGGCCTGCGCCTTCGAGCTGGTCGGCGTTCTGCTCGAGCTCCTTGGTGAGAAAGGTCAGCGACGCGACGTACACGGGCAGCGCCGCGGGGTCGTTCGCGTCGGTGAGGAACCAGCCACCGCACGGGCCCTGAAAACACTTCCGCAGGTCGCGCTCGGCCGTGACGAACTTCACCGGCGACCGCTTGAGCGCGCTGTTCGTCTCGCCCTGCCCGTCGCTGCTGGCGACGACACCTTCCTGCACGCCGCATCCGGCGACGACACAAACAACCACCAACGCGTGGAACACTTTCATGGCTACTTCCTCGGTTTGAGTTTGGCGCTTCGCGCCGAGGACGGAACTGAAGTGCGTCTTTGTGCGGGGTTTTTCCTTGGGCGTTGTCCAAAGCGAAGACGATCAAGATGTTGGGGCGAAAACTATTTGCAGCTATCGCGCAAATAGTTTCCTTGGGCGGCGACCAACCGGAATTTCACGCGAATTACTCAGGGAATATCGAGCCACAGCGCAGCGCCCTGGCCTTCGAGCGTGACGGTTCCTGGCCCCAGCGTCGCGCCGTCACCGGTGGCGAGGGTGACCGTGCCGGCGTTCAACGGGCCTGCGAGCGCGAGCAGGTAGCCCTGCCGGCCTTTGGGAACTTCGAAGGCGCGCGTGCCGGCGACGTCGAGCCACCACACCTTCACGTCGCACCGCAGCGGCATGCCGTCATCGCCGGCGAGCAGGTGCTGGCCAGGCTGGGCGTCGAGCTGGCGATAGAAGTACGCGGCCGGCCCGCCGTGCGTGGTGGGCTCGAACCACAGCTGCAACATGCGCGTGGGCTTGTCCGTCTCGTTGCCTTCCGCGTGGCGCATGCCGTCGCGCGAAGAAATCAGCTGGGCGCCGCGGGGCTTGATGACCTGGCCGTTCGCTCCGTCGCCGTGGTGGCTCAGGTCGCCATCGATGACGACGCTCAAGATTTCCATCTCTTCGTGGCGGTGAAGCGGAAAGCGCGAGTGGCCTGCGAAGGTGGCGTCGGCGAGGACGATTGCCGCGCCGAGTGGAGTGCCCTGCCCCGCGCTGGGCCCCACCGTCGCGACGAAGTGGTCGCGCAGCTGCAGCCAGTCGAGCGTGGTGACCGGCAGCGTGCCCAGCGGGCGGTGACGAATCGAGGCCATGGGCTTCTTCTGAGCACAGGACAGCGCGGCGAGACCACCTGTCAGCACCGCCCGCCGTCCGAGCCTCATCGCCGCAGTTTGTACTTCACGGCCAGCGCAGCCGAGATTTCGCCGATGTCGGGCATGGTCTACCGTAGACCCTGACGTTCTTGCCTCAGGCCTGAACTTTCACTTCGTTCTTCGTGTCGGGGTCGAACGGCGAGCCCTTCACGTCGACCATCGTCTTCACCCAGAAGCGGACCTGTTCCCTGGGCCACGATTTCTCGGTGAGCAGCGACGGAATGTCTTTGTTCATGCTGATGATGAAGAAGTCTTCCTGAACTTTGCCGCTGGTCAGCGTGTACGGGTACTTGAGCATGTCTTCCGAGCGAGACGTGTTCGGCTCGGGGAAGACGTCCTGGCCGAGCACGATTTCTTCGATGCGCCCGTCGGGGTGCTTGAACTCGGCGAGAAACGACGCCTTCATCGACAGCACTTCGCAGTCCTTCTCGGTCGTGACGTTGAACTTGCCCTTCACCACCGTATCGCCGATGGGCATCGTCACCTGCAGCGGATCCTGGCGCTCGATCACCGTGTTCTGCACCTTCACGCCGTGACCGCCCATGAAGTGTTTTGCCTTGTCGAAGAAGCCCATTGTTTGAACTCCAGAGTGGACTGCGGGTGTGGTGGCCTGATCCGCCTCGCCGGAATGGAGTGCAACAAGCCTTCAGAAGATCTTCGATCTACTTTTATCGAACAGGGGAAAGCTCGAGCCTGCGGGGGGCTGCGGGGGGGCCTTCGCTGCGCGCTGCGATGAAGGCACGCGAGCTTTTCGAGAAGCAGTGCGCGGCCGGCCGCTTCCCGGGCGGCCAGCTGGTTGTCCGGCACAAAGGTGAAGTCGTCCTCGACTGTGCAATCGGCACCGCGCGCGGCTTCCGAGGCGAAGCGCCCGCGGCGCCCCTCACCTCTGCCACCCGGTTCGCCGTCTTCTCCGCCACCAAGCCCGTCGTCGCGCTCGCGGTGGCGATGCTCGAAGAACGCGGCGTCATCGACGTCGATGCTCCCGTCGCGCGCTACTTCCCCGCCTTCTCCGCGAACGGCAAGGCAGACCTCACCGTCCTCGACGTGCTCACCCACCGCGCGTGTGTCTTCACGCCTGGGCTCATCGCCACGCCCACCGATTGGGGAAACAATGAACGCGTTCGCGAAGCGCTGATCGCCGCCACGCCCCGCTACCCGCGCGGAACCCTCGCTTACATGCCTTGCGAGTTCGGGTGGATCCTCGCCGAGGTCGTGCACGGCGCGACCGGCGACACGCTGGAAACGTTCATTCGCTCTGAAATCGCCGGGCCCGCCGAGCTCCCTTCGCTCGCGACCACCTACTGGGTCGGAACGAAATCGGTGAGCGTTGCAGGCGTCGAGCTCACGACGACCTTCGAGCACGACAACAACCTCCCCGAGGTGCTCACCGCCTTCGTCCCCGGCGCCGGGCTCGTCTGCACCGCGCACGACCTTGCCGCCTTCTACGAGGTGCTCGCGCACGGCGGAGTCACCCGCAACGGCTGGTGGGGCACGCAGCACGCGTTCGGCCACGCCGGTGCTTTCTCGACCCTCGCCTGGGCCGACCCGACCATCGACCTCGCAGCGGCGATCGTCACCAACGGAAATCGCGGGCCGACCGAGAGCCTGTTTCGGTTCGCGCCCATTGGTTCTGCGTTGCGGCGCGCGCTTCGTTGAAACAGAACCCCCCTCGTGGTTCTCGCGTCCTTCTTCTCGATCGCCGTTCTCGCGTTGTCGCCGGGCGAAGAGGCCCCCGACGCGATGGAGCTGCTCGCCGATGGCGGTCTTCCTCCACTCACCGACGACGGCGGCCTTCCCCGCAGCGAGCCCGAGCCCATCGACGCGGACGCGGGCATCGCCACCGAAGAAGCGCCAATCGACGTCGCCGAAGAATCAGCTGAGCACGTCGACGCGGAGCTCGGTGAAGAGCCGCAGACACCGCCTGCGATGCCGACCGTCGACGCCGGGGTCGACCTGGGCGCGCTGCTGCGGCCGCCCTTCCTTGCGGCCCGCGTTCGCATCGCCGCGTCGCAGGCGCTGGTCGGCCGCTTCGCGAGCAACACCTGCCAGCGCCCCGTCGCGGTGTCGGTGTTCGAACGCGTCAGCGCGCGCCTCGAGGGCGCCCGCGCCGCGATAGGAACTGCGCCCATCGTCTTCGACGCGGGCGACATGCTCGGCAACTCGGCGTTGGGCCGACTGGCCGTCGAAGCCGACGTCGCCCGGCTGGCCGAGGCCGTCGCTGCGATGGGGATTCGCGGGCGGGCGGTGGGCCATCGCGACCTTGCCGGGTCGCGCCAGCAGCTGATGGACTTCACCCGCGCCCTCAACGCGCGCAACGTCCCCACCGTTCTGAGCAACGTCATCTGTGGAGACTCGTCGAAAGACCTCTGCGCCGGGGTGATCAGCCGCGACAGCCCACCGCTGGTCATCGACACACCCGAGGGCCGCGTCGCCTTCATCGCCGCCATCTCTCCGACGTCGCTGCGGCAAATCGACAAGACCCTGGGGCAGGGAATTCAGCTGACGCCGGCAGCCGAAGCGATCGCCGACGCGACCCGCCGTGCCCGCGCGATGGGCGCCACCTGGGTCGTCGCCGCGTACGACCCGGCCATCGGCAGCGAGCTCGAAGACGCCACGCAGATGGTCGCTTCGATCGACAGCGCGGCGAGCCCCGACGTCGTCTTCGTCTCGGGCGTGGCAGAGCAGTTCCGCTCGGCGCTCACCGCCGATGGCAACACGATGCTGGTGGCGACCCGGCCTGCGGAAGTGGTGACGGTCGAGCTGCGCGATGCGCGCGCACACGCGATCGACGTGCCGGCTCCGGCGACCGCGAGCCCCGAGGTGACTGCCTTCGCGAAGGACCTCAACGACGCCCTCTGCGCGCGCTACGCCGGCTCTTTGCCGGGCAGCCACCTCGAACGCGAGCTCGATCGCGAAACCGCCGGCGCCTTCGTCCTCGACGTGCTGCGCGAGCACGCGAGCGCAGAGATCGCGCTGATCAACAAACGCTCGATCAGCTCGAACGCGCCGTGGCCGATGCGCGCCGCGCTGAGCCCGCTCGACCTGCTGCAGATGCTGCCCTTTGACAACAGGATGCGAACGATGGTGCTGCCGGGCAGCCGGCTGGTTGCCTTTCTCGGCTCGCGCAGCGCGCAAGACTATTTCGTGCGCGGCGCGGCGAACGCAGACGGCTGGAGAATCAACAACCGGCCGGTGGACCTCAACCAGAACTACCGCATCGTCACCACCGACTTCGTCGTCGACAAGCTGATCAGCGACTTCGGCTTGCCGACGCCTGCCACGGAAGAGGTCGCTGGCGGCAACGTGCGCGAAGAGGTGACGCGCTGGCTCACCGTGCCGCGGGTCGGCGACATTCTTCTGCAGCCCGCCGACCCCGCGAAGCGCACCCGGTGGACGGTGAGCTACCGACTGCAGCTCGACGTCACCAACGTGTCCATCAGCAACCCCGACACCGCGCTCTTCACCGAGACGCAGCTCGCGCGTGGCCACTCGCGATCCGTCGCTGGCGAAACCGAAGTTCGCGCCATCGGCGACCACCCCAGCTACTCGCTGGAATCGCAGCTGCGCCTTCGCTACGGCTGGCTCGAATCGGTCACCCTCGACGGCACGCCCAACCGCGGCGAGAACAACGTCGACATCTCGACCTTTCGGACGCTCGCCAACGCGCGAAGGGTCTTCGGGCCTCCGGTCTGGTACCTGCCGCAGCCGTACGGCGACCTCTATGTCGAGACCGAGCTGACGCGGCCGGTGACGCGCCCCTACCACCACCTGCAGCTGCTGCCGCAGGCCGGAGTGCGGTTCGAGCTGTGGCCAACCTTCGCGCTCTACGTCGGTGGGGGTCTGACGTGGGAAGTGTTCGCGCGTGCGGAAGAGCTGACGCCAAAGGCGCCTCCCGCGGCGGTGGTGGTGGTGGGTGGCTGGCAGCTGCGACCGACGAAGCTTTTGCAGCTGGGCTCACGGTGGCTCGAGCTCGAGAGCAACCTCGACATCTTTGCGCGCGACCTCGACGGGCCGACGCAGGTGCAGGCCCGCGGCCGAGCGCGGCTGCTCTTTCCGCTCTTCTCGGTGTTCTCGTTCATCGCCACGTACGACCTCTTCCTTCGGTACGCGGCGGGCCAGGTCGGGGTGTCCCACGACCTCTACGTGGGTCTGCAGATTGCCATCGGCCGGTCGGTTCAGGCCTTCGCGTTCTAGAGCGCCGAATCAGGTGCCGCAGAAGGTGCGCCGCACACGCTTATCCACGGTTGGCGCCTCGGCGAGGTCGGCCAGCTCGGGCTGGTCGTCGTACGGGCGCTCGAGCACGCGCACCAATCGCTCGAGGGGAACAAAGTCGTCGCGCACGGCCGCCTGAATGACCTGCTCGACGCGGTGGTTGCGCGGGATGAAGGCGGGGTTCACCCGGCACATCGCGTCGGCGCGGCTCTCGGGGGTCGACCCTTCGGCGGCGAGGCGGCGGCGCCACGCAGCGGCCCAGTCTTCGAAGCCCGCGTCGATGGAGCCGCTTGAGAGCTTGCGAAAGAACAGGGTGTGGTCGACGCCGTGTTTCGCGAGGCCTTGAAAGAGGTCTGACGCGAGCGCGAGGTCGTCTTCTTCTTCGCGTTCGAGGCCGAGCTTGGCGCGCAAGACGCGGGCGTGGGCCTTCTCGAAGAGCGCCGGGAAGCGGTTGACCTGCTCGGTGGCGAGGCGAATCGCGGTGGGCTCGTCGTCGTCGAGAATGGGCAGCAGCGCCTCGGCGAGCTTGGCCATGTTCCACTGCGCGATGCGGGGCTGGCTGCTGAAGCCATAGCGGCCGTGGCGATCGATCGCGCTGAAGGTCTTGTTGGGGTCGTACTCGTCGAGGAACGCGCAGGGCCCGTAGTCGATGGTCTCGCCCGAGATGGCCGTGTTGTCGGTGTTCATCACGCCGTGCACGAAGCCGACGCCGAGCCACTGGGCGACGAGCCTCGCCTGCGCCTCGATGACGTTGGTGAGCAGCATCAGCCCGGCGTTGGTGCCGCCGGCTTGAGGGTAGTGGCGGCGAAGCGCGTACAAGGCGAGCACGCTCAAGGCTTCGCGGTCGTCGCCAGACGCATAGAGCTCGAAGGTGCCGACGCGAATGTGGCTGGCAGCGACGCGGGTGAGCACTGCGCCGGGCTGCGTCTCTTCGCGAACGACAGGCTCGCCCGTGGTGACGGCCGCGAGCGCGCGCGTGGTCGGCACGCCGAGCGCAAACATCGCCTCGCTGAGGATGTACTCGCGAACGACGGGGCCGATGGCGGCGCGTCCGTCGCCACCGCGGGAGAAAGGCGTGCGGCCGGCGCCCTTGAGCTGGATGTCGCGGCGCTTCCCGTCGGTGCCGACGACCTCGCCGAGAAGAATCGCGCGCCCGTCGCCGAGCCGACCTGCGAAGGAACCAAACTGGTGGCCCGCGTACGCGAGGGCGATTGGCTCGGCGCCATCAGGCGTCGCGTTGCCCGACAACACCTCGGCCGTGAGGTCCGCCACGTCGATGCCCAGGGTCTTCGCCAGCCCCGCATTCAGCCGGATGATCCGCGGCTCGCGCACCTTCGTCGGAAGAATCGGCGCGTAGAAGCGGCTGGGCAGCCGCGCGTAGGTGTTGTCGAACGCGATCATCAATTGTCAGTAGCTCAGGAACTTCAGCGGCGCGAGCCTCCCGGAGCGGTCGCGTCCGCGCCGTAGCGCCCCATTGGGGCGTCATGCGACAGGCCTTCCAGCGCGGGCGATGCCGGCTGGGGTGGCACCCAACTGGCAGCTTCGATGCGGCATGAAACCCCGAGATGCAGTGTGGCTGTTCTTGACGGCTGGGTTGATCAGCTGCGGCCCTGCTCCGACCGTCTGCCCTGACGCGGGCACCGCACTCACGTACGACACCTTCGGGCACAACTTCATGAGTCTGTATTGCGCCGGTTGTCACAACCCCGTTCGCAAAGAGAAGAACGTGTTGCTCGACACTGCCGCTGGCGTGCGCACGCACGCCTCATCGTCCATCGGTCAGGCAGGCACGGGCATGTCGATGCCCCCTGTCGACAGCCTTCAGCCCACGACCGCTGAACGCGCGCAGCTGACCGCGTGGCTCAGCTGCGGCGCCCCCTGAGCCGCTACGGCCTCGGCTGACACAGGCCCGTCGCCACTGCGCAGTACGCGGTCGCCGCGCAGTGAGAGGACGACAGGCACGCCACGCAGGTGCCTGAACGGCGGTCGCAGTGTCCCGTCGGCGCAGCGCACTGCCCATCGCTCGTGCAGCCGACGCAGTAGCCGATTGGGCGATCGCAAAAAGGCGTGGGCGCGGAGCACTCAATGGCGGTCTCACAGGCAAGGCAACGCTGGTCATCGCAGTGGTCGCGAATACCGGCAGTGCACTCGGTGCTCGACACGCAAGACGTAACGCATCGACGCGTCTGGGAATCGCAAAGGCCTTTGGTGCCGCAATCGGCCGCCACGAGGCACTCGACGCAGCGGTTGTCCGGGCCGCAGCGCGGCCGGCTGGACGAACACCCTGCATCGCCGTCGCACTCGCACGCGCCGGGCAGACCGCAACGTCCTGCGTCTACGCCTGCGTCGGTCGCTCCTGCATCTTCGCTGAACCGGAAAGCCTCGCTGCAGCCCGCCGTTGCCACCGCCGTTGCGACCAACACCACCCGAATCATGGCGATGGACTCGCCAGCTCCTCGGCCAGCGCGCGCGCATACCCTTGAGGAAAACGCTTGAGGTACGCCCGCGCCGCCCGCTGTGCCCGCGCGGGATCTCGCCCCGCCGTGATCCGCAGCTCTTCCGCCGCGACGTCTTCTTCGAGCTGGCCTCTCGGAAAGTCGCGCCGCAGGGCTTCCAGCAACCCGAGCGCGTCCTCGTGCCGGCCCGCCTGGCGGGCTTGAAGCACCTCACCGAAACGCCGGTTCTCTTCGGCCAGTCGCGAGGTGATTGGGCGGGGCCGCGCCGGCAGGGAAACCACAGCCGGCAGATTGGTCGGCAGGTTTTCGGCGATCGGGCAGGCGGGCGGCCAGATCTCGCCAGCCCTGATGATTGTTTCGACGTTGGCATGGCGGACCCACACGGCCCCTTCCTCGACCGCGACGCGGGTGGCCGGCTGACCTGCGCACCCGGCGACGCCCAACCACTCGACCGAGAAGCGGGTGCCGCGAACCTCGAGCTCGGTGTCCGGGGTGACGACTCGAAACCGCTGCCCCCCACGCAGCGGAGTGACGTGCGAGAGCACGCGGCCCGCCGACAAATGGATCGTCTGATCAGCGCCCGCAGAAGTCAGCTCGAGCGCCGACTTCTGATCGAGCCAGATTTGACTGCCCGTCTGGAAGCGCATCCGCGCGGTGCCACCTGCCGTCGTCTGGATTCTGCTTCCCACGCCGACCCTTCCGCCCCGCACCACCGCCTCACTCAGGTCGCCACGGGTCACCAACGCAAGGTGCGCCGCCTCGACTTCCAGGCCCTCGTACGGCGCGCGAAGCAGCACCGCCGTCCCGAAAAAGCCAGCCAGCAGCGCAGCGGCAGCTGCAAGGGCAATGATTGGCTTGTTGCGCCGTCGCGCGCGCGCACGGACGCGAATGGTCTGTTCCAGCAGGGCAATCGCCGCAGGCGCCGCCGACTCAGGGACGCGAGAGTCCGCCTCGGAGGGTGCCTGCTTCAACGCCGAAGCCAACAGCTGGGCCAGGTTCTTCATAGTGCACCGCCGCGCGGTCGAAGGGCTTCGACCAGCTCAGGTGCGCGCGCGAGCCGCTCGTGCACGTCGCCGCGTCCGCGCACCAACCGGCTCTGCACCGCCGCAACGGAAGCCTGGGTCATCTGCGCGATCTCAGAGATCGAGAAGCCATGCACGTCGTGCAGCACCCACGCGTCGAGGCGGTCTTCCTTTACCCCCGCGAGCAAGCCCTTCAGCTGCGCAATCACCTCTCGGCTCAGCACGACGCCCTCAGGACGATCGGCCGACGGCCGCTCGAGCGTCGAGTCGGTCAGACACTCGAACAGGGCCCGCTCGCGGCGATGGCGGCGCAACCAGTCCAACGCGACATGGCCTGCGACGGCCCCCGCCCAGGTCTCGAGCGGAGCCTGGCCGCGAAATCGAGCGAGCCCGACCACCAGCGCGATCAGCGTCTGCTGCGCCAGGTCCTCATGATCCTGATCATTGCCCCGCAGCAGCTTGCGCAGCACGGCCCAGATCCGCGGGGAAACCCTCTCGTAGAAAACGGCCGCCAGCGACCCATCGCCTTCCAGCACGGCTGCCACCAGCTCGAGATCTGTGCGCTGCTCGGGCGCTGCCCGAACCAGCTTCAAATGGGCGTTGGGCGCAGCCGACGGGCTCACCTCAGCAAGTCGATTGGGTGGGGGAAGATCAGGCACCTGCCTCCTCATCGGCCAAGCCGGATTCCTGCAA
This sequence comes from Myxococcales bacterium, assembly GCA_038206395.1. Lineage (GTDB taxonomy): Bacteria > Myxococcota > Myxococcia > Myxococcales > Myxococcaceae > JAGSPQ01. The sequence goes on along the minus strand of JBBRAX010000044.1, from coordinate 30,285 downwards.
TCCCCTGCCCCGCGACGATCGGCAGCGCTGAGACCTGGGCATCATTGACGAAGATGGGCGTGGGACCCGAGGTGAGGCCTACCCCAGCTTGCACGAACAACCACACCGAGGGGAACAGGCGCACCGACAACTCGGGCGCGAGGTCGGCCTCGAATTGCCACCGCCACCTCGACTGTTCCCCACGCTGTGCCTGAACCCACCCGGGCCCGATCGAAACCTGCACTGCAGCCTTGAGCCACGGCCAGCCCAGGGTCGTCTGCAGCCGCCCCAACGCCTGGGCGCCCGCACGAAGAACGACGGCGTTCACCTCGCCAAGGCTGGCGCGCTGTCCCCGCACGCGCACACCCACACACAGACTTGTCGCGCAGTAATGCCCACCCAACTGGCCGCCCAGCCCCAGCGGCCAGGTCGAACCCGCAAATGCGGCGTCGACGCCGAAGCCACCCGACGCAGGCGGCGGGGTGACGACGACCAACGCTTCGAGGGGGGGCCCGGCATCGGCGGGCTCGACCGGCAGCGGGGCCTCGACGGCGACCGGCACTCCCGCGTCGACGAACGGCTCGGCTTCACCCAGGCGCGGCACAAGGCCGGCTTCCTCGGGCGCCGGCTCCAGTTCAGGCAGCGGCTCGGCCAGTCGCCAGTCGGGGGTCATCGTCGCAATCGCGAGCGCGACGGTGCGGTTGCGCTCTCGAATCGGATCCCCGGCCGCGAAGGTGAAGACCCGGCTGACCCAGCGGTCTGGCTGAAGCGCCACCTTGATCTTGAACGAGCCCCGCCGCGGGTTGGTGACCACCGCCACCGGCCCCTTCGCAGCAGCCTCGTCAATCATCTGCTCGAGGTTTTGGACCCCGTCCGCGCGTCGCACCACCAGGCGCACCAGCGCCGGATCGAGCTGGGTGCGGAGCGTTGCCCGCAGCTGCTCGAGGCGAACCTCACCGCCAGTCAGACTGACAATTAGCAGCAGGGTGACGGGTGCGCCCATCGTCGGAGTCCGCGGAGCCGCATATCAGCTGGGGCGCCCCGCGGCGCTTCGTTCTGAAAGACTACGGCCAGTAGATGCGGCCTGGCGCTCCCTGCAGTCCCTGCTCGGTGTGGCACTGGTTGCAGTCACCCAGCGTCTGGGGCGTGACCATCGTGGCAGTGCGGCCATTGGCCGTAATCCGAGCGGTGTACGGCATCGCAACCGTGTTGATGAGCGAGTTCGATCGGAAGTTGCCCGAGGGGTTGGTGACGTTGATGGTCAGCGTCACGACGCCGTTCTTGTCGATGATCTCGATCTTGCCACCCACAGGAGGCGGGCTCTTGCAGAGGTTCTTGTCATGCACGCCACCAAAGGCGGTGCCCATGAAGGAATAAGCGCGGTTGAGCTTCGAGGTGGCGGTGGGGTTCTGGCCGTTGAAGTTCATCCCGCGGTGGCAAGAGATACACGCAAGGCCAGGCTCCATCGATTCGCTGCCCTGGGTTCCCTGGGTCCACGTCTGGCCGCTGGCGCAGGTGAGCGGCTGGGGCCCGGCGTCGAGAGGGTTGCAGTTGCCTGCCTGGGTACCAGTGGCCACCCAGCCGTCGAAGGCCGCGATCTCGGCGGCGGTGATTGCCGGACTGCTGGTGGGCGGCATCGGGTTGCCTGCGTTGTGGATGCGGAGCACCGATTGGTCTGCCCGCGTCTTGCTCGGGTCGACCAGCGAGATTTGTAGAAAGTCAGCGCGGGTCAGCAGGGGAAAGGTGGCGTTGCCGGTCAGCGGCAGGCCGTGGCAGTTCTTGCACTTCGCAGCGACGGCCGCCGACACGCTGCACGGCAGGCCGCCGGTTCCGCCGTCGTAAACGGCTGAGCTGCCTCCGCCCGAGCCACCAGCGCCTCCACCCATCCCCGCATCGACGGTACAGGTTCCTGCCGGGCTCCCGGCGAGCACCCAGGCTTCGAAGGCGTTGATCTCAGCATCCGGCACCCGCGTGTCTGGAGCCGGAGGCATCTGCGCGGTCGCCTGCCGCATCCGCAGCACCGCCCGCTGGGCAATCGACTTCGCTGCGTCGATTGGCGAGGGTGCGACGAGGTCGTCGCGGCCGACCATCGGGTTCGATGCGCCGCCCGACGGCGTCGCAGAATGGCACTTGAGGCAGTGGCTCTGAAGTGTCGCCGCGACCTCGCAAGGAAGATCGCCTGCTGCGTTGCTGCCACCGCCACTGCCACCAGCACCGCCTCCGCTGCTGCCATCACCCCCACCCGTGCCTCCGATGGGGTCTGATCCACAACCACCCAAAACAAGCACCGCAAGGCACGCCGCAAGCCGAAAAATTCGCACGAGTTGATCTCCTGCCCGTAGGGTCGATCACTCAGTATCCAGGCAGGCAGAAAATCGAGCCGGCGGCCTGCTAACCTCCCGACATGGTCTTCGCGATCGCAGCAGCGAGCCTCGGAGTCAGCGCCGGCGTTCTTTTCGCGTTCCGCGCCAGGCATTGGCGGCGCGCGAATCCAGAGCTCGCCGTGGGCATGTCGACCGCTGGCGTGGCGAGGTGGATGTTGGGTGAATGGGTCGATCGCGAGACCGCGAAGCCGCCGAAGCAGCGCGATTCGGATTCTTCGGACAGCGACCAGGACCTCGGTGACGACGGTTGGACCCCCTCGGACTCGCCGGCTGAGCCGGGCGGCTCGAGTGAGCCTTAGATGACTTCAGTGTGACGTGCAGACGTTCGCGGCCCACTGCAGGGCGAGATCTGTTCCGGTGCCATCGATGAGCGACCGGTACACCTGAACGCCCTTCATCCCGGTACCGAGGTCCGTGCCGCCGCGGGCGAGGAAGCCGATCAGCGGAAACGCGCCGTTGAGGTCGATGAACGGATACGACCCGAACGAGCCCGCACTCGAGAAGCGCTCGGTGGCGCAGGCGGGAGTCCACACCGCGGCGTGGCACTCGTTCCACAGCCCCAGGCCGTAGTGCCATTGCTCCGAGGGCGTGTCGTTCATCAGCGGCGAGAACTCGATCGCGATTCCGGCGGCGGCCGTCTGATCAGACAGCATCTGGCCCAAGGTCGAAGCGCCGAGGATCTGGCCCGCGTGAAGCCTGGAGAGAAAGGGGGCGTAGTCGCCGGCGCGGTAACGCATCGCCCCCGCGGGGTTCGGCGACGCACCGACGTCGGAGAATGGATAGAAGGCGCCGGGCCCGGCGACCGCAGCTGGGGCGCTGGGAGTCACCGCCCCGCCGAAGACGCCGTGCAGCTCTTTGTATTTCTTGAACAGCTCAGCCCAGCTCGAGAAGCCCGCAGCGTTGACGGCCATCAGCGCGGCGACGCTCAGGTGCGAGCCGTTGTAGAAGAAGGTTCGCGGCTCGTTGGCGTTCAGGTTGCGCAGCGCATTGGCGGTGACGAGTTGGCTGACGCAGGCCCCGTGCGAGAAGGTTGCCGCGGGAGCGCCGAGGCAGTTCTGGCCGCCGGGCGCGGACTCGAGCTCGAGCCCCGACGAGAAGCTGAGCAGGTGGCGCAGCGTCACCCCATAAAGACGGCTCGTCGCCGGCAGCGCGCCCGTCTCGGTGCGCCAGAAGGTGCCGCCGGCGCCATCGGGAAGGAAGTCGCGCGCGAGCGAGTCGAGGGTGAGCTGGGTGCCGTTGACCTTTCCTGCGGCGGGATAGCGCTGGGGGTTCGAGACGACGTCGAGGATCACGCTCGCGCTGATCATCTTTGCGGTGGAGGCCGACTGGAGGGTCGCGTTCTCGTCGACCACGCCGTCGATGTTTCGCGCGTGCTTGAAGATTCGGCCGTCGATGCCCGGGCGGCGTAGCTCGAGATAGAAGCTGTGGTCCGTCACCGTCGCCTGCAGCGCGGTGCGCATCTTGTCCTCGAGCGCAGTGAGCTGAGCGTCCGAGCAGCCCGCGTCAGAAGCGCCCGCATCGGGTGCTCCAGAGTCCACAGGTAGCTCGCCCGCGTCGGTGACGACCACACCACCCCCACATCCTGCAAGGGCCAACAGGAGGACGATTGAGTTTCGCATCTGGGTGCGAACCCCAGAGGTGAAGAGAAGTTTCAGGCGTGCTGCTAGGAACCCACCATGACCATCGTCTGCGGCACGAATTTCTCTGACTCTTCGTTTTCGGCAGTCAAGGTCGCCTCTGGCCTGGCGCGCCGACACCGCATGCCACTGTGGCTGGTCAGCGTGCTGCCTGACCGAAGCGCCGCAATCCCTTCCGAGGAAGACGCGGTGAGCGCTGCCCTGAAGGTCCAGGCGCAGGCCCTGGCGGCCGAGGGGCTCGAGGTGAAGACCGCGGTGTTGAAGGGCCCCATCGACCCGACGGTGAACCAGTTCTGTACCGAGAAGAAGGCGCTGCTGCTGGTGGTCGGCGACACCCGCCACAACACCTACCGCATGCTCGCCGGCACCCTCGACAAGTTCGCCTACAGCGTCCAGCTGCCGATGCTGGTGGTGCGCGACTTCGAGCCGCTGGAGTCGTGGGCCACCACCGGCAAAGCGCCGCTGAAGGTGATGCTGGCGCTCGACAACACCTGGAGCTCGGCGGTCGCGCGCGACTGGATCAGCCGCCTGGCAGAGTTCGGCCCCCTCGACCTCGTCGCCGCGCACATCTGGTGGCCGGCCGATGAGTACGCGCGTCGCGGGCTGCCGCTTCCGCCGGCCGAGAGCGGTCACGCCGAGCTCTCGAAGGCGATGCACCACGAGACCGAAGCCGCGCTCAGCGGGCTGCCGGCGAACGTGCAATGCCGCGTGCACCTCGAGATGGGCAAAGGCCACATCGGAGAAGAGCTGGTCGCGCTGGCGACCGCCGACCAGGTCGAGCTGCTGGTGCTTGGCACCAACCCCCACCATGGGCCGATTGGCCTGCTCCGCTCGGTGTCGCACGACGTGCTGATGAACGCGCCGATGTCGGTCGCCTGCGTCCCCGGTGCGCTCGGGCCTCCACTGAGCACGCTGACGCTGGCGCTCGCTGCCAATCTCATCGGCGCGCTCGGGCGGTGAGCCGCGGCCGTCCGACACGCGCGACTCGCTGAATGCTGGCGCGCTTAAGTACTCGATCGCGGACACGAAGCTGACCATCACCAGCGGGCAGATCGCCGGTGAGGACCTTCGCCAGTAGGCAGCCGCCGCTTACTGGCCCAGCGTGATTCCGCGGAAGGCGGTGCCAGCAGGCGCGGTGGCGAGGATCGTCGCCATCGGCGTGCCTGCCACATCGTCGAAGCGGTAGACGACGCCATTGTCGGCCGAGCAGAGGACGACGACGGTGTTGTTGATGGCGCGCGCGGCGACGTGCAGACAGCCGGCAGTCGCGGGGAAGTTGCCATTGAGCCGGGCTTCCTCCGCCCACACGGTGCCGTTGAAGGTGTACTTGCGAACGCCGGTGCCGGCTCCGGTGTCGGCGGCGTAGAGGACGTCGAGCCCCGCGACGGTCGCGCTGCGATCGAGCAGGACGAACGAGCTGGCGAGGCTGATGTTGACGCCCGGCAGGTAGGTGACAGTTGCAGTCGTGGTGGGAATGCCGGTGCCGACCGCGAAGATGCGGGAGTAGGTGAGGCCGCCATCGGGCTGGGTACCGGCCGCGGTCGATGCGTAGAGCTGGCCGGCAAAGATGTGCGTCGCGCGGATGTTCTGAATGTCTGTGAACACCGCGGTGGTTGCGCCCGTCGAGCCGTGGGTCGTGGTGCGAACGCCGGCATCTGCAGACGCGGTTCCGCCGAGCCAGTACGCGGCGCCGTCGACAGTGGCGGCCGACCGAAGGTTGTTGCCGGGGTAGGCGTCGCTGACGAGCGTCGAAGTGTCGATGCCCGCATCGGGGCGGATGCGCGCGACCACGCGGGGCACCGTGGTCGAAGACACCACTTGCGCGATGCCGGGGGCCGACGCGTAGCCAGCCAGCGCGAGGTCTCCGTTGGTGCCCTGGTTGAGCACCCCATCAGACGTCGCGCTGCCAGAGAGCGTGAACGGCTGGTTGGTCGCGGTCGCGCTGGTGGGCAGCGGGTAGGAGGTGACGACCATCCCGGTGGTGAGGTCTCGCACCTCGAGCGTCACCTGCGTCGAGGCGTTCGAGAGCACGCCGCCGTCGAAGGCCGGGCCCACCCGGACGATCGCAAAAGTGCTGCCCGTGCTGGTGCCACCACCCGTGCCCGTTCCACCGCCCGTGCCCGTTCCACCGCCCGTGCCGGTGCCACCGCCCGTGCCCGTTCCACCACCCGCGCCCGTTCCACCACCCGTGCCCGTTCCACCACCCGTGCCCGTTCCACCACCGGTACCGGTGGTGCCGCCGCTTCCACACGCGGCGAGGGTGACGAGGGCAGCGAGGCAGGCGGTACAGCGGAGCTTGGAGATCATGACCACCCTATACCGCCGCGTCGGCCGGCCTCGCGTCACAAACGCATGACGTCTGCGCTGTGACCAGACTGTTGCCGAAGGGCCTTGCCGGGCGGCCTAAGGGCCCCGGTCGTGAGAGCACTGGCATGCAGCGTCATCGTGTCATTGGCTGCCTGCGCCGCGCCGTCCGAGGGCCGCGAGGCCGAGCTGGTGGCCGTCATCACGCGCGCAGATGCTGTGGTCCTGCGAACGCGGCCGGGGCTCACCGCCGGCAAGTACGCCCGGATGGCGGCGACCCCGTTTGCCTTCCTTCGCGGCGCGATGGCGATCGAACGTCACGACTGGGAGCTCGGCGTCACGTCGGCCTCTGCGTTTGACGCAAGCGCGCTCGTCGCCGGTGTGGCGGATCCCCACCCGGAAAACTTCGGGCTCCTCATCGCCCGCGACGGCACCGCAGCGCTCGAGCCCAATGACTTCGATGCCAGCGATCGGGTGCCGTGGCTCTTCGAGGTCCGCCGGTTGATTTCGGGGCTCGCGGTCGCGGCGGCGATCGCCAATTCCACGGCCGATGTCCGTTCGATCTCGCACGCGTCGGCCCAGGCCTACGCCGAGACCATCGCCTCGGCAGACTCGCCCCTGCGGCTCACCAGCGCTGGCGACTCGACGGTGCTCGCAGATCTCTTTCGCCGTTCGGCCCGTGACCTCAACGCCCGCGCCGAGCTCGAGCAGCTCACCGAGCTTCGAGACGGCAGCCGCCGATTCAAGCGGGGTGAGGCCGATGGGCTCGCGGGTCTTCCACCGGTGGCGATGGCCGCATTGCCGGCGCTCGTCGATCGCGCGGGCCAGGGCACGGTCATCGACGCGGTGCGCGTCTTCGGCTCGGGAATCGCGAGCTTCCCTCGGGTGCGCGTCGATGTGCTGCTCACTGGACCCACCGACTCGCCGCACGATGATGTGGTCGTCGAGGTCAAGGAGCTCACCGAGTCTCCACTTGCCGGGTGGTACGGCCCGGCGCTCACTGCGCGTGACGCGGCGTCGCGCGTGGAAGCAGGCGCGCACCAGGTCTGGGCCCGGCCCGACGCAGACGCGATCTTCTTCGGCGCGCAGTGGCTCGGCCTTCCGGTGGTGGTTCGAACCGAGAGCGAGGCGCTCAAGGGCATTCGCGTCGATCGTTGGGTCGGCGACCGTGGCTCGCAGCCCGAGCTCGAACGGTTGGGCCGGGTGCTCGGCCGCTTGCTGGCGCGCATGCACCACGGCTCGGCGCCAGCAATCGCAGCGGCGATCTCCCGCGACCCGGCCGCCTTTGCAGATGAGCAGGCAGACTTCGCAGTGACGCGCGGCGCGCAGCTCGCCGCAGACCACACGCTGTTTGCCCTCGCGTTGCAGCAGCGGGGCCCGACGCTCGGGACACCGGCGACGCCGCAGACGCAGCCCGGCAACGACGTGAAGGCACTGTTTGGAGACGCCCCATGACGCTTGCTTCGCTGCTGCTCGCGGCCGCGCTCGGCCAGACTCCCGACGCTGGGTGGGTCTCGCCGCTGGACGAGCTCCACTGGCAGCCGCAGGTCGACCTCTTCGCCGAATACCAATGGCAGCAAGCCGCTGGAGCCGCGGCCTTCAACGCCTTCAACGTCCCGCGGGCGCAGCTGGGAGTCGAGGCCGAGTGGCGCGGGGTCATCGCTCGCGTGCTCTTCGAGGGTGTCTACTCGACGCAGGGCGGAGCGCTGATTGGCACCGCCGGCGACAGCGTCGTCGCACGGCTGCGCGAAGCCTGGGGCGGCTACCAGTGGCGGTTTCTCGAGGCGAGGGCGGGCATGGTGCCGACGCTGACGGTGCCGGCGCTCGAGAAGGCGTGGGGCTTGCGAGCGGTGGCGCCCGACGGGCTCGAGTCCCGACAGCTGATGCCACCCGCAGATTTGGGAGGCTGGGTGAAAGCCACGCTGCCCCGAAGGCTCGGCTGGCTGGGAGTCGCGGTCACCAATGGCGAGGGCTACACCCAGCGCGAGCTCGATGCGCGAAAGACGGTCGAGCTCGCCTTGCTGGTTCACCCGGTGCCTGCCTGGCAAAAGCTGGCCGCGCTGGTCGCGTACCAGAATGGAACCACCGGCACGGCGTCGCTGCGCGCAGATCGTTTCGGCGGCGGACTCTGGTGGGACGGGCCGCGGCTCGGGCTGGGCGCCAACGCGTTCTGGTTGGCAGGCTTCTCGGACGACGGGGGCCGGCGCGGCGTGCTGGTTCAGGTCTACGCGCGCGCGATGCTCTTCGAGCGCCTGCTGCTCGGAGTCCGCGCGCATTGGCTCGACCGGGATCTCGCGGGCACCGCGAACAACTCCATCGTCGACGTCACGGGCTCGGTGGGAGTCCGGATTGCGGAACCGCTCGAGCTCTTCGCGGTGCTGCATCGCGCGCTGCCGTCGGCGCTGGCACGAAACGCGGTGCCCGGCTCAGACCTCACCGAGCTCCGCCTGACGCTGCGGGTGCGTTGGCCTCGATCGAACACCACGGAGGAACCGCCATGATTCGCCGCCTGATGCTCTTGTTGTTGGTGTCCTGCGCCAGTGGTTCGCGCGTGTGCGACTGCGCTTCCGGTTGTTGCGATGCGTCCGGTGAGTGCCGCCCCGGAAACGTGGTCGACGCCTGCGGCGGCGAAGGAAGCGCGTGCGCGGTCTGCAGCGGTGGCCAGCGCTGCGTCTGGAATGCGTGCACTGGCGGCCTGGCCGCAATTCCAGACCCGATTCCGGTGGACGCCGGCCCGGTAGACGCGGGCTCGTCGATGCTGGTGTTCAATGAGATCTGCGCGAAGGGCTGCGACTACGTCGAGCTGCTCAACCTCGGAACTGCGACGGCCGATGTGTCGGGGTGGTCGCTTTCAGACAGCGATACCGACGGCGGCCCGAAGGTGGCCGAGGCGGTGGTCTTCGCCCCGGGGACCACGGTCGATGCCGGCGCGCGGCTGCTGGTGCTGACGAAGATCGACGATGGTGGAACGGGCGCGACCTCTGATTGCCTGGGTTCGGGCATCGGTGAATGCTGGCGTGCAGGCTTTGGGGTCAGCAACTCGCGGGGTGAAGGGCTCTGGCTGCTGAACGCGTCGAGCGAGGTCGTGACCACCACCTTCTACCCGACCGATGGCCACGCCAGCGGCCAGAGCTACAGCCGAATTCCCGACGGCACCGGCGCCTTCACCAGTGCGGCGCGCACGCCTGGAACGCCGAACGCGCAGTGACCCCGATGTCACTTGAAGATCGAAGGAAAGTGTCTGACCTTCTGCGGCTTCCTCCCCAACGGAGTCACCTGCATGCCCCGCATCGCCAAAGCAGACGTCAACGCCGCGCTGTCCACTGTTGCCAAGGCCATCGTCAAAGCCGGAGGCAATGACGGCCGCACCAGCCGCGCCGAGATGAAGGCCGCGCTCACCACCTTGCCGAAAGAACAGCGCGCGCTCGCCGACATCTTCTTCAAGTTCGTCGACAACCGTGACTTCAAGGCCGGCGCCCAGGTGACGCCGAACGACGTGAACAAAGCCGTCGCGTACGCGAAGCAGCACATGATCGCCAAGTACGACCTCGACGCGAACGGCCTCTCGGCTACCGAAATCTCGAAGATGTCGCTGACTGGCAAGCTGGCTGTCGACCTCGCGCGCACGCTGAAGGGTGCGGGCCAGACGGTCGACACGCTCGACTCGAAGAAGCTGGGCGCCGAGATCAACAAGTTCGCCGACAAGGCGCTCTACATGTCTGAGAGCGACTACGCGGCGCAGTTCGTCTCGGGCACGCTGCCCCAAGGCGGCGTCACCGGCGCCAACGCGATGACCGCGCTCAGCGCTCCGCTGAAGAAGCTGTTCGCCGACAGCGGCAAGTTCCCCGCCGACTACGCGGTCGAGGCCTACTCGGCGGCCGACGCGAAGAGCTTCATCAACGACCTCGCGAAGGACAACCAGGAAGGCCCCGAAGCAGAAGCGGCCTTCGCGTCGATCAACCAGCTGATGAAGGCCAACCTCACCGACATTCAGGTCTTCAACGTGGGACCCAGGGACGACAACGGCAAGGTCGCCTCTGACAACGGGCTCTACGGGCGTCTGGTGGTCGGCAAGACCAGCGATGGGAAGATCGCCGGCGTGCTGATCGGCTCAGTCGAGACCTGATCAACCACAACGGCGCTCGCGCTAATGCGTGATTGACCCGCCCTGCTCAGCCGCCGAACCTCCACACCCGCACTGCGCCCGTGCCATTGCCCGCCACCAGGTACAGCCACGAGCCCGTGCCGAAGGTGAGCGCCCGCGCGTCGAGAATCTGCGTCGTCAGCGCCGGCGCACCGAGCCCATTGCTGCCGAGTCCTGCGCACCCTGCCACGCCCGCGACGCACCCGGTGGTACCCGCGAAGTCCGATCGCACCGTGGGAAAGGTGACGCCCGTCTTGAAGACCTGAATACCGCTGGCGTTGTTGAAGCCGACGAAGAGCGCAGTCGGCGTCGCGACCAGAAGACCGATCGACGTGTTGGCCGGGTCATTGAACTGGGTCAGGCCGACATCGCCCGTGCTGTTTCCCGCTACCAGCGCCCAGCTGGCCGGCGGGCAGACCAACCCGACGGGCGTGCAGCCCCACAGCTGCGGGCCAGCCGTCGTGTTCCGCGCTGCGTACAGCCGCCCATTGAATCGCGCGATTCCCGGGTACGCCCGGTCAGACGGAATGAACCCAGATACCTTGAGCGAGGTGATTGAGGTCTTTGCCGTAAAGGCCGCCGCGGTGGGAGTTGCCGTCGTCCAGTCCGCCGGAAAAGCCTGCGGGCTTCGGGGGGTGGTGGTGGTGCTGCGAACGATGCCTCCGTTGTTGGCAACGTAGAGCAGGTCGTTGAAGTCGGCCATCACGTCGATGAGCTGCGCCCCACTGTTCCCGGCATTCTCCCCAAGACCAGGAAGCCGATCTCCATCGAGGTTCAACACGTCCGTCAGCGCGGTAGGGGTGGTGCTGACGACCGCGTTGAGCCCCGGCGAGGGCACGGGCGAAAGCAGCGAAAGGAAATACGGCCGGTTTCCGCCGCTGTCGGGGAACCCCAGATATAGGCGGTTCGAAAACGCCCAGGCCGCTGAAAGGCCGCGCGTCTGACCGCCGAGGCCAGTGGATAAATCGACGAACCGGAAGTCGACCGCCGGCCCGGGACTCGACGACAGGTAGACGTACTCGAGCTTCCCGGTCAACGGGTGCGCACCCGAGACGCCGACGTACTCGACGCCGGAAATCGTCGCCGAGAAGAAGAGGCCGCGCCCGTTTTCGTTGTTCGGGCCACACGCCGCCGTGTTGGCCACGCAGCCCAAGGACCCAATCGAGGGGTATGGCGCCACCGAGCTGTTCTTGTGGGTGGCATTGGTGCCGACGTCTTTCAAGAACGAGAAGGAATTGTTGATGGGGCCCGTTCCGTCGGGGTTCATCGAGACGGCCCCGAAGCCCGAGCCTCGCGGGCCGAGCCACACCTTCCCGCGGTACGAGAACACGTAGGAAAACGCCGTGCCGTCCCCGAAGGGATCCGCCGCCAGCAGCATTGCCTCGATCCCAACGGCGGCAGTGGTCGAGGTCAGCGGCCCGGTGCTCACGACCGTGGTGTCGTTCGAGTCCACCCCGCTCGCGCTGGCCGTGAGCTGCACCGTACCGGCATCGCCCGCCATCAGGACCCAGGTGAAATCGACGCCCGCATCCGCAGCCAGGGTCGCGCTCGCAGGCGTCGGGCCCGAGACGACTGTCGCGCTTCCGGTGATGGCAAAGGCCGAGGGGGTCACCCCAACCGCAAGCGCGTCTCCGCCGTTCTTGACCTGAAGCGTCGCCGTGAACTGCGCTGAGGCAGCGACCGACGACGGCAACCCCCACGCGCCCGCGAGCGCCGCCGCGCGCTCGACCACCACCACCGGCGAGGTCGCGACAGCCGACGAGACCGCGGCGCCACTGAAGGCATCGACCCCTGCTGCGGCCGCCACGAACTGCAGCGTCCCCACGTCGCTCGCGACGTAGCCGAAAGTGAAGGCCTGCGACGCACCGCCCACGAGGTCCGCCTGCGTAGGCACCGGGCCTCCATCGAGCGCGCCGCTCGCGGAGCTCAGTGTCGAAATCAACCCCGGGGTCACGCCGGTCGCGGTGGCGTCGCCTGTGTTGCTCACCTCCATCTTCCATCGGAACAGGCGCCCGACGTTGACCCGCGCCGGCGTGGTGAAGGTGGTCGCGAGCGCTGCCGGCCGTTCGACCCGCACGTCCACCGAAGCCGTCGAAGCGGTGACGACAAGCCCCGAGTTTTCGTCGATGCCGCTCGCAGAGACCGTCAGCTGGAAGTTGCCGTTCGCGACCGCGTCGTATTCCCACACGAAGCCCACCGGCGTTGCGCCAACGACCGCGGCGGCCGGCGCGCTGACGAGCGTGAGCCCTGCCGCGCCACTGACCGACGCCGCGACACTCAGCGCCCTCGCGTCTCCACTGTTGGTGACCGTCGCGGTCAGCGTGAAGCGCTCGCCCGGTGCCACGCGCGCCGCGCTGGACGTCAAGGTGAGGCTGAGCGCGGGCGGCCGGACGATGGTCACCGTCTCGAATGCGGGGCTCATCGCGACGGCGGCGCCCGTGAACGCGTCGACGCCCAGCGCATCGGCGCGGAAGGAGACGACGCCCACCCCCAGCGTGTCGAAGGAGAACCCGAAAGGCTGACTGGCACCCAGCGCCACATCTCGCTCGACCGGCACCGTCTTCGAAATGACGCGCCCGGCCGGTGAGGCAACCACGACGGGCTGCAGCGCCTTGATGCCCACCTGCCCCACGTTCTGCGCTTCGAGGTTCAGCGCGATGACCTGCCCGAGGCTGACGGTCTTCGTTGCGGCGCTCAACCTGCTGGTCACGTCAGGAGGCGGGACGATGCGAACGACGCCGGTGAACACCGGGCCCACCTCGACCGGAAGGCCAGAGCGGCCGTCGAGGCCGGAAGCTTTCGCGCCCAACGTGACGTCGCCCACCGTCCGGCTGATCCAGCGCAGCTCGAAGCGCGCGGTGGCACCAGGGAGCAGCTCGGTGGCGCCGCCCATCACGCCTTGCGCGTCGACCTCGGCAGTGCCGGTGGTTCCGGCGTGGCCAACGGTGAGGGACGTCAAGCGGGTGTCACCGGTGTTGGTGACGTCCAGATGGGTGACGAACCCTTTGAGCACGCGCATCGCGCTGACGTCGCTCGTCAGCGTCGCTGTCAGTGCTGCGCCCTTTCGCACGCGGACTTCCAGCGCGTCCGCCAGCGTCGTCGCCACGCCATAGGGGTCGACGACACGAACAGCGTGCTTGCCGACGGCGAGCCCCGCAGGTGCGACAGCGGTGAGCGTCTGCGCGTCGACCCAGACGACGTCTTCCAGACGCTGTTCATCCGCGAACACGGCAAACGCGGTGTCGAGCGCGACATCATTGCTCGCTCCGCCCCAACGCAAGGTGGCCCTGGGTGTGAACGACGTGCCGGTGAGCAGAACCGCCTGCGCTTCCGTGGCGAAGACCTGGCTGGGCGCGACGCGCTCGAGGTGCGGAGCGGACCGCGGCGTTCCCGCTTTGCATCCACCCAGCGCCGCCAATGCCAGTACGACGCAGACCTGTCTAGAAGAGCTCAAACCGGCACCCCGCTGAAACCCCGACCGTGAACAACGACCCGGCGAGGTTGTTACCGCCGCCCTCGCCCACCCACCTGACCGCAACCTCGAGGAAGGGCATCGCTCGCCCGAGGGCGTACCCGACGCTGACGGAGAGCTGCGCTGCCGGCGCCACCCCGTCTTCGACGACCTGCTGCTGGTCTTGAACCTTGAGCGTCGAATGAATGGCGACCACGCCGCCCGCCGCCGACGCCTGGAACGCCAGCGTCGAAGCCAATTTTCCACGCCAGCCCAGCGTTGCGAGCAGCGGTGCGCCGTGGGCGCGAACCAGCACGCGAGCTCCCGTCGCAACCGTGCTGTCGCGCGGCAGGAAGAAGTAGCCGGCCTCCAGGCCGATGCCGAGGTTGGCGCTGGGCCAGAAGCCGAGCTCGAGCGCAGCAGTCAGCGCGTTGGCGTTGCCTAAGTTACTGGCGAACCCGGCCCTGGGCCCGAACGTCACCCGCGCAGGCGCGGGCTCCAACACCACCGGAACCTCAACCACGAGGCCGCCTGAAGTGATTTCCAGCGAATCGACGCCAGCGCCAAGTGAGCGGGCCGGGCGGTAGAGGTAGCGCGTCGCGGTGTCGGTTGGCGGCAGCTCGGCGAGCGCGCCTTTGGTGACGGTCAGTGCGCCGGGCACCGGGTTGCCGTCGACGTCGAGCAGCTGCGCGCGCAGCTCGGCGGTCTGGGCACCACTGCCCATCAGCTCGAGGTGATCCGGCGTGACCTCGAGCCGGTGGGCCGGCCCACGAATCAGTGGAATCCGCGCTTCCGTGTTCAGGCCAGCGAGCGTCGCTCGAACCACCGCCGCCGTCGCCGCGCCGAACCCGCCTGGCACCCGAAGCACCACCGTCCACAAACCGTCGCGCACGGGCACCGCGCGCTCGAGAGTCCCCACCGAGCTCGAGAAGACGGGCTCTCCATCGGTGGCGTTTCCGCGCGCATCAGTGACCTCGGCGCTGATCCTCGCTTCACGGGCCGAGCCCGCCAACAGCTGATCTGGCGTCGCCCCGAGCGCAACCTTCGCGGCAGGGCCTCCGAGCAGCCGCAGGGGAACCGTCGAGATGCCCGAAGGATCCAACGGCAGCCACGCCGACAGCTCGGCGTCCGCCGGCGGGCCCACAGGCACCGTCCACTGCGCGACGCCGACGCCAGGGGCCAGCGGCTTGAAGGCGGTGATGGCGCCATGGGTCACGCGCGCGAGTGGTGCGCCGCCCAGCCTCGGGGTGCCATCGGGGTTCACGCTGTAGAAATGCACGAGCACGGTGTTCGCCTGATGGCCGCGCACGGCGCTGCGCTCGAGCACGACGTGGGACAACGAGACCCGCGGCAGGCCGAGGTCGAGCACCTTGTTGCCGTAGAAGCCGGACTGCACGCCAGGCGGCACCACGACGGCGACGCGCGCGAGGCCACGGCCGTCAGCGAGAAGCGGGCCGTAGGTGCGAGCTGCGATTCTCAGCGACACGCTCGCGTTCGGCAGCGTCTGCAACATCGCCTCGGCGCTGCCCCACAGCGGAAGCGAGGTCCACCCTTGAACGGCTTTCCCTTTCGACACGCCAGTGACCCCGGCAATCGCCACGCGGGGAAAGGTCTGACCCGGCGGCCGGTACTGCGCGACGAAGCGGCCCGGCGCCACCTGCTTCACGCCCACCACCACGCCGTGGTTCACCGAGACCACCACGTCCGACAAGTCTGCGGGCCCGGTGATGACCAGCTGCGCTTCGGCCTGGCTGCCCAGCTGCAAGTGCGCGGGCACGGCGTCGACGGTCAGGCCAGCGGCCGACGCGGTCAGCGGCAGCACCAACGCCAGCGAAAACCAGCGCTCAGCCCGCATCGGTCGTCCAGTTGATCTTCAGCTTCATCGGCGGGGCTCTGGGCGCTGCGCGGCACGGCACGGTCTTTTCGACGCGGCGCCCCAACGCGTCTGTCACCGCGAACCGCGCGTTCGTCTGCCCGGAGACGCGCGCGACGGTGGCAAGGAAGTGCCCCCCGTGGTCGACCGAGAGGGGGGCGCCGTCAAGCTCGAGCTGCGCGCCGGGGTCGATGGTGCCTTCGACGACCGCGCAAACCGAAGGGTCTGACCCGCGGGCGCGCGCAATCTTCAGCAGCAGGTCGGCGGGAATCGGAGTCGCGGCCGAAGGCGCCTCGCCGGAACGCGCGAAGGCCTGCTGACCTGCGCTGATGTCGACGGTCTTGCCGGCCGCCAAGAGGTTCACCGTGCCCGTCTCGGTCGCGACCGCCAGCGCGCGGCCGTTGGACAGAATCGAGAACTTCGCAGCCTTCGTCTGCGCGACCGCGAGGCCCTTCTCGTCTTCGATGCGCAGCACCCGTTCGCCATCGGCGTCGTAGCTGGCGACGAGGCGGCCGCGGGACAGCTGAACCTGGTGAACGGCGCGGGTCAGCTCGCGCACCTTCAGCTGCGTGTTCTCGGTGACGGTGAGCCGCGACTTGTCGCCGATCGCCAGCTCGACGTGGCCATCGACATCGGTGCGCAGCGAATCCTCGGCGAGCAGCCGCTGCCCCGCAGTGAGGGCCACCCACTGGCCATCGACCCCGCTCTTCTCGACCTTGCCTTCCATCGACACGACCACCGCTTCCTGCCGTTCATCGTGGGCGGGTCGCGACGGGGGCGCAGGCAAAGGCGCGGCGACGGGCGGGGCCTCCCTGGCAAACAAGACCCGTGCGCCCAGGCTGCCGACCACCGCGAACGCGACGACGATCAGCAGCGCGCCAATGGCAATCTTGAAACCAGCGCGCGGGCGGCTCATACGAGGTGGGGCGCCTGGCTGGCGACGGGCAGGACGACGCTGAAGCTCGAGCCGCGCGCCACCGCGCTGACCACCGACAGCTTGCCGTGGTGGCGCTGCACGATTTGATGCGCGGTCGACAGGCCGAGGCCCACGCCGGTCGGGTCGCTCTTGGTGGTGAAGAACGGGTCGAAGATGCGTTCTTGCATCGCGGCCGAGATGCCCTTGCCCGTGTCAGAGACCGTGAGCTTGAGCGCGAGGTCTTCGATGGCGCAGAGGGAAACATCGAGCGTGCCGCCGGCCGGCATCGCGTGGATGGCGTTGTCGACGAGGTGGCCGACGAGCTCTTGCAGCTGCGCTTCGTCCCCCTGCACCTCGGGGAGCCCCGCGGGCAGCGTCGTCGAAAGCACGATGTTCTTCGCTTCGAGCCGGGCGGTGAACTTCGCGAGCGCGCCCCTCACGGGGCCCTCGAGCTTGAACCGCGCAACGTCGGCCTGCCGTTCGACGTCGGTGAGCTCGCGCAGGCGGGCGATGATGGTGCCCATGCGCTTGGCGGCGATGATGATTTCGGCCAACGACTTCGCCTCGGGCGCGTCCTTCGCCAGCTCCAGCTGCAGCATGCCCGACAGGCCCAGCACCGCGGTCAGTGGGTTGTTGAGCTCGTGCGCGATGCCAGCGCCCATCGTGCCCAGCGCGGCCAGCCGGCGGGTGCGAAGAATCTGCTCTTGCGCGTCGCGCAGCTCGGCGGTGCGGGCCTCGACGCGCGACTGCAGCTCGCGGTTCCAGCCGACGATCTCCGCGTCGCGCCGCCGAATCTCGGTGGCCATCTGGCGAAACGTGCCGGCGAACTCGGCGAGCTCGTCGCGCCCTTCGACGTCGGGAGTGACCGCATCGTACCGCCCCTCACTGAGCGCTTTGGCAGCGGTGCCCAGCTGCGCGATGGGCCGAGAGATGCCGCGGCCCAGCCAGACGCTCAGCGCGCCAGCCAGCGAAATACCAATCGCCGCCCAGAACAGCGAGTAGTCGCGAACCCGCCGCGCCGCGCGAAAGGCGAGGCTCTGGGGTTGGGTCGCGAGCACTCCCCACGAGAGGACCTTGACGGGTGCGAAGGCCGCGAGCGCCGGTTCGTTGGAATCGACGTCGACATTGCCGCTCGAGACCGCGCCCGGGCTGACAAGCGTGCGCTCGCTCTCCGACAGAGCGCGGGTGCCGGTGAGAGGGTTTCCTTTGGGGTCGAGCAAGACGACCCGTGCGCCGCGGGCGGTCAGGGCCTCGACCCGCTGGACGATGGGCCGCAATGACAGCTCTGCCGCCACGACCCACTTTCCATTTTTGACGGCGATGACGACGCGCGCCGACCCATCGGGGACGCGGTACGGAGGCCCGATGGCCACGCCCATCGCCTGGGCCTGCTCCAGGGGAACGTGGGTCGCCATTGCTTCCAGCGACGGGGCTTCGCGGCGCGCATCACGCTCGAACACCGGAGGCACCACCGCGTTGCCTTGCGCATCGAGCAGCGCGACGGCCGTGACCTCGCCGACCTGGCGAAAAGGAATACGCAGCACTTCGGTCAGCTCGGAAGTCGAGAAGGTCTCGAGTGGAAGCGCCAGCGCGGACAACGCGAGCGCTTCTGCGGCGTGGCCCACCATCGTCTCGGTCTGTCGGGCGAGGTCTTCCGCCGTCTGTTCCTGCGCCCGGCGCACGAGCTCGGTCACTTCATCGCGGCTGGTGCGATACGCAAGGCTGCCGATGACGGCCACCGGCACGAGGCCGACGCCCAGAAGAATCAGGCTGAGCTTGCGTTGAAATTTCACGTCGTCACTGAGGCCCTGCAGAGACGAGCAGCCGCCGAATGTGCTCGCGCAGCTGCGACAGCTGCAGCGGCTTTTCGAGCAGGCGGGCGCCCATTGACGCCGAAAAACCGGTCGTCTCGGGTGACAGGCCGCCGGCGGTCATGAACAGCATCCGTTCAGCGAGCCTGGGGTGCTGGGCCGCGACCAGGCCGTGCAGCTGCTCGCCGGTCACGTCTGGCATCGACAGGTCGGTGAGGATGACGTCGAAGTGCTCGCCTGCATGGATGCGGTCGAAGGCTCGCCGGCCGCTGAGCTCGGTGGTCACGTCGTGCTCGAGCTCGAGGCAACGGGCCAGCGAGCTGGCCAGCGATGGATCATCGTCGACGATGAGCACCGCCCCGCGACGGCCGACCGGCAGCAGCACCGCCTCGACAGCTGAAGCGGCGGCCACCGCGCTCGCCGGGGGCAGAATCACCCGGAACACCGAGCCCTGACCCACCTTGCTCTCGACCTCGATTCGCCCGCCGTGGCTCTCGACGATGTTGCGGCAGATGGTCAGCCCGACGCCGGTGCCGACGCCCGCGGGCTTGGTGGTGAAGAAGGGTTGGAAGAGCTTCGCGAGGACCTCCGGGCCCATGCCCGCGCCAGTGTCACGAACCTCGATCACCGCTTCCCCCGTCGGGTGGGTGCCGAGCCGCACATGCACTTCATTGTCTGACGCGGCGCCCTCGGCGATGGCCTGCGAGGCGTTGACGAGCAGGTTGATGAAGACCTGCGCGAGCTGAAAGTCGAAGCCGTCGACTTGGGGCGCGGCCTCGAAGGTTTGCTTGAGGCGGGCCCGGGTGCGGATGAGGACGCTGCTCATCTTCAGCGCGCCCTCGAGCAGAACCTTGAGGTCGATGCGCGCGCGGTTGGGCTCTTCATGGTGGGCGAAGGTCTTGATGTGTTTGACCACCGCCGTCATCTGGGCGGCCCCTTTCTGCGTGTCTGAAATGACGTCCTTGAAGTCGAGCAGGGGCTCGTTCAGGGCGGTGGTACGCGCGCCCAGGGCGTCGAGCCGCTCGAGCAGGTATTCGAGGTTCGAGACGAGGTAGGTCAGCGGGTTGTTGATCTCGTGAACGATGCCGGCGGCGAGCGTGCCCAGCGCGGCGAGGCGGTCGGTCTGCAGCAATTGCGCATGCAGCAGCTCGCGCTCGAGGATCATGCGCCGGCGCTCGCAGATCATCCCCAGCCGATGCGAGATGACATCGAGCGCGAACGGCTTGAGCAGGTAGTCGGCAGCGCCCAGCCGAAGTGCTTCGACGGCGCTGTCAATGTTGCCGAACGCGGTGATCACCACGGGTGAGCAGGTGGCCTGCTGCGCGCGAATCCAACGAAGAAAATCGAGGCCGCTCTCACCTTCACCCAGGTTCTTGTCAATCAGCGCGCAGGCGAACTGCCGCCTCGCGACGGCCTCCTTTGCCTGGGCGATGGTGGCAGCGACCACCGGCTCTCCACGCAGCGAGGTGATGATCCGCGCCAGCATCTTCCGCACGCCCTCGTCATCTTCGAGCACGAGCACCGCGTCGCCTTGAAGGTCGACTTCGATCGGAGCCAGGTCAGCAAGTACCCTCTGGGTCAACGCACACCTTCCGGGCGACTCATTGGATCAACGCGGTCTTCGCCACCCGGGGACCTTGTGCAAACCCCACGCCGTACCCGCTGATAAGGAGTGGCCAATGCGCCGTCTCTGCCCCGTCGTTCAATAGCGGCGGCTACGGCTCCCAGGCGCCGAGATCGATGCCCGCGCGCCGGTGACGCGCGGATTGCCGGCGAGGTCGAGCGCGCCCGCCAGCGCGACGCCCCAGACGGCGGGGCACGTCCACCCCGCAGGGCACGTGAACGCGGTGCCCTGGTTGACGACCTGCGCGGAGAGCGCGGCGACAGTCTTGAGGTCGACTGGAATCGCTCCGTTGGGCGGCGTGCCTGGATTGATGAACGTCTGGGCCGCGAAGCCGGTGCGGGTGCATTGCCGACGTTGGCTGCGTAGCCGCCGATCGAGATGCCGGCGGCGTTGCTGAAGTAGATGGCGTTGCTGCGCACCAGCACGTAGCTCGACGACCTGCCGGAGTGTTCGCTGGCGAGCTCGATGCCGAGGTCTGCGTTGTGCACGACGTTGCGTTCGATCAACAGGCGCGTGTCGCCATCGACGTAGATGCCGTCGGCGCTGGTCTCGCCGTTGTATGCGGGGTTGTTCTTCGAGGCGATGTTGTAGACGAGGTTGCCGCTGATCACTCCGTTGCGCGCTTGATCGAGCGCAGGGGTGGGAGCGGTGCCCTCGAAGCCGATCGCGACGATTCCGATGTTGTCGTTGTCGCGCACCTTGTTCTTCGAGACGACGAAGCCGTCGACGTTGCCGTTGATTCTCAGCGATTCGCTGCAGCCGAGCGTGAGGTGATCCAGCTCGTTGTCGCTGACAGTCACGTTCGTCCACGGAGTGGTGGCGGTGCCGTAGATGGCGAGCCCGAAGGCGTTGCCGCCGTTGCCATTGCACGAGCCGACCGTGGTGACGATGTCGTGGATGTGATTGCCCAGAATAGACAAGTTGGAGCCAGAGCCAGACCCGTACGCGTAGATGCCGACCGGCACTGAGCCGTACGCCCGGACCATCCGATCGCTGAACGGCTGAGCAGATTGTCAGCCGTTTTATGAAGAGCATTGACCACGCTGGGCAACTGAACGCCGTCTCGCTTGCTCACCGTGCAGGTCAACGCGATCGCCCTCGCGCCCACCCATCGCGGGATGACCGAGCTGGTCGCGAACATTCCCCCATCGCTGGGGAGCTTTCGCCGCCGGATCTGGGCGGCTCGTGTCGTGCGCCAATGCAAACCGCCTGAGCGACGTCGCGGAGTCCGACATCGGCCCGGTCGTCAAAGCCATGGACCAGTGCGGCAGGCCGGTTGCCGACGTGGAGGCCGCGCTCACCGCGCTGGGCCGCACCCTCAAGGAGCTGCGCGAGAAGCGCGAGCAGCTCGCCGCCGCGAGAGGGGCGAGGAGAACGACCGATGAAGAAGGGACCGACGACACTGGATGAGCTGCGCAAATGGCTCGAGCTGAATCGACGAGGTGGCCGGAAGCGGCCACGAGCGCGATCGGTCGGGGTGATTTCTCGGTCGGTTCAACGCGAAGCGAGCATGGTGGACGTCCGCGGGTGAGCCATCAGCGACACCGGGATGATCGTCGCCAGCCGTTCGCCCAGCCTCCGTGGTCCAGGAGGTCACGCACGCATGGCGGGACGGAAGGTGTTCAACGAGCAGGACGCGAGGCGGTGTCTGGCCGCGGTCAAAGCGTCGCGGCACGATCTCGCGGCGTGGGCGCGTGACCACGGCGTCGTCCCGCACCTCTACGGGCTGCCCCGCTCCATCAGCGCGTCAGCCCGCTTGCCAGCCGCGCTGATTGGCGGTTCGATTGTCCTCACCTTTCGAGAATGCGAATCGCCTGGATGACGATGTGCCTGCTTCTGGCGGGCTGCGAAGGCTGCGGAAAGCCAGCCAGCCTCGGTCCGCTCAGCACTCCCGCGCCCGCGGAACTGGCGAGCAAGGGGATGGTCATCGAGCAGCCGCTCGACGGCGAGACCATCCAGGGCCAGTGGGTCTCGGTCTCGGGCTGGGTGGAGCCGAACGCGGTGAAGGCAGTGCTCGTCGTCGGCGCGCCCATCGAGGGCCTCTACCTTCCGACTGGGCATGTTGGCGTGCCGACCGTCGAGGTGACACTCGCTGCCGACGGCCGCTTCATCGCGCCCCGCGTGCCGCTGCAGGAAGGAGCGACCGAGCTCACCCTGCTTCCTTGGGGCCTCAGGCGCGGTCTTCACGCCGGTCAAGCTCAACGTCTTCGGCGCTCAGACCTCGCTCATTCCCGCGACGCTCGTCGCCGCGCCCCCGCAGACCGAGCCGGGCAAACCGGTGGTGCTCCGCGCGTCGACCGGCACGAAAGACAGGGTCAACTGGCAGTGGGACTTCGAGGGCGACGGGGTCTTTGAAGAAGAAGGGACCAGCGCGAAGCACGCGTACCCGGTCGCGGGGAACTTCGCGCCGCTCGCGCGAACGCGGGTCAATGGCCGCTGGGTGTACGCGCGCGGAAAGGTGCAGGTGGGCAATGAGCCAGCGGTGCTCTTGGCTACCACCGAGGTCGACGATCCCCACCAACTCGTTGCGATCCTCACCGATCGTCGCGCGGCGACGCAGACGCTCAAGTACGTGCTCGCGATCGACAAGACCGCAGTTCGTGTCTTCGGCCCGGATCTGAAGTCGATCGCCGTCATCTCGGGGCTCGACCGCCCCGGCGGCGCGTGGGTCGATCCCCAGGGCCGCTTTCTGGTGCTCGAGGCAGGCAGGCAGCGCATCGGCCGCTACCTCGCCAATGGAACGCTCGACCCCGCGTTCGCCACCGCCGGCTACTTCACCGGCACAGCCGATAAGCCTCTGGCGAACGCGACCAGCCTGGGCTGTCACCAGGTGCTGATGGGCGGCAAGCGGGTCGGGTACCGGCCGAAGGACGATGCATGGGCGGAGGTGGAAGCCTTCGAGGAAGATTGGAAGTTGTCCGACGCGCTCAAAGCCGAAGCCAAAGTCGTCGTCACCGCCGAGGTCTGCCCGCTGTATTCGGGGCCGATGTACCTGGTCAATGGCCAGGTCGCGCGCAGAAACATCGTCAACGCGATCGAAAACCTCGCCAGCCCGAAGAGCGCGATCGCCGTGTCTGGAGGACTGGCTTCCTACGCCGACGACTACGTCGTGGTCGACGCCGCGGGAGCGGTGATCTTCTACAGAGACGGCAGCGAGAGCTCGACCTGGAAGCTCGGCTACCCGGTGCACGCCGTCGCCATCAACCCCGAAGGTCAGACGTACGTCGCAGGTCCCGGCCACCTCGAGCTGCGTGACTTTCCGAGGGTCCGATGAGGCGGGCCGCGCTGGCGTTGCTGGGCTCCAGAGCGCTAAGTGATCAGACATGGCAGGGCACCTTTGGCCGCTTCACCGCCCAACTCGAGGCGAAGTGGTTCGGTGTTGGCGAGGACCTGCGCTCGACGGTGGTCGAATGGTTGTCTCCGAATGACATCGGGACGTTTGGCGTTCAGGTCGGCGTCGGCTACCGCTTCGATGTGAATCACGTCGGCACGACGTCGGCGAGTTCGGCGATCGGCACCACCTCGACCTTCCGATGCAGGCGGTACCGCGTCGGGCCCGGGTAGACGACGTACAGCGCATCGAGCTCCAGGTCTGCGAGCGCCACGTGCATGGACTTGGTCAACGCCGGAGCGTCGCCCCACTTCATCTCGAAGCCCACCCTCTTCGCGCCCCGCACCCAGAGCGCGTCGAGTTCGGCCCCCGCATGGGTCGCCCAGAAGTAGAGGTCGCGCCCGCCCACGCGGCCGGCGAGCTCCTCGAGCACGAACCCTTCCCACGCAGTGCCGAGCCCGGGGTGCCCTTCGAGTTCGCGCCACGTGCGAACGCCGAGCAGCGCCGTCCGCAGTCCCGCATCGCGCAGGTAGACCTTCGGCGACTTGACCAGGCGCTTCTCGAGGTTGGGCAGCCAGGGAGGAAGTTGACGGACCACGAGCGCGCCGGTGAGCAGCTCGAGGTGGTGTTTGACCGTCGGGTACGTCTCGCCGAGAGCACCCGCGAGCTCGGCTCCATTCCAGAGCTGGCCGTGCCGGTGGGCGAGCATCATCCACAGCCGGCGCAGCTGCGCAGGCGACTTCAGTCGCACCCCGAGGTCGGCAATGTCGTGCTCGACGAACGTGCGGATGAAGTCCTCGCGCCAACCAAAGCTCTCGGCGTCGGTCTTCGCGAGGAACGATCGCGGGAAGCCACCGCGCACCAGCAGCCGTCGCACGTGTGCCGCGCCCACCTCTGCGAGCGAGAAGCCGGGAAGCTCGAGGAAGCGAATCCGCCCGGCCAGCGTCTCGGAGGACTGACGGAGCAGCTCGGGCGCGGCGCTCCCGAGCACCAGGAAGCGGGTGCGCGTCGGACGGCGGTCGGCGAGCACCCGCAGCACCTCGAAGAGCCCGGGCTGGCGCTGGACCTCGTCGATGACCACCAGGCCCGAGAGCCCCTCGAGGGCGGTCATCGGCGCAGACAGGCGTTGCGCGTCGCGCGGGTCCTCGAGGTCGAACCGATGGCCCTTCCGCACGGCAAGGATCTCGGCGGCGAGCGTCGTCTTCCCGGACTGGCGTGGCCCCAGCAGCGCCACCACGGGGGCCGACTGGAGCAGCTTCTCGACCTCCGAGCGGAGGGCGGTGCGAGGCAAAAATTTCATTCTTGAAAAACTGACATAGGACTATAACTTTTTCAAGGACACGAGTCGGCGCGGATCGTCGTCATTCCGCCGCGCGGGACCTTCACGTTCAGCTGCTTCTCGAGCCGCGCGACGCCGCGACGCCGCGCTCAATCAGCCATGCCGCCGCACCGCGAGGAAGGTCGCAGCGTCCGAGAAGCGAAAGTCGAGCAGCGGATCTCTTCGGCGGCGCATGGCGGCTTAACGATCGAACGCGATCATTATGAACTGGGATGGACTTCGGGCCATGCTCCAATTAGATGTCATGACATGAATCGGCCCGCACTCCTGGCAGCCCTCACCGTGATGACTTCGTGTGCCTCTGTTCCGTCGTCTTTGACGACGGAGGCCGCACGCAACACCGTCGACCCGACCGCGCTGGTAACGGCCCACCTGCGCGCACTCGAGGCGGGGGACTTCAAGGCCGCCGAGGCACAGCTCGACCCGGACTTTGCGATGCAGATGAAGGGGATGCCGTTCTTCGTGAAGGTTGGCTTCGACAACGCCCTCGACATGCACCGGGCGCGCAAGAAGGCCTTCCCCGACTTCACGTTCAACGAGCGCATCGAGAAGGTTTTCGGAAACGCGGTGAAGGTGGCGGTGTTTCTGAAGGGCACCCACACCGGGTACCTCGACTACCCCATCGACGAGGTGCCGAAGCTGGAGGCGACCGGGAAGACCATCGACCTGCCGGCCGAGTACTTCACGTACTTCGTCGAGAACGATCGCATCCGCCGCCTGTACGGAGAGATTCCCGAAGGACACGGGCCGCCGGCGTTGAAGAAGCAGCTGGGCGTTGCGCCCTGACTTCCGAGGCGCATGACCTCGGGGGGTTGCTGCAAGTCTCTTCAGGAAGGCTCTGGACACTGGGTGACCGCATCCTCGGGCCTCTGGGCGTCACCACCTCGCAATGGAAGGTCCTCGTGGTGCTCGCGCGCAGCGGCCCGGCTCGGCTCTCGCAACTCGTCGGTGCGCTCAGCCACGACCAGGCGGGGCTCTCACGGCTCATCGCGCGCATGGAAAACAGCGGCCTGCTCGAGCGCGGCGATGACCCTGCTGATGCGCGGGCACAAATCGTCCGGCTGACGCGAAAGGGAACCCGGGCGTACCAGCGCTGCGACGTGGAGCTGCGCGCGGTGATGGGTCAGCTGTCGTCGGCGCTCGGGCCTTCGGAAAGCGAACACCTGCGGACGCTGCTGAGCCGACTCATCGAGGCGATCGGTGAAGAGCTCGCCCGCCAGCCGCCGAAGCGGGGGAAGGCGCCCAGGCGATGAGTCGTCAGAGCAGACACACCGGAGAGCCAGCGGTCGAGCCGGGGCACTCATTGCCGGTGATGTTCCTCCATCGGCTCACCTTGCACAGGGGCACGTTGGTGAAGGTGTTGGTGGGGAGGAAGTCGGGGCCGTCGACGTCGGAGCGCCAGCCGAGCAGGAGACCGGTGTCGCCCGCGCCGCTGCGGACGGTGGTGTTCTGGATGAAGGCGGTCTGGGGGCGCCCGCTGTCGGGGGAGACGATCACGCTCGCGTCGTTGTCGACCGGGCCGCAGCCGTAACCCTGCAGTCCACTTGGGGCGCCCGCGAACTCGACGATGGCGCCCTCGAAGCGGTTGCCGGTGTTCGGCGTGTTGCGGAAGTAGACGTTGGTCCAGTCTCCGGCGGCAGGGTTGGCTTTGCCAGAGGTGAAGAGCACCGGCGCCGACGCGGTGCCGTTCACCACCAGCACGCCCTGGCGTGTCGCCGACGTGCCGACGGTGAGGCCGCTGTCGCTGGTGACGCCCATCTTCAGCGTGACGCCAGCCTCGATGGTGAGCGTCGAGGTCGAGCCGTCCACCGAGGGCGCGACCAGCAGCCGGCCCCCGATGCGGTACGGCGCTCCGCGCGCGCGGAAGGTGTCGTTGGGCATGCTCCCCCGGGGCTCGACGAAGACGTCGGGTGAGAGCGTGTTGGTGAACTTCAGGGCCGGCAGGGTTCCCACCGCGCCGGCTTCGACCAGCACCGGGTAGGGCGACGCCGCGCCGCCGCTGTCAGTAACGACGAGGTTGCTCGAGTCGGCCGTGAAGCCGCTCATGCGCTGCAGGTTCACCCCGTGGCCCCTGGCGTTGACGATGGTGACGTTGACGAAGCGCAGCGAGCGGGTGAGCACGTCGGTGTTCGACGCGGTGCCGTAGGCCACGACCACGCCACCTCCGTTCTGGGCCGCCGCGGGGTTCGCGCCATCGCGCAGCGTGGTGTCGGTGAAGTCGAGCGAGCCCTTGATGTCGATCGACAGAGAGCCCCACGGCTTGCTGGCGTCCTGCGCGCCGAACGTGACGGGGGTCGTGGTCGCGCCGCGGGCGATGATTTTTCCGTTCTGGGTCGCCGAGCCGACCGTCACCCGCGCGCGCTCACCGAGCAGCACCTGGGCACAGGGCTCGAGGGTGACAGTGGCGAAGACGCGCATGTCGCTGGCGATGACGTGCGGCGAGCCGGTAGCGGACCACGTCTCGTCGGCGGTGAGATCGCCGCTGTGCGAGGTGCCGCTGCCGGTGGGCGCGGGGCACGCGGAGCCCGCGTCGAGAGGGCCCGGCGTGGCGCTGCACGCTGCGAGGACGAGAAGCGAGATGAAGGGTGCTCGGGTCATGGGGTGGGGTTCTCGCCGATTCGCCCCGAAGTTCAAAAGGACGAAGAGCAGAAGCTGCACCCGGCCGGGTCGTTCGGTGTCAATGCGGAGTGATGACTCGTTCTCTGCTGTGCGCGGGGCATGCAGCTCTTGCACGTCACGCCGACGGCTCGAGGTTCTTTCGGACGTGGACCCAGAACAGCCCCACCGCCACCGCCGAGGTCACGTGCCACAGCGCGTGCCCCTGCCACAGCGAGTCGACCCAGCACAGCGGCGCGCCCTCGATCGCTGAGCCGAACCAGACCGCGACCCCGGCGAGGAACACCCAGATGCCGACGCGGAACCAGGTGGCCGATGGGGTCAGGCCGTGCCGGGCGAGCCACACTTCCGAGCCGAGCACTGAGATCACCAGCAGGAACATCACCGGCGACACGACCTCGGGCGAGATCCACCCCAGCCCCAGGCCCACCACGACGAGGGCCAGCCACACGCCGATCATCCGGCCGCGCGTCACCACCCCCGCCCGCAGCAGGTTGATCGACAGCAACAGCCCGACGATGGTGAACATGCTCGAGGCGTCGATCGCCCCCGCCCAGCCCATCAGCGACGCGTGGAAGAACATCGCGCCCAGCCCCTGGAAGACGAGCATCGCGGGGAACGCGAAGCCCAGCAGGGTCAGCGCGGGGCTCGGCGCGGTCGCCTTCAGCCGCCGCCGGCCTGCGTCGACCGCGACCGCGAGCGAGATGAGCAGCGGCCCGAGGTTCGACCAGGTATTCGCCGGCTGTCGCCACAGCCCGTCCGAGGTGGCCTCACAGAAGCAGAGCGTCGCCGTGCAGTCGACGGGGGTGCCCGGCCAGCCTCGCTGGGCCAGCGCGCCGAGCGTGGCGAGGCCGGCCGCGCTCAGCAGCAGAGAGAACCAGACCTCGACCCAGGGCCAGCTGCGATTCGCGGGCGACACCCGGTGAGAGCGCGGGCGGGCAGCAGAGGGTTCGAGGGGAAGACGGAACAACGTGCAGGCTGCTCAGGCGCCTGGCGGCATTCGCAGCGCGTGCCGAACGGCCGCGCGCACCGAGGCAGGCACCTCACCCGAGGGAATCGCCCGACACATCGAGACGGTGCGCTTGAGCGCGTCGCAGGCCGCCGTGCACCGCTGACACGTCTCGAGGTGGGCTTCGATCCGCGCGCAGGCGGCCTGGTCGATTTCCGAGGCGGCGTACGCGAGCAGCTCCTGCTGCAGCTCAGGGCAGCCCAGCTCGGTGGTTTGATCCTCGAGGACGGCCGACAGACTCAGCTTCAGCTGCACCCGCGCGCGGTGGAGGCGGCTCTTGAGCGCCCCCACCTCGATTCCCACGACCTGCGCCGCCTCTTCGGCCGACAGGCCCTCGATGTCTCGCAGCACGATCGCCTCACGCTGGTCGGCCTCGAGGGTGTTCATCGCGGCCTGAATCACCTCGCCGACCTCCCGGGCGTGGGCGCGGGCGTCGAGGGCTGAAGCGTCGGTCGCCACCGCGCTCACCTCGGCCCCTGCCATCGACTCCAGCTGTGCGGGCTCCCCCTCGTGCCGCCGGCGCTGCTTGATGCAAAAGCTGCGCGCCACCTGGTACAGCCAGGTCGAGAGCTGCGAGTCGCCCCGAAAGGACCCGAGGTTCTTGAACGCCGCCAGCAGGGTTTCCTGCAGCACGTCGCGCGCGTCGGCCTCGTTGCCACACATTCGCAGCCCGAACCGGTAGATCTTCTGCTCGTGGCGGGCGAGCAACAGCTCGGTCGCCTTCCCATCGCCCTTCTTCAGCTGCTCGAGCAGCTGGGCATCGGTCGGCTCCACCATCGCCCCATTATAGCGGCGGCACTTTCACCGGTCGGGACAATCGCTGTTCTGCCACCGGCAACACCTGAAGGCTGCCGCGCAGCGGTGCGAAGCCCTCAGCTCGCGCACGGCAGGCACTTGCGCGCCTCGGGTAGCGCCACCAGCCGTGCCCGATTGATCTTCTCGCCGCACGCCTCGCACACGCCCCACACTCCGTCGTCAATCCGCTTCAGCGCCGCGTCGATCTCTTCGATTTCACGCAGCTCACCCTCGGACAGCCGCACCAACACCGCGGTGAGCCCTTTGTTCGACTCGACATCTCGTTGGCGCTCGCGAAGCGACTCCTGGTCGCTTTCGTTGTGCTTGTTGAGCCGGGACAACACCACCTGGCGCTCGAGGAGCTTCTTCCGGGCTGCGACGGCTGCTTCACTCATTGGTTTCCTCCATGGAAGCCCAGACACTCAGCAAGTGCTGCGCCGCGCGCGCTGCTGGGGACCCAGGTGCAGCTTCTGCGTCACCCGGCCCGAAGTGCTTCGTTTGCGGCCCACGACCGGTGACGGCGCGGCTCTGAGGGGAATTGCGTGGCACTGTGTCCGTTGCGCTCTGGGGGGATCCACCGCTGCCACGCCTCGTCCACCTGAGCGACCGGATCCAGCGGCTGCTCGAGCAGGTCGACGCAGAGAACGCCGATCACGTCCTGCTGACCGGCGACCTCACGGCCCTCGGCGACGACGAAGAGCTGCGCGAAATCCGCGGGCTGTTACAGCCGCTGATCGCCGCGCGGCGCCTCACCGTCATCCCCGGCA
Source organism: Myxococcales bacterium (assembly GCA_038206395.1). Lineage (GTDB taxonomy): Bacteria > Myxococcota > Myxococcia > Myxococcales > Myxococcaceae > JAGSPQ01. The sequence continues at coordinate 305 of JBBRAX010000044.1, read as the reverse complement.
ACCATGACCGCTACACCGACGCGCCGTCGGCGCGAGGCTTCGAACGAACGTTCAGCCAACAGCTGTCCAGCGATCTGCCCGAGTACGCGGCCTCGAACGGCTACCCCTTCGTGCACCTGGTCGGTGACCGGCTCGCGCTCGTCGGTCTCGACAGCACGCGCGTCGGCGGCTGGAGCCACTACTTCTTTGGCGCCCTCGGCAGCGCGCAGCTCGACGGGCTCGAACGCCTGCTCGCCGACCCCCGACTTCACGGGCGCACCGTGCTGGTGCTCAGCCACCACGGGCCGCTGGGCCCCGCGGGCACC
>JBBRAX010000043.1:0-63527 GCA_038206395.1 Myxococcales bacterium | reverse complement strand
GCATTTTGCCTTGCCAGCTCCGCGAGCGATCCATTCCAAGCTGCGTGCAGCGAATCCATGAGCCGAAGAGCCGGATGCGGGAAATCCGCACGTCCGGATCCGAGGGGGCCCCGGGGCTTTCGACCGGGGCTACCCGACAATTGTTGTGCCGTATCTTACGGGTCATGAGCAACGAAACGCTGCCCGGCGCCCTCGATGTGTACTTCCGCGGCGAGCGCGATCTCGGCCTCGCCCTCGCGGTCGCAGGCGTCGTGCTCGCCATCGGCTGCTTCTGGGTCTGGCGAACGCAGGCCGGCGGCTTTGCGTGGGGCCTGCTCGTCCCGCTCATTCTCGGCGCAGCCAGCCTCGGCGCCGGCGGCACTTTCCTCGCGGTGCGGTCGGCGAACCAGCGGGTCGACTTCGCGGCCAGGCTGGCCACCGACCCGAAGGCCCTCGTCGCCGCCGAGATTCCACGAATGGAGAAGGTCAACCAGCTGTGGCCCCGCGCGAAGATTGCGTGGACCGTGGTGATTCTCACGGCGCTGGTGCTGTTGATGGCCGTCAAGCGCGACTGGTCGAGTGGAGCGGGGCTGGGCCTGCTGCTGCTTTCGACCTGTCTGTTCTTCGTCGACGTCTTCGCTGAAAGGCGCGCTGAGCCATACACCGCGGCGCTGCTGGCCTCGTCGCGATCCTGAGATGAGCACCCAGGGTGTCCTCGACGAGCTGACGCGGATCTGCCGCCCCTGGGATGCGGCGCCGCTGCTCACCGCGCTGACTGTGGACCCGTCGTCCGGGAGCTTCGGCATCGATGCCACCTGGCAGCCGCACTTGATGGGCCGCCCGCGCAGCGACACCCCCGGCTTCGACGGCGACTGCTTCCTTCACGGCGCGCAGGCACTCGCTTTCCTTTCAAGCCGGCTGCCCAACGGCGACCCGGTGCGCGCGAAGCTGCCGAAGCTCTACGCGGTGATGAAGCAGCGGCTCGAGAATCCGCGGCTGCTGCTGTTCGGCGGCTTCCCGGATCTCAAGGGTGCCGATCGCGATCAAACCGAAGCGTCGGGCGCCTACCAGGCAGTCGCGGGCTACGTCTATTTCTGCCCGGCGAAGGTCACGACCCCGGCGCAGCGCGACTTCCTGCGAAGCGCGCAGGCGCTCGCTTACCCCGCCGACACGTATCCCTGGTCGGGCCTCTTCGCCGCGTGGGAAGCGTTCACCTCGCCGGGCTTCGCGCAGCTGATGGAACGCACCGCCTCGAGCCCTCTGATGAAGGGGCAGTGGGAAGTCGACCCGCGCCAGTCCGCGCCAAAGGTCTTGGCCGCGGTACGCGAACGGCTCGGCCTCGAAGACGCGGCAGCGACGCTGTTCCTCCAGCTGCTCACGCTGGTCGACTGCAGCGAGGCGCAGCTGCGCGAGACCAATGGCTGGTCGCCGGCCGACCTCAAGAAGGCGCTCGCGCCGCTGGTAAAGGCAGACCTCGTCGTCGGCCAGAAGCAGCCGCGCGCGAACCGGAAGTTCTGCCTGCCGGGGCCGTGGCTTCCGCTCGCTGCGCCCCACCCGGCGATCGAGCAGTGGAAGCTCGCGCTCTACGGCGCCGCGTCGCGCGACAAGGCGCTCGCCGCTGGGCTGGGCCGGCTTTTGCCGCTGCGTCCGATTCATGCCCTGTTTGCCCACGCCTGGGACCTGTTCACTGCTGAAGCGCCGGCGGGGCCTCCGACACTCTCGAGCCGCGATTGGCTCGCCGAGATTCGCGCGAAGCCCGACGACGACACGCCGCGGCTGATCTACGCCGACTGGCTCAGCGAACAGGGCGACGCGCGGGGCGAGCTCATCGCGGTGCAGTGCCAGCTCGCGCGCGAGAAGACCGACGCCCTGGTCGCCGAAGAGAAGGCGCTGCTGAAGAAGCACGAGGCGCGCTGGCTCGCCGACGTGAGCCATTCGATCACAGGGCATCGATGGACGCGCGGCTTCATCACCCATGTGCGCGCGCATGCACCGACGTTCGTCAAGAAGGCCGACGCCGTCTTCGCCGCCTTGCCGCTGCTCGAAGGCTTCAGCTTCGACGCCGGAGGTCCCGGCCCCGTCACCCCCGCCCAGGTCCGTGAGCTCGCGTCCTGCCCTTCCTTCGCGCGGTTCATCGAGCTCGACACCACAGCCGATCATTATTTCTCGCGGGTCGAGCAGCTTCAGTCGTTGCTCGACTCGAAGTTCATGCCGAAGCTGAAGAAGCTGCGGTTGGGCTTCCATCGGGCGGGCGACGGGCTGGGGTCGAAACTGGCGCGCGCGCTCGCGGAGTGTGAGGCCTTGAAAGGCCTCGAGCAGCTCGAGCTCGCCGGGCAGAACCTCGGGCGCACCGCGATGATGAATGCGCCGCTGGGCCTGGAGGCGCTCGAGCTGCTGCTCGAAGGTCTGCCAGCGCTGAGGAAGCTGCGGGTGCCCTACAACGGCTTCTGGGACGCGGACGCCAGAGCGCTCGCGACGCGGCTCGAAAAGGGCCTGGGCCCGGCGATCGTCGAGATCGATTTCGCCAACACGGTCGAGACGACCTTCGTGACGAAGGCGGTCGACTTCTTCCGCAACCGCGTCACGCCCGAAGGGTCGCACGCCGTCGCCGCGGCGTTGGCCGCCCGAAGTGGCGTGAAGCTGGCTGCTTTGTCGCCGCGCGCGCCCGCTGCTCCGCTCGCCCAGCTCGTCCAGTCGGGAAAGTTTCCGTTCGCTGCCCTCGCGAGGTCCGGCACCTCGAAGTGCGTCGTCTGCAGCCAGAAGATCGCGATCGACACGCTGCGCATCGGCATCGAGCGCACGCTGCCCGAAGTCGGGCGAATCACCGCGTGGGTGCACCCGGACTGTCGAACGAAGTGCCCCGAGCTCGCAGACCTGGTCGGGCTCGACGCGCGCCTGACCACGAACTCGCGAGGCCAGTGGCCTGCGGGTCAGTAATCCATGATCGCCCGCACCGAGCTGCCCCGCGAAGGCTCGCGCTTCGCCGCAAGAGGGCGGACGACCTCTCTCGCGTTTCCCGATGGCTGGGTCATCTCGGCCACGGTCGAAGGGATCTTCGAATGGGAATCGAAGACGGGCCTGCTGCGCCTGGCGCCGCGCGACGAACACGGTCGACGAACTCTGCGAGGTCGCGGGTTCGCCGCCAGGCACCGCCTCGTTTGTCGTCGCCGGTGCGATCAGCCTCTCGCCTGACGGCAGCCACGTCGGATGGAGCTCGTCGCGAGCCGCGACGGCCGCGTGCTCGCCACACGCACCGGCTCCTGGTCCGACCCGCGCGGCCCGGTGGTGATCGTGACCGAAGGCGAGGCCCAGTCGCTGTCGGGCGGGGACACACGCGAGACCGCGGCCCGCAGCGTCGCGCTTCGGGGCGATGGGCGGCTGCTCGCCGTCTCCGAACGCGACGCCGAATCCAGTCCGAGAAGCCCGTCTATCTACCAAGCGCCTACGCATCACTCAATCCTATGCTTCGCAGACGTAGCTGGCCGAGGGAGTGTGGAGCAGCGGAACCTTCGTGCCGCTGCCCCCGCCCGAGCAGGAGGAACTGGAGGCGGTGCTGAAGCGGCTGCTGCAGCCCTGCAGCTGGAAGGAGCGCAGCTGCGGCTTCAACTGGAGCAGCAGCCCAGCGCTGGGCGAGGAAAGCTCGTGGCGCTGGGACAAGGGCGCGTTCACCACCTCGTACGGCAACTTCTTCTCGAATTCGTGCGGCATCTGGCCAGTACCCGAGGCCTACGTCGTCTCAGGCGGCTTGCGGTATTTCAGCACGACATCGAACCCGGAAAAGTCGGCCATGGCGCAACCACCTTCTTGGTCGTCGACGAGCAGTTGGGCCACATGCAGGTGCGGCGTCACTTCGCACAGCGTCAGCGTCCCGAAAGGAGCCGCTCGCGAAGCACGTCGTCGAGGTGGCGTCGGGAGTCGAGCACTCCGAAGATCTCCACGACCCTGTCGGAGATCCGGTAGACGATTCTCCAAGGCGGCTCCTGAACCTCGCGCCAGCTGCGCTCACCGAGGTGAACCAGCTCGCGAACGACCTTTCCCCGCTCGGGCAGGGACCGCAGCGACTCGCCCTTGTCGATGATTCGATCGAGGATCCTGACTGCCCGGAGTGGAGCCTCGAACGACAAGTGGGTGGCGATGCCCTCAAGGTCAGAGCGGGCGACCTCCATCCATTCCACGGCGTACCGCCGCTTCGTCATCCTTCTTTGGCCGGGGCCAGCGCCGCGTGCGCGAGCTTCCGCACTTCGGCCGTCGAGTACCGCTTGCCGCCCTGCCGCTGCACCTGGAGCCCATGGGCGAGGAGCTTCAGCATCGACAGGGTGTCATTGAGCCGGTCGTGCTCTTCGACGCCCATCACGACCACGCGCGGTTTGCCGTTCTGGGTGATCATCACCGACTGCCCGGTCTCCGAGACTTCCTGCACCAGTTGCTTGGTGCGGTTCTTCAAATCGGTGATCGGACGAATGCTCGAAGCCTTCATAGGCCAGAACGTAGCACGTCATTCTGACCTGCCCCAAACGCGCTTCAGCCCGGTTAGGCCTGCCTCCTGCCCACCGCGCCACCGCAGCTCTCCTTCTGAAGGACTCTACAAGGCCTCGCCCGACTTCGACCGTCGCCAACTCCCCACGTCTTCAACGCCTTCACCGGGCTCCGGCCCTGCGCACCCGCCCCCCTCCAGCCCCGCCACTCGACGCCGCCACGCAGTTGGGCGACCGTCGCCTCCGCGGCACCGCAAGGTTTCCTGGCTTTCTTCTTCCTCCATGCCTCGACGTCCCGTCCGAGAAACTGGAAATCGACCAGCACCCGCGAGCTGGCGCGAGCTTTGCTGAGTGCGTTGGTGTATCGCGCCGCCGCCAATCTTTTAACGGGAACAGTTCAGTCCTGGGGAGAGGCACAGAAGGCGGGGGAGGTAAGATGGCCAAACGAATTTGGCTGGTGCTGATCAGCGCATTGCTTTGTTTGCCCGATGCAAGGGCAGAGTCTCCCGTCGCGGAGACTGAAACCGCTTCCGTGCCGGAGGCCCAGACAGTTTCCGCGACGGCGAGCCAGACGGCGCCGGCCGCGGAGCTTCAGTCGGCGGACCCCGAGGCCTCGCGGTTTCAGAAGGTGGTCTCCCGGCTGCGACCTCAAGTCGCGCTCTATTACGCGCGCGGCCTCGCACCCGAGGACTACTCCGGCTTTCACCATTCCATGGGCATTCAGCTCGGGCTCGGAGTGCTGATTCAACCGACGCTCATCGCCCGGGCCAACATCTCCCTCGCCCGAGAGCTCGGCGCGCCGATCGAAAAGTTCCGGGCGTCGAACACGGCGCTGTCTCTGACGAAGATGTTCAACTTCGAGAAGGTCGGCTGGCTGATGCCCGTCGTCTTCGGCCGCCTTCCGACCAACGAAGACGACCGGGACTACCTCTCGTACCTGGGCACGATCGGCGCGGGCGTCAGCTTGAGCAACGACGAGATCTTCACCTTCCGCAACAACATCCACGCCATCGGCGCATCAGTCGACATCTCGGGCGCGCGGAGCTTCTTCGAATACACGACGTCGCTCGAAGGCGCATACGAGAACCGCCTCTGGACGGTGAGCGCCGGCGGGAGCCTCGTCTACACGCTCTACCAGCGGCTCTCGTTCATCGTGTCTCTGGGCAACGAGCTGAGCTGGACGAGCGTGGGCAAGTCCAACGAGCACTACCAGGTTGCCGCGGCGGTGCAGTTCATCGCTCCCTACGGCCTTCGGTTCACGCTTCGCGCCGCCACCGCCGATCGAACTTTTGATTACGACCAACTCACCTCGAACATTCGTCTGTACGCGCCTGAGAGCTCTTTTGTGATGTTCACCCTCGGCTATTCGCCAAGACAAGAAACCGTCACGCAGTAACAAGGAATCGATCATGAAAAGTGCATTGAAAGTACGTGTCGCTCTTGTCTCGCTTTGCCTGCTCAGCGGCTGCGAGAGCCTTCGCCCGTTGAGCTGGATTCAGGGCACAGGCGAAAACATCAACGCGATCTCCGAGTTCAACCAGCAGACGTTCACCGCGACCACTGGCGCCAAGCGGTTCAAGGGCCAGACCTCGCGCGCGGACGAGCTCGTCGTGCTCGACGGCTTCGACAAGCTGAACAACCTGGACGCGGTTGAGCTCACCTTCCCCGACGGGCTGTTCTCGGGCATCGACATCAGCGACTTCGTCTTCTACGGACGCGCGAACTACACGTACACATTCCGGTACGACTTCACGGACTACTACGTCATCCTCTCGAAGGTCGCCGCCGCCAAGGACATCCCCAGCCAGGAGCTGACGTACGCCCAGGCGCTGGGAGACGGGCAGTTCAAGGTTCCGATGATGGGGTTGCCGATCAGCCTCTTCACTGTCGAGACCGTTCGCGACGAACGCGGCAAGGACACGCGCAAGCAGACCACCTACAGCAAGGAGTACCTGCGCGACGCGACCCACTTCAGAACCGACCGTGAGGGCGTCACGTACTTCGAGACGACTGGCAAGCAGGACCTGCTGCCTGTCGACTACTTCAACCCCGAGGACGAGTGGTTCTTCACCAAGACGCTCGTCGGCCGTCCGATCAACTCGCAGGACATCCTCGGCTCGCAGGTTCAGGCGCTGAAGATCAAGTTCGCCCGGACCAACAACAGCGTCATCGGCGTCGATCTCAACATTGCCCCTGAGCAGCAGAAGCTGGATCCGACCAAGACCATCACCGCGCTGGAATTCCCGGCCGAGTGGGTCGACTTCCGCCTCGAGAAGTCCGGCCGAAAGGCGCAGCTGAAAGAAACCAAGCTGGGCGACAAGGAGCCGACGTCCAAGTTCTGGAAAGAGCGCAAGTACGCGCTGATGGACTTCAACAACGCAGACCGCCTCGACCGCGCCTTCACGCTCGACAACAAGCTGGAGAAGCTCGAGATCGGCAGCGATTACCTCTCGTTCAACATCTACGAGTCCTCCACCGGTAATACGTACAAGTATTCACTCGCGAAGGAGAACCGGAAGATCTCCGGGCAGATCTTCCATGCAGAAGATGCCAGCCTCTTTCACATCTTCACCGAGCGGAAGAAGGTCATCAACAGCACGCTCTTCACGCAGACCCCGGACATCGACAAGATCATCTTTGCGAACCGCTTCTATCCGGACCCGGAGAAGAAGGAGATCGTCTACTACCTGAGCCACAACAGCCCGAACGTCCCCGAGTTCGAACAAGCGGTGAAGACGGCTATCGAGGCGTGGGACTCCGCGTTCCAGCAGGCGGGATCTGACATTCACGTGCGGTTCGACCCGCGCCGCGTGGAGCTCGGCGACGTTCGTTTCAACCAGATCGTTCTGTATGGCTACGAGATCGACTCCACCCTCGCGGCCGGCGGGACCCTGCTCGGGTTCGGTCCCTCGCTGCAGGACACGCGCTCGGGTCAGACGTTCTCGGCGAACACCCACATCTACTTGCGCGCCTACCGCGAGGGGCTCCTCAGCAGCATTCGCAGCTTCGTGCGGTCCGAACTCGGTCTGTATACAGACAAGAAGGTGACGACCGTTCCGTCGTTCGCGTACGCCGACTCTCTCGAGTCGCTGACTCCTCCGGTTCAGGGGAGCTCGGGGATGACGGGGTTGATCCACCTGACGAACTTCCTCAACGCTCCGTCGCTGTTCGCGGACGGCGTTCAGCGCCAGAACTACGTCGAGAGCGTGTTGCCTTCTGACGAGGCCAAGCGTCACCTGGAAGCGCTTGCCGCTGCGTCGCAAGCGAAGTTCGCCCAGCGTGATGGGGAGTGCGGGCACTCGGACGTCGCCGCCCGAAGCACGTCCTGGAAGAAGATCCGCGCGACGTGCCTCGTCGCGGGCAATGTCTTCAATAAGTACATGACGGACCTCAAGGCCGCGAATCAGGCGAACCCCGCCATCTTCAACCTCTCGAACGAGGAAGAGGCGGTGCTCGCGTGCGCCCAGCCGCTGATGAAGGACCTGCTCATCTCGACGCTCACCCACGAGATTGGTCACAACCTGGGCCTGGGCCACAACTTCGCGGGCTCGAGCGATGGCCCCAACTACGCCAAGAAGCCAGACGGCTCGATTGCCTATCCGTCTTCGTCCGTCATGGATTACCCCGACCGCGACTACGACGTGTTCTCGAAGGCGGGTCCTTATGACGTCGCGTCCATCCGCTACCTCTACGCGCGGAAGGTCGAGACCAAGACCGCTGCGATGATCTCGATCCCTGAGGGGCAGAGCGCGGTTGAGACGGCGCGGAAGGCCGCCGTCGAGCTCAAGCCGTACCGGATGTGCACCGACTACGAGGCGATGAGCAACAACCTGCCGGACTTCGACCCGCTCTGTTCGCGGTGGGACGTGGGCACCAACCCGCGGGAATACGTCCTTTGGGCCACCCGGAAGATTCATGCAGACATCATCGAGAACGGCTACCGCTACAACAACGTCCGGTTCGGTGGTGCGCGCGCAGGTCTGAACTACTTCCTCAACTTCAAACAGATCCAGGACTACTTCCGGTACCTGGTTGTGAAGCAGACGGGCCTGCACTTCGAGAAGATGGCCGCCGTCAACGAGCCGGCCATGTTGCAGGCGATCTCGATGACCTCCAATCCTGCGCTGACGCTTCAGTACTACGAGGCCGTGAAGGAGATCTTCGCGTTCAGCCGTGAAATCCTGAACATGTCGAGCCGCATCTGCGTGGCGGACGTGGGCGGCCAGATCAAGGGCATGGCCGAGTTCAAGGATCTGCGGAACCGGATCTTCGAGAAGCACCAGAAGACCGTTCAGAACTGCGCGCAGGCCCAGGCGCTCGGTCTGCCGATCCTCGCTTCGCTGGGCAACACGTGGGCGACCACGGCGAACGTCACTCTCCTGGACAGGGGCGTGGAGCTGGCCGGCTACGAGATGGACCTCGACCCCAACGCCCCGGCGACGGTGGCGAAGCAGACCTCGCACAACGGTGGGTTCTGGGATCTCCGGTTCTCGTCGGGTGTCGCTGCGCTGAAGTCCACGGCGCTGATGACGATGGTGTCGCGTGGTGACGATTGGAAGAACGCCACCGGCGGGCGCGTCGCCGTCCTGCGGACCACTGAAGCGGCCGGCGTGCGCGGGGTCAGCTTCCTGGACTTCCCCTGGTTCGCCGACAAGTTGTTCAACGACGCAGTCAGCCGGGTTTCCCTGGGAATGGAGCAGAAATATATCGACCCGGCGCTGACGGGCACGGTGCCGTTCTTCCGCGAGTACGAGGACTTCAACTACGTCCTGCTGCGCAGCCTGATGATTGGCGGTCTCGATCAGCGTTCGCCGGCATACGGGTACTCGCTGTCGATTCGTCCCAACAAGGAGGCCAGCCAGACGACCTTCGTGACCCGGTACGGAACGTCTGAAGAGCCGGTGTGGCACCTGACGAACACCCTCTCGCAGGTCCTCTACTCGTCTTCCAACACCCTGTCGGGAAGGCTGCTGAAGGTCCTGATCGAGTGCAACCAGGTCGCTGCTGTCTACTACCTCGCCCAGAACCTGAACCTGCCGAGCGCACCCGCCAACATCCAGACGCGGCTGGATGCAGTCAGCCCGACCCTCGCTGTCGAAGAGCGGCTGTTCCAGGCGACGCTCCTGTACTTCGTAACCCAGACAAACAAGCTCACCCTTCAGCCGGCCCAGAAAGGCATGCTGCGCAACGCGTTGAAGGCAGCGATCTCCACTGCGACGGTGGAGGAGCTTGCTCCCGCCGGTCAGGCCGCGTTCCTGGCGGCTCAGCTCAAGCCGTTCGTGGGTACCTCGCTCACCAATCCGATGGTGATGGGATTGGCCACGAAGGACGCGGAGAACTACTCAGCGCTGGTGAACACGCTCAACGCATACATGACCTCGTTCTAACGCAGTCGAAGTGGAGCGACTCGACGTGCTGCTGGGGTTCGGGCTTGCGTGGCTCGCCCGGCAGCGACGTCGGACAAGTGGAGAATAATTCTCCGGTTTTGGTTGCGCCGATCTGAAAGGCCCACGCGCGCGGCACGCCGCTGACCCGCCACCCGGTGCTGTTGTTCCAGAAGCTGCCCGACGCGTGGAAGGTCGAAGACTCGTTGTTCCTGGGTGAAGGGCTCTATGGCGCTCCCGTCGTTCGGCGCTGCGTGACGACGCGGCACGTCTGGTTGCCGCCGGGCCGGTATGTCGAACGCGGCTCACCGGCGAACTGGCTGCCGTGAGCACCGTTGCGCTGCGCGACGTGAAGGTCTCTTCGAGCGGTGGCCCGGTCGACGGGTTCGGTGGGAAGCGCCCGACTTCCGCCACTACCGGATGATCTTCGCGTCCTCGATCAGCACCGGGAAGACGTAGCCGGATCCGAGGTCGCGGCCGAGGTGCACCGGGCCATTCACGACGACGGTGTCGCCCAGGGCGGCCAGATCGGTGGTGGTCACGACGAGATCGTTGTCTTTTCCTTCGGCGGTGCCTGACCCGTCTTGAAGATGGAGCCAGTTCTTCCCCATCACGCCCGGGGTGTACTTCACGACCTTTCCGCGCAGCAGCACCGGCACGTCGAGCAACGCCGCCTTCTGCGCGTAGACCTCTGCCACGGTGCGGGCCTGGGCCCCGGTGGCCTTCGCGATCGGTGCTTCGGCGGGGGCAGGCGCGGCCTTCTTCGCCCAGTCGTTGAGCGCGGCGTACTCGGTGCCTGACGCGGGTGCCTTCACGGCAGCCTCGGCCGCACCGCCCTCGAGCTTCTCGGCGCCGCTCGCGAAGACGATCACCTCGAACGTCCGGTTGAGCGTCTTGCTGACGAAGTTCTTCATCAGCGTCGGGTTCGCGAGCTTCACCTCGGTGCCGACGGCGATCGTCTCGCTCGGGATCGCGGCCCACTGCGGCCCGCCCGACGTGCTCAGCCGCAGGTACGTGTAGCCCGGCGCCTCCATCGTCTCGAGCACCCGCCCCGTCAGCTCTGCTGCGCCTGGAGCAGCCGCGACCGCCACCGGCACGACCGCCGGAGCAGCGCTGGGAGCAGCGGCCTCGCGGGCGCAACCTGTCAGGGCGATGACTGCAACGACGATGGAGAGCAGGCGCATCTTGAGACCTCGAACATCGGAAGGACGGAAAGAGAACGGTTGGGCAAGCACGCCGGGCAGTCTACCGGCAATGTCTGCCGATCCACCGGACAGCTGCTGCGGCCAATGTCAGTTCACCTGGATCGGGATCGCCGCGACCACCGCCCGCACTGCTGGGTGGTAGTAGAGGAACGTCGCGCTGCCCACGCCCTGGGTGTCGACCTTCGCCGTCGCCTTCAGCCGCAGCGACAGCTTCTGCGCAACCTTCGAGTCGAGCCGGTCGAGGTACAGCGTCACTGCGTTGGGCCCCACCTCGAACCGCGCCACCGCCTTCGTCGCGACGAGCGCCTGAAGGTCTTCGGGCAGCGCCGCGAGCCCCGCCGGCAGGCCGAGGCTGACCACCACCATCCCGGACGCGTCGGTGCCGCGGTAGATGACCTGCATGTCGACCGGCACGATGCCGCCCAGCTCGGTCTTCCGGCGGCCGAAGTCGACCTTCAACCCGAGCACCTCTTCGGCCTCGCCGCCCTTCTCGCGCCACGCCTGGGTGTAGACGGCGACGACCTGGAAGTCGGCGTCGGATGCTCCGGTGAGCTCGACGACGTTGAGCCCCGGCTTCACCGCCGTGAGGTCCGACCGTGCAGGCGCATCGGCGCTGGCGCTGAGCCTCAGCTTGCCGGCCTCGGCGCCGTTTACCTTCACCGCCAGCTCGAGGTCCTGGGTCTGGCCGCCGGTGGCGAACAGCAGCGCGCGCAGCGCCAGCACCGAGCCCTGGGTCGAGTGCCAGGCACCGCTCGCGTCGCGGTTGGCGGCGAGGTAGCCAAGCAGCGCCCGCACCAGCTCGGGCTCTTGCTTGCCGACCATCAGCGCGTAGGCGGCCAGCGCGGTGCTCTCAATCGTCCCCCCGATGCCGCGGCTGTAATAGAGCGTCGCGTCCGCTGGAACAAACCACGCCAGCTCCTTCTCTCTCTTCGCAAGCGTCACCAGCTTCTTCACGACGACGGGGGCACCCGGGTCGTTGGCCCGCGCGAGGGTCGCCGCGATCATCGACAGCGTGTACGCGTCATTCACCTGGTCCAGGTTTCCCACGAGGTAGCGCAGCGCCGGGCTCAGCGCGCGGCCCTCGTAGCCGGACTCGACCAGCGCCCACGTCACGTAGGCGGTCACCATCACCCGCCCGTCGAAGCCGCTCTTCCACAGGCCGTCGCTCAGCGAGCTCTGGTCGGGCAGCCACGAGCCATCGTTCTGCTGCTTCGAGACCAGAAAGTCCTGGGTGCGCTGAATCAGCTTCTCGTCGATGGGGTAGACCCGCGACATGTCCTTGAACTCCATCAGGCCGTAGGCGGTCAGCACCTGGTTGGCCGGCGCGCGGCCGAACCACTCGAAGCCTCCGCCGGGAACTTCGAACGTCAGCAGGCGCTGGTAGCCGAGGGCGACGAAGCTGCGCGCCCGCTCTTCCGCCGCTGGATTCTTTTTGCCAGTGCGCTGCAAATAGTTCCACACGAGCACGTTGGGGTAGGTCGTCGACGACGTCTGCTCGAAGCAGCCGTGGGGCGCCTTCAGCGAGCCTTCGAGCCCGTCGAGCGCCGAGGCGAGCTTCGAGGGGAAGACCTTGAGCATCAGCGACGTCGAGCCGGGCACCGCGCCCTCGGGAATCGTGATCGCGACCCGCGTCGTCTCGTTGGCCTTCAGCGTGCCCGAGACCGCCTGGGTCTTCAGCTGCCCCGCCTCGGTGACCCAGACAGGCCGCGCCACCGCGTCGGACAGCGCGGTGCCATCAGCCTGCGCCGTCAGCGTGTGGTGCCCGGGCTTGAGCACCTTGATTCGTACGTCCTGGCCGCCCACGCCGCCCCCGGCGAGCTTCAGGGTGAAGGAAGCAGGGCCCACCACCTGGAACCAGGGCTCGGCCTTCACCTCGAGCCGAATCGTCTGCTCAGTGGTCAGGTAGTTGTGAACTGCGATTGGCACCGTCGCCGAGTCACCGCGGACCAGCGCCACCGGGACGTCGAGGTCGACGAAGAAATCCTGGAAGGCGCGCAGCGGCGCATCCATCGTGCCCAGCTGGCCGTCCATCGTCGACGCCAGTGCGGACAGCCGCCAATCGGTGATCGAGTCGGCGAACGGCAGCTCGAGCGTGGCGACGCCGGACTCGTCGGTGATCAGCTGGGGGTTGACGTACATCGTCTCGGGGAAGTGCTGGCGCACCCGAACGTCGCGGCGCGGTGGCTCGCCGTCGCCCTTTCCCGGTGGCGTCGGCTCTTCCATCTTGTCGAAGTCGCCCTCGTATCGCTCCTCGGCCGCGAAGTTCTTCATCGACTTGAACCGCGGGCCCACCATCGCCATCTGATCTGCGCCTGCCAGCGAATCGGCCGACATCGCGAACAGCCGGCGAATGTTGTCGCCGAACAGCGTCACCACCAGCACCAGGGCGATCACAGGCATCGCGAAGTAGCCCCACGCGAACGACTTGCGAGAGACGCTCTGGGCGACGCCCGCGATGACGTACGCCGCGAGGCACACCCAGAACACGTCGCCCTGGTGCCGATAATTGGTGAAAGCGATGGCAACCGGCGTGGCGACGAGGAACACCAGCGGCACGAGCCAGCCCGCCGCGAACCGGATCATCGCCACCAGCCCCAGCAGCGCCAGCGCCGCCAGCAACACGTTCAGCGCCGGCGAAGCAAAGCGGTCCCACGCCTGACGCTGCTGCTGGAGCACGGCCTTCTCGTCGGTGAGCGTCTCTTGCGTGAACCCGGCGGCATGGGCCCCCGCCGCGATCGCCAACAACACCCGCGCCGCCAGTTGATCGCCGTCGCTGAAGCTGCGGCCCGCGAGCAGGTCTGCCGCCGCCAGCTGGCCGCGCGGTGACTGCAGCGCGCGATCGAGCAGGAAGAACGCGCGCGCCTGGGCAGGCTTCGTCGCCGTCAGCGCCCACAAGCTCTCATCGACGACGGTGAGGCCCAGCGCGGCGGCCTTCGGTTTTCCTTGAGAGTCCTTCACCTCGAAGCGCAGCTTTCCGGTCGCGCCCGGACGATGGGTGGCCTGATCAGCGGTCATCTTCACGGCGAGGCCGCCCGGCGCAGCGACGATGACTCGGCGGGTGACGGCCGTCTTCGAGCCTGAGTGGGTGACGTCGAGCTCGAGCGAGCCTGTGAGCTCTGAAGGCAACCGCAACGTCGTCTTCCCGCGGTTCTTCTCGAGGCTCAGCGGCTGGCTGTGGATGACGCGCCCTTCCTTGTAGACGCGGATCAGCGCGTCGCCCGCGCCGGCCCGCGCAGTCACCGCGACGTCGATGGCGTCGCCCGGCCGATAGAGGGCGCGATCGGTGTCGACGTTGAAGTCTGCCGCGCGCCGGGGCACGAAGAGCTTCCGCGACGCCCGCTGCCCGTCGCGGCCGGTGACGAAAGCCTCGAGCCAGAAGCCGTTCGCGTTCTCGAGCGAAGGCAGCTGCACGACGCCGACTCCGTTCTCGCCGGTGCGCAAACTCAGATCCGCCCCGGTCGACAGAGTGGCCGACACGTCGCACGGCTCTGGCGCGCCGTCGGGGGTGGTGGTGAGGAAGTAGAGCGTGGTGGGCAGGCCTTCGGTGATGCCGCCTTGATCCACCACGACCTCGATCGCGAGCAGCTCGCGGGCGACCGTGAAGCGCTGGCTCTTCTGTTCCTGCTGGCCGGCGGCGTCTTTCACCTCGAGCAGCAGCGTGAGCGACTCGGGTTGACCGGGCGCCGCGAGCGTCGAAGGCAGCTCGAACGGAAGCGTCAGCTCCCCGCTCTGGTCGGTGACGGCATTCAGTTCGTCGCCGACCAGCGAGCCGTCTTCGCGCTGCAGCACCGCGTGCACCTGCGCGCCAGCGACGGGCTTGCCGAAGAAGTACTTCGCGCTCAGCGTCGTCCGCAGCGTCTCGCCGGCCAGCACGGCCTGGGTCGGCCCGACCACCGTGAGCTTGAACTTCGGCAGCGTGTAGCGCGCGACCTTCACCGGCACCTCGGTGCGGTTGCCGCCGACCTGGACGCTGACCCGGTAGTCGCCCAGCGCCAGCTCGCTGGCCAGCTCGACGTCCCACGCGGCGATGCCGAAGCTGCTCGACTTGATCGTCTTCCCGGCGAGCCGGTTGTTCTTCGGGTCGAACACCTCGAACACGACCTCGCGGTCTTTGGCGGGCAGCAGCGCCGGGCTCTCGAGCGCCAGCGCGCGCACGTGGATCGCCTGACCCGGCTGGTACAGCGGCTTGTCGGTCGACAGGTGCACCTTGAAGTCGTGGCCCACCACCACCGGCTGGCGCACGACATCCTGCTCGCCCCGCGCAGAGGTGGTGACCTCGAGCACTGCCGCTTCCAGCGCCTGGTTGGGGACGTCGAGCGCGGCGAGCACCCTGCCGCGTGCGTCGGTTTTGCCCTCGAACATCGGGAAGCGCCCGCTGGCGGCGGTGAGGACGACGCTGACGTCCGCGGCCTCGATTGCCTCTCGGTTCTTCGTGCTGAGCACGTCGATCTGCACGTACGAACGGCCGCCCGCGAGCAGCGTCTTCTCGCCGCTGACCCGGGTGTCGGTTCGCACTTCACGCATCGCGACCACGGTCTGGCCTGCGCCGAGCAGCGCGCCGCAGCCGACGAGCAGCAGCACGGCCGCGCGGCGAAGCCCACGTAAGCGGGCGCCGGGAGCGAAGCCGAGCCACGCGAGGACGCCGATGGGGGCCCGCGGCGCGTCGTCAGCGTCCTCGGGCTGCGCCGGCTCGGCCTTCGAGTGCTCCGGCTGCGCCCGGGCCTTCACCTGTGCGAGCGCGTGGGCGGCGAGCGCAGGGTCGAGCTCCTTCTCGGCGTCGTAGGCGTTGAGCCGCTCGATGCTGCTGCCGATGAGCGCGAACTGCGCGGCGCAGGACGAGCAGGTGCGCAGGTGTTCGGCGACTTCCTTCGACGCGACTTCGTCGAGGGTCTCGAAGCGGTAGCGCAGCAGCGTCTCTTCGTTTGGGTGCATCATGGCTGCGCCTCCTTGAGGCTGACGAGCAGGGTTCGCAGGTGGGTGAGCGCGCCGTTCATCCGGGACTTCACGGTGCCGATTGGGGCGCCGACCGCGACGGCGATCTCGTCATAAGAGAGGTGGGTGTAGTGGTAGAGGACGAAGACCTCGCGCTGGCGTGGGTCGAGCGCGTCGAGCGCGCGCGCGATCTGATCTCGCACCTCACCAGTCTGCGCCGCCGCCTCGGGAGAAGGCCCCCAGCCGGGTCGGTTCTCGATCACCTCCGAGAGGGTGACGGTCGACCGCGTCAGCTGCCTGCGCCCCTGGTACTTGCACAGATTGGCGGCGATCCCGAAGGCCCACGCGCGAAAGGCGCTGGGATCCCGGCAGGTGTCGATGCCGTCGTAGATCCGCATCACCGTCTGCTGGAAGAGATCTTCAGCGTCGGCGCGATCGCCGACCTGGCGGCGGATGAAGCCGAACAGCGGTCGCTGATAGCGGTGCAACAGCAGCTCGAAGGCCATCACGTCTCCGTCCCGAGTCATCGCCTCGACCAGCTGTCGATCGGTGGGGTCCGGTTCGACGTGAGGCAGCTCGGCCTGCGTTGTCATGATCCGCCCCCGGGAGGGATCACCACCCGAAGGGGCGGTGTGAGGTGAGTTGCGCGACGGGCGAAATGGTTCGAGCGGTCATCTTCTTTTCGCAAACTGCCCGCATTTGCTGGGCCGTCGAAGAGAAAACGTGCCTTTCGCCTCGAGCGCTGCGCGACCCTATGCCTCGCGGCCTCGAGGAACCGTTCGATCGAAAATCGTCAGCGGGTCGCGAACCCTGCCGTCACCCTGGCGGCTATCAGGGCTGCCAATTCAGGCAGCACTGGAGCCTACGATGAACATCCTTCCCCGAAACGAACACCGTCTCGAGCGCGTCGCCCGCGTTGTCCTCGGCCTGGGCATCATCAGCCTGGCGTTCATCGGGCCCCAGAGCCCCTGGGCGTGGCTGGGTCTGGTTCCTTTGATTACCGGAGCGATCGGCAGCTGCCCGATCTACACAGTCTTCGGAGTCTCGACTTGCTCGATCCAGAACAAGAACAAGATCGCGGGCTGATGGAACGTGTCGCCCTCGGCGACCGGCTGGCCTTTGAAGGGCTCGTGGCGCGCCACGGCCCGGCGGTGAAGCGGCTGACTGCCGCGATCCTCGGCAGCGACGCAGGACAGGACGCCGCCCAGGAAGCGCTGGTCGCCGTGTTTCGCCGCGCCGCGACGTGGCGTGCGGAGCTTGGGCCCGTGCGACCCTGGCTGCTGGCGATCGCGCGCCACGAGGCGTACCGGCTGCGGCCCCGGCGACAGCATGAATCGCTGGACGACGTGCCGCTGGGCGAGCTGGGCGTGCGGGCTGGTTGGAGCGCTGAGGATCCGGAGGCGATGGTCGCCCGCGCAGAGGATCACGAGCGGCTGTCGTGGGCGATCGCCTCGCTCAGCGCCGTGGATCGCGAGGTGCTGATTCTGCGCGATCTCGAAGAGGTGTCAGGCGAAGAGGCCGCCGCGATTCTCGGCCTGGATCTGCCGCGGATGAAGAGTCGACTGCACCGCGCGCGCCTGAGGCTGATGGGCGCCTTGCGTGATGGGAGCGTCGCCATGGCTGAGGAAGACAGGGTCTACGGAGGGCTACACTGCAGCAAGGTGCTCGAGGTGCTCAGCGACTACGTCGACGGGCAGCTGCGGCCGCAGCTGAAGGCCCAGGTCGACGATCACCTGCGCCAGTGCGCGGTGTGCGAGCGGTTCGGCGGCCGCTTCAAGCGAACGGTGGCGACGCTGCGAAGCCACCTCGGCGCCGCGCCTGCGGTGGACGAAGCGACCTACCGATCGCTGATCGATAGGTGGCAAGTCGAGTGATCGCGAGCCGAACCAAAACAGTTCGCCGATTGCGCCCTTTTGCCCGCGGGCGCAGAAGCTGCAGACCCGACCTGGGCGTTCTGGTGGGGGAAGCCGAGCACGCGGGTTGCTGAGGGTTTTCTCGCGTCAGCGCAACCTGGAGGCAGCCGTTGAACGGACCGCAGCAGCACGAGACCTTCGAAGAGTTCTCTTCCATACCGAGACCGAGGAGAAGGCGTTGTTGCCGCTGTTGGTTGAGCACACCGGAGACCCGGACGGCGTGGCAGATCGAATTCGCGAGGAGCACGCGAGGGATCGCCTGGCCTTCATCGAGCTGGTGGCGCAGCTGAGCCCCACGCTCATTTCGGAACTTCACGCTCCGGGTCGTTTTGATCGCCGAAGTCGATCAGGTGGCCCGACCGTCGGGCCTTGGTCTCGAGGTAGTGCCGGTTGAACTCGTTGGTCGGCAGCACATGGGGAATGCGGTCCACCACCTCGACTCCGAACTCGCGCAATTGGCGGATCTTGTCCGGGTTGTTGGTGATCAGCCGCACGGAGTTCACCTTGAGGCTGTGCAGCATGTGGGCCGCCACCGAGTAGTCGCGCTCGTCGTCCCGAAAGCCGAGCGCGAGGTTGGCTTCGACGGTGTCGAGCCCCATCTCTTGCAGCTTGTAGGCGCGAATCTTGTTCACCAGCCCGATGCCTCGCCCTTCCTGGCGCATGTACAGCAGCACGCCGCACTTCTCGTGCTGAATGGCCGCGAGGCCCTCGGTGAGCTGGTCGCGGCAGTCGCAGCGCAGCGACCCCATCACGTCGCCCGTCAGGCACTCGGAGTGGAGCCGCACCGGCACCTCGGTCGCGCCCACCACGTCACCGTGGATCATCGCGATGTGCTCCTTCTCGTCGCGGTTGTTCCAGAAGGCGGCAATCTTGAACGGGCCGAACCGCGTCGGCAGCTGCGCGACCGCCACCAGGCGCACGCACACCTTCGAGCCGCCGAAGCCTTCACACTCGTGCAAGGACTCCTCGCGGACGAGCTGGTCGAGGCGATCAAGGTGTTGGGGCGGGGTCATCGTTCCTCCAGGAGGCGGCGGGCGAGGCGTCGTCCGGATCGCCAGGCAGCTTCAATGCCGGCGCCAGGGGAAAAGCGCTCTCCGATCAGGCCCAAGCGCGGGCCCCCCGAGAGGCGAAACAGGCTGGGGCCGGCAAGCTCGGCCGATCGATCAGACCGGGAGTACCGCCACGGGTGGGCCTCGAAGCTGGAGGGAGCGCCGGCCCAGGGTCCATAGAGCCGCGCTGCTTCCGCGAGCAGCAGCTCGGGCCACCGCGCATCGTCGAAGTGCCGCAACGACCAGGCAGGGTGCGCCTGCAAAACCAGCGTCAGCGCTGGCTGTCCCTGGCGCTTGCTCGAGTCGTGCGACACCAGCTGCAGCAGTCGCGAGCTCTCGGGATACGCCACGTGCCACCCGGGCCGTGGCGCAGAGTCGGGATACGTCGCCAAAAGCGCGAGGCACGGCTGGCTCCGCGTCATATCGAGCAGAGCACGCGCGCTGCGGACCTCGGGCGGGGGAGCGTCGATGGTCCCCAGCAGCTCGGAGGCCTGCTCGGCGGCGAGCGCCAGCACCACCGTCTGCGCCCTCAGCGGCGCGCCCTTCTCGAGCGTGAGCTCGACCTCGGCGCCCTGCACCGCCAGCCGGGTGACCCGCGAGCTCAGCCGCACGTCGAGCCCAGCCGCGATGTGCTTGGGGAACACCGTCATCCCTTCGGCGAAGGCCAGGCGCCAGGTGCCGCTGACGAGCGCAGCCGGGTGACAAGGGCGGCCGGTGCCTTCAATCACCTGGGGCCACTCGAGCAAAGCGGTGGCCGGAACTGCACGCAGCGCGGCGAGCAGCTCGGGGTCCCGGCCGTGAACAAAGGCCACCCCATGGTCGACCGGCTGCCCTCCGACCCGCCGCGTCGCGCAGCGTCCACCGACCCCGTTCGCGCGCTCGAGCACCACCACGGCCTGACCCGCGGCCGCGAGGCCCGCGGCGCAGGTCACCCCGCTGACGCCCGCTCCGACCACCACCACCGCCGACGACGACGACACCATGCCGCTCCATAACGCAGCCGTGCTGCGGGTGCCCCACCAGACTCTAATAACCCTTCAAATACGGCGTCTTGCCGAGCGTGAGGTTGTCACTCACGATGGCGCGGGCTGTCGTCACCGAGCGGCCTTCTTGCTCGACAAATGGGTGCGGTTAACTGCCCGCAGAACCCCAAAGGTGGCTGGCTGGCTCTGATGCCTGCACCATGGCTCCTTTCACCCGTCGTCAGCTGCTCGCGGCCGCGCCCGCTGTCGCCCTTGCGGCCCGCTCGAGCCACGCCGCCCCGTTCGAGGTGCTGGCCGACTACCCCCAGCAGCTGCAGACGCCGATCTCTGCGCTCGATGGGCTGCTGACGCCGACGGATGCCTTCTTCGTCCGCAGTCACTTCGGGCCGCCGGCCCTCGAGCTGAATCGCGGCCTCGACGTGGGCGGGAAGGTCGGCACGCCGTTGAAGCTGAGCGTCGCCGACCTGCGCAAGCTGCCGCAGACGACAGTGACCGCGGTGCTGCAGTGCGCGGGCAACGGGCGCGCGTTCTTCCAGCCGACGATTGCGGGCGTGCAGTGGCAGCACGGCGCGATGGGGCAAGCGGAGTGGACGGGGGTCCGACTGGCGACGTTGCTCGAGCGGGCGACGATCTCGCCCGGCGCGGCGCACGTGCACCTGTTCGGGGCCGATCGCGCGCCCAAGCCGCAGACGCCCGCCTTCATTCGCAGCATCCCCCTCGAGCGCGCACTCCACCCCGACACGCTCGTTGCCTGGAAGATGAACGGCGCGCCGCTGACGCTGGAGCATGGGGCGCCCCTGCGGGTGGTGGTGCCGGGCTGGGCAGGTGACCACTGGCTCAAGTGGCTGGTCGGCATCCAGGTCGCCGCCGGGGAGCACGACGGCTTCTTCGTCCAGAAGGGCTATCGCATTCCGCCGACCCCCGTTGCCCCCGGGACCAGGGTTCCACCCGAGCAGATGGTGCCGGTGACAGTGCTGCCGGTGAAGTCGCTGATCACCTCGCCGCTCGAGGGTGCGAGGGTGAACTCCAGGAAGGTCGAGGTGCGGGGCGTCGCCTTCTCGGGCGCAGGCGCCATTGCGAAGGTCGAGGTGAGCGTCGATGGCGGCGCGAGCTTTCAGCTGGCCAGGCTCGAAGGCACACCGGGTGTGGGCCGCTGGCAGGTGTTCCGGCTCGAGGTAGAAGCGCGGCCGGGCCCGATGGGCGCGCTCGCGCGGGCGACCGACACGACCGGCACAGCCCAGCCCACGATGACGCCGTGGAACCCCAGCGGCTACTTCTGGAACGCGGTGCACCGGGTGGAATGGAGCGTCGGGTGAGGGCTGCCCTTGCGATCGCGCTGCTGGCCGCCGGCTGCACCCGACCCGCTGCAGCGCCGCCCGTCTTCGTTGCGGCAGCCGCCGCCGACGCGGGGTCCCTGACGATGTCGGCAGCCGAGGCGACCCTGGCCCTCGAGCTCAACTGTCGGTCTTGTCACTCGCTGGCGTACGTGCGCCAGCAGCGGCTGACGGTGGCCCAGTGGACGGCGACGCTCGCCAAGATGCGGGGGTGGGGCGCGCTGTTGGAGGAGGCACAGGTGCCGCCCCTTGCGAGCGCGCTCGCGGGCAGCCGTGGTCCCACCGCGATGCTACCTGCGCCCGTCATCGAAGAGGTGCCCCCGTTTCATGTCGAAGCCGACGGCCTTCCCGGCGATCCGGGCCGGGGCAAAGGCCTGTTCGACGCCCGCTGTCTCGTCTGCCATGGCGCGGACGCGCGCGGAGGGCTTGGGGTGAACCTCTCGGATCGCCCGCTTCTTCAGCAGCCCTCGCGCTTCGCGGACTTCGTAAAGGCAGGCCGCGCACGGATGCCGCCCCAGCCGGACCTGAGCCCGGGCCAGGTCTATGACCTGCTGGCGCACTTGAGGAACCAATGAGCGACGCAGACGAGGCGGCACGCAAGAAGCTGCTGGATGCGAAGGGGCACGGCTCCTATGGGCACAGCAGCCGGCCGAACAACCGCGCGCCGTACGCGAAGAACATCCTCATCGTCACCAGCGGCAAGGGCGGGGTTGGAAAGAGCACCGTCGCGGTCAATGTCGCCAGCGTGTTCGCGCAGCGCGACTGGAAGGTCGGCATTCTGGACGCCGACGTCTACGGGCCCTCGGTGCCGCGGATGCTGCAGGTGGAAGACGAGCGGCTGCGGTGGAACGAGGCCGACCGGATCATCTGCGCCGAGAACTTCGGCCTCAAGGTGATGAGCGTGGGGATGACCACTCCGACGCCCGACACTCCGCTGGTGTGGCGCGCGAGCGTGGCGACGAGCGCGATGATTCAGCTGCTGGAAGACGTCGACTGGGGCGAGCTGGATCTGCTGGTGGTCGACATGCCTCCGGGCACCGGCGACACCCAGCTGACGATGGCCCAGGAGCTCCACGTCACGGCGGCGCTCGTCGTCACCACGCCGCAGGTGATCTCGACCGACGACGTGCGCCGCGCAATCAAGATGCTTCAGGATGTTCAGATCCCAATCGGAGGCATCGTCGAGAACCTCAGCGGCTTCGTCGCGCCCGACACCGGCAAGCGCTACCCAATCTTCGGGGAAGGCGGTGGGCGGCTGCTCGCTGATCACTACCGGCTGCCTTTCCTCGGCGAGATCCCGATCGACATCGCGGTGCGCACCTCGAGCGACGCGGGCACGCCGATCGCGGTGAGCGGCACTGCCGAGCAGAAGCGCTGGTACGAGCAGGTCGTCGATGGGCTGCTGGCGAGCGGGCGCTTCAAGCGGCCGACGGCGGGATGAGTCGAAGCGCTAAAGGCAGCCCTTGAAGGCCCCGGGCTTCGGCTTGGGCGTGACCCGGAACTCGCTGACCACCACCAGGGGCACCTTGTCCTTCTGGTCGACGTTCTTCACCTTGCCGGTGAGATCGATCGAGCCGCCACCGAAGGCACGCTCGAGCTCCGAGGTGCGGATGCCCTTCTTCTCGAGCCGGTAGAACGCCATCTCAGCGACGTCGAACACCACCAGGCCCTTGCGCGTCTCTTCCAGCGGGCAGGCGGTGAGCAGGCTCAAGTTCCCGGTCTCGATCGCTTTCTGCGCGCACGGCAGCGCGGTGACGGTCGCCGAGCTGAGCTCGACCTCGTCGCCGGGCTCGGTGGCGCGGGCGGCGGAAGCGAAGACGAGGGTGGCGAGGACGAGCGTGCGCATCAGGGCTGCTCCAGCGTAGATCCGTCAAGGGACTTGAGGAACGCGACCAGGTCGGCCAGCTGTTCGGGGGGAAACGCAAAGGGGGGCATCTTCGACACCTGCCCTCCGTCTGGCCCGGGGCTCCACCAGCGAAACGCGTCTGCGTTGGGCAGCGCGCCGTTGTTGTCTCGCGGTCCGTTCGCCACGTAGTGCTGGTTCGGGTTGAGCCCGGGCAAGACGACGGCACTCGGCGTGGTGATGCTGTCGCGCAGGTAGCGGGGCGTCGAGATCGCGCCGATGCCCACGAGGTTGGGGGCCAGCCCCGGCGGGGTGAGCGCCTTGCCGGGCAGGTGGTGACACGCCACGCAGACCGCTTCCGCCAGCGCCTTGCCCCGCGCGACGTCCCCCAAATCTCCGGGGAAGAAGCCGTACGCGAGCTCTTTCACCCACGCGTCGTCGAGGGGCCGGTTCGGCAGGCGAACGAAGTGCCACGACGACAGCCGCTTGTAGCCTGCGCGCTCGCCCCGCGCGCCGTCCCACACCGCGAACGCCACCGGAACCAGCGCACGGCGGTCACCGTCGATCGGGATCGTGAACACCGCGCGCCAGCGCTTGAGCGCGTCGTCGTACTGCAGCTCGGCGGTGGTCATCACGGCCGGCGCCTGGCGGGTGAGCGAGCCGAACCCTGCTGCAATGAACTGACTGGCGAGCGCGCCGCCCTTCGTGGCCCTCAGCATCGACACGCCCACGTGCTGCTCGGCATCGCCCATTCCGATCGCGGGCAGCCGCACGCCGCGGCCCGACCGCTCGGGCACCTCGACGGCGATCGAGTCGGCGAAGACGTTCACCTCGTCCTCCCGCACGACCTCTTTCGCCGGGTCGTCCCACTCGAGCCACAGCCGCAGCTGCTGCGCGGTGGCCGCCGCCTTGACCCGCACCTCGCTGATCCCGGGGCCGCTCTTCAGCACCTCGTTCGAGCGCAGATCGTTGAGCCGCACGGTGCGCTGGGGCGAAATCCGGAAGCTGCGCGCGCTGAGCTGCTGCCAGGCCGGGTCGGCCACCGACATCGGCAGCTTCGTCGCGGCGACCGCATCCACCACCTCAGCGCGCAGAAACGCCTCGTTCGCCGACGCCGTGGCGGCGAGCGCGCACGACAGAAAAATCGCGTGCCCCCTCACTTCAGCACCGGGAGCTTGAAGCCCGTCGGCCGCGGCCGGGTGTCGAGCCGGAACATGTCGGAGTGCTTGTAGGCAATCAGGGTGTCGAGCAGCTCTGAGGCCTCGCCCGCCTTTCGCTTGTCGAGCTCGGCGTGCAGCGTCTTCAGCGCGTCGTGCACCCGCGGCCCGAAGAGGTGCTCGAGGTACGGGGTGGGGAGCCGCTCGCTGCCCTCGATCGGCTTGCCCGCCTTGTCGAAGCGGCGCGGGCCCGCCATCGGCGGCACGTAATAGACATTGGCCTCGGTGCCGTACTCGGGGTGCAGGGGGATCGCGACCTTGTACTGGTGCACCAGCTTGTAGACCTGGCCCTCGACGTCATCGAGGTAGCCGACGAAGCGGATCCGGCCGACGCACTGATCGGCGCACGCCGGCGGCAGGCCCTTCTCGATGCGGGGGAAACAGAAGATGCACTTCTCGGACTTCGACAGCTTGGTGTTGAAATAGATCTTCTTGTACGGGCACGCGGCGATGCACAGCCGGTTGCCTTCGCAGCGGTTCAAGTCCACCAGCACGATCCCGTCCTGGTTGCGCTTGAAGATCGCCTCGCGCGGACACGCCGCCAGGCAGCTGGGGTTCGAGCAGTGGTTGCAGATGCGCGGCAGGTAGAAGAAGTACGAGTTGGGGAAGTCTCCCGCGCCCACGTCTTCGTCCCAGTTGGGCCCGACCTGGGGATCCGTCTGTGGCTTGAACTCGCGCCCCGCCATGATCTCGTCGCCGTTGTAGTCCCACGGCACGCCGTAGTCCGAGTAGCGCGAGGGCACGACGCCGTCTTTCAGGTTGCCGCCACCATCGAACCCGCCGCCGGCTTCTTCCCACTTGCGCGGGTAGCCATCGCCCGGCTTGGTCTCGACGTTGTTCCAGTACATCCCCTCGCGGCCGTTGCGGTTGGTCCACTGGGTCTTGCACGCAACCGTGCAGGTCTGGCACCCGATGCACTTGTTGAGATCCATCACCATCGCGAGCTGGCGTTTCGACATGGGGGCTCCTTTCAGGCCTTCACGAGGTCGAGGGTGGTCTCGTAGGCGTGCTGGTTGCCGTCCCAGTTGGTGCCGAACTTCAGGTGGCCCCAGCCGTCGGTCAGCTCCAGCAGGTTGATCATGTCGCCCACCAGCAGGTTGTGGCCCTTCTTCTTGTCGTACATGAACGGCTCCCAGCCGTGCTCCATCACCAGCGCGTCCAGCGGCACCGACGGCGACAGCTTGGCCATCAGCCGCACCTCGCCCAGCTCGTTGAACATCTTCACGTCGTCGCCATCGGCGATGCCCCGCGCCTTCGCCACCGCCGGGTTCACCATCACGCACGGCTTGCCCCGCTGCAGCCGCAGCAAGATCGGCGAGGTCTTGTAGGTCGAGTGAATCGACCAGCGCGCGTGCGGCGTCATCAGGACGAAGGGGTGGCGCGCCGGCCGAATCGGCTGCTTCGCGGTCGGCACGTTCGCGTTCGCGGCGATCCACAGCGGGTGGTCGACGTAGAAGGTCAGCCGCCCGGTGAGCGTCTCGAACCGCTGGTGCAGGTAGAGCTGGTTCTCGAAGGTGTTGTAGGGGCGATCTTTGTAGAGCGGCGAGCTCTTCCCCGCCTTCTCGTTGAGCTGAAGGAAGCCGCCGCGCTCGTACATGCTCTTGGTGGTGTTGGGCTTGAACTGTTCGACGTGCTCGAGCGCGTACTCGACCGCGTGCTTGTCGGTGCGCAGCGTGCCGTCGCGCGTGAAGTCCTTGACCAGCTCGTCGAGGCGCCGCGTGCCAGCCTCGGTGTGCGTCTTGTCCACGATGCGAATGTTCCGCTCGTCGCCGGTGGCCTTGTGCCGCGCCTTCGCGATCGCCTCCAGCTTCTCGACCACCAGGGTGGCGATCTCCCACTCGCTCTTCGATTCACCCACGGGCTTCAGGTTGGGCGGCGGGTACGCGATGTTCGCGTAGCGGTGGTAGCCGGGGTTGGTGCGCAGATCCCAGGACTCATACGGCGTCTTGCACGGCAAGAGGATGTCGGCGTACACGGCGAAGTCGCTCATCCGCACGTCGCCGTAGGCGATGAACTTCGCCTTCTCGAGAAACGCTTTCTTGTAGTGCCCCTTGTTGCGGCGAAAGCGTGAGTCGGCGAAGAGTAAAAAGTTCTCGACCGTCGTCCAGTACGGCTTGCCCTCCTTGTAGCCGGCGTCGTTCTTGCCCTTCTCGAGCAGCGCCTCGACCTTCTTGCGGTAGTCGTCCTTCGAGTCGCCGGTGCCACGCCGGATGTCGTCGTCGGAGTAGAGGTTCTCGAAGTCCTTCACGCCGTCGCCGATGACGAACTCGCTGACGAAGCCAGAGGCGAAGCGGTGCAGGTAGCGGCCCTGGAACCCCGAGAGCCCCTCGAGCCCGCTGATGTTCCACTCGTTCTCGGTGTTCATCCCTCCCTGGGGCCCCAACCGCCCAGAGAACGCGGCGAGCGACGCGATCGCCCGCTGCGAGAGCATGCCGTTGAAGTGCTTGCCGATCGTGAAGCCCATCGTCAGCAGGCTCACCTTCGGCTTCGTCATGTCGTCGGCCAGCTCGTCGACGATGCTCGGGTGCACCCCGGTCAGGCCCTTCACCTTCTCGGGGGCGAACGCCCCCACCTCGGCCTTGAACAGCTCGAAGGCGGTGGTGACCTTCACCTTCTTCCCGTCCTTCAGCGTCAGCGTCCACTTGCCGTTGAGCGCGGGGTCGATGTCCCAGTCAGAGTCCGACAGCCGCAGGGTCTCGACGGTGCTGCCCTCGGTGCCGGGCATCACGGTGAACTTCTTCGTCTTCGTGTTGAAGGCGAGGAAGCAGTCGTGGGGGTGGTCGGGCCTGGCGAACAGCCCCACCAGCCGGGTGTCGAGCTCCCGGGATGCCGGGTCGAGATCCGACAGCCGCACCAGCTCTTTGGTGTCGGTGCGCACCAGCAGCGGCAGGTCGGTGTACTCCTTGAGGAACTCGGGCTTGTAGAGCTTGCGGGCGATGATCCGCTGGATGATCGAGAGCGCGAGGTGCCCGTCGAAGCCTGCCTTCACCGGCACCCAGAGATCGGCGTGGATCGCGGTCGAGTTGAACTCGGGCGTGATGACGATGATCTTCGAACCGTTGTATTTGGCCTCCCACAGGTAGTGTGCGTCGGGGATGCGCGAGGTGTTCGGGTTGCAGCCCCAGAAGATCGCTACGTTCGTCTGGAAGACGAAGTCGTACGTGCAGCCGATGTTGCCCTCGCCGTAGACGACGCTGACGCCGGGGAACATGTCGCCCACGTAGCTGGCGATGTAGGGCCGCACCGCCCCCAGCAGCGCGCCCAGCCGCTTGATCGATGCCGCCCGCGCCTCGGTCAGCACGCCTGCGCCGATGTGGATGTAGTTCGACGCCGGGCCCTTCTCGACCAGCCCGTCGTGGAGGTGAGTCGCGATGTCGGTGATCGCCTCGTCCCACCCGATGCGCTTCCAGGTTCCGGCGCCGCGCTCACCCACCCGCTTCATCGGGTAGAGCAGCCGATCGGCCTCGTACATCGTCTGGCTGTGCTGGACGCCCTTGTTGCAGCCGCGCGGGTTGGCGTCCGGCACGGTGGGCGAGATTTGCGGATAGTGGGCCGACTGGTTCTCGCGGGTGACCTTGCCGTCCTTCGTCCACACCTCGAAGGCGCAGTTTCCCTGGCAGTTGACGCAGTGGTACGCGAAGCCTCGATCATCGCCGTCGCCGCGCACCGCGTTGAACTCTGCGCGGTAGAAGTCTTCGGTGCTCTTCGGGTCCGGGTAGGCCTGCCGCGGATCATCGACCCGCACCGGAGCCACCTTCGCCTCGGCTGGCGCCGCCGTCGTCGAGACGCCAGCGGCCACCGTGCCGAGCAGCAGCTTCTTCAGTGCGTCACGCCGTGAGATCGACATCGCATCCTCCCTACAGGCAGCCGCCGCCGGCGGAGCTCTTCGGCGGCGAGTAGTCGCCAGTGTCTTCAGGGCGGTTGGCGAGGCTCCAGCCTTCCATGCCGCCCTCGAGCAGCCGCGCCTGGCCGAACCTGCCGCGGCAGGCCTCGAACGCCAGCGGGTCGCCAGAGTCGGTGACGAGGATCGTGTCGACGTACGGGTAGACGCGGTCGCGCGCGGCCTCTGGCGCCTGGGACACATCGCAGCCGGGCAGGGGGATCGCGCCGGGGATGTGGGCGTCGAGGTAGTGGTCGTCGTCGTAGGCCCTGAGGTCGACGACCTGCACCTTCAGCTGCGGGTTCGACAGCAGCGCGTAGAGCGCCCTGGGCGAGACGGGTTGACGGGCGAGCAGCCCGGTGGTGCGCCGGCCCTCGACCAGCAGCAGGCCCCCGAGCAGCGCGATGAGGCCGAGGTAGAGGGCAGGCTCGAAGCGCTTCATCGGGTCGCCGCCGTCGAAGTGGCCAGCGCCGCGTTCCTCGCGCGCAGGACCACGAGCCCCACCGCCAGGGCGGCGATCAGCGCGAGGAACATCGCTCGCATCGAGCGCGTCATCAGTCGTAGACCTCATCGCCGACCTGCTGCGCCTTCGCGAAGTCCAGCCGTCGCGTCAGCAGCAGCAGGTTCGAGGTCGCCATCGACGCGACGAAGAAGGTGCCGCCCATCGCCAGGCTCCCCACCGAGAGGGTCGGCCACGCGGCGATGAACGCGCCGGTGGTACAGCCGCCGCCGATCATCGCGCCCAGGGCGAGCCCGAAGCCGCCGGCGAGCGCCTTCGACGACGCCGCGAAGCTGAAGGTGGGCCTGGCGGTCGGGTGGGTCGCTGCCTCCGACTTGATCGAGGTCAGCTTCGCCAGCAAGCCGCCCGGGAAGACCCCGACGATCAGCATCGCGCGCCACACGATGTCGTCGGTGATCTTCGGTACCTGCTCGAGCGGGGCGCCGACCAGGTGCGCCGCTGCGCCGACAAACGCGAGCACCGCGCCAGAGAAGCCGAGGTAGCCGTGCTGCATCGTCGCCAGCACAATCACCCCGCCGCCCAGCACGCCGGACGCAAGCCAGCTCCACTCGCCGCGCACGAAGTCGAGCAGGCTGTGGCGCTGCTTCGAAGAGGCGAAGGTCTTCTCGGGCGTGAGCCGGTTCACTGCGACGGCGATGACGAAGAACAGCGCGCCCCACACCAGCGCCACCGCTCCGTACGGCAGCCCGAGCAGGCCGTGGAGGGTGATTGGCTTCTGGTTGACGGCGATTACGCCGACGTCCGTCAGCGGCGTCTGCAGCGCCGAGTAGGCGAGCACCCCGAGCACCAGCCCGAGCATCGAGAAGATTGTCGCGAAGCGCTTGTTGCCCGCCAGCCCTCCGGCCTTCGCGACGCAGGTGCCGGGGCAGGTGCCAGTCACGCCCATCGCGACGCCGAAGATGATCCCGCCGACGACGTGGGCGAGACCCAGGAAGGGCATCACCCGGGGCACGAGGTTCATCGACTCGGCGACCCCGGCGATCGACGCCAGGCCGTAAAGGGTCGAGGCGGTGGCGATCGCGGTGAAGGCGAACTTCATCACCTTGGTGTCGCGCAGCGTCAGCATCCCGATCACCCGCGAGAAGCGGCTGGCGCCGACCTTGTAGAGGATGACGCCGAACGCCATCCCCGTCAGCAGCCCGGTGAGGCCGGAAATCACTGCTGGGCTCCCAGTGGGAGCTCGGGGGTGTTGCCCCATTCGCTCCACCCACCGAGATAGACCCGGGTGTTGGCATGCCCGGCCTTCAGCAGCGCCAGGTACTGGAATGAGCCCCGGCCCAGGCCGACGTGGCAATAGGTGATGATTGGCTTGCCCGGCTCGTAGCCATTCTTCTTCAGCTTCTCGAGCTGCTTCTGGATGTCCTTCGCGTCCTTCAGCGTGGGCTTGCCCGGCTCAGCGTCCTTGTTGCCCGCGTACTTGGTCCACGGAGAGAACACCGCCCCGGGGATGAAGCCGCCGCGGGCGACCGTGACCTCCTTGCCGGGAGCCGACAGCCCGGTGAGCAACTCCTTGCCGGTGTACTCCTCGAGCTTGTGGCGAGAGTCGAGCAGCAATGCCTTCGACGGATCTTTCAGCAGCGCCTCCACGTCGGCCCGCGAGGCGACCATCTGCCACTGCACGTCTGCCTTGAAGCTCTTCGGCGCAGGCGGCGACGGTTTGCCTGTCTCGACTGCGCCGCCTTTCGATTTCCACTCGGCCAGCCCGCCGTCGAGGATCTTCACCTTCTTGTGGCCATAGAGCGTGAGGAAGAACCACGCGCCGCTCGCGTTGACGCCGATGCCCGAGTCGTAGACGACGACTTCGGTCGCCGCGTCGATGCCGAGCTTCTTGCCGATGAAGTCGAAGGCGGTCGGCTCGCACATCGGCAGCCCCTTGCACTTCCTCACGTCGTCCAGCAACTGCAGGTCATGGGCGAAGGCGAGGGCCGAGCCCGGAAGGTGGGCCTTCTCGAAGTCCTTCTCGCTGTCGGCGTCGACGAAGCGCACCCCCTCTTTCCCGACCAGCTTCAGGGCGTCCCCGGCGCTGACGAAGGGGTCCTCTGCGAACGCGGGGACAGCCAGCAGCAGGGCGAAGCTAAGGATGTGGCGCATCAGGACCTCAGGGTCGAAGAACGGCTCAGCCCGGGTGTGAGCCAGAGGCCAGAAATTCGGTTCATCAGAGCCAGCAGGTTTCCAGGAAACGGCCTGAACCGTCGTCACCGTCGGTTGGCTCTCATCGCCCGATGACCATCGACAAGCTTCGCCGGCCGCTGTCGAGCCTGCGCGTCTCGGTGACCGACCGCTGCAACCTGCGGTGTGCGTACTGCATGCCGGAGTCGCGCTACTCCTGGCTGCCCAACCCCGACCTGCTCAGCTTCGAGGAGCTCTCTGGCCTGGTGGACCGCTTCGTCGCGCTCGGGGTGCGCAGGGTGCGGCTGACCGGCGGCGAGCCGCTTCTGCGGCGTAGCCTGGAGGTGTTGGTCGCGATGCTTTCGAGCAAGCCGCTCGACGAGCTGTCGCTGACCACCAACGGCGTTGCCCTGCGCAGCCTGGCCGGCCCCTTGCGCGCGGCAGGCCTGGGGCGGCTGACGGTGAGCCTCGACACCCTCAGCCCGACCCGCTTCCTCGCGCTGACGCGCAGAGACCTGCACGCGCGGGTCATCGATGGGCTCGACGCCGCGGCTGAGGCAGGGTTCGGCGCGCTCAAGCTCGACACCGTGTTGATGCGAGGGGTGAACGACGACGAGGTCCCCGCGCTGCTGTCGTTCGCGCTCGCCCGGGGCGCCGAGGTGCGCTTCATCGAGTACATGGACGTCGGCGGCGCCACCCGCTGGTCGCCTCAGAAAGTCGTGCCCCGCGCCGAGCTCCTCGCGCAGCTGGCACGGCACTGGGGTGAGCCGCCGCTGCCCTTGCCCGAGCGGGGGAGCGCGCCGGCCGAGCGGTTCCGTCTGCCCAACGGCCAGGTGTTCGGAATCATCGCCTCCACCACCCAGCCGTTCTGCGGCGCCTGCGATCGGGCGCGCCTGACCGCTGACGGGCAGCTGCTCACCTGCCTCTACGCGACGAAGGGAACCGACCTGAAGGCGCTGCTGCGGGGGGACGCCGACGAGGCTGCGCTCGAGCGCGTGCTGGAGGCCGCGTGGTCGAGCCGAAGAGATCGCGGCGCGGAAGAGAGGCGCGGGCTGCTGCAGCTGCGCGGCCCGTCGAGGAGCCTCGCCGAGCTCGCCGCCCAACCGCAGCTCGAGATGCACCGCCGAGGGGGCTGAGGCCAGACGCGGCGCAGCGTCAGGTCTTCGGTGGCGTCGCCCATCAAGAAGGGGAAACCGCGCGCGGCAGCCACCGCGAGGTTCTCGGGGCTGGCGGCGGCCTCGTCCTTTGCATTCTTCGAACCCTCCGGGCGGCCCGGGTCTCGTCGCTCGCTGCCCAGTCGACCATCACGGTGAAGCTGTAGAAGAGGCTGCCGATTCCGCCGGCCGCGAGCGCATGGTGAGAACCCGGCCGGCGCTGCCCAGCGGGTGCACCTCGGCAAAGCCAGCACCTCGAGCTCGGGTCGCATCGGCTCCCGTCAGCACGGCGCAAGTGCTGACTTTGCGTCTGGGGCGCGTTGGTGCAGGACCTTCACCAACGTCAGACCCGCGGCTCGGCGGCCTGCTCGCCAGTTCGATACGTCGTGTAGAGGTAGACGGGGATGTCGAGCTGGCCGAGGTGGTGGTCGATCAGCGGCTTCACGTCAGTCCACTCGAGGCCGCCGACGCCCGTGGCGAGCTTCGGTAAGGCGATGCTGGTGAGCTTCTCGGCCACGCAGACCTGCTTGAGCGCCTTGAGCGTCTGGTTGACGTGCTCGGTCTTCGCGCGGCCGGGCCGGGCTCCGTCGGAAGGGGCGGGCTCCTGGGTGAGCAAGTTGATGATTCGCTTGCCGTCGCTGCCAGCCCAGACCCAGAGGCCGCCCGGCGCGTGATGGGTGTTGTGGTTCCAATGCCGAAAGTCTTTGGCCATCGCGGGCCACCGCTCGCGCAGCGCGAGGGCGAGGCCGCGGTCAAAATGGTCATTGGCGGCGACGCCGTGGGCGATGGCAGAGGCTCGGCTGAGCAGAATGTCTCCGGCGACTTCGATAATCATTGTGGCTCCTGAACGGGTGGACGCCCCCGGCTGAAGCAAGGTCCGCGCCGGTCTTCCGCCGCGACCAGAACAATGTAAATACAACGGCTTGGCGTGTGTGGGTTTTGTCACACAACCAACGACACAGTTCGGCGATAACCCCGCCATGCCTGCTCCGATTGGCCGGATCCCTTCTGCTCCGTCGAGCCCGACGACCTCGGTCACCACCGCGGCGAAGACGTGGGCTGAAGGCTTCAACTTCGGCAGCGCCTCGGCCGTCAGCCGACTCGACGTCGCGCGCACCAAGGCGCCGACGACGGGCCCCGAGTCGGTGCAGCGGGCGTACGCGCTGTACCGCTCGTGGGAAGACAACGACCTCGGCAGCGTGCGCCTGCTCAAGACGACCGCGAACGGTCAGCCGGTCTTCGCGCTGCACACCACCACCGACGGCGACGACGGCTACCTCGAGCTCTTCAACGAGAAGGGCGCGCTGCTGGCCTCTGGCACCACGGGCTTCGACCAGACTGGAAGGCGCAACGTCAGCTGGGACACCACGCCCGGCGCCGTGCGCGAGAAAGTCGCGCCAAAGGACCGCTCGCCCAGCGTCGAGACGTTCTTCTCGGCCATCGACGACGCGAAGGAGCCCACCTCGGCGTCAGGGGTGACGGTGTCGACGAAAGAGGTCCGCGACGCTTCGAAGGGCCTCATCGGCACCGAGCTCACCATCGCGTCAATCGACGGCTGGGAAAAGGCTGGCCTGCTTCGACTGCTCGCCGACCCCGGCTCGAAGCTCACCCCCACCTCACGCGCGTATGCAGAGCAGCTCGCGGGCCTCTATACCGACGCCCGCTCCACC
The DNA here is from genome assembly GCA_038206395.1 of Myxococcales bacterium. GTDB lineage: Bacteria > Myxococcota > Myxococcia > Myxococcales > Myxococcaceae > JAGSPQ01. The sequence goes on along the minus strand of JBBRAX010000043.1, from coordinate 29,880 downwards.
ACGGTGAGCCGCTTCTCGAGCAAGCCGCTGGGCACCGGCAGCGCGTTTCAGACGGGCGCGACGCTGGCCTCTGGCACCGTCGGCGTGACGGGCGCTCCGCCACGGCTCAACACGATGGTGGAGTTCTCGAAGAAGGCCTTCGATGCGCTGCCCTCGCAGGTGGCCCCAGTGACCCGCTCTGAAGCGCAGGCGATGCTGAAGCAGGCCGGAGCGACCACCGCCGAAGCGAAGGCCGCCGTCGACGCGCTCGCCGATGCACAGGGCACCCTCTACGCAGGGCGCTTCTTCCAGCAGGGCACTGACTGGCTGCCAAAGCCGAAGGGCCTCGCGCTGTTCGGTGTCTCGTCGTCGGGCCGCGAGCTGACGGCGCTGCACGTGCCGCAGACGCCGCCGCCTGTGGTGGGCCCGGTGCCGAAGGACGTCATCAAGGGCCTGCTCGGCGTCGACCGCAACGTCGAGGTGACTGGCACCCGCACCACGGCGACGGGCACCCAGTTCGACCTGAAGTGGCTGCCGCCGACGGGAGGCTCCATCGTCGCGAAGCTGAACGTGCCGCGAAACGGCGCTGACGCCACCCTCGAAGGGCTCACCCTGCCGGCGCTCGGCATGACCGAACAGGGGCTGGCTGACCGTCTCACCACCGCGCTCGGCACCGCCCAGCAGGTGCTCGGCTCTGGCAGCGTGCGCGCGGCACCGGGCTTTGGGGTCGGCGTCGCGGCCGCACACCGGCCGGTCGCTGGCGGCCCCATCACGCTGTCGACGATTCAAATCGCCGTCGGCGGAGCGAGCGCTACGGTTCAGCCGAAGACGCTGGGCACCAGCGCCGCAGACCTCGAGCTCGCGCGCCAGCTCTCGCTCGGGCTCGCGCGCACCCACGCCGAGGCAATGGTGGCGGACCCGTCGAGCTCCGACCTGGCCCGGCTCGAGGTGGCCTTGCGCACGCGATGGGCGAGCTTCACCGACCTGCAGCAGGTCGACCCGGCGGACTCGGCGGTGGGCTTCGACGCCGCCAAAGACCGCGCGCAGTTCATGCTTCCGAGCGTGTGGGGCGACAACGCGGTGTTCGTCACTTTCCAGAAGAGCGGCGCCGTGCGCGTCGAAGACTTCAACTAAAGGCACTCCATGAAGACGCAGACGATGGTGTTGGCAGCAGTGGTGATGTGCGCGTGCGGCGTGGGCCCCGAAGACAGCGTCGGCATCGAAGAAACCGACGCGATGGCCGAGACGTCACAAGACGTGACGGCCGCGAAGGCCGACGTGCTCAACGTGGTGCCGCTGGAGCTCGACGTCGCGACGGGAACTGTGCAGGGCCGCCTCGCGCGGGTGCTCACCACGTCCACAGCCGCAAAGGCGCTGCTGGGGCCCGTGCTTCCTTCCATCACCTTCAGCCGCAACTGGCTGGTGGCCTACCGCCCCGAGGGCAAGTCTCCCCGCTCGCGGGTGCAGGTGACGCGGGCGCAGCTGAGCGCGACGGGCGCGACGCTGTCGTTGTGGGCCACGGTGACCGAGCCGGGCGCAGGCTGTCAGGCGTGGCGGCCGAACGAGCTGTCGGTGGTGCGGGTGCCGAGCCGCCCGACGGCGCCGACGTCGATTCGGGTGTACCTCACGCGTGAGACCTTCGAATGCGGGCTGGTGGTCGGCCCGACCTGCACCCCGAGCCCTGACCCTTCGGTGTGCAGCGGCACGCCGACGCCCTTCTGTCTGGGCGCGTACGAGCGGCCCGATGGCTCGTTCACCTCTGGCAGCTGCGTGAAGCTGCCGCGCTACGACGGCATCAGCAACGCGTGCACCACTGACGCTGCCTGTGGCGCCGGCGGCATCTGCGCCGGCCTCTCGTACGGCCCCGATGGGCTCTGCCAGCCGTCGTGGATGCGGGGCACCTACTCGATGCCCGAAGCGGGCCAGCTCTCGGCGCCGCTGCCTCGCGATGGCTCGTGGTACCGACTCATCGTGCCGGTGCGAGGCCAATCGACGGTGCCGATGGACGCGTGGCTGCAGGTCTTCGTCGACGGCGCAGCGGCGAACACGCGGGTCCGGTTGAGCAACCCGTCGGGCACCGTGTCGTCGACGCTGGTGGTGACCAGCGGCGGCGTGCTGATTCCGGTCAGTGTGCCGGGTGACGAGACCATCAACGGCGAGTGGGCGGTCGAGGCGCAGGACGTTGGCCAGTCGGGCACTCCGGCGGTGCTGCGCGGCGTCCGGCTCTCGGTCACCAGCCGCTGGGACTGAGCGCCACAGGTAAGACTCTCATCGTTCAAGGCCGCGTCAGAATTAGCAGGCTCGTCCTCCGGCGTCATCGACGTCTACAGCTGGCGTAGACCCGCGCGTCAGCCTCGCGCCCAACCACCTTCAGAACGAAAAGTTCGATGTGAAGCCGATTGCGCAAAAACGCAGGCAGCATTTGCCGAGCTGCAGACGACCTCGTGGTGGGTGAGCCAGCGGGTAACCCTCAGAATTGACCCCCTTCGAGGCGCATCGAGAACGGCAAGGCCTCGACTCTGCTGGCCGATTCCCCGGCCACCGATGGCACCTCGGCTGCAGAGTCAGCGCTCGCGAGCTCACCTCACTCGTTGACCACCCAACCTTTGAAAGGGGAACTCGTGGCATCCAAATCATCGGCAGTCTTGCGCCTGGTGCAGCCTGGCTTCAACTTCGCCTTGGTCGCTGAGTTCCCGCCCGAGGGTCGACGAATCGCGACCGAGGCGCAGAACGGGCTGGCCTGGCAGCTGGCCCGACGGCTGCTGGACCGCGCGAATGAAGACGACGCCGACTTGCCCGCTTTTCCGGCGATCGCCGCGAAGATCCTGAATCTGATGGATGAGCCGAACCCCGACCTTGACGCCATGGTCGAGGTGATTTCCCAGGACGCGATGATCTCGGCGCAGGTGCTCCGAATGGCCAGCTCGGCCTTCTACTCACGGGGAGCCGAGGTTACCTCGGTAAAGATGGCGGCGGCGCGGCTCGGGGTGCGCGCGGTCTCGAGCGTCGCGGTGGCAGCGGCTACCCGGGCGCTGCTCGACGCCCAGGAGCGCGAGAGCAACGAGTGCTTCCGCGAGTCGTGGCGGGCGCTCGCCGACTACTCGATTGTCTGCGCGGTAAGCGCGCGGTGGCTGTCGACCGCCCTGGGCCGCGCCGATTCCGAGCAGGCCTTTCTTGGGGGGTTGCTGCATGACCTGGGCAAGATGGTCGCACTTCGCGTCGCTGGCCAGATGGTCCAGACCGGAGACCTCTCTGCGACCGTCGCGCCGATCGTCCTCGAACGGGTACTCGAACTGGCCCACATCGAGCTGGGGGTGAACCTCTCGGCGATCTGGGAACTGCCGGGCATCGTCGGCTACGTGTGCGGCAAACACCACGAGTCGACGCCGGGGAGCGAGCCCGTCAACGACGCGCTCCACGTGGTGCGGATCGCTTCCGCACTGACCGAGGCCCGCATCAACCCGCTCCACCGCCCCGAGCTCGAGAGGGAGCTGACCTGGAGCGCCAGCGCCCTGGGCATCGAGCCGGGACCACTGCAGGCGATCGCAGCCGAACTCAAGGTCCGAACTTCGAGGCACCGACCGTAGGAAGCAGCTCAACGGGCGGAGCTGCGAGGGCGAGGTGCATTCCCCAACGCTACGTGCAACACGCGGTCAGGGTGTGGCGGTGAGCTTCACGTCGTCGAAGTTGACCTCGATTCCCGGCGCAGCGTCGAGGTTGACGAGGCGGATGCGAAGGGTCTGGCCGGCGGCGGGGTGGCTGCCTCCGATGGTGGCGGTGACGCTGGAAAGAAGGAACCGGCCTTCACCCGGGAACAGGGTGTTCGCGTCCGAGGCGATCACGGTGGTGCCGGCCATGAGGTCGACGCGATAGCCGGGGAACCCAGTGAAGTCGTAGGGAAGGCCAGCCTGCGGGTTGAGGTTTCCGACCTGCACCGTGAGCCGGTACGTCGTGTTGAGGGCGAGGTTTTCGCTCACGGTTTGCGAGAGGCCGGCTTCGGTAGGCGTTGGGAGGCTGTCGAGGAGGAAGACGACCCCCACGTTTTGACCTGCTGGGACGGGGTCGAGGTACAGAGAGGTCGTGTTCGGGTTGAGGACTCCGATGGTTCGGTGGCTGAAGTTGATCGCTGTGCCGTAGCTCTGCCAGCCCATCGGTGGGGCGTTGGCGATGAAGCTGTCGGGTGGGGTGACCGGGAGCTCGAAGCTCGCATTCACGATCTGGATGTTCCGGGCTGCTCCGCCACCGGAGCCACCGCCGACTCCGGAACCACCGCCGACTCCGGAACCACCGCCACCGACTCCGGAACCACCGCCACCGACTCCGGAACCACCGCCACCGACTCCGGAACCACCGCCACCGACTCCGGAGCCACCGCCGCCGACTCCAGAACCACCGCCGCCGACTCCGGAACCACCGCCGCCGACTCCAGAACCACCGCCGACTCCAGAACCACCGCCGACTCCGGAACCACCGCCACCGACTCCGGAGCCACCGCCGCCGACTCCGGAGCCACCGCCGCCGACTCCGGAACCGCCGCCGACTCCGGAACCGCCGCCGACTCCGGTACCGCACGCGGTCAGCAGCACGCACGCCAAGAGAGGTACTCGCATCGAGGAGCTCCTCGCCGGTGTGGCGAGCAATCGCAAAGAGGAGGCCTTGAACGCTAGCAGCCTCGGTCGCCGTCCAGCCCGTGAAGGCGGACATCGGTAGCTCTCGCGCTCACCCACATCGGCTGGGGTCGGGTGATGGCGCCTCGGGTCAGGCGCAGATCAGTTCTGGTACACCGGATACACCCCCCCGAGCTTGCGGCGCATCTTTCGCGGCTTGCCTTCGTCGAGCACGACCACGGCGACTGTCGTCTCTCCGCTGCAGCCCTTCACTGCCACCCGCGTCTCGTTGCCATTGGGTTCCCAGCCGACGAGCGTGTAGTCGGCGCCCGCAGGCAGGTCGCGGATCCGGAAGGTGCCATTCGATTCAGTCAGGGTGAAGAAGGGGTTCTCCACGACCAGGATGTCCGCGCGCATCCAGTCGTGGATGTCGCACTGGATCCGGGCAGCACCTGTGAACTCGAAAGTGTGGCGGCCGGTTTCGCCTTTGCGTGACTTGGGGAAGTCGAGCAGGGGCAGCGCGTCCTTCGAGAAGACGCTGTGCTCGTCCTTGTCCTCGTTGGTGAACACCACCGTGTCTCCCTTCTGCACCACCAGCACCCCCGGCTTGAACTGCATTCCTGTCTGCAGAATCGAGTGAAGCGCGGGGGCCTTGCCCTGATACCCCTTCGGGCTCACCTTCTCGACGTAGAGGGCCACCTGCCGGCCGGCTTCAATCGTCTTCCCGTCGCGCCGGAGCTCGACCCTGCCGACCAGCGTGCAGGGCGATGAAGAGAGCAGCGAGGCGACCATCACGCTCAGAATCATCGTGTCAGTACGACGCGACCAGCGAGGTGGTGAAGACATCGTCGGGGAACTCGAGGATCGAGATGCCCCGGTTGACCACGTACTCGGCCTTCACCGTCAGGAAGCTGGTGAGGTCGACCCGAAGGCCAACCGTCGCGCGGGCCGCGTTCGAGACGTAGGCCCAATCGAGCCCGCGCCGGTGGGTCGCTGCGCGCCAGTCGGCACGGACGTACGGCACCATGTGGTTGGTGGCGCGCCAGGCCAGCTGCCCATACGCAGCCCGGTAGAACAGACAAGGTGCCGCCGCGCAGGGAATGCCGGACGCGGTGTCCATCTTCCCCAGCGCGCGCCCCGTGGCGAACTCGGCGCTCAACGAAAAGTCGCCCAGCGCGAGCAGCCCCGCGAAGCCGTAGTGCCATTGCAGGATTCTGTCGTCGGCCTGGCGATCTTGTGAGCCGATTGAGCCCGACGCCGAGAGCTCGAGGCCCTTGTTCCAAATCGGAAACTTGTACTGCACCCGCCCGGTGACGGTCTTCCCTGCGTTGAAGTCGGTTTCGTTCGAGAAGGGGAACAGATCCGACTGGTGGCTGCCGTTGGTGAGCGCGAGCCCGACCTCGAGCCTCCGCGCGAAGAGCCCGACGTTGGCTTTGAGCCCCACCGGGCGGCCGCAGGTGTAGCGGCACACGAGCGACGGGGTGATGCCGATGCGCTGCGCAGAGTCCTGGGTGCGGTACTCGATGCCGTGCAGGGAATCGAACTTCCCCGCCGAGATCGCCAGCAGAGCTGGCCCGAGCTGCCGTTCGTAGCGGAGGAACGCGAGCTTCAGATCGAGAAAGTCGCCCAGGCCGCGCAGCTCCTGCAGGTCGCGATCGCGCGGGAGGATGTCCACCGACGCGGTCAGCGACAGCTCGTCATGCAGCGTGACGAAGATGCCGAGGTTGAGCGCGTTGACGATGAAGCTCGGGTTGCGGCCGGCGTGAATCGGATCAAAGCGGATTGCGCGTGAGTCGCCAATGTCAGCCACCTCACCACGCGAGTTGATCGCCGTGGCGAGTGGATCACCCAGCAGCACCCAGGTTCCGAGAAGATCTGCCAGCTGCGGCTGTGAGTGGCCGATGTCCTTGCGCACGCCCGAGCCATCGCCCTGGACGACGAAGAAGCCCACGTCCACGTAGCCAATGAACCGGGCGGAGATCATCGACAGGAAGTCGGCGCGCTTCTCGAGCGAGTCGAGGCGCGCCCTGGCGCGCGCGAGCTCCTCTTCAAGATCCGGCGAACGCTCGACCGGCGCTTCCCCGACTGGCGTCGCGAGGAGGACGAGCAACACCAGCGCGCTCACAGGCCACCGTCCGGGCAGGGCAAGTATCGGTGGGCGTCGCTGTCGTGGGGCGAGGGGTCGCAGGCCCGGCGCGGGTCCACCAGGGCGCCAGTGAGCGCGTTGAGAAAGGCGACCAGGTCGTGCACCTCGTCGTCGGTCAACCCCAAAGGGACGATCTGCGGGCTGCGGGTCCCGGCGAAGCCGTGTGTCTCGCCGCCGGCATTGTAGAAGCGGACCACCGCGTCGAGCGTCGGCAGCTGACCTGCGTGCATATACGGAGCGCTCATCGCGACGTTGCGCAGGCTCTTAGTTCGAAACTGGCCGCGGTCGCTCTCGACCGGGGCGGCGAGCGGGGTGCACGGCCGGCCGCCGCGGAAGGGGCCGCAGCGGTTGAACACCGACTGGTTGCCAGCGCGCTGCTCGGTGAGCCCGGTGTAGCGGCCCTGGTCGGTGAGCGGCACGTGCTCGCCCCGTTGCGGGATGGCGACCGAATGGAACTGGTTGTCGGTGAAGTTTTGGCCCGAGTGACACTCGATGCAGCCGGCCCGACCCAGGAAGAGCGCGAGGCCCCTCTTCTGCGCCACGGTGAGCGCCGCCTTGTCGCCCGCAGCGTAGGCATCGATCGGCGCATCGGCGCTGATCAGCGTCGAGAGGTAGGCCGCCATCGCCTTGTACGAGTTGGCGGCGATCAGATCGAGGTAGCTGGCGCTGTCTGCGCTCGGCTTTCCTCCGTCCGAGAAGTCGAACTCGGTGGCCTGGCCGCCATCGCGGGCGAGCCGCTCGAAGCCGGCGTCCAGGTAGATCGCCTGGTAGTCGTCGGCGTACTTCGAGGCGATTCGCCGCGCGAGCTTGAGCCGCGTGCCTGCCGTCGCGGCCCTGCTCTCGTAGCGACCGCGCACTGCATCCACAGCGAGTCCGACCGGCCGTCCCACGCCCACGACTGGTACAGCGCCACGTTCACCATCGACGGAGAGTTCCGTGCGGTGAAGTCGATGCCCAGCGAGACGTGGTTGGGCGTCGAGCGGGTGTCGTCGAAGAAAGAAGTCGGGGTGTGGCAGTCGGCGCAGGCGATGCGGCCGGCCGCGTCGAGCGCGCCCAGCGAGACGAGCTGATCCGGCAGGACGCGCGCGATCGGACCCGAGAGCGTTGGGTCGAAGAACAGCGCCTGGCCCAGCGCCTCGGCGCGTGGGTTACCGAGCGCTGGGTTGCTCACGTCGCTGGGCAGGGGGCTCAGCTTCATCCCCGCGATCAGCGCAGTCTCTTGCTCGGTGAACCCATCGGCGTCACCCTGCCAGGCCGCGCACGACGCAGCCGCTCCCACCAGAATTGCGAACCCCCCAAGGCGCAGCACTGAGCCGCGAAACATTTCATAGCCATCGCAGATGTCCACGGCGTCGCGCATCAAGTCCCCCGCGTCGCAGCTGAACGCAGCGGGGACCAGAGCAATCGATGTGCCGCCGGGGCTTCACGAGGCCTGGGTCAGGAATGGCGAGAGGTTGTGTTTTCAGAGCGTCGACACATGTGTCAGCGCTCCGATGGGGCGCGCGAGGCTAGAGCCGTTCAGCCACCACCTGCTCGCTCGGAGCGAGCATCATTCCGCGCGCGAGCGCCACTTCGGTCGAGAATGGCAGCTCGGTCGTCTCGTCGAAGATCGCGCCCTCGAGCCGGGTCTGCTTCAGCTCTGCGCCTTTGAGCTTGAGCGCGAACTTGGCGCCGCGCAGGTCGGCGCCGCGCAGGTCGGCTTTGTGGAGGTAGGCGCCCGCGAGCTTGGCGTCGCGCAGGTCTGCCTGGCGCAGGTCGGCGTGGCCCAGCTGGCAGCGGTAGAGGTCGGCGCCCCTGAGGTCGGCGCTCTTGAGGTCGGCCTGGAAGAGGTAGGTGTGCCGCAGATCTTTTCCCTGCGCCATCGCCGGAACCGCGAACACCATCAGAGTCAGGAGCAGGGCTTTCATGAAGAGACCCATGAGCAGCCCGCGTGCCAGCGCGGCAGCGGGAGTGCGACAAACGAAAATCAGTTGGTTGGGAAGGCGCGCACGGCGACACACGCTGTCACCGCGTGTCACTGCTCGAGGCGCTTGAGCTGGTCTTCGAAGACCAACCGTTCGGACGAAGGGCGCTTGAGCTGGCCCATCACCGCGAGCAACTGGCTGAGCTGCTCGCTCTGCTCTTCGGCGGTGGCGCCCCCCTCTTTGAGCAGCGTCACGGCCTGGCGATGGCTCGATTCAGCCTCGGGCAGCCGCAGCATGCAGGCGAGGGTGGTGCCGATGCTGCCGTAGAGCTTGCCCAGCAGCGCGCGGTTGGCGGTTTGATCCTTCAGGCGGATGTCGAGCGCAGTCTCGAGGTGGGTCAGCGCCGGGCCGCACGCGTGGGTGAGGCTGAGCGCGATTCCGACGTTCTCGTGCGCGATCGCGGTCTCGGGGTGGCTGGGGCCGAAGAGGGTTTCTCGCGTCTTGAGCACTTCGCTCAGCAGCGGCAAGCCCTGGTCGGCGGGCAGCGCGTTGCCGAGGTTGTTCAGCGAGCGCATCAGCAAAGGGTGCCCGGCCTCGAGCAGGTCCTGACGAATCTCGAGCGCCTTCTTGAAGTGGACCCGGGCTGCCTCGGGGCCCTCGACCGAAGCGGCGAGGATCCCCTCGGCCGTGAGCTGCGAAGCGAGCAGCAGGGCCGGGTCGTGCAGCCGCACGAGGATCGCGCGCGCCTGCCGGTTGGCCAGCGCTGCGTCCTCGAGCCGCCCGCGGCCGGAGTACCAGGAAACCAGCGAGATCCACGCCCGGGCGCGGATCTCGTCATTGCCCACGCGCTCCGCCGCGACGATCGCCTCGAGCAGGTTCTGCTCGGCGTCGAGCCGGTGCAGCTCGCTCGAGACCTCACCCACCAACAGCATCGCCTCGGCCTCGACGTGGGCCGTTTTCTGCACTCGTGCGTACCTGGCGACGGTGCGGGCCTCGCCGATTCCCTCGGTCAGCTTTCCGGCCGCGCGCAGCACCCGGGCTCGGGCGAGCCCCGACCGCAGCGCTTCGTCGGCGGGGGTGGAGCCCTCGAGCTCGAGCAGCGCCGCGGGCGCGCTGGGGGTGCAGCCGGATGCGGGCGCGACCTCGACCAGGACGGTGTTGAGGGCGTGCGTCATCACCTCTGCGTCTGGGTGGGCGAACAGCTCGCTCATGCTGTGCAGCGTCTTGCGGCGCTCCTCGAGGCAGGACGTCCAGAGTGCGCGCGGCGCAGCGTCGCCCTTCAGTCTGCAAGCGGCGCGCGACGAGTCGCCCCAGCCGTCGAACTGGGGCCCGAGGCGATCCCGGACACGAACCCAGGTGTCGCCGCCGAGCTCGGGGCTGATGCCGTTGAAGCTCTGCTCGATGGCTGATCGCCGTTGGAGGCTCCACATCGTGGCCAGCTGGGCCTCGACCCGCTCGAGGCACTCGCGCTGGGTTCGCTGCTCGAGAGACTCGCGGAGAGACAGGCCGACGCCGAGGCCCACCACGACGAGGATCAGCGCGGCCGCACCGACCCGCTGCAGGCTGTCGCGGCGGGCGCGGCTGGGATCCGCCTCGAGCGCGGCGAGCAGCTCACGCATCGACGGAAAGCGGCTGGCCGGATCCTCACTGAGCCCCTGCAGCAGCACCCGGCGCACCCAGCCGGGAACCGGGGATCCGGCGGGCGCCGCGCGCACCGGGGGCAGCGGGGCGCGCAGATCGACGGATTTCGGATGCGCGGGCTCGCCGTAGAGGCCCAGGTGCAGCGAGAGACAGAAGGCGAACTGGTCGCTGCGGGCATCGACTGTCGTGCGCCGGACCTGCTCGGGCGCGAGGAAGCCCACCGTCCCTGCGACCCGCGCGCTGTCGGTGGCGGCCGGCTCGGGCGCGGGCCCGGCGCCCTTCTGGGCGAGGCCGAAGTCGGTCACCCGTGGGTGGCGGCTGACGTCGAGCAGCACGTTGTCGGGCTTGAAGTCCCGGTGGACGAGGCCCTTGTCGTGCGCGGCTGCGAGCCCTTCGCCCGCCTGGATGAAGCACCGCAGGACCTCTCGCCACGATGGGCCGGTTGCCAACCACTGGGTCAGCGTGCCACCGCCGATGAACTCCATCGCGATGAAGACCTGGCCGAGGAAGGTGCCGACGTCGTGCACCGTAACCACGTTGCGGTGTGACAGCGCAGCGAGGGTCTTCGCCTCGTTGAGGAGGCTCGCGCTGCGATCTCCGATGGCGCCGAGCTCGGGTCTCGGGCGCAGGAGCTTGATCGCGACCTTGCGGTCGAGCTCGGGATCGTAGGCGGCGTAGACGACACCCATTCCGCCCGCGCCGAGCCGCTCGAGGACGATGTAGCGGCCGAGCGAGAGGCCGCGCGCCAGCTCGGTCGGTGGCGCCGCCCGCTGTCCTGACTCTGCCGAGCCTGACCCTGGGGCGGTGCTCATCGCACCTCAGCCTGCACCGGACTCGCGTTCATCGCCAGTTGCAGCGCAACCCACGTGCCGCGCGCTCACCACGCTTGCCATCATGGCGGTGCAGTGAGACATCGGTGACGCTGCGCCGGTGGGTCACAGGGGAGGCCGACAGCATATGGGCTCAACGCAGAGCGAGAGTCACTTCGAAGCCGGCCCTTCGCAGCAGCCAGTTCCCGGAGCGCTGCTGGTTTTCTCTGGCGTCGCGCCGCAGCTGCGAACGGTACCGATGGGGGTGAACGCTCCGACGGTGTTCGGGCGGGAAGACGTCGCGGGCGCGGCGCTGCCCGACGAGCGCGTCTCGCGTCAGCACTGCACGGTGTCGTTCGACGGCAGGCAGTTCACGCTCGAGGACCTTGGCAGCAGAAACGGCACCTGGGTCGACGGGGTGAAGGTCGAGGGAGTGGCGAAGGCCGCGCCCGGCAGCCTGGTGCGGATGGCGCAAAGCATCTTCCTGCTCTGCGAGGACGTGCGGCGTTTTCAGGCCGGCACGGTGACGACCGAAGGGGCGGTGGTGGGCCCGGCGTACCGCGCGGTGCTCGACCAGATCGCGCTCGGCGCGCGGGGTGGCGCGACGGTGCTGGTGACGGGAGAAAACGGCTCGGGCAAAGAGCTGGCGGCGAAGACGTTTCACGAGGCAGCGGCGAAGTCGGGGCCGTTCGTGGTGGTCAACTGCGCAGCGATTCCGGCGACCCTCGCCGAGAGCCTGCTGTTCGGCTCGGTGAAGGGCTCGTACAGTGACGCGAAGGACACCCGTGGCTACGTGCGGGAAGCCCACGGAGGGACGCTGTTCCTCGATGAGCTGGGCGAGCTCGACCTGAAGGTACAAGCGAAGCTGCTGCGGGTCGTCGAGCACAACGAGGTCCTCGCGGTCGGTGCGTCGACCTATGTGCCGGTGCAGGTGCGGGTGGTGAGCGCGACGCACCGGGATCTGCGGGCCGCGGTGGACGCCGGCACCTTTCGGGAAGACCTCTACTACCGGCTTGCGCAGTTCCCGGTGCGGCTGCCACCGCTGCGAGAGCGAAGAGAAGAGATCCCCTGGCTGGTGGTCCACGCGCTGGGTGAGCTGACCGCGCACCCTTCGCTGATTGAGCTGGCGATGCTGCGGCCCTGGCCAGGCAACGTGCGAGAGCTGCTGTCGCAGGTGAAGAAGGCGGCGGCCACCGCCCGGACGCAGCAGAGCGCCGCAGTGCGCGACGCCCACCTCGACAAGACCGCGGGGATGCCGACTGGCCAACACCCCGCAGCCGTGTTGGGTGGCAGTCGACCGCCGGACGAGACGCTGCCGGCGGGTCCAGCGGCGATGACGGTCTCGTTCAGCAAGGAGCAGGTGCTCTCCGCGCTCGAGAGCAACGGCTGGAACAAGGCAAAGGCGCAGCGCTTGTTGGGAATCCGCAACCGGACCACCTTCATCCGGTTGATCGAGAAGTACGAGCTGCGCCGGCCGGGCGACGCTGAAGACGAAGACCCCGAGTGACTACCGCGAGGTGTTCATCAGCAGCGCCGACGGAATGGCTTCGCCGTCGAGCGTCTTCAGGAACGCGACGAGGTCCGTCTTCTCGGCCGCGGTCAGGCTGAGCGGCGTCATCTCCGAGTCGAGCGTTCCCCCGTCGACCACCGGGCCGCCGCCGACGTCGTAGAAGTCGACCACCGCCTCGAGGGTGGCCAGCTGGCCCGAGTGCATGAACGGCGCAGAGCGGCCCGCTCCCCGAAGGCCTGGGGTGCGGAACTGAGCGGTCGCCGCCGCCGTCTGCGCCAGGCCAGTCAGCTTGCCGGTGCCGGCGTCATCGCTGAACGCGCCGGCGGTGTTGAACGGGCTGTTGAGGAGCCCAGGGATGTCGGCGAACCGGCCGAGGTCGGCTGCGGGTACGTTGGGGCCGGTCTGCGGAACCCCGAGGACGTGGAACTTGTCGTCGCTGAAGTGCGGGCCCGCGTGGCACTTGTTGCACTTGCCCTTCGTCGAGAAGATCCGGAAGCCGCGCTTCGCGCTGGCGCCGATGGCAGCGTTGTCTCCGGCGACGAAGCGATCGAACGGCGCGCCGCGGCTCACCAGCTTGCGCATGTACGCGGCGATGGCTTTTCCGTAGTTGGCGTAGATGCGGTTGATGATCACCCGGTCTGCCGCGGACATCAGCTCCCAGGGACCATCGGGATCCGCGGCGGTCGCCTTCGGTTTCCCGGCGGCAGGAAAGCGCGCCGCAGTGCCCGAGGCAGGGTCGAGCGAGGCATCGAGCGGCACCGGGAAGATGGCGTCGTAGTCGGCGCGGTACTTGTTCCAGAGCAGGTGGGCCACCTCGAGGCGGGTCGACTTCATGATCTTCGCGTTCTCAGCGACCGCGAGCGGCAGCGACCACTGCGAGTCGAAGCGGCCTCCCCAGTTGGTCCAGCCGTAGAAGGACGAGTTGGTCACCTGCGGCGCGTTGCGGGTGCCGAAGTCGGTGCCCAGCGAGACGTTGTTCGGAGTGCTGCGGTTGTCGTCGCCAGCCAGCGAGGCATGGCACGAGACGCAGGCAACTTTGCCCTTCTCTCCGACCGCGCCGAGGCCACCGTTGGTGCCGTTGCTGCCCACGGTGAGCGCGCCGCTGTACGAGGAGTCGAAGTACAGGCGCTGGCCCAGCACGGCGGCGAGGGCGCTGTCGGCAAAGGCGTTGGTGGGATCCGGCGGAACCGAGGGCAACGGAGAGAACGTCGCCGCAGCGGTGAGCTCGGCAGTGGTGAGCACATCGTCGACGCGGCCTGCGTCGGCGCTTCCACCCCCCGCTCCACCATCGGACCCGCCGCCGCCACCGGACCCGCCGCCGGAACCGGATCCACCGCCGGAACCGGATCCACCGCCGGAACCGGAGCCGCCACCGGTTCCCCCCGCGCTGCCGCATCCGAACAGAACGCTTCCCAAAAGCATCGCCACCGCTGCTGTCTTGATTTTCATTTTTCCCCCGAGGGCGCCCGTCGCCCGAGCTTGAGTGCGAAGCCCTCAGCAGCCTTCGTGCCAGCGGCGCTTCAACCGTCGCTCCCGGGCTCGCGCCTGCGGAAGTGACACCGGCTTCGGCGGATTCGACGTCACTTCGACACGCTGCGTGTCACTCAGGGCGATCCGTCGCGCCACCCCTTCCAGCGATCGGCGGCGATCTCACCCGCCACGTACACCAGCGCGCCGTTGTGAGACAGATGATCGGGCAGGTCGAGCTGGGGCGCCCCGGGGACCCCGACCTTTGGGTTGTTCGGCACATGGCCTTTGTACGGCGTCATCACCGAGTCTGCCGGCGCCTGGCTGCGCAGGTGGACGACGCGCACTCCCGGCGCGGCGGCTGGGTACGTCGAGATCGCCGTGCCGAAGTCGAGCAGCAGCGCCGATTCCTCCGCTCCGTCGGGCCTGACCGCGCGCGCCATCGTCCCTGACAACGGAGACGCCACGGTGAGGATCGTCAGCCACGGCACCTTCGTGGTCGCCGCCGGGAGCTGAATTCTGCTCGCGGCGAAGCTCGACAACACGCCACCCGCGCTGTGCGCCAGAATCAGCAACCGCCCCTCGGAGCTCGGCACGCAGTGCGAGAGCTTCGAGATGCCCGCCGCCAGTCGGGCGGCGACCGCGTCCCGGCTGTCGTACGACACCCAGCGAAACAGGAAGATCGACGCGTGCGGCCCGGCCATCAACAGCGGCAGCGACTCCTCCGTTTCCTCCGCGTCGCCGCCCACGCCGTGGACCATGACGATGATCGGGCTCGAGGGGTCTCGGACGAGCGGGGTCAGCTTTTCGCAAGCAAAGGCCGCATCGGCCAGCGGCAGCGGCTCGAAGCGCTCCTTGTAGGCGTCCGGCCGGCTCGGCTCGAGGTCGGCGCGGAACCAGCCGCTCACCCCCATCTTTTCGGCGATGGTTCTCGTGAAGCACCCACTCGAAACGACCGCCGCCGCGCACAGCAGGCCCCACCCCGTGGTTCGCATCTCGCCCTCATCTCGTGTCGGGCCCTCGACTGCAAGCCGGGCGGTCGAGGTCCTCGGCGAGCTCCTTGAGCAGCTTCCACCCCGCGTCCCACTGACACCTGTCCAGCAGCGAGCCCACGTCGACCCAGGCGCGCGTCGCTGGCTCGACCGACGAGACCACCTCTGCGTCCCACCCGGCGCCGTTTCGCCGCAGCGCGCCGACGTGGAAGTGCCGCCAGCCGAGAAAGGACGCGGTGCTGGTGAACTTCGAGCCGACGAGGCGGGCGTACCGCTTAGGAAGCGCCATCGGGCTCGAGCCGTGCGGCGTAGGGAAGCAGATCGATGCGGGCCCGCAGTGCGCGCCCCATGCTGTAGATGCCGCCCAGCTTTCGGTGCAGGAACAACAGCTGCGCGGGCGGCGCTGAGCAGACGAGCTGTTGGTAGAACGCCTTCAGCTTCACCGACGCGTCTTCCACCAGCCGCTTGTCCTGGAAGTCGACTGGCTGCGCGCCCGGGCTGAAGACGATCAGCACCGCCTCGAGCAGCGCGTGCAGCGCATCTCGGCTCGCCTGCGGCTCTTCCGGAGAGATGAGGTTCAACGCCTGCGCCGCCGCGAGGGCCGCCGGACGATCTCCCTTCAGCGTCCCGTTCAGCAGCGCGCGGTACTGGATGCGAAAGGCCTCGGGGTAGGCGCGGGTCGCGCCGAAGTCGAGCAGCACCACCTCGTGGGTGTCGGGCCGGAAGAGGAAGTTTGCGAAGTTCGCGTCGGTCTGCACCAGCCCCCAATCGAAGAACTCGCGGAAGTAGAGGTCGAGCAACTTCCGCGCGACGCGCGCGCGGTCGTCGAGGCTGGGCTTGGTCGCCAGGTAGGCGTCGAGGGTCAGCCCGCGCTCGTACGAGAGGGCCAGCACCCGCCTGGTGCTCAGCGCGCGAAAGACCTCGGGCACCCGCAAGCCCGGCACGCGCGCGGCGTGGGCGCTGTACTGCTCGAGCGCGTCCGCCTCGTGCAAATAGTCCGTCTCGCGCGTCAGCACCTGCTTCAGCTCGGCGAACACCGCCGTCACGTCGAAGTGCTTGAGCTGAACGGTGAGAAAGAGCCGGGCGATGCGCTCGAGCAGCGCGAGGTCGCTGTCGATCGTCTTGGCGATGCCGCGAAGCTGCACCTTCAGCACCAGGTCGTGCATCGACCCATCGGGCGCCCGCCACGTCGCGCGGTGGACCTGGCCTATCGAAGCGCTCGCGAGCGGCACAGTCGAGATGTCGAGCTGGGCCAGCCGTTCAGGCCCCAGCTCTTCGAGAAGAATCGACTGAATCTCTTCGAAGGCCACCGTCGCGCCCGTCGCCTGCAGCTGGCTGAGCACCGCAATCACCTCGGGCGGCAGCACGTCGCGCAGCTCCATGCTCAGCAGCTGGCCCGCCTTCATCGCCGCGCCCTTGAGCTGCCCGAGGCTCTCGACGATGTCTTTGGCCTGCTCGACCTGCACCCGAAGCTGCGCGGCCTGCTGCACCAGCGCCTCTCCGCGATTGACGGCGCGGCCGACGCGCCCCTGCAGCTCTTTTCTGGCCAGCCCGGCCGCCAGCTGCACCAGCCGGCTCGACCGGCCCCAGATTGAATCAGGTGGCGCGTGCGAGGACATGGGTAGGCAGCTCGAAGAGGACTTCTGATTTTCCAAGCGCAAGCTCGATGGTGCGCCGCCAGTACAGAGCCCCGACCTTCAGCGCACCGCTGCGCGCTCCGGGGAATTGGTGCACCACGCGCTCGAGCTGGCCCACCACCCGCCGCAGCACCGCGGGGGCGACATCCCACGTGCTTCGCGGCAGCTCGAGCGCCTGCGCGTAGCGGGGCCCGATCAGATGTCGGCACAGCGCGTAGCCGAAGTCGGCCGACGCCTCCGACGCGCCCTGGTCCAGGCCCGAGAGCACCAGCGCGTGGGTCAGCGCCCGGGAGTCGCGGTCGGGCGGGCCCTGCGTCTGCTCGAGCAGCGCCCACGCGCTGCGCGCCTCTGCCGGGCTGGTCGACAGCAGCTCGTCTTCAACGCCCATCAGCCGGCCCACCATTCGCCACTGGTGCAGGGTCGCGCCTTCCTCTTCCCCGGTGACGTCGGCGCCCAGCTGCCGCAGCCCTTCAATCAGCATCGATGAGAAGAGGAGCACCGTCCCCGCCATGTCGTACTGGTTGATGGGAGCGCCCCACTGGGCCGACTGCCATTGCTCCGACCGCGCCAGCGCATGGCGGATCCGCGCGTGAATCAGCCGGACCCGCACCGCGGCCACGAAGCCCGCCGCTCCGAAGGCAAGCCCGCCCGGCTGGCTGACCGCCTCGACGAAGCGCGCGGTCTCGCCCAGCCGCTTGCTGACGTCGCCCGTCAGCCGGCCCGAGAACGCCAGCGGCTTGTTGCCGCCCGGCGAGCAGTAGCCCAGCACGAGCGACTTGAACGCCAACACCAGGCCCGCCAGCAGCCCCGACCGCAGCAGCACCGCGCCGCCCGCGCTCGAGCGCTCTTCATCGAACCACAGCGGCGCCTCGCGCAGCCACTCGTGCAGAGACGCCAGCGGCTTCGGGAGCACCCCCGCATCAGGCGACAGCATCCGGCTCACCAGCGCGTGCTGCTCGGGCTGCGGCCGCGCGACCAGCGCGTCGATGACGTCATCCGCGAGCGGGTCGGTGCGCTCGAGGAAGCGCCCGAGCCGAAGCGCTCGGGGGCCGGGCGGGGAAGAAAGAAGAAACCTCGAGGGCAGCATGGATTCCGGTGAAGGTTGTACAAACCTTGTCTGACGCCGCCGCGCCGTCCGCGCCACAAGATCTGGAGCCGCGCTTTTCGGCGACAAGGCGGGCCAACGCCGCCAGACCAAAGAGCCAGAACCCCTGGGCGGGTCCGCTCGAGCAGCCGCACCCCACGGGCCTGACCCGCTCGCCAGGCCCCGCGTCGGGAATCGATTCTGGGCTGCCGGCGTCAGGCGCCCCCGCATCGGGCGGCGCCCCTGCGTCTACGACGGGAATGACGACCACGCCTTCTTCGATGCGGATCAGCACCCGGCCGACGCGGCCGTGCGGGTCGGTGACCTCGAGCTTCACCCAGGCGCCCACGGGCTGCGTCCGCATCGTCGTCTGCTGCGCGTTCGACAGCGGCCCGAGGTCGGGCTCGCCGTCGTAGTCGAGGTCCCAGCGATAGGTGACGGCCTCGGCCTCGGGATCCGTGCTCGCCGAGGCGTCGAGCTCGAGACGATCGGCAAAGCGCTTCGCCGTCCCTCGGGCGATCGGCGGCCTCGAGTCGATCGCCACTCCGAGGTTGGCCGCCTGGTGGGCGCGAACCTTTCCTGCGCCCCACAGGTCATTGGGCAGCGTCCCCATCTGCGGCTCCTGAAAGGTGTGGGTGCGAAGCCTGGTGCGAAGAGAGGCAGGCGCGGCCGCGGGATCGATCGACTTCAGCAGAGCGGCGATCCCGGAAACGATAGGCGCAGCGTTCGAGGTGCCTGAGCCGATCGCCATCTCTCCCAGCTGGCCGTTGAGGCGGATTGAGGCGATGTGATCCTCGGGCGCCACGAGGTCGATGCTGCGGTTGCCGTCGATGCGCGGCCCTTGTGACGATGTCTGCGATCACCACGCCTCTGCCTGCATGCACAGCGCGCACCGACTCGCTCAGCTGGGTCGCCTCGACCTCGCGGGCGGTGGTGCTCGCCGGGAGCATCGCGGGCGTCAGGCCTCCGCTCATCGGCTCGATGCGCTTGACCCAGCCGTGCGCAGCCAGGGTCCACAGCGCGTCCCACCGGCAAAAGCCCGAGAGGACCGTGCCGACGTTGGCCAGCTCGCCCGAAGGCAGCCGATCGAGCCGGATGCTCACTGCGAGGCCTTCAGCGGTGACGTGCCCAGGCGCGTCGGTCGGGTCCGCCTCGCTGCGCGCGATGAGGTAGGCGAACGCGAGCCGGCCGTCGAGCGCCGGCGCAAGGTGGACGAGAGCAGGCGCTGGCCCGCGGGAATCGGTCGCTCGATGATCGCCGTGGGCGCGAGCAGCATCAGCAGTGGAGTCATGGCTGATTTTCTAGGAGCCCGCCTGGTGCGCTCACAATTCGCCGTTCGGCGGACAAGCCCATTCTGGGGTCAGCAGCTGCTTCACCAGCTCGATCGCTGTCGCTGTTGCCGATGTGGGCGACGAACTCGTTGAGCTCGGCGTCGCGCGGCAGCCAGCGGCGCGCCTGCCGCGCGCGCCACGCCAGTGCCGCCAGCCGCAGCGCGTTCGAGCTCTGACGGTAGCGGGCGTCGATGCCGCTCAGCTCGGCGTGGGTCCAGGTGGATCCGGGAGGAAGGTCCGCGGACAGGTAGGCCATCGGCCGAGAGCCATTGCAGAGCACGATGCGCCGAAACGAGTTGAAGGTCTTGAGCTTCCAGAACTGGCGCAGCGGCACGGGGATGTCGATCTGGGTGTAGTCCTGCCAACGGTTGCGCTGCCGGCTCTCGACGACCCAGCGATCGAAGAACGTGGGCGACTGACAGAACGCTTCGTGCAGGCCCCGCACGTCGACCAGGTGGCCGTCTCGGCACCCCGCCGAGAGCCCCATCTCGAGCGCCGGGTACGAACGGTAGATTCACCCGAGGAAGAAGGTGCGCGGGCTGGCGAGCGAGAGATCGCGAACCACCCAGTCGAGAACCGACTGGGCGTCAGAGAACGCGGCGGCGCTTCGAATCGGATCCAAGTCGCTTCGAGTGGTAGTGCCGCGTCGAGGTCAGGGTCAAGTCACGCCCCGGGCGCAGGGAAGAACCGCGAACATCAACCTGCGGTCAGTGCGCACGGTCAGGCACCTCGAAGAAGAAGCAGTTGCCAGTGGTGCCGTTGGGGCCCACGCCCACCACGCCGCCGTGGGCTTCGACCGCTGCCTTGCAGAAGGCCAGCCCCAGCCCGTAACCCTTCTGCGCCGACGCCGACGCCGGGCCCTGCTCGAACGGCCGAAACATCTGCTCGCGGGCTTCTTCGGGGAGCCTCGGCCCGGCGTCACGGACCTCGGCCCGCACCCACCCGGGGCGGCTGGAACCAACGGCCAACGTGATCGCCCCGTCGGGCGAGCCATGCTTGACGGCGTTTCCAAGCAGGTTCTCGAGCACCCGCATCAGCAGGTGGCGATCGCCGTTGAAGGTCGGCGGTGCTGCCGAGGCGTCGAGGTCCAGCCGCTGCCCCCGAGCCTGGGCGAGGCGTCCGATTCGCCGCACCGCCGCCGCCGCCAGCTCGAGCACCGAGAAGTCGCTCCGCCGCAGCCGAAGGGCGCCGCTGCTGCTGAGGCAGACGTCGAGGACATCGGTCAGCATTCCGCCCATCCGCTCGGTCTCGGCCAGCATCTCGTCCAGCGACTCCTTCGAGAACGCGTCGGCGGGGGTCACTGCCGAGCACAGCAGCCCGAGCGCGGTCATCGGGGAGCGCAGGTCGTGGACGATCATCGACGCCAGCTGCTCCTTCGAGCGCTGGGAGGCGTCCTGGCGCGCCAGCGCCTGTTCGAGCAGCAGATGCCTGCGCCGAACCTCGAGCTCGCCTTCGGCCAGCCGCCCGAGGTCCTCGAGCTGCGACAGCTGGGCCGCGGTCAGCTCGCGGGGCTTGCGATCGATGAGGCACAGCGTCCCCAGACATTCGCCCTCCGCGCTTCGCAGCGGGACACCACAATAGAACCGGATGTTGGGATCGCCGGTCACCAACGGGTTGGACGAGAAGCGCGCGTCAGCCCGCGCGTCGCAGACGACCAGCACGTCGTTCGCACGCACCGCGTGGTCGCAGAACGACACCTCGCGGGACGTTTGCTGGGCGGCGAGGCCGACCCGCGACTTGAACCACTGGCGGTGCTGATCCACGAGCGAGATCAAAGAAATCGGCGTGCCGAAGAGCTTCGCGGCCAGTCGGGTGATGTTGTCGAACCCAACCTCTGGCGGCGTGTCGAGAATGCTGTAGTCCCGCAACACTGCCAGCCTTCGTGCGTCGTCGAATGGTTGCAATCGGCTCCCCCCTGACCTTTCCAAAGCCATCCATAACATGCGTGCAGCCACAGGTTGGGTTCGACCCGGCCAGGAATCCCCGGCTGTCGATGAACCTGGGCACGCCCCGGTGGTACCTTCGCTGCTTTGTGGGGAGCCGTGAACAAGGGTCGACTGAGCTGGATCTATCCCCCGGTGGTGGCGCGTCCAGAGGACCAGGCGTTCGCGCGGCTGCTGCATTGGGTCACCGTGATCGTGGCGCTCGGGACGATGCTCGTCACCCTCGCCACCGTCACCACCGTCGGTCTCGCTGGGCGCTACATGATTGGCTGCGCGACCGCGATGACGATGGTCGTCGGCGCCCAGATCGCGCTCCGTTCGGGTCGTCCCCGCGAGGCGGCGCACACGTTCGTGTTCATGCTCTGGCTGCTGGTCACGGTGCAGATCTTCGGCACCGGCGGCAGCCACTCTCCGAACATCTCTACCTACTTTCCGATCATCGCCACCACCAGCGTGCTGATGAGCGGGAGGAGCGGCATCGTCTACGGGCTGCTGTCGGCGTGCGTGGTCACGCTGCTTTTCGTGGCTGAGAGCCAGGGGTACCAGGTGAATTATTTGGTCGTGCCCGCGCTCGATCTTTCGATAATCGCGGCGTCGCTGATCACCACCGGAGGCGTGATCTACCTGTCGTCCCGGCTCAACGAAGACGCGTCAAGCCGCGCCAGGGCGAGCGAGAACCAGTACGCCGAGCTGGTCAACAGCGCGCCCGAGGGCATCCTCGCGGTGGACAAGGCCGGCTGGGTGCGTGCCGCCAACCCGGCAGTGCTCGCGCTCACTGGGCTGCCCACCGAGCGGCTGGTGAACCGACCGCTGCGCGAGCTCGCCGGGCTCGAGGTGATTATCGGAACTGCGACCGGGGTGGTGCGGCCCTCGACCCTGGTGCGGCCGGACGGCACCCGCTGCGAGGTCGACCTCGAGGCGCGGCCGCTGTTGTTCGAGGGAGCGCCGGGGATCCGGGTGAGCGTGCGTGATGTCACCGCCCAGCGCCAGGCCGAGCGCGACCGCGCCCGCCTGACCGAGCAGCTGGCGCTGACCCAGAAGCAGGAATCGATCGGCCTGCTGGCCGGAGGAATCGCCCACGACTTCAACAACCTGATCACCGTGCTGCTCGCCAACGTCGAAGGCCTCAGGCCAACGCTGCGGGCCGAGCAAGACCTCGAGATGCTCCGGGACGTCGAGGACGCCTCGCAGCGCGCCGCGGGTCTGACCCGGCAGCTGCTCGCCTTCAGCCGGCGCCAGGTGCTCAACGCCCGCAACGTCTCGGTCAACGAGGTGGTCGAAGGACTGCTGGCGATGATCCGTCGGCTGGTGCCAGCCACGATCGAGCTGCGCCGCGAGCTGAAGGCGACCGGGATCGTGCGCGCGGACGCAGGTCAGCTCGAGCAGGTGCTCATGAACCTGGTGGTCAACGCCCGCGACGCGCTGCCGACCGGCGGGGTGATTACGCTGTCGACCGCCGACGTCGCCGCGAGCAACGCAGCGCTCCCGATGGTGCTGCTGCGGGTCGACGACAACGGCACCGGAATGCCGGACGCAGTCGCCCGACGGATCTTCGAGCCCTTCTTCACCACCAAGGAGCTCGGTCGCGGCACCGGCCTGGGACTGTCGGTGGTCGAGGGGGTGGTGCGCCAAAGCGGCGGCTCGATCACCGTGGCTTCGGTCGAGGGCCAGGGGACGCGCTTCGACATTCTCCTGCCGCGGGCCGACGCGCTCGCGCCCGATCGGGTCGCCAAGCCGTTGACCACCCGCGTCGAGGGCAAAGGCCGAAGCGTCCTGCTGATCGAAGACGAGGAGGCCATTCGCAACGTCATCGCCCGGGTGCTCAAGAGCGTCGGCTTCGAGGTGCTCACCACCTCGAATGGCGAAGAAGCGCTGCTCGAGGCGGCCAAAGCGGGGTGCGTCATCGACGTGGTGGTGGCCGACGTGGTGATGCCGAAGATGGGAGGCCCAGAGGCGCTGATGCGGTTGCGGGCAGACCGCCCGACCCTGAAGGCGCTCTTCATGTCTGGCTACAGCGATCGTTCGCTCGAAGCCCTCGGCGCCACTGGCCCCCACAGCGCCTTCATCGGGAAGCCCTTCCTCCCCAATGATCTGCTCGAAGCGCTGCAGTCTCTGCTCAGCCGCCCAACCCTCGAGAGCAGCGGCCAGTCGTGAGCAGGGCCTGACGCCGTCTTCAGTAGCTCAGGAACTTCATCGACGCGAGGTAGCCCACGCAGAGCGCGCGCCACGCTTCCTTCGGATCGCTGCCATCGGCGAACGCCGCCGCGAGCAGCCCCGACGCGCGCGTCACGTCCTGCGGCGTCGGCTCCTCGAGGAAGAAGCGCTGGTAGAGCCCGGCGACCTGCGCGTTCACCGCCGCGTTCGAGGTCGAGATCGCCACGCCCGGGTCGACGTCGGTGAACACCACCCGGCTCGCCTTCCCTGCGTCGCGCACCACCGCATCGAGGCACACCTGATACGCCATCTTCCGCCACAGCAGAATCTTCTGCGGGCTGGGCGTGATGTCCTCGGTGAACGTCGTCGTGTAGTTCGCGCCACCGAAGGCCGCCCGGTTGCTTTCCCACTGGTCAGTGCCTGCGACGACCCAGGACGACCCGGTGGCGCGCTTCACCTCGGCCTTCATCATGTCGAACGTCAGCATCTTCACGTTCGCCGAGTAGGGAACCGTGAGCTGCTCCCAGAACTCGGTGAGGTCGCGCCCACCGGCCCCCTTGAGCCGATCGTCCTCGGGGATCACACCTGGGCCGCCTTCTTCGATGGGCAGCGGCTCTGGATCCACCGCCACCGGCGGGGCCTGCGTCTCTTCGAGGTCCAGGGTGCTGGCGCCGAAGCAGCCCACGAGGAGCAACGACGCTCCAAAGACAAACACGCTGCGCTGTCGAATGGGAGTCATTGAAGGTCCTATCGCGCGCAGTAGGCGGAAGAAGTGACGAGGTGCTTGATCAGCGCCCTGACGCGGAACCCGCTGGTCTCGAACGTCTGTGCGGCGGCGAGGTAGAAGTCGGACTCCGAGGTAGAGAGCCCGCGGCCGAAGAACAGCCGGAAGTAGAAGTTCACGATCTGCGCCTTCCACTCTTTCGACCCGACCATCAGCTGCCCCAGCGCAGGCAGCCCTTTGCCCGGTCGCGAGAGGAACATCGCGTCGGGGGTCGTGCACGCGCCGTCGTAGCTGCCGTCATCCTTCCAGCAGTCGGCGAATTTGGCCAGCGCATCAATTCCAAACACCGGGTGCACATGGCAGTTGGCGCACGCCGGGTTGTTGGCCAGCCCATCGCGGGTGAGGTCAATCGTGCCGGGGGGAATCGACGTGGCCGTCAGCGCGATGCCCGTCCACTGTCGCTCGAAGCGGCCGGCCCAGACGCGGCGGTAGAGCCCGCGCGCCGAGCTCATGTAGTGCCGGGTCGAGAGGACGCCGGCGGCCGGCTTGCCCACCTGCATCGACGCCACGCCATCCGTGCCCACCGTGAAGTTGCCGGTCATCACCTCGCGAAAGTCGAGGTCGTTGACCACGATGTGGCGAATGATCCGCGCCGGCTCTTCGGTGTCGATTCCCGCCGGCGTGACGCTGGTGGGCGGGAACTCGCGCCGGTACCAGTCGAACACGACGCCCGAGAACTCTTGCGAGGCCAGGTACGCGTCGGCCATCTGCGCGAGCGTGGTCGTCTTCGTCTTCACCTTGTCGAGCTCGGCGGCGGTCGGCCCGCGGTGGGTGAGATCGAGCGACATCTTGCGCAGGCAGGCGACCTCGCTGATGGGCTGGGGCCCGGTCGCGGCGGGGCCTCCGAGCGCGGCAGTGGCGGCGAGCGCGACGAGGACAGCGCAGAAGCTTCTCATGACAGCACCGCGTCAATCGGGAGTGCCGGGTCGTACCCGGAAGGAGCGACCCCATTGGCCTTCAACACCGTGGCCACCACGTTGAGCCAGGTCGTCATCGGCGCCGCGGTGTTGATCTTCCCGGTGCTGAACTCGGCCGGGACCCCGACGAGCCCAGACGTCATGTCGCCGAACGCATAGCCCCGCTTGAAGTTGCCGCCGAAGAGCAGCGCGTGGGTCCACGGCCAGTGGGTCGTGCCCGTCGAGCCTTCCGCGCCGGGCGACCGCCCCATCTCCGAGGCGATCACGACGTGGGTGGTCTCGAACATCGTCTTGCCGGCGACGATGTTCGACGGCGTCGCCTTGAGTGCCGAGAGCAGCTGGGCGATCGGCGTGAAGTAGTGCCGCCCGGCGTTCAGCTGCCCGGCGATGTTGTTGGAGTGGGTGTCGTAGGTGACCCCGCCGAGCGCGGTGTCGCCGTCGAACGACAGCACGTGGGTCGCCCGGGTGCGCGCGACCTGGAACGCCAGCATGCACATCGCCTTGAAGGCGGGGATCCCCGCGTAGCCGCGCGCGCCCAGCTCGGCAGAGGTGGCGCCGAAGAGCGTCATCGTCGCGGCGTCCGGCGGCCACAGCTGGGTGACTGACTTGTCCACCAGCCCGTTGGCCTGCTGGGTCGACTGCCCGTACGCCTGAAGAAACGGCGCCTGAACGGTGGGGCTGTACTGGGCGTCGTCGAACGCGCCGAGGAAGGCGTTGATTCGCTTCTGCCGCGCGGGGGTCGGCATCCCGCCGGTGAGGTCGATGCTGCGCGCGAAGCCGTCGATGCTGAGCAGCCGCTGCGCCGCGCCGAGCGGGCTGGGGCTGGCGTTGTTGTAGTTGACGAAGTCGTTCACGCCGCCCGAGGAGTCGTAGGTCCAGTACGCGGCCAGGTTGGGAGCGACCGCCGGCTGGCGCGCGAGCAGCTTCGACGCCAGGTGGTTGGTCCACGCGGTGCGCCCTCCGCCCAGCTTGCCGTACCAGAGCAGGTTGGCGCCGACGCGGTGGTCGGTGCCCGCCATGTTGACGTTGCGAATCACCACCGCGTCGTCGATGTGCGCGCCCATCGTCGAGAGAATCGGCGTGAAGTAGACCGCGCCCGAGCTCGACGTCTTCAGCTGAGAGCTGGTGACCGAGCGGTTGGTCGAGCCGACCCGCCCGCAGAAGTGCTGCACCGGATCCCAGCCACCGCGCAGCTTGATGAAGATGGTCGGGAAGACCGGCGCGGGTGCGACCTGCGCGTGGGCTGCAGGCATCCACACGCCTGCTGCGCCTGTCGCGACCAATCCGCCCAACAGCTCTCGTCGCGTCATCGCCATCGCAGCTCCCCTTCGGTCGGTGCCTTCGCGAACGAGAAGTAGCACCAACTTCAAAGAACGCCGCGACGCGGGGCTGGCGACTGTCAGGCCAGCGTGACAGTGCCTGCGTTCTGCGAACGTCGGATGTCTTCGTCAATCAAAACTTACGGCGTATGTACGTCGGCGCGTTAAGGAGCAGGCCATGGCCACCAGGACGAGGAAGAAGGGCGCCCGCGCGCCGCTGACGCGCGAGAAGGTGATGACCGCGGCGCTTCGCATGGCAGACAAGGGCGGCATCGAAGCGCTCTCGATGCGGAACCTCGCGCAGGCGCTGAAGGTCGAGGCGATGTCGCTCTACAACCACGTCCCGGGCAAAGAGCAGATCCTCGATGGGCTGGTAGAGCTGGTCGTGCGCGAGATCGAGCTGCCCCCGAATGGACCTGATTGGAAAGCGGCGATGCGTCAGCGCGCGCACTCGGCGCACGTGGTGCTGACCCGGCACCCCTGGGCCACGATGCTCTTCGTTTCGCGAATGAACATCGGGCCGAACATGCTGCGCTACGTCGACGCGACCATCGGGTGCCTGCGCCAGGCTGGCTTCTCGTACCCGCTGGCCGACCACGCCTGGTCTGCGCTCGACGCCTTCATCTACGGCTTCACGATCCAGAATCGAAACTTCCCGCTCGACCCGCACGAGTACGCGTCGGCGGCGAAGCAGTTCCTTCCGCTGATTCCTGTCGAGCAATTTCCATGGCTCAACGGGATGTCACAGGAAGTGATTGCGGGCCGGCACGATGGGCTTCACCAGCTCGAGTTCGGCCTCGAGCTCATCCTCGATGCCCTCGAGGCGATGCGGAAGCAGCCGGCAGCGCTCAAGGGTCGGTGAAGCGTTGCAGCCAGGGCGCTCGTCGTACCGGCTCGGCCAGGGGAGCACCGTGGCGCCACGCCTCGCCTGCGACAGAACTCCTCAACCGAGCGAGCACGGCCGCCGCGACCCTTCCGCACCGGACCGCGGGAAACGAGAACGAGCTCGCGGCGTCGAGATCGTCAAACGACGAGAGAAGCTGCTGTAGTTTTGCGCGCGCACGGTGATGCCGCGTCTTTACCGTGTCTTCACGCACGCCGAGCACCGACGCTGTCTCGGCCACCGAGCAGCCCTCGACCGATCGCATCATGAACACCTCGCGGAACCCGTTGGGCAGCGCGTCGATCGCGCGCTCGAGTGCGTTGCGAAGCTCGCTGCGGCCGGCCTCGAGCTCAGGGCACGGCAGCTCAGATGGGGGCTCGAGCTCGTCGAGATCCACCTCTGAGAACGGAGCGTTTCGGACCCGCTTCACCCGATGAAGCGCCTGATGCAACGCAATCTTCCGCAGCCACGTCGAGAACGCGCCCGCTCCTGAGAGTTCGCCGACGTGGGTGAACACGCTCACGTAGACGTCCTGCATCACGTCTTCGACCGAAGACTCGTCACGCACGACACTGCGCACCACCCGATAGACGCCGCGGTTGTGGCGACGCATCAAGACGGCGAACAGATCTTCGTCGCCTGCCTGCAGCCGTTGCACGAGCACGTCGTCCGGCAGGCTCGAATCGGTTGTGTCGATTTGTCGCATGGGTCTTTTGAGTGCACTTTGCACGCCAGCTCGCATTGGGCTGTCACCGGCTGTCACCTTTGGGCCTCCCCGCGACTCCTTTGAGCAGGACACCCCTCAAGGAGCAGACATGAAGCGCCTCAGTGCAGTGATTGTCGTTCTGTGCAGCCTCGCCATCGGATGTGGAACGAAGGCGCCCGACCCCGAGCCGGCGAAGCCGACGCTCGACCCCGCGCTGGTGAAGCAGGGCAAAGACATCTTTCGAGCCGACACGTTCGGAGACGAATCGTTCTGGACGGGCACGCTGAAGTTGAACGAAGTGATCCAGGCCGCCGTCGATCCGAAAACGGCGCTCTCGGTCGGACTCAAGGTCGACGCGGAAGCGCTGCCTCCGGCAGTGGTCGCCGGAATCAAAGACGGCTCAATCAGCCTCACCGACCCCGCCACCACCGTCGCGTTGCTCAAGCTCAATGCGGTCGTCGGGTTGAAAGGCGAGGTCGAGGTCGTCAACGGGAAGGACACGCTCACCGCGGTCGGCACCACCTGCGCGCTGTGCCACTCGACGGTGGACGACTCGTTCGCGAAGGGTATCGGCAAGCGCCTCGATGGCTGGCCGAACCGCGACCTCAACCCAGGAGCGATCTTCGCCTTGTCGCCCGTGCTGTCTGCTGAGAAGAAGGCCGTCTACAGCTCGTGGGGCGCCGGCAAGTACGACCCGCGCTTCAACCTCGACGGCAAGAATGGCCCGGTCGTCATTCCGCCTGCGTACGGCTTGCTCGGCGTGAAGAAGATCACCTTCAGCGGCGACGGCGACGACCTGGCGTACTGGAACCGGTACGTGTCGGTGACCCAGATGGGCGGACACGGAAAGTTCGAAGAGCCGCGGACCAGCGTGAATGTGACGAACGACACCGAAGATCGCGTCTCGTCGAAGCTACCCGCGTTGCAGGAATACCAGCTGAGCATCGCGGCGCCGACTCCTCCGGCAGGCAGCTTCGACGCAGCGAAGGCGGCGCGCGGACAGAAGGTGTTCGAGGGCGCTGGCAAGTGCGCGACCTGCCACACCGGCAGCCTCTTCACGGACGCGAACGTGCGGCTTCATGAACCGAGCGAGGTTGTCAGCGAGCCCGAGCCCAACACAGCGCCCAGCTATGCCTCGCGCTCGGCGACCAAGATGTACCGAACGTCGCCGCTGCGCGGGGTGTGGCAGCACGCTCCGTACTTCCACAACGGCACGGCCGACACGCTCGATGCGGTGGTCGCGATGTACAACACGAAGAAGTTACTAGGGCTCAGCAGCGAGCAGTCGAGCGAGCTCGTCGAGTACCTCAAGTCGCTTTGAGCGACGCGGGACATCGACGGCGCTGCCAGCTACTCGCTGTTCTGCTTTCCGACTGGGACGCCTCCCTCCTGGGAGCCGAACGCGACGGAGCCATGGCTGAGCCTGCCCGCCCGGGTGCTGGTGGCCGATGGGCGGGCCACGGCGCAGCCCGCGCAGCCGCGAGCCCGGCGCCGCTCATCCCTCGAAACGAATGTTTCATTCCGGGAGGGACCGTCCGAGCCAGGGCCGGCTCCCGTCCTCGAGCCCGGCGAAGATGTCGAGGGCCGGCTGGTGCTTTCGACGGGCGGCAGCCAGGTGCGGCTCCCGGTCGGCGCGCGAGCCCTGGACCGCGGCATCATCCTGGGCCGCTATTTCGCGCTGCACCGGCGACACCGTCGAGATGAGCAGCCTGGTGTCGCGGGTCCACGCGATGCTGGTCCGCGTCGACGGTGCGCTGCACCTCATCGACGCGGGCAGCACCAATGGAACCAGCACCGCCGGACGCGACGTGAAGTGCGAGCCGGTGTTGGCTGGGCAAATCTACGAGCTGGGAAAGATGTTCGTCCGCTGGGAACCCAGCCACTGAGGGACTGAGCGGCGACGAAGAAGCTGCAGCGCTCTCGGAGCCAGGCTTGATTCGCGATCGCCCGGATCTGCGACCGTCCCACGAGCAGAGAAGTGCGGCGTGAGCGTGCTCGAACATTTCCAGAGCTGAGCTGGTTTGGCCGTGTGGGTATGGCGGGTTCCTGATCCATGGCCGAGCAGGC
>JBBRAX010000042.1:0-63776 GCA_038206395.1 Myxococcales bacterium | reverse complement strand
CTCGAGGCGTCGCAGCTGGGGCGAGTCGTCGCCGACGTCGAGCACGGGGGAGTCGCCTTTGAAGGCCAGCGGCGGGACGACCTGCACGCCGCCAGCGACGAGGTACAGGGTCGAGTCGTCGACGAGGGGGTCTCTTCGGGCGAGCTCGAGCTGCTCGGAGGCGACGAGCAGCTTCGACCGCAGGGCCGCCGAAATCTCGGCCATCGCGTACGCCTCGAGCGCGGTGCGGGTCGCGGACGCTTCGCGGTCACCGTCGAGGCGCTCGGTGCGGAAGAGCGTGAAGAGCCACGCGAAGAAGACCCACAGCACCAGCGCGCCCACGCCCAGGCCGAGCAGCGTGGGCCACAGCTTCTTCACTGCAGAACGGGCACGCGGTCGAAGTCCATCGAGGCCACCGGGGCGTCCTTCTCGAAGCGGTCGGCGCGGGTGTCGAGCTTCTTCGCGGTGCGCAGCAGCGCCTGCAGCTCGGCGACCTGCGGCCGATTGCGAAGAGGAGCCGGCAGCTGTTCCCACATCGACAGCAGCTCGTCCCACTTCAGGTTCCGCGCCCAGTAGCTGCCGCGAAGCTTCTCGGCGAACCCGGCGGCGACCAGCGACAACCGCGCCGGCCCGCTGGCCTTGGCGAGGTCATCACGAACGATCGACATCGGCAGAATCTTTTCTACCAGCGCCGAGGCGTGCCCGTCGGGCTGCTTGTAGCGCGCGCGAAAGGTGGCGAGCCTCTGGACGTCGCGGGTGCGCAGCTTGATTTCGTAGAGCGCGGTGACTGAGTGGCCTGCTCCGAGCTCGCCCGCATCGACCTTGTCGTTGGCGAAGTCGCGCTTGTCGAGGGCCCGGTTCTCGAAGCCGATGAGGCGGTAGCGCTCGACCGCGGCGGGGTTGAGCTCGAGCTGCAGCTTCACGTCCTTCGCGATGACCTGAAGGGTGCCGGTGAGCTGCTCGACGAAGATGCGCTTCGCCTCGTCGAGGCCATCGACGTACGCGTAGTTGCCGTTGCCCTGGTCGGCGAGGCGCTCCATCAACACGTCGTTGTAGTGGCCCATGCCGAAGCCGACGGTGGTGAGCGTGATGCCTTCGGACGCGCGGGCCTTCACTTTGGCGAAGATTCCATCGGCCGTGGTGACGCCGTTGTTCGCGACGCCGTCGCTGCAGAGGATGATGCGGTTGATGCCGCCGGGCTTGAACGCCTTGAGCGCCTGGTCGTAGGCAATCTCGAGGCCGGCCTGGACGTTGGTGGCGCCTTCGGGGCGCAGCGCGGCGATGGCAGAGAGGATGCGCTCGCGGTTGGTGGCGGGGGTGGGCGCGAGGACGAGGCGGCCGGCATCGCCGTAGACGACGAGGGCCACGGTGTCTTTTTCCTCGAGCTGGTCGACGAGCAGCTCGAGCGCGCGCTTGGCGAGGCCGAGCCGGTTTTCCTGCGCCATGCTTCCGGAGACATCGAGGGTGAAGACGAGGTTTGCGGGCTTGCGGTCGGCGGCGCGGACTTCCTTGCCCTTCAAGCCGAGGTGAAGCACGTGGTAGCCCTTGCGGTTGGGCGAGGGGAAGACTTCGACCTGCACGGCGAAGGCTTCCTTCTCGGGCGCGCGGTAGGCGTAGTCGAAGGCGTTGACGAACTCTTCGACGCGCACGGCGCTCTCGGAAGGCAGCTCGCCGCGGTTGAGCCAGGCGCGAGAGAGCGTGTAGCTGCCGGTGTCGACGTCGGCGGCGAAGGTGCTGAAGGGCTCGTCGGCGGTCTCGATGGTCGGGTTGACGCCGTAGTGCTGCAGCACCATGCCGCCGACTTTTCCGTGGCGGGTCTCGACGCCGTCGGGCTCAGAAGGGTCGGGCGGAGGCGGTGGTTCGGGCTGCCGTCGGGGCTCGTAGGTGAGAGCCTCGGGAGGCGCGCGGTCGACGGACCTGGGCGAAGACAGCGCGCACGAGGTGAAGATGAGGGCAAGCGCGGCAGAGAGAACTCGTTTCATGGTCAGCGGCTCCTTCGTGGAAGAGACGAAGAGAGAGTGCGCGTTGCTGAGAACGAGTGTTTCACCCGCTGGTCATTTGATCTTCACGGTTCCTTCATGCGGGCTTTGGGCCGCGTCAGGGCACGAAGCCGACGTAGAGGATGTTGCGCGGCTCGGACGACTTGATTGCCGCGACCGCAGTGCCGCCCTTCGGCAGCGAGGCGGTGCCGGTGGAGCTGAGGGTGAGCCCGGGCTCTGACAGCGTCGACAGGCGGCCGCTTTCCAGGAAGAGCAGCGAGGTGCCACCGACGCGCTGGACCTTGATTCGGTCGGTCGCGATGAAGGGCGGGTTGTTAAAGCCGAAGGGCATCGAGCCGACACCCAGCTTCCGAACTTCTGACCGCATGCCGTCGAGCACGTGCACCGCGACGCCGTCGGTGAAGGCGGCGTACTTGCCGAGCGTGGGGTTGAGCACCGACGACTTCGTGCCGATGAGCGTGAAGTTGAAGCTGCTCTCGGTGCCGAAGGTGTCGGGGACGAGGTCCGCGTCGTAGACGGAGGCGACGCGCTTCATGGTCGAGGTCTTGAGCCACATCACTCCGGGCGCGGTGAACAGCGGGCTCTGCGCCACCGCGTCGTAGCTGAAGTCGGTGTCGGTGGTCGGCACGCCCGCCTTGATGTCGAGCCGGCGGTTCGGAATCGAGGTGAAGGCCATGTAGCGGGTCGGGCTGATCCACCCCGAGTGGGAAATGCCCGAGGTCGTATTGAGAAGAACCGGCGACGTGGGATTCGGCGGCACGACGTCTTCGCGAACGTCGGTGCCGACGCCAGGGCTGGAGATCGTCACCACCCGCGACGCTGTCTCATTGAATACGAGCTCGGTCGTGGCGGCGGGCAGCGTGGTGTGGGTCCCGTCGGCGACCTTGACGAAAATTCTCCCCGGGGTGAGTCCGCCCCACTGCAGGCCGACCCACTCTTTCGTGCTGCCGGTGATGGGGCTCGGCTGCAGGGGAATGGTGGCGGTCAGCGTCGAGGGCGCTGCCGCGGTGGGCCCGAGAATCTGAACCGCGCAGGTCGTGGTGCAGTTGTACGCGTACCAGGTCGCATAGGCCGTGGTGTTGGTGCCAAGCGTGGTCGACGTCGAGCCAACCGGCACGAAGGTGGCCATGTTGGTGAACACCGTGGCGGCCGTGGTGGGGGTGATCAGCTTCACGTCGTAGGGCGGCAGGGTGAGGGTGCGCGCGAGGAAGCGCTCGTTGGTCTGAAACGCCGAACCGAAGTTCGCAGGGAATTTCGTCGCCATGCCGGTGCCGAGGTCGACTCGAATCAGCTCGTACTGCGGAGAACCGGCCCAGAACATCAGCGTGCCTTCGTCATCCGAGATGGCGGGACCTGCGCTGACGGAGGTCGAGGCGAAAGACAGCATCTGCCCCGTCGACGAGTTCACGACGACGACGCCCTGCCCTGAGTTCGGGACGAAGGCGGCCCACTTGCCGTTCTTGCTCAGGTACAGGCGGGAGATGGAGCCGATCGCGAACAGCTTTCGCTCGAAGGTCTTCGTGTCGACGAAGTAGTGCTCGGTGGAATAGTCGGTGTCGACGTTCACCTGCAGCACGGCGATGTCCGACTCGCTGGTCGCGGTCCACGACGTGCTGCTGATGCGCGAAGCCCACGGAACCGCGCGGTACAGGCTGAGCACCTTCGCGGCAAGCGTGGTGGTCTGGCCGGTGCGAACCTGCGCGACGCCCAGCGACTGCTTCGGGTAGCCGGCGAACTCGGCGAACGCCTCGTAGTCACCCGGCGGCAGCGTGAGCGAGAACTTGCCGGTGTCGCCTGTCATCGCCGACACATCGGCGACGGACACCTTGATGTCCTTGGGGCTGGTGCCGTTGAACAACGACAGGGTGCCCTCGAGCTTGCCGGTGACGCTCAGGTCGTTCGCGAGCGTGAGCGGCATCGCCTCGTTCTTGCCGCGCTTCAGGGTGACCATCGCGGACGCCGCCTGGGGAATCGCTCCACTCGCCTTCGCGACCACCGAGTACATGCCGACGGGAACTTCGAAGAAGCCGTAGCCGCCGGTGGTGTCGGTCAGAGACACGCGGTCACTGCCTGAGAGATAGACGGTGGCGCCGGCGACGGGCCCCGCGCCGTTCATCACCTTGCCGGTGAGCGAGCCGATCGGGCTGAACGAAAGGTCTGGGGCGGTGACGGTGGCCGCTCCTTCGGACTCGGTGCCGAAGGACAGCCGCCGCTCACGCGTGTCGGCTCCTTCGACGGACACCTGGTAGACGCCCTTGGGCAGCTTGTCGAAGCTGTAGGCGCCGCCGCCGCCGGTCTCGACCCGCTTGCCCACGGGGCCGAGCAGGGTGACGGCGAGGCCGGTGGCATCGGTGCCATCGGTGAAGGTGACTTTTCCGGCGATGGTGCCGCTGCCTCCGCCACCACAGGCGATGAGACAGAACGAGGCGATGCAGAGCGCTGCGCGGGTGCTGAAGTTCATCGAGGCCTCCCCTTTGGGCGGCCCGAAACCTACCCCGAAAAAACGAACAGGGCCCGAACCCGTGAAGGTCAGAGCCCCGTCGAATGAAATACCAGCGAAAGAAAACTACTTCTTCGCGGGGGCCGGCGCCGGCTTCGCAGCTTCGTCCGGGGCGGCGGCAGGGGCCGCAGCTTCGTCCGCCTTCTTCTCTTCGGCGGCCGGAGCAACCGCGGCGTCGCCCTTCTTCGCCTTCTTCGCCGACTTCGCGGCCGGCTTGGCCTCGGCGGCGGGCGCGGGATCCGCGGCAAACGCGTTGAGGGCGAAGATCGACAGGGCGACAGTGAGGAGCTTCTTCATGGGTAATTCTCCGTGTTCGTTTGAGACGGGTGATCCGCGTGATGCGGTGACCCAAGCCCTTCGCAGCCGATGTGCCATGCGCAGAAGCCTGAATTTACACGGCCACCCGCGCGTCAGTGGGGAGCACGTCCCCAACTCGGTTGGAGCAGGTGTTGCCGGGTTCCCCAGTTTCAACCTAAGGAAACGACTCGATGGCTCGACCCCCCTCGCGGCTTCCCATTCGCGGGCTTCGGCTCGGGTTCCTGGTGGTGGTGACGCTGCTCACCAGCGGCGCCGGCTTCATCCTCTTCAACGCCCAGCGCACCAACCAGCGCACCGACTCGCTGGTCGCCGCCTCGCTCGAGCGCGAGCGGTTGATTGGCCTCTTGCGCCTCGACGCGAACCTTCTCTCACAGGCGGCCAATGACCACATCAGCGCCTCGACCGACGAAGAACGGCAAAGCGCAGATGAAGCGATGGACGTCATCCTCGCGGAAATCCAGTCGTCGTCGAACCGCTACACCGCCGACCTGCCCCGCGCGGAAGTCACCACCTGGCTCAAGTTGAAAGAGACGAGCGAGAAGCTGGTCAAGACCGTCGGCGTGACCGTGAAGTACTCGAACCGCAAGGAAGCCGAGCGCGCGCGCAAGCACCTCGAGGAAGAGGTGAAGCCAATCAACTTCGAGCTCGACGATGTCGCCAACGAGCTCGCACGTCAGAACGCGGAAGAGACGCAGAAGCTGCTTCACAACCTGCAGGACCTTCGCCTTCGCGCGACCCAGGCCGCCGTCGCCGTCGTCGGGCTCGCGGTGCTGCTGTCCGTGCTCGTCGCGATGCAGGTCACGCGGGTCCTGAAACGGCAAGAACGCACCATCTCTGACCAGATGGCAGAGCTCGATCGCCGCAACCAGGAGCTCGACGCCTTTGCCTCTCGCGTCGCGCACGACCTCATCTCTCCGCTGTCTCCACTGAAGGGCTACCTGACGCTCGCGCGCCGCCAGTCAGACGACGCGGGCATCAAAGAGCTGCTCACCCAGGCCGAGTCGTCCACCGCGCGCATGAGCGAGCTCGTCGAGGCCCTGCTGCGCTTCTGCCGCGCGGGAAAGCCCAGCGAGCGCACCTCGGGTGAGCTCGACACCGCGGTCACCACCATTCTTCTCGAGCAGAGCCAGGCGGCCGCGGCGTCGGGCGTTCAGCTGGAAAGGCACCTCGCCCCGCACGTGAAGGTGCAGTGCGCGGGCACGCTGCTGCAGTCGATTGCGCAGAACGTGCTCTCGAACGCAGTGAAGTACACGGCCGGCCGGCCCGAGGCGCGGGTGACGGTGCGGGTAGGAAGCGAGAAGGGCTTCGCGGTGCTCGACGTGACGGACAACGGGCCGGGGATGTCGGAAGCGTCGCGGCAGCTGCTGTTCACTCCTTTCTTCCGCGCGCCCGAAGCGCGCAGCCACCCAGGTCACGGCCTGGGCCTCGCGACGACGAAGCGCCTGGTCGAGGCGCACGGGGGCAGCATCGAGGTGCAGACGGCGATTGGAGTCGGAACCCAGGTCTCGGTGCGTTTGCCGCTGATGGGGTGAGCCGATGAAGCCCCAGATTCTCACCGTCGACGACGACCCGCACGCGCTCGACCTGCTGCAGCGGCTGCTCGGCAC
Organism: Myxococcales bacterium; assembly: GCA_038206395.1. Lineage (GTDB taxonomy): Bacteria > Myxococcota > Myxococcia > Myxococcales > Myxococcaceae > JAGSPQ01. The sequence goes on along the minus strand of JBBRAX010000042.1, from coordinate 57,372 downwards.
GATGGGCACCGTCACCCAGGCGTCGAACGCTCCCGACGCAGTGGCGTTGCTGTCGGGCTCGCGCGTGTTCGACCTCGTCATCACCGACATGGCGATGCCGAACCCGGGCGAAGGACTCACGGTGTTGACGTGCTCGCGCGAGCACCAGCCCGAGACGCCTGTCGTCATCGTCACCGCGTACGGGAACATCGAAGGCGCGCTCGACACGATTCAGCAGGGCGCCTTCGACTACCTGTCGAAGCCTTTCGACGTCGACGCGATTGTCCGCGTGGCGAAGCGGGCGCTGGAACAGAAGCGGCTGGTCGCCGAGAACCGGAACCTTCGCCAGCAGGTGAAGCAGACGCGGCTCGTCGGGCGCAGCGCGGCGTTGCTCGAGGTGTACAAGCAGGTGGCCAGGGCGGCTCCGTCGAGCGTGCCGGTGCTGATTACGGGTGAGACGGGCACGGGCAAAGAGCAGGTCGCGCGCGCGCTTCACGAGCGCAGCGAACGCGCGACAGGCCCGTTCATCCCCGTCGACTGCGGAGCGATTGCCGAGTCGCTGATGGAGTCCGAGCTCTTCGGCCACGCCCGCGGCGCCTTCACCGGAGCAACCAGTGCCCGCCGCGGCCTCTTCGAAGAAGCGTCGGGCGGCACGTTGTTCCTCGATGAAATCGGCGACGTCGGCCCGAAGATTCAGGCGCAGCTGTTGCGCGCGCTGCAGGAGAACGAGATTCGCCGCGTGGGCGAGAGCACCCCGGTGAAGGTCGACGTGCGCGTGGTCGCGGCGACGAACAAGGACCTCGCGGCGCTCGCGGCCGACGGGAAGTTCAGGTCTGACCTGCTCTACCGGCTGGACGTGGTGCGGCTGCATTTGCCGCCGCTGCGTGAACGGGTGGAAGACATTCCGCTGCTGGTCGAGCACTTCGCCTCGCAGCACGCGCGGGGTGGGGCGAGGCCGGTGGTGACGAAGGACGCGCTCGACCGGCTGATGACCTACGACTGGCCGGGCAACGTGCGGCAGCTCGAGAACGTGGTCGCCCGCGCGCTGGCGTTGAACGCGACCGGCGTGGTCGGCCCCGCAGATTTTCCGGCGCCCATCGGTGAGCAGCCGGCAAAGGCGCAAGGGCTCACGGGCGACAGTCCGACGCTGGCCGAGCTCTCGCGGCGTTACGCGGCGACGGTGCTGCAGCAGGTGGGCGGTAACAAGTCCGAGGCGGCGCGGCTGCTTGGGGTGGACCGCAAGACGCTCTACAAGCTGCTGGGACCTGGCGTGGAAGCGGAGGGTCAATGACCAACATCGGCGGCCGCTACTCCGAGCTGATTCTTGCGTCGACGTCTCCGGCGCGGAAGGCGCTGCTGCAGTCGCTGGGAATTCCGTTTCGCGCTCAGGCGCCGGGCGTCGACGAGAACATCGCTGAGGGCCGTTCGCCCGCGCAGGCGGTGAGCATCCTCGCTGAACGGAAGGCGCGCGCGGTGTGGACCCAGCATCCGCAGGCGCTCGTCATCGGGTCGGACCAGCTGGTGAACCTCGACGGCCGCGCGGTGGGAAAAGCGGCCGATGCGAAGGCGGCGCGCGCGCAGCTGGCGGCGATGGCGGGCCGCACCCACGAGATTCTCACCGGCGTGTGTGTCGTCGGGCCTGGGTTTCTGAGCACGGAAGTCGAGACAGCGAAGTTGACGTTGTGGCCGCTGGGTCCACAGGAGCTCGACGGTTACGTGGCGACGGGCGAGTGGGGTGGCTGCGCCGGCAGCTACCGCGTCGAGGGCAAAGGGCAGGCGTTGTTCAAGGAAATCCAGGGCGACCGCACCGGCATTCAGGGCCTGCCGATGACGCTGCTGGTGCGGCTGTTGCGCGAGGCCGGGGTCGCTTTCTTCGGCTGAATGTCAGAGGACTGGCGGTCGCGGCGCAAGAGAATCCATCATGGGATTCTTCGACAAAATCACTGGGGCAATCAGCACCGCGCAGAACGAAGTCGCGAGGGCGCTGAAGTCGTTGCCGGAAATGCCGGCGGCGCCAGCTCGGGTTCCTGAGAAGGGAATCGGCGAGAGGCTCGAGCTCTTCGCGACGAGCACCTTCGAGACGGCGAAGGACTACGGCAAAGCGCTGGGTCAAAGCGTGGCGGACGCGCCGGGCAACTTGAAGGAAGCGGTGAAGGCGCAGCTCGACGAGCTCGACCGCCAATCTCCCCCGGGACGACCGCTGACGGGCGACGAGGTGTCGATGCTGAAGACGCAGCTGTTCGGCGACAGCGTCGACTTCTCGAAGGTGCGGATTAAGGAAAACGAGCAGCTCGCGACGAAGGTGTCTGACGGTTGCCCCTTCACGGTGGGCAACACCATCTTCATCCCGCCCGGCCGCATGCCGCTGAAGGCCGATTTGCTCGCGCACGAAATGATGCACGTGTGGCAGTTTCAGACGGGCGGCTCGGAGTATCTGCCGAAGGCGCTCTGGGCGCAGAAGCTCGGTGACGGCTACGACTTCGCGAAGGGCATCGGCGAGGGAAAGACGTGGGGGGAGCTCAACCCGGAGCAGCAGGGCGAGTTCATCGAGCAGGCGCAGTTGTCCAAGGCGCTCGCCTCGGCAGACCACCACTTCCTCCACGACGGGCAGGACTACACCGAGTTCCTGAAGAAGGCCCTCGTCGAGATCCGCGCTGGCCGCGGCGGTGGCGACTGAGCCGCGATGGGACGGCGGTGGGTTGGCTGCTTCGACCTGGTCAGTCGCCGGCCCCGAAGAAGGTGAGCTTCCAGCCCTTGGGGCCCTTCTCGAAGAACGCCCGGAGCTGAATGGGGCTGTCGAGCTGGGTCGCGAGGACGTGGCCCTTCTTGCCATCGTGCGTCTCGACCGCGGCCCACTTCTCCGTGCCGGCGACGCCCTTCACGAGCTCGTCGCTGCGGGTGACGACGACCTTGCCGTCCTCGGCGGGCGTGGCGCGAATCGGCACGTCCTTCTGCAGAATCGAATGCTCGAACCAGTCGACATCCTCGGGCGCCTTACCGGCGAGCCACGGACACACGAACTCCTTAGCCTTCGTCCGCGCGCAGCCTTTGCCGAGCACCGACACGAGCGCCGGCCACAGCGCAGACTTCTCATCCAACGGCTGCTGCTCGAGGAACTCCTTCACGCCTTCATTCGACCCGAAGCCCGCCTGGACCTTGTCGCTCAGCGCGGCGCGCATGAACTTCGCGTCCTTCGCGGCGACCGCGGCGTCGAGCTCCTTCTTGAAAGTAGCAAACGACTTGTCCTTCTTCGTGTCGTCGCCGCGCGGAAACGAGACGGGGGCAGCAGTCAGCAGCGCGAGGCCGAGGGCAAAGACAGACATGGGTTCACCTTAACGGTTACCCTGCGCAGCCGTGAACCTCAGCCTGATTCTGGTCGGCGCGGTGAAGCTGTTGCTCGGCATCTTCCTCGGTGGCCTGGGCGTGGTGCTCGCCTACGCCGTGCTCTCGCGGCTGCTTCGTTCTGCGCGCGCGCTCGAAGACAACGTCGCCGCCGGAGTCCTCCACGCGAGCGCGCTGCTGTCGCTGGCGATGCTCGCGAAGAACTCGCTGCTCGCGACGTACGACACCATCGACCTCACGATGCACGCCGGGAAACCAAGCGCGGTCGCGCTGCTGAAGGTGCTCGCGCATGGCGTGATGCACGTCGGCCTCGCGCTGGGCCTGGGCACGGGGCTGTTGTTTCTCGGCGTATGGCTCTTCAACCGCCTGACGCCCGGCATCGACGAAGTCGCAGCGGTGGGCGAAGGGAAGGTCGCTCCGGCGCTGGTGCTCGGCGCGATTCTCTTCGTGCTCGCGCTGCTCGCCGCGCCGGGCCTCGAGGCGCTGTTGGCGGGTCTCGTTCCGTTTCCGCAGCTGCCGGCGAACACGATGGCGCCCTCGACGTGAGATGGGTCGGGCAGCCGGCTCCGCCCCCGCCTCCTCCGAAGAAGGCGAAGGGCTGCTTCACCGTCGTGCTGGTGGTGATGGGCGTGTCGATGTCGTGCTGCTGTCTGGCGGGGATGCTCGTCGTGGCCGGCGAAGAATCGGGCGGCAGCTTCGACCCCATCTCGGCCATCGCAGGACCCGAGACGCCGCTGGGACGCGCGGTGGTGCCGGCCGACCTGGCGGCGGGCCTCGAGCGGACGCACCGGTTCCGCAGCCGGCAGCGCTACAGCGTCGGCTATGGCATCTCGTCCGAGGTGCACGGCGAAGTCGACGCGGCGCACGAAGCGCTGGCGCAGAAGTTCCAGTACAAATCCGCCGGCGTCGGCCAGCCCTTCACGTGGGTTCCGCCGCTGGGGTGCGGCGGAAATCCGTGGGGCTGCGTGTTTCAGGACACGGCGCGAGACAGCGACGACAACATCGCTCCGTTGACCGAGCTGTTTCGCCAGCGCAGCACCGCGGCCGGCCTCGACGCGCGCGCGACCGCCGAGCTGGTCGTGAACTTCGTGCAGAACATCAAGTACCGCCTGCCGACCGAGACGTACTTCGAGCTGCTCCCGCCCGAGCTGGTGGTCGCTGATGGGTCAGGCGATTGCGATTCGAAGTCACTGCTCGCCGCGATGATTCTGCGCGACCTCGGCGTCGAGACCGCGATGCTCTACTCGCGCTCATACGCGCACGCCGCGCTCGGGGTCGCGCTGCCCGGCACCGGAAAAGCGTTCATGTCCGGGCGGAAGAAGTTCCTCTACGTCGAGAGCACCTACCCGGGCTGGGCGATCGGCACCGTGCCGCCCCAGTACGAGAACGCGAAGTTGTGGGAAGTGCTCCCGCTGCGTTGAACAGCAGCGCCCCTACTGCGCCTTCGATTGGTGTTTCTCGACCTGCGCGAGGAACTTCCACAGCGCGGTGACGTCGACGTACGCATCCGAGCGAATCCGCACCCCGCCGGTTCGAAATCCAATCGCGTAGTCCTCGCGCGGAGGGAGCCCCTTCTTCTTCACGGTGAATCGCTGAATGCCGCGCAGGTCGGACCAGAGGAAGAGCTGCCCACTGCGAAGAAGCAGCCCACGCGCATCGGCCTGCTTCACCGCGAACCGCCGGGCAAAGGTGAGCATCAGCGGGATGCACGCGACGACGAGGCCGAAGCCGAGCGGCAGTGGATTGCCGTAGAGCGGGCCCGAACGGTCATTCGCGGACGCAGCGATGAGCATCCCCATCGGAAGAAACACGAGCCATAGAAGCCCCGAGGCCTTCGACGGCGGCTTCAGCTCGACCTCGACCGGAGCGGGACTCAAGCGGGCTCGAGGCTCACCACTTCGAGCCGTTCGGGCACGTAGTACACGCGGTACGGCCCGCCGCCCTTCATCGCGTCGAAGCCCTCGCGCGGCGCGCGCAGGCTGAGCTGATTGACGACGTAGTAGTGAACCGTGCCGCCGCGGCGCTTCGTGATTTTCAGCGGCTTCAACGGCCCAGCGACCGCGAGCACTTTTCCCGCTTCGAAAATCTGCACTACGCGGCGGCCGAACCTCAGCGCCATCGCTCCGAACATCAGCGGCAGTGCGCCGAGCAGCCCCCCGAGGAACACGCCGACGAAGTAGCCCGCCGGCTTCACCGGAACCTGAAAGGTGAAGTCGAAGTCCTTCAGCGCGCGCGGGAAGAATGGCACCAGCATTCCCGCGACGAAGAGCACCGCGCCGATTGCGAGCAGCGTCTTGCCGAAGGTGATGTCGGTGTTTCCCTTCGCGACGCCGACGGCGATCTGTTCCGCGTGCAGCCGGCCCCCGCGGTTCGCCTCGAGCTCTTCCGGGGTGAAGCCGTGCGAGAGGCCGAGCGCGTGCAGCGCCTCCTGGTTTCCCTTCCACGCGCCCTGGGAAAATTCGGTTCGCCGGGTCCGCTTCGGAGCGGTGATCAGCACCAGCACGCCCAGCACTTCTGGAATCCAGAAGACGTAGAGCAGCTCGGTGAGACGGGGGTTGGTCGCTCCGAGGCCCGCCATCGCGGCGCCGAGCATGAAGAGGACGAACATCACTGACAGCCGAAGAGTCGACATGGCGGGCGCATCAAGCCATGGAGGTCGCGATGACGCGACCGATCGTTTCCGTTATCGAGAAGCAAGCCCGTGTCACCCCTGGGCGCCACCTTGCGGGGCGCGTGGGCGGGGTGGTCAAGTGCGCCACATTGAAGCCCGACAATCGACGAATGAAGCTCCGGACCTTCGCGTGCTTGAGCGCGATGGTTTGCCTGGCAGCGTGCGACGGCGTCATCCTGCCGGGGGACGAGGCGATTCCGCCCATCGTCAAGCCTCCGACGAAGGTGCCGCCGGTCGTCATCGTCGATGCGGGCCCGCCGCCGTGTGAGCCCGCGGTGCAGGCGGTGCCGAAGCTGCTGCGCCTGTCGAACTTCGAGTACCGATCGATGGTCGCCGACGTGCTGGGCGTGCCCGTCAACGAAGCGCTCTTCACCAACTGGACGCCGGTCGCGCAGGTCTACGGCTTCGACACGATGTCCGAGACGCGCCTCGACGCGCAGGCGCTCGACGTTCAGCTCGCCACTGCCGAGAAGCTCTCGACGCTGGTGATGTCGACGCCCGCGCTCACCGCGCACTGCCCCGCCGTCGCCGCCGAACAGACCCCTGTCTGCACGCTCAAGCCGACCTACTCGGCGCTCGACGACTTCTCCGACTCGCAGGGCCGCGACTGCTGGAACTACCTCGACTCGGCTGGCGTGCCGATGGTGTTCGACAACACCAACTCGCGGTGGCGCAAAGAGCCGGATCAAACGGTCTTCCTCTGGGCGCTGGGCACGCACCCCGGCACCACGCTCGACTCGGTTCGCCGCTGGAAGAGCCCCGTCGACGGCGCCGTGAAGGTGACGGGCCGGTTCGCCGATGCCGACGCGGGCGGCGGCGACGGCGTGCTCGTCTCCATTCGAAAGAACGGGGTCGCGGTCTTCACCCAGGACATCGCGAACGGCGGCGCTCCCGCACTGTTCGACGTCACGCTGCAGCTGTTGCGCAACGACCAGCTCGACTTCGTCGTCAACCGGAAGACCACGCCCAGCAACGACACCACCGCGTTCTCGGCGAGCATCGGCTTCACCCCGACCGCGCGGAAGTCAGCGTGGACGTGGGCGAACTGCGTCGAGCCGCTGGTCGCTCGCCTCACCAGCCGCTCTTTTCGCCGCCCGGTGCGCGCCGAAGAGCTGGCCGACTACAAGGCCCTGTTCGAGACGGCGCTGCAGGGTGCCACCGCCGCTGGCTTCACGGAGCCGATGAACGAAGCGCTGCCGGCCGCGCTGCAGGCCGTCTTCCTTTCGCCCAACTTCGTCTTCAAGCCCGAGCTGGTGCCCGGCGGCCTCGACAAGGCCGAGCAACCCTTCGGTGTCGCGGCGCGCCTGGGCCTCTACTTCCGCAGCTCGATCGCCGACGAAGAGCTGTGGATGCTCGCGGGGGTGGGCGCGCTGCAGACGACGGATCAAATCCGCACCCAGGCCGTACGCCTGCTCGAGCAGGACGTCGATCGCTTCTCGGTGAACTTCGGCGGCCAGTGGCTCGACTACCGCGAAGCCATCACCCTGAGCACGCTGACGCCCGCGATGCAGCGCGAGTCGCGCGACCTCTTCACCGCGGTGATGAACGAAGGCCTCACCCCCGAGCGCCTGCTGAAGCCGGGCTTCACCGTCGTCGACGCGCCGCTGGCCACCTTCTACGGGCTGCCGATGGGCAACCTGGCGATGCCGGGCCGCATCACCACCGACCAGCGCGGCGGCTTGCTGCAGCACGGCCTCTTCCTGGCGCGCACCGGCAGTGGCTCGGAGTTCCGCCGCCCGATTCACCGCGGCCTCTGGGTGCTGACGCGCCTGCTGTGCCGTTCGCTGCCGCACCTCGACGCGGCGACGCTCGAGGAAATCGCGGCGTCCTTCGGCAGCATCAACCCCACCCTGCCGTTGCCCGAGCAGATGGCGATTCACCGCAACACCACCACGCGCTGCGGCGGCTGCCACAGCTTGATGGACCCGATTGGCCTCGGCCTCGAGAAGTACGACGCGCAGGGCAAGTGGCGCGAGACCTACGCCAGCGGAGCGCCCATCAACACCAGCCTCGAGCTCGACGGCGTCATCATCCGCAACCCCACCGAGCTCACCGACGCGCTGGTCGGCTCGAACGACTACCGGTCGTGCGTCGCGGCGAAGCTTTTCACCTTCGGCCTCAACCGCGGCCCGACTGCCGCCGAGTCGTGCACCGTGCAGCGCATCGGCCGCCCGCTGGACGGCAGCAAGCCCACCCTGAAGACGATGACCATCGACGCGCTGATGAAATCGATTGCGCAGACCGAGGTGAAGCCATGACGACCGCCTCGCGCCGCACCTTGCTCAAGTGGTTGGGGGTAGGCTTTGCACTGCCGCTGATTTCTCCGCACCTCGCGTTCGGGCAGGCGGCTGGCACGCGCAAGCGCTTCATCGGGGCCTACGTTCCGAACGGCGCGAACATGCCGTCGGGAGCGAACGGCGCCTGGAACTTCACCGAATCGCTGCTGCCGCTGGCGACGAAGAACCTGCAGGGCAACACGATGATTGTGCGGAAGATGTTCAACGGCTTCCCCGGCCACGACCCGCACTGGCAGAACTGCGCGGGCTTTCTTTCGTGCGAGCCGATGGTGCTCGGAGACCCCGGCGTCGCGCGCTGCGGGAAGACGGTGGATCAGATCGTCGCCGAGAAGAACCCGACGTCCATCCGGTCGCTCGAGGTCGGCGGCATCTACTACCACGTGCATCCGTTGAACGACCACCCCGGGTACTCCAACGACTACCTGAACCGGATCAGCTGGCAGGCGCCGGACAAGTTCCGTTCGCCGATTCCGAACCCGGCCCAGATGTTCGCCAAGCTCTTCGGCGCGTCGGAAGGCAGCGCCGCGCAGATTGCCTACCTGCACACGCGCAAGAAGTCGGTGCTCGACCAGCTTCACAAAGACGCGACCCGGCTCTCGGCGCGCCTGCCCGAGAGCTACCGCCCGGTGCTGGCCTCGTACATGGGCACGGTGCGCGAAGTAGAGATGGGCCTGATGCAGGGCGGCTTCACCTGCAACCCGACCCTCACCCCGCCCACCGCAGACTTCTCGAACGCGAACGGTAACTACGTGCTGCGGTTCCAGTTGATGCACACGATGGTGGTGCTCGCGATGCAGTGCGGTCTCACCAACGTCGCGACCTTCATGTACGGGCCGGGCGTCTCGGAAGCGATGGACTTCGCCGAGCAGCTGGGCTCAGGAAACGGCCACCACGCGTGCGCGCACCACCTCGGCAACGCGGGGTCGATCAGCCGCCTCACGCAGATCAACCGCGTCCAGGTGGGCCTGCTCGCCGACCTGCTCGAGAAGCTGAAAGCAGCGAACCTGCTGAACGACACGCTCGTGCTCTACGGCTCGGACATGTCGGACGGCAACGTGCACCTGGGTGAGAACCTGCCGATGCTGCTCTGCGGCGCGGGCGCCGACCTCAAGTTCGGCCAGGAAATCGTGCCCGCGACGCGACGCCCGCTGTCTGACCTGCACCTCGAGATTCTCAAGCTGCTCGGCGTCTCGAACGTGCCGTCGTTCGGCAGCGGCGCCTGCGCGAGCACGGCGCAATCGCTGGGCATCCGCGTCTGAACCGCGAGGCGCTGGTCGGAAGGTGGCGGCTCGCGGTCGATGACCTCGCCGCGCGTCGTCGCTACGGAGAGCACGCGCTCGAGCTGACGTCGCATGGCGACCTGGTGCAGTCGACCGTCACGCCTGCTGGCCTCACCCGGGTGCTGCTGACGTGGCGACTCGAGGGCGACGTGCTCGTCACCGACCAGGCCTCGGCCTCGAAGGTCGAACGCCAGGCCGTCAGCGTTCTTCCAGGGGGCCAGCTGATGCTCGGCGAAGGCGTGGAGGCGTCGCGGTACGTGCGCGACGACGACGCCAGGTTCTGCCTCGACCCAGACGCTCGGCTGTTCGCGCTCGCGGGCACCGCGCTTCGTCACGCCGTCGCGGCCGCGCCCTTCACGCCCTTCTTGATGACGCAGGGCGCGACGAAGATGGACCTGCTGCGAATCAACGACGCCGCCGCCGATGCGGCAGGCCGCGCGCAGGCGGGGCAGCTGCTCGACGACGTGAAGCTCTGCGCGTGGACGACAGACGGCATGCTGGTCGTCGACGGCGAGAAGTCGGACGCGGCGTTCGCGCAGGTGAGCGAGCGCGGCCGGTTCTCTTCGAAGACCTTCGCCCTTCGCTACCGCTTCACCGCCGACGGGGCACCCGAGCCCTTCGGCGGTTTCCTCGTCACTGGGGAAGGGGACGGTTGGCTGCGTTAGTGGGCAGCACCCGCTGCAGCAGCAGGCCCAGCGTCACCACCAGCGTGCAGCCGATGACGTTGAACCAGAGGTAGCCAATCTTCGTGAAAGCGAAGAGCGCGAGCACGGTGCCCTGCGACAGCACGCCGGCGACGAAGACCGCGTTGCCTTGCACCCGCTTCACGAAGAACGCGACCAGGAAGAGCCCGAGCACCGTGCCATAAAAGATGGAGCCGAGGATGTTGACGGCCTGGATGAGGTTGTCGAGCAGCGACGCGAAGGTGGCGAAGCAGATCGCCACCACGCCCCAGAGAATCGTGAAGCCCTTCGACGCCATCAGCGCGTGCTTCTCGGTCGCCTCGCGCTTGAAGACGCGGCGGTAGAAGTCGACGGTGGTGGTCGCTCCGAGTGCGGTGAGCTCGCTGGCGATGCTGCTCATCGCGGCGGCGAGGATGACGGCGATGAGCAGGCCGAACAGGCCACTGGGCAGCCAGCGCTTCACGAAGGTGATGAAGATGTAGTCGGAGTCCTTCACCTCGGCGCCCGGCACCGCCTTCGCCACGACTGCCTTCACTTCGGTGCGCAGCGCGTTGGCCTTCAGTGCGCTGGCCTTCAAAGACGCGCGCAGGCCGTCAGCGGTGGGCGCATCATTCGCTCTCTCGGCGGCCAGAAACGCTTCGACCTGCGTCTTCTTCTCGGCCTGCAGCGCCACCCACCGCGTCTCGATTTCCAACAGCGCCGCGGCCTGCGACGACGCACGCACCTTCGCTTCGAGCGCCGCGTTGAACAGCAGCGGCGGCGGCGTGAATTGGTAGAAGACGAAGACCAGAATGCCGACGCCGAGAATGAGCAGCTGCATCGGGATTTTGAGGACGCCGTTGAAGAGCAGCCCGAGCCGGCTCTCGGCAATCGACTTGCCCGCGAGGTAGCGGCCGACCTGCGATTGGTCGGTGCCGAAGTACGAGAGCGCGAGGAAGAAGCCGCCCGCGAGGCCGGACCAGAGGTTGTAGCGGTCTTCGAAGTCGAAGGAGACGCTGACGGGGTTGATGCGGCCGAACGCTCCCGCGATGTTCATCGCCTCACCCACCGACACTTCGGGCGGCAGCCGCCAGAGGATGACGATGCCTGCGACCACCATCCCGCCCATCATCACCACCATCTGCTGCTTCTGCGTCTGGCTCACCGCGTTCGAGCCGCCGGTAACCGTGTAGACGATGACGACGACGCCGATGACGAGAATGGTCAGCTCCAGCTGCCAGCCGAGCACTGCCGAGAGGATGATTGCCGGCGCATAGAGCGTGATGCCCGACGCGAGGCCGCGCTGAATCAGAAACAGAAACGCGCCGAAGAGCCGCGTCTTCAGGTCGAAGCGGGCCTCGAGGTACTGGTACGCGGTGACGAGCTTGAGCCGGTAGTAGATGGGAATGAAGACGGCGCTGATGACCACCATCGCCAGTGGCATCCCGAAATAGAACTGGATGAACCGAAGCCCGTCTTCGTACGCCTGCCCCGGAACCGAGAGGAAGGTGATTGCGCTCGCCTGGGTCGCCATCACCGACAGGCCGATGGTCGGCCACTTCAGCGCGTAGTCGCCGCGGAAGAAGTTCTCGCTGGTGCTCACCTTCGTGCGCCACAGCCCCCAAAAGACGATGAAGAGCGTCGTGCCCGCGAGCACCACCCAGTCGAGCAGCGTCACGCGTAGACCTTGCCGAAGAGCCAGAGCCCGAGGATGTAGAGGGCCAGCGCGCCGACGACGGCGAGGTAGATGTTGCGCCACGTGCCGAGCAGCGGCGGCGCGTCATCGAGCTCGGGGCGCTTCTCTTCGGGTGCGCTCATTGGGCAAGCAGGTTGGCGAGCAGGCGGTACGCGCCGGGGACGCCCGCGGGCAGCTGCCGGAAGAACGAGAGGCCCGTGTAGCTGAAGGTGCCCTTGCCGTGCTTCGCGACCAGCAGGCTTCCGCGCAGCGGCTCTTCGTTGGGGTCTTTGAGCTCGAAGACGGGGCGATACTTCTCGTCCCACTTCGTCGCGAAGTAGAGGCCGCGTTCCTGCACCCAGCCTTCCATATCGGCCGGCGTCAGCTTGTTCGGAGCGTTCAGCAGCGCCTCGTTCTTCGTCACTGTGTTCATCGCGGCCGTCTCGTCGGTGACGCGGTCGCGGCCAAGCTCGAGTGGGTACGGGCCGAGCGACGCGTTGAGCGGGCCGACGCGGCTGTTGGTGTTGTACTGAACGACGAGGTTGCCGCCCTTGGCGACGTAGTCGAGCAAGCGGTCGCGGTGCAGGGCGAGGCGTGGGTCTGCGTTGAAGGCGCGCACCCCGACGAGAATCACGTCGTAGGCCTCGAGCTTCTCGGTCGCGAGCCGCGCTTCGGGAAGCAGCGTCACGTCGTAGCCAACCGCGGCCAGGCTCTCGGCCACCTTGTCGCCAGGCCCGGGGATGTACGCGAGCTTCTTCACGCCGGTCGCGAGCGTGACGGGCACCAGCGTCGCTTCCGAAGGCTGGCGCACGGTCAGCAGCGGCAGGTGGTCGTGGTTGATGTTCTTCACCCGCCACGACTCGGACTTTCCGTCGTGCTCGACGAGGACCTTGAGCTTCGCCCTGGCGGTCGCGTTCTTCGGCGGCGTCACCTCGAAGCTCACCGCCTGCTCGTCACCACGGGCGGCGAGGTCGAAGGCGACGAACGCGGGCTTCGACGTCCACCCCGCTTCGAGCTCGAGCTTCACCTGGCCCGCCACCTTCGCGCGGCCCGCCGCGACCGTCAGGCCGACCTTCTGTGATTTGCCATTGGCGAACATCAGCACGTCGCGCTCGAGGGTCGCCGTCACTTCCGGAGCGACCTCGAACGCGCGAGACAGCTCGCCCTTCACAGGGTCCGTCCACCCGTACACGACGGGACGCACGAGGCTCAGCTTCCGGCCCGCGACCTCGACCACGAAAGTCGCCGCCAGCGCCGGGCCCGCTTCGGGGAAGCCCGTCATCGGCGCGTCTTCCGGCTCGAGCGCAAAGAGCCCCGGTGTGCCCGGAAGCCGCAGCCAGTAGGGGGTGGTTATCCGCGCAGTCGCGGGAAGCGTGGCGGTCGCAGACTGTTTGAAGAGCACCTGCTCGGCGAGCGCTAAGTTGACGGTCAGCGCTTCTGCGCCGGGCACGGTGACGCTGACGAGCTTCAGCGCGGCGGGCGAACGGTTCAGCGCGGTGACGTCGAGCTTCACTGCGGCCGAGGGAGCGGCCACCGGCTCAGCGGCGCGCACTTCGAGAAACAGCCCGGCGCACGCGGCCATCAGGCCTTCGGTCTCGCGAAGCTTCAGCGCCTTGTACGCGTTGTCGTCAGGCAGCGCAGAGAGCGTGGTGTGCAGGGCAGCGAGTCCAGGGAGGCTCTTGTGCGGCGCGCGCGCGTCGAACTTCGCGGCGACTTCGGCGGCGGCCTTCACGACGGCCTCGGTGCCTTTGAAGCGCTTCCAGCCGAGCTCGAGCCCTTCGAAGATGTCGGCCTTCGGCTTCGTGCCGGCGAGTGGAGAGAAGTACTCGAGCAGCGGGCCGCGCTCGGCGGCGACCCCGAAGCCCTGGCTCTTGTGCTGGCTGCGGCTCTCGGCGGCGAGCTCTCCGTATGACTTGCCCAGCAGCGGCTCGTACGCGCCGACGTCGAGCTTGAGGTGCATCGAGAGGTCGGCCTTCGGGGGCAGGTTCCAGGTCGAGACGTTGTTGATGAGGCGGTCGGCCTTCCAGACCGAGACTTCCTTCAGCTGCTCGGGGAAGCGCTTCGGGTCGGCGGCGGCCTCGAAGGCTTCGGCGGCGAGCAGGGCGGACGCGGTGTGGTGGCCGTGGTTCGGCGGCAGGGTGGTGAAGCGGGTGACGATGAGGTCGGGGCGGAACCGGCGAATCGCGAGCACGACGTCGGCGAGCACTTCGTCTTTGCCCCACAGCCGCAGCGTCTCGGCGGCGGTCTTCGAGAAGCCGAAATCCCGGGCGCGGGTGAAGAACTGTTCGGCGCCATCGATGCGGCGGGCGGCGAGCAGTTCGTTGGTGCGAATGAGGCCGAGCAGCGAGTCCTGTTCGGTGCCGATGAGGTTCTGCCCGCCATCTCCGCGGGTCATCGAGAGGTAGCCGGCGCGGACGCCTTTGGCGCCGACGAGCCAGGCGAGGAAGCGGGTGTTCTCGTCGTCGGGGTGTGCGGCGACGTAGAGCACGCTGCCGGTGGTGCCGAGCCGCTGGATGCGGGCGGCGATTTCTCCGGACGTGAGCGCAGACGAGGCGGAAAGCATCAGGGCGGTCACGAGCAAGATGGGCATCGAGGCGGCGGAACCTACCTGCTAACAGTCGCACGGTGACTTCTTCGTTCTTTGCTGCGTGGCTCGGCGGCGAACAGCGCGCGCTGCGGTTCCTCCCCGACTCGTTCCGTCGTTCGGAAGACCGGAAGACGGCCGTCGAGAACGCGGTGACCCGTTGCGTTCCTCCATCGCTCGCCGCGGCGTTGGTTCGGCAGAACGCGGCGTACGCGCCCAGCGCCGCGCGCGATGAAAACCTGCGGCTGCTCGCGATGCCCGGAGCGGCGGTGGTCGTCACAGGTCAGCAGGTCGGGCTTTTCCTGGGGCCGCTGTTCACTGTCTACAAGGCGGCGACGGCGATCGCTGCGGCGCGGCAGCTGTCGATTCAGACGGGGCGGCCGGTGGTGCCGGTGTTCTGGGTTCAGAACGAGGACCACGACTTGCCGGAGGTTGATCATTGTTTCCTGCCCGGCCCGGTGAAGGTGCAGTTGCCTTTCGCCGAGCCCGAGAAGTCGCGCGTGCCGCTGGCGCACGTGACGATGGACGAAGGCGTCGAGGGTGCGCTGAAGACGCTGCGAGACCAGCTGGGCGCCCTGCCACACGCGGAAGAGCTGCTCGGCTTGTTCGAGCGCGCGTATCGGCCCGGGCGCACGATGCCCGACGCGTTCGCCGAGGTCGTCGCGGAGCTCTTCGCCGAAGAAGGGTTGGTGTTGTTGGACCCGCGCGGACTCGCTGAGCACGCAGCACCGGTTCATCGCCTCGCGCTCGAGAAGGCAAAGGCGATTTGCGACGTCCTCACGGTGCGCGGCGCCGCGCTGACCCGCTTCGGCTTCAGCGAGCAGGTGCACGTTCGCCCCGGCGCGCCGCTGAGCTTCTTCTCTCCCGACGCCATCGACGGCCCGCGGTACCGCGTGGATCCTCTCGAGGTTCTGGGTCAACGGATGGGGACAGGGACAGGAGGAGTGGAAGGAGCAGGAGGAGTGGAAGGAGCAGGAGGAGTGGAAGGAGCAGGGAGAAGGAGATCCGTTCATCCCGAGAGAAGTCGAGGGATGAGCCACCTGGGTGCCCCGGTACCAGCTTCTGCGAGTCCTCCTTCAGCTCCACACGAACAGCCCGCTCACTCGGCACGGGGCACTGCGGAGGCTCATCCCTCGACTTCTCTCGGGATGAACGGAACTCCCTCTTCTCCCTCTTCTCCCTCTTCTCCCTCTTCTCCCTCTTCTCCCTCTTCTCCCTCTTCTCCCTCTTCTCCCTCTTCTTCCTCTTCTTCCTCTTCTCTCTCTTCTTCCTCTTCTCTCTCCGCTCCCTCTCCCGCCACCGAGTGGGCGCTGTTCGGGCACGAGGCGACGCTGAGCACCGAGGAGCTGATGAACGCGGATCCGCGCCGCTTCACGACCTCGGCGCTGCTCCGGCCCATCCTCCAGGACACGTTGCTCCCGACGGCCGCATACGTCGGAGGCCCCGGCGAGCTCGCGTACTTCTCGCAGCTCTCGGGTGTGTACGAGCTGCTGAACCTGCCAATGCCGATGCTGGTCTTGCGCTCGCGGTTCCGAATCCTCGAAGAGCGGACGCGCACGCTTTTGAAGGAAGCAGGCCTGACCGCGGACGCGTTGGACAAGCCGGTCACCCACCCGGCCGCCGCTTCACTCGAGGCGCGGCTGATTAAAGCCCTCGAGGCCGAGCTGTCGAACGAGCGCGCGTCGCTGCTGAAGATCGACCCCGCGCTGAAGAAGAACCTCGAGCAGACCTCGGCGACCATCCGGTTCGCGATCGGCAAGCTGGCCTCGAAGGTCGGCCGCACCCTGGCCGCGAAAGACAAGCCTGCGATTGATCGCCTCGCTGCGCTGCGCGTGCAGCTGCTGCCCAACGGCGAGCCGCAAGAGCGCGTCTACGGCCTGCCGTACTACGCCGCGAAGTACGGTACCCGGGCGTTCATTTCCCTGGTGATGAAGACGGTCGTCCCTTTCGAAGGGCAGCAGGAGGACCTCACCCCATGACGTACGGCCTCGAGCTGCTCGCCTTCGCACCCCACCCAGATGACGCCGAGCTCTTCTGCGGAGGCCTGCTCGCGAAGCTCGCCGACGCCGGCCACCGCACGGGAATCATCGACCTCACCCGCGGAGAAAAGAGCTCGCGCGGCACCCCTGAGGGCCGCGCCGCCGAAACGGCCGCCGCTTCGAAGACCCTCGGGCTGACCTTGCGCGAGAACCTCGGGCTCCCCGACGCGGGCATCGACCCGAACGGAGACCTCACTGCGCTCGTCGCGCTGCTGCGGCGCCTCCGCCCAGAGCTGGTCGCCGTGCCCTGGGAAGAAGAGCGCCACCCTGACCACAGCGCCGCGTCGGTGCTGCTGACCCGCGCCCTCTTCTTCGCCGGAGTGCAGAAGGCAGCCGACGGCCCCGCCTTCACCCCTCGCCAGGTCCTCTACTACCCGATGCGCCACCTCGGGCAGCCGACGGTCGTCATCGACGTCAGCGCCTCACACCCAAAGAAGATGGCGGCGGTGCGCTGCTACGGCAGCCAGGTCGACCCCGCGACGCCCGGCCCCGCGACGCTGGTCGGCTCACCGCTGTCGCTGCCGGCGCTCATCGCCCGAGACCAGCTGTACGGCGCGCAAATCGGCGTCGCTTTCGGAGAACCGTACGTGTGCCGTGAAACTCCAGGGCTCGCCGACCCACTGGACCACTACCGGCGAAACACCTTCAGCAGACCACTCTTCTTTCCATGAACCTCGGCATCACCTGCTTTCCCACCTTCGGCGGCAGCGGCCTGATTGCGAGCGAGATTGGCCTGGCGATGGCCGCCCGCGGCCACCAGGTGCACTTCATCGCCCGCGCACTTCCGGTGCGACTGCAGCGGGCGACCAACGTCTCCTTCCACGAAGTCGCGCAGAGCCAGTACCCCTCGCTGGTCGACTCGAGCGCGTACCCCATCGCGCTGGCGTCGAAGATGATTGAAGTCGCCACCGCGCAGCGGCTCGACCTGCTGCACGTGCACTACGCAGTGCCCCACGCGACCGCGGCGTGGATGGCTGCCGAGGTGATGGGCAGCAAGGCCCCCCGCATCGTCACCACCCTGCACGGCACCGACATCACGCTCGTCGGCTCTGACCCGAGCCACCTGCCCATCACCCGCTACTCGGTGCAGCGCAGCGACGCCGTCACCACGCCCTCTGAGTTTCTGCGCCGCGCCACCTGGCAGAAGCTCGAGCTGCCCGACTCGCTGCCCATCGAAGTGATTCCGAACTTCGTCGACACCACGCGGTTTGTTCCCACGGGCGACAAGTCTCCGCTCAGGGCGCTGTTCAACGACGACGCACCGACGCTCGTCCACGTCTCGAACTTCCGCCCGGTCAAACGCATCGCCGATGTCGTCTCGATTTTCGCCGCGGTTAACCTCAAGCGCCCCGCGCATATGGTGCTGGTGGGCGATGGGCCCGAGCGCGCGGCAGCCGAGGCGCAGGTGAAGGCGCTGGGGCTGGAAGACCGGGTCGCCTTCCTCGGCGAGCGCGACGACTTCGAGGCGGTGCTCGCGGCGTGTGACGTCTTCCTGCTTCCCAGTGAGCTCGAGAGCTTCGGCCTCGCGGCGCTCGAAGCGCTCAGCTGTGGCGTGCCCGTGGTGGGCAGCCGCATCGGCGGAATTCCCGAGCTGGTGGTGGAAGGGGAAACGGGGCTGCTCGCGCCACCAGGGGACGTGGCGGCGATGGCCGCGCACGCGCTCACCCTGCTCGGCGATTTGAAGGCGTACTCCCAGCGGGCCCGCGCGAATGTGCTCGCGCGGTTCCAGCTGGGTCCTGCGATTGACCGCTACGAGGCGCTCTACCGGGCGGTTACTTCGCCTTCCAGGTCGCCAGCGCCTTCGCGACCGCGTCCTTGAAGAAGAAGTTCGGGTCCTTGGTGCCGAGGTCCATCGCCACCTGAGCGTGCTTGCGCGCCTCGGCGACGTTGCCCTGCTTGTTGAGAATCTCGGCCTTCACCCAGTTGTTGAACCAGTTGTTGTCGATCGCGATCGACGCGTCGACGTACTTCAGCGCCGTCGCCTGGTCCTTCGAGTTGTCGTTGAGGTAGCGAGCGGCGTTCGCGTGCGGGCGCCACGCGTTCTCGATCGCGTCCTTGATGTTCTGCGCGGCCTGCTCGGCGGTGCCCGTCTTGATGGGAACCGAGATGCGCATCTTTTCCCACTCGAGGTCCAGCGACGTGTCGGTGTCGGTGGTGTTCGAGAACAGGTAGGCGAGGCGGTCGCGGCTCGGAATCGCGGCGGTGGTGGCCGGCACGCGCACGAGGTCATCCTTCGCGTCGTACTGCTTCCCACCGGCCCAGAGGCCGAGGTCCTTGCTCAAGGCAATCTGCCAGGCCTTCGCGGTCGGGTGCGCGACGATGCTGTACGTGCCCGCGGGAACCGGCTTGCCGCCGAACGTCACGTCCTTGCTGAAGGTGATTTTCGTCGCGGCGTTCGCGCCCGCGCGCCACGGCTTCTCGAACGGCACGAGGTCTCCCCAGACCTTGCGGCCCTTCACCGACGGGCTCGAGTACTCGATGCTGATGTCGGTCAGACCGACGGTCTGCTTCACCCCGGCCGCCGGGCTCGGAGCGGGAAGCTGCAGCTGGGCGAAGGCCGACGTCGCGACGAGTAGACACCCCGACAAAATGGTTTTCATTGGGCGGCTCTATAAGAGACCCACCCAAGCAGGCCAGCTGATTTCGGGATAGAAACGCGCCGGTGTTTCCGCGCGCCCTGCTCCTGATTTTTCTCGTCGTCCTCGGCGCCTGCTCTGCGCCCGTCACTCCCAAGCCGAAGCAGGAAGTCTGTGGGAACGGGGTCGACGACAACGACGACGGGAAAACCGACTGCGCGGATCCGACGTGCTTCTCGTCGCCCGTGTGCGAGCGCATCATCGAAGACTGCCGCAACACCATCGACGACAACCGCGACGGCAAAGTCGACTGCGACGACCTCGACTGCCTCGCCGACCCGTTCTGCATCAAGGTCGAGACCTGCGGCAACGGCGTCGATGACAACCGCAACGGCAAGGTCGACTGCGCGGACCTCGAGTGCGCGGGCATGATGGGCTGCGGTGATGGCGGCCCTGAGCTCGGCAACTGCGACGACACGCTCGACAACGACAACAGCGGCTTCGCCGATTGCAAAGACCGCACCTGTCTCGGCCAGGCGTGCGGCGCCGGCTGCGCGTGCACCGACGGCGGCACGAAGGGCGAGGCCGACTGCACCGACAACCTCGACAACGACAACGACACGAAGACGGACTGCGCGGACTCCGACTGCACGGGCCTTGGCTGCGGCGTCGGCTGCCTCTGCACCAACGCGACGAAGACCGAGGCGAACTGCGCCGACGGCCTCGACAACGACGGCGACACCAAAATCGACTGCATGGACAGCGACTGCATGACCGCGATGTGCGGCGCAGGCTGCGTGTGCAACGGCGGGCTCAAGAAAGAAGTGAACTGCACCGACGGCGTCGACAACGACGGCGACACCGCCATCGACTGCGCCGACACCGAGTGCGTCGCCGTCTCGTGCGGCGCCGGCTGCACCTGCGAGAGCCTGAAGAAGAAAGAGACCAACTGCACCGACGGCGTCGACAACGACGGCGACACGAAAATCGACTGCCTCGACAACCCCGACTGCGACGGCACCTCTTGCGGCGCCGGCTGCACCTGCTCGGGCGGAGCGAAGCGCGAAGTCCTCTGCGGCGACGGCATCGACAACGACAACGACGGCACGAAAGACTGCGCCGACATGCCCGACTGCACCGGCGCGGCCGGCTGCGGAAACCCCGCGGGCCCCGAAGCCGGCAACTGCGGCGACAACATCGACAACGACAACGACGGCTTCCGCGACTGCCAGGACTCCGACTGCAACGGCGGCAGCTGCGGCGTCGGCTGCGTTTGCCAGGCGAGCATCAAGAAAGAGACGGCCTGCACCGACGGCCTCGACAACGACGGCGACGGCCTCAAAGACTGCGCAGACCTCGACTGCTTCGCCACCGGCGTCGAGAACTGCAGCGACGGCATCGACAACAACTGCGACCGACAGGTCGACTGCGCCGACGCCGCCTGCAGCGGAAACGCCGCCTGCGTGAGCCTCGCCGATGGAAAGCCGTGCAGCGCGGGCGCGCAGTGTGTCGGCGCCATCTGCCGCACTGAAGCCACCACCGGCTGGCCGTCGGGCGCCTGCGTCTCGGGCACCGGGTGTACCCGCGATGTCGACACGGGCGTCTCGACGGGCTGCTCGAACAACACGACCAGCACGTGCGTCACCGACCAATTCGGCAAGTTCTGCCGGAAGACGTGCGCGGGCGGCTGCCGCCAGGGCTACGCGTGCCACGACGACGACATCGACGCGCCTGACTCGTGCGTCCCGCTGTGCGACTCGGACGCCGACTGTGGCATCGCGGGCAGCAACTACGGCTGCAACCCGTGGAGCAAGCTCTGCGAGGCGAAGGACAAGGGCAAACCGAAGCTCGGCAGCGCCTGCAGCAACAACACCGACTGTGAGACGGGCTACTGCCTCAAGGGCAGCGGCAACGGGGGCTACTGCCAGGGGCTGTGCCGCAAAGGGGGAACCTGCGGCGGCGACGGGGTGTGCGGGTACGTGAACGGCGGGGACCAGACGGGCCTTTGCTACGACGGCTGCACGACGGCGGCGATGTGCCGGCCTGCTCCGTACACGTGCCGCGCGCCTCCCGAAGGCACGGGCCAGGTCTGCTACTGCGGCGTCTCAGGAGACCGGTGTGCGACCAGCGCCGACTGCTGCAACGGCTCGTGCCTCAACGTGATTTTCGACAAGCTCTGTTTCTAGTGCTGGCCGATGGTCGCCCGCGCCGAAGCCGGCTGAGAAGTTCGTGCGGTGATGGCGCAGACGGACTAGTCGGAAGGACATGCGCTTCCCGACTTTTCTCGTCGCCGGCCTCGTCTGCATCGTGCTCGGCGCCACCGGCTCCGAGTGGGCCCGCCGCCACCCTCGCGAGAAGGTGGTCGCTCCCGTCGCGCCGCCGCCCGCCGCGCTGAGCCCCCAGGAGCTCGCCACCACCGAGCCGCTGCCCGACCTCCCAGCCGATGACGAGGCGCTGCGCGTCTCGAACGCCGAGCTCGCAGGGTTTGCGAAAGATGCGCTGCTGCCCGCCGACTTCGAGGTGCCCGACGCGAAGGCGATTCTCGGAGGCCCGCTGTTCGCCCGCAACGCGCTGCCCCACGGCGACGCGATGTTCCTGGTCACGGAAGAAGGGAAGCAGGGCGCGAAGCAGACGCTGCTGCGGATTTCAGTCGAAAGAGGTCCGAAGGCAATCGCGGTGCACCGGCCGGGCGTGGTCGGAATCGCGGTCAGCGGCACCCGCCTCTACTGGGCCGAAGGCGGCGCCGTGTATTCCGTCGACGCCGTGACGGGCGGCGCCGCGAAGGGCGTGGTGAAGTTTCCGAAGGCACGACTGACGGCGCTGGGCGTGTCGGGCGACGTGCTCGTCGCCGCTCTCGTCCCCAAAGACCTCGACCTGTTCTCGAGCGCCGCAGAGGGGGCGATTGTCACCGTCTCGCTGAGCAACGGGCGGGTCAAGGTGCTCGCGGGCCAGCAGGTGCGGCCGACCGAGACGCGCACCGATGGAAAGACGGCCGCGTGGATCGCCGGCTACCCCGCAGACCTCTGGCAGGTCTCGGTCGAGGGCGGCGAGGCGAAGCTCGTCTCGACCCGCGCCGATGGGCCGTTGTGGCTCGAGGCCGGCGCGCTCACCTTCCGCCACCCCGTCGTCGGCGCGCCCGAGGTGTTGCGCGTCGAGGCCGACGGCGCCTCGCACGTGCTCGCGAAGGGCGAAATCGACCACGTCACCCAGGGCGGCGACGATGTCTGGTTCTCGCTGGGCACCACCGTCAGCCACGTCGACACAAAGGGCCTCAAGCAGACCGTCGTCGCGCAGCTGCCGCAGCCGGTGGTCGACCTCGCCATCACCGACGACGCGCTCTTCGTCGTGATGCGCCAGGAAGCGGGCGGACACCTGCTGGTGCAGCTGCCGCGCAGCACGCCGGTGGGCCGCCGGCCGTGACGACCGCGCTTCGTCTCGCCACCTTTGCCGAGAAGCGCGCGCGCGACGAAGTCACCTTTGCCGAGTGGGGCACGCGGCTCACCCTGCCCCAATACCTCGAGCGCGAGCAGGCCCTGCGCGCTCACCCATGGTCGCAGCAGGGAATGGAGACGTGGCTCCTTGGCGACGGCGGCGAGGTGCTGAGCTCGTGCGAGACGTTTCGAAACGCAAGCCACGTCTCGGGCGTGGACGGCGAGAGCTACGCGATCGCCAGCGTCTTCACGGAAGAGAAGCACCGCGGCAAGGGCCACGCGAACCGGCTGATGTTCGCGCTGCAGTCGGCGTTGAAGACGCGAGAGACGGCGCAGGGCCTCGTCCTCTTCTCCGACGTCGGCGCTTCGCTGTACGAGCGCAGTGGCTTTCGGGCCGAGCCGGCGTTCGACTGGGTGTTGCCACCGATGGAGTCCGTCGCTGAGGTCGAGTGGCTCTCTGCCCCGCTGCCCACGCCGCCGCGAATCGCCGCGCCGTCCAATTCGTTGGTACTCCAACCATCGACCCTTCAGCTCGACTGGCACCACCTGCGCAGCCGCCTCTACGCGCGGCTTCTCTCGCTCCCTCCGCTTCGTCACTACGGTGCCCGCACCGCATCCGGCACCGCGTGGTGGACGGCGCAGTTCAAGAGCGACGAGCTGCTGGTGTTGTGGCTCGACGCGCCAGACGCAGAGGCCGCGGCCCCCCTTCTCGAGGCCGCCCAGGCAGAGGCCCACCGCGCCGGGCTGCCCCGGGTGCGCGTGTGGGAGACACTTCCGCTCACCGGCCTCGCCGGGGCCCAGCGTTTTCCTCGCGACGGCGAGCTGCCGATGTCGGTCGCCTTGAATGCCACCTTCACGCACTGGCGCTCGGTTGATCGCGCTTTGTGGGTGTGAAGGGAAAAGTTCGCTTAGGCTATCGGCCCTGTGAAGCGCCTCATCCTCGTGTCTGACGGTAACCCCGAGCTGGCCAAGACGCTGTCGCAGGTCGGCGATGAGCTGGACCTCACCGTCCTCTCTGATTCACCAGCCAGCATCGTCGCCCGCGCGCGCAAAGAAAGGCCGCACCTCATCGTCCTCGACGTCGCGCAGCACAATGGCCTCGAGCTGCTCAGCCTCTTGAAGACGGGCCTGGGCACCCGGAATATTCCGGTGGTGGTGGTCGCTGACGAAGACTCCGCGTCGCTGCGCGAGCTGGCGCTGGAAATCGGCGCCGACGCTTTCGTCGAGAAGCCGCTGGGCGCCGACTTCCTGCCGAAGGTCGCCATCTTCCTCGACGGCCAGAAGAAGTAGCCGTCACGGCAGCGTGGTAAGCCGTGCGCCATGACTGGTCTGGTGCTCGTGTCCCTGCTGGCGGCCAACGGCGGGCTGCCCTTCATCGAAGACGACTACGCCACCGCCGTCGCGATGGCGAAGAAGAGCAAGGTGCCGCTGTTCATCGATGCGTGGGCGCCCTGGTGCCACACCTGCGTCTTCATGAAGGAGCACGTCTTCAACCGCCCCGAGCTGCTCGCCAACGGCCAGCGCTACGTGTTCCTGAGCATCGACACCGAGAAAGAGAAGAGCGCCCCCTTCCTCCAGAAGTACCCCATCGACGTCTGGCCGACGCTGCTCGTGGTCGACCCGGCGAAAGAGACGGTGGTGCTGAAGTGGCTCGGCAGCGCGACGGTGGAGCAGTTGAACAAGCTGCTCGACGACGGCGAGAAAGCGATGAAGGTCGCGACCCAGGCGAAGGGCTCAGCCGAGCAGAAGCTGGCCCAGGCCGACCGTTTGTATGGCGAGAAGAAGCTGCCCCTGGCCATCACCGCCTACCGCGACGCACTGAAGCTGATGAAGGAAGACCACCCGCGCCGAGCCCGCACGGTGGAGTCGCTGTTGACGGTGCTGAGCCAGAGCAAGGCGAGCAAAGACTGCGTCGACGTGACGCTCGCCGAGGCGCCGAAGCTCCCCAGGGGCCCCAGCTACCTGAACGCCGTCTACCTGGGCCTCTCGTGCCAGGCCTCGGCCGACGCGAAAGAGCCGTGGAAGCTCGACGCGGGCGAGCAGCTCTATGCGCTGGGCGAAGACGCGCTCACGACCGAAGGCGTGCTCGCCGACGACCGCAGCGGCCTGTACGAGGCGATGGTCGATTTCCTCACCGAGAAGGGCGACAAGAAGGGCAGCACGGTGCTCGCGAAGGCCTGGCTCGACTTCCTCGAGGCCGAAGCGGCGAAGGCCCCGACGCCGGCCGCCCGCGCCGTGTTCGACCCGCACCGCCTCAGCGCCGCCCTCGCGTCCGGCCAACCTCAGCGCGTCGTTGCGGCGCTGACGAAGTCCGAGGCCGAGCTGCCCACCGACTACAACCCGCCCGCCCGCCTTGCCGTCGCCTACCGTGAATTGGGCAGGCTCGACGAGGCACTGACCGCGGCCGACCGCGCACTGGGCAAGGTGTACGGTCCGCGCAAGGTTCGGGTGATGGAAACGAAGGCCTCGATTCTCGCCAAGAAAGGCGACGTGGCAGCGCAGAAACTGCTGCTCACCGACGCGGTCACCTACGCGAAGGCCCTGCCGGCGGGTCAGCGCAACGACAAGACGATTGCCCGCCTCGAAGGCCAGGTCTCCAAGCTCAAATGAACCGCGCACTCCTCCTCGTCCCCTCCGTTTTGCTTCTCGTGGCTTGCGGCAGTCAGCCGAAGCCCAACACCTGCACCACCGACGCCCAGTGCGCTCCGAACAAGTGCTGCGGGGGCAAGTGCGTCGACGTGCAGACGTCGCTCACCCACTGCGGCACCTGCTCGAACTTCTGCAGCACGGTGCACGGCGCAGCGACCTGCGCGGCCGGGGTCTGCGGCATCACCTGCAGCTCCGGCTTCGGTAACTGCAACCAGCTGGTGAAGGACGGCTGCGAGACGAACCTCACCGAGTCGGTGAGCAACTGCGGCGCCTGCGCGAACCTGTGCCTGGCCGCGAACGCCGACGTCTTCTGCGAGCGCAGCGAGTGCCTGCAGAGCGGCTGCTTCGCGGGCTGGGGCGACTGCAACGGCAAGGCGACCGACGGCTGCGAGACGAACACCCGCAGCAGCAACGACCACTGCGGCGGCTGCAACAAGAAGTGCCTCGTCTCCGAAGGCACCGGCCAGTGCCTGGGCAGCGCGTGCACGGTCGCTGCGTGCAACGTGGGCTACGGCGACTGCGACGCGGACGCGATGACGGGCTGCGAGACGGACCTGCGGGCGAGCCTCGACCACTGCGGCGTCTGCGGCATGGCATGCACCGCCGGCTACAAGTGCAAGGTCGGCAAGTGCGTCGCGCCCGAGCTCGTCTTCTTCGGCGGGATTCTGAACATCAACTCGTCGCTGATGACAGACCAGGTCTCGACCTTCAACGTCGACACCCACGCGTGGAGCGCCATCACCCCGGTCGGCATGGACAAGCCGGGCCAGCGCGCCTCGCACCTCGCGGTGTGGGACGCGATGGGAAACCAGATGCTCGTCTGGGGCGGCTTCACCACCAGCGGCGCGCCGGCGGACCTCTTTGTCTGGGCGCTGGACTTCAACGGCGACGGCGACGGAGGCACGCAGCCCGAGTGGAAGAAGCTGACCACCGTCGGCACGGGCCCGACGAACCGCAACGGCTTCGCGTTCGGCTGGGACAAGGCGACGCGGCGCATCTACCTGTACGGCGGCACCGACGCGAACAACAACTTCCTCTACAACGAGCTCTGGCAGTTCGACGTGCCGACGAAGACGTGGACGCAGCGCACGGAATCGGGCGGCCCCTTTGATGGCCGGTACTTGAACACCGGCGTCTGGGACAGCGAGACGAAGCGGTTCATCGTCGGCAGCGGGTACGACGACAACTTCTCCAGCACCAACGACTTCTACGCGTTCGAGCCGGCGGCCGACGGCGGCAACTGGACGCCGCTGCCCCTGGCTGGCGCGCCGGAAGGCCGCACGGGAGCCACCTTCCTCGGCGACGCACTGCCGCTGCACCTGTACGGCGGCTTCAGTGACTTCGGCGGTGTGCTGGGCGACCTCTATCAGCTGGGCCCTACCGATGCGGGCGCTGTCGAGTGGAGCCGCCAGTTGCCCGGCAACGACTTGATGCCGCGCGGTTTTGGCGTCGGGGCCAGCACGATTGATCGCCGCTTCCTCTTCGGCGGCATGTCGCTGGTCAACTCTTTCCCGGAGCCGCAGAGTGAAGTCTGGGAGTACTCGGCCGACGCCGGCTGGACGTTGATCGCCGACGGCGGAATCAACTTCGTGCACCCCGGCACCGTCTACACGACCGTCGTCGCGCGCGAGTAGACGGCTAACCGACGCGGCAGACGACTCGCAGCCCCACGGCCTTCAAGCTGCCAGCGGCTATCCGGCGTTCCTCGGTCGCGAGCATCCACTCGGTGACGTTCACGTCCCTCGGTGCGGTGGCGAGCAGCGAAGCGAAGTAGCGGAACAGGTACGGAACGCGCGCCACTTCGAGGAGCTCGCCCGCGGCCCGCAGCGCGTGCAGCATCGCCTCGCCCGAATGCAGCGGCGGCGCATACACGTGCTCTTCTTGCCACCGCACCAGCGGCTGCTCGTTCGGCGGGTGCTGGGGTCGCGCGTGGCCTTCATGGCTGTGTGCGCTCTCTCGGGTCGCGACCACGCCCGCGTGGGTGAGCAGCGCCTGCGCCTCGTAGTGCCAGCGCAGCGTCGCCACGTCCGGAGCGAGCAAGTCGAGGTCGTCCACCACCACCAGCCCTGACGGCTTCACCAGGTTCCGTGCGCGGCGAATCGCTTTGTCAAGCGGGTGCAGGTGATGCAGCGACGAAGTGAAGAGCACCGCATCGAAGGGCTCGTCTTTGTACTGGTAGAAGTCCGACTGCTCGAAGCGCAGCCCTGGGTGGCTCGGGCGGTCGGCCGGCAGGAGGATGTCGAGGCCCACCACGCTGTGCCCCAGGTGCGCGAGCCGCCACGCCAGCTGCCCGTTGCCGCACCCCACCTCGAGCACCCGCGCCGACGGCGGCAGCACGCGCGTGAAAAAGAGTTGCGAGTGGTTCAGCGCGACATCGGCGGGGACCATCGGTCGACGGTGTCACCAATGGTCCAAATAAAACAAGCCGGATGGAGCACCATGCCCCATCCGGCTTCCCCTCACGACAGGGCCGAGCTGGCGTGAAGAAACTGTATTTCTGGCTCTTCGCGGGCCGTCCGGTTACCGCTGACGCCGCCCGGTTACCGCTGTTCCAGGTAGCGGTCGAAGTACGCGGTCGCGATCGGCTTGCTGAGGTCGGCGATGTTCGCCACGCGCAGGCCGGCGTCCGAAATCGAGTACACGAAGTCGTCGGCCATCACGCTGCGGCGGGCCTGCGGCGTCCAGTAGTACGACCAGTTGTAGTAGTTGCTCACCATGAAGACGTCTCGCATCGAGATGGCGCCCTTCGCGGTGAAGCCCTTCGTCACGTCGACTTCGAACACGCGGAGGTCCGAGATGAAGCTCGACCAGTACTCGTTGCTGTTCTTGTAGTTGTAGGACCAGTCGGTGAACGGAATCGCGAGCAGCTTCTTCGCCGGGAAGTAGTTGAACGCCTTGTGCTCGTGCTGCGCTTCCGACCAGCTGTACGCCGTGCCGACCAGCTGCACGAACGTCTGCTTCGGGTGGGCGAGGTCGGTGACGTCGAAGATGGCCAGCTGCAGCGCCCGCGCCCGCCAGTCGGTGTTGTTCTCGGGAATGTAGGTGCCGATGGTGAGCAGGTGGTTCTTGTCGATCGGGTGGATGTAGCTCGAGAAGCCCGGCACCTTCAGCTCGCCGACCTTCTTCGGGTTGGTCGGGTCCTTCATGTCGAAGGTGAACAGTGGATCCGTCTGCCGGAAGGTGACGACGTAGGCCGAGTCTTCCATGAAGCGGCTCGACATGATCCGCTCACCCTTCGCGAGCTCTTCGCTCTGGCCGATGACGACGAGGCGGCCTTCTTTTTCCTGGGTGACGCTGACGCGGTTGGTGGTCTCCATCACGCCCCACCAGTTGTCCGGCTGCTTCGGGTCGAGCACGCGGGTCGACAGCGTGGTCGCCATCCGGAAGTAGCCCGCGGCGTTTTCGTCCATCGAGAATTGATCAACGATGTGGCCATCGACCGTGCCCGACGCGACGTAGCGTGCCTTCTCGGGCTTGCTGATGTCGAACTTGTGGACGTACGTCGTGTCCTTCTGGCCCGGCTTCGGCCACCACCACCAGTGGCGCGTCGCCACGTAGAGGTTGCTCGCCGAGGCGTAGATTTCACCCGACTCGCCCAGAATGGTGTTGCGGTCGACGACCGGGCCCGGGTTCTTCAGGTCCAGCGTCGCCACCGTCACCAGGCCGAGCCGCGTCGGCGCGTTCACCTTGCTGAAGCTGTCGCAGTCCTGCGGCATCGTCGTCGTCTGACCGTTGATGGTCGCCTGCCCCGGAGGCAGCCAGTCCGCCAGCACCTGCGCGCGGATCAGCTTCTCGTTGTCGGCAATCATCGTGTCGTAGGTCGCCTTCAGCTTGTCCTTGTTCTCGGGCTTCCAGAGGTTCTCGTTCCAATCGGGCCAGAACTTCACCGCGGCCGGGAAACGGAAGCTGTCCGTCATCACCATGCGCACAGAGGAGCCGATTTTTCGGGCGCTCTGGTACGAGCCAGGCAACACGTACTCGTTGACCACCTTCATCTTGGCCATGTCCGAGACGTCGAACACCGTCATCTTGGTGGCGTTCGAGTAGTAGTAGCCGCAGCTGAGTGGGTCACAGTTGAAGCCGAGCTCGGGCTGCAGCGCGTACTTGCGGAACACCTGCGAGAAGACGACAGCGCGGTCGGTGCCATCGAGGAACATCTCGCGCGGGTACCCTTCGACGGCAACCTTGCCGAGAATCTGCAGCTCGTTCGCGGGCCACGACTTCGACGCGTAGAGCTTGCCGCCCGACAGCGCAAAGATGCGGGTGCCGTCGTTCTTGATGAAGTCGGCTTCGTCGACGCCTGCGACCTGGTTGTTGGTCGTCGTGTAGTCCCTGGGGGCCGAAGAGGCCGCCTTCTCGCCACCTGCCCCTGCGTTCGGCGCCGCCGAGTCGAACTCGAGCCCCCCCCTCCAACCGCCGCCCCACCAACCCCACCCCGGAACCTGGTCACGCTGCGCTTCGAGCTGGGTGCGCATCTGCAGCACCGCGGTGTCCTCGAGGTACGTCTCGAGGTCCTGGCACGCGTTGCCACCCTGGAAGGTCAGCAGCTCGGCGCGGTTCTGAATCGCCGGTGATTCGGGCAGCGTCGGGCTGCTTCCCGTGCAGCCAGCAGCGAGCCCCGCCACTGCGCCCATCGTCCACTTCCGCCATCGAGCGTTGATCATTTGTGTCTTCTCCCATTCCCCGTGAAGTGATTCGGCCAAGGGCGCGCTTTGCTTAGGGCGGGCCAGCCGAAACCAAAGTCTTTGTGGTGGGTTGTGGGGTGGGTCGGCCTCAAAAACCTGAGGGATTGGCGTTCGCCTTCCAGAGATCCGAGCGAAAGAGAGAAGTAGCGTCGAGAATTCCACACGATATGTTCCCGCGGCCGCCGAGGAGCGAATCGACAACATGAGTGACGTCAAATTGCCCGCGCACCTGCTTGAGGTGCTCGACACCATGTCGCAAGAGATGGGGGTTCCCCGCGACGCGCTCGTGTCGCAGGCGGTCTTCCAGTTCGCGCGCCTCAGCGGTTACGTCGTCGCCGGCAAGGGATCAGGCGGCACGGCCAACGTGAAGGCCGCCCCTGCACCTGCCCCCGTCGCTGCGAAACAGCCGGCCGCCCCGGCGGGTCTGAAGAAGCGCGCCCCCGAGCCCGAGCCCGAGCCCGAACCGGACCCCGAAGATGAAGCGCCCGCCGAGGACGAAGAAGGAAACCCGTTCGACGAGCAGGTGGAAGACGCTCCGCCAGAAGAAGAGGCTCAGGCCGACGACCAGCCTCAGGAAGAAGAGCCGCCGCCGGACGAGGACCCGCCGCCTGAAGAAGAGCCGCCTCCCGAGGAAGAACCGGAACCAGAGCCCGCACCCGCTCCTGCAGCGAAGGGCAAAGGCCCGGGGATGACGATTTCGATGGTGGGCCGCGAAGCCTACAAGATGACCGGCGACCAGGTGCTGCTCGGCCGCGGCAAGCACTGCGACTTCGTCATCGAGTCGAACCGCGTCTCGCGCGAGCACGCCCGCTTCACCCGAAAGGGCTCAGACTTCTTCGTCGAAGACCTGGGCTCCTCGAACGGCACGTTCGTCGGCGCGGGCAGCAAGGACAAGCTCACCTCGCCCAAGAAGCTCAAAGACGGGGATGACGTCACCTTCGGCACCGAGAAGGTCAAGGTCGCGATCCGGAAGTAGGCTGCTCCCGGTTCATCGTCCCGGGAACAGTCGAGGGGATGAGCCTCCTCCGACTTTCGGGTACCTGGGGCGAAGAGACACGAGAGCCGTTGAAGCAACATCGGCATCCGCCGAACCTCATCGCCGCATCACTCACTCGACGACTCCCTTGATGCCCGGGGATGAGCCTCCTCCGACTTCCGGTGCCGAACTTCTGCGGGAGGCCCATGCTCCGGCCGCTGACCTCACTTAAGGCTTCGTCTTCGCGCGCGCCTCGGCGAGCACCTGCTTCAGATGACAATCTTTGAAAATCTTCCTGCTGCCGCAGGGGCACGGGTCGCTGCGCTTGGGCATCGCCGCGGGCTTCTTCTTGAGGCCGGTGGCGAGCAGCACCTTCGTCACGATTCCAGAGAGGAAGCTCATTCCCTCGCGAACTTATCGCCGCCGCGCCGCGGGCTGAAGCGCGCAAACACGTTCGACACCGCGGCCTGCTGCGCGAGCTCGTGCTCGGTGATGAGCCCGAGGTAGCGGTCTTCGTCCAGCACCGCGACGTACGGCGACTCTGACGCGTTCATCTGCAGCCGCGCCTCGGTCAACGACGCGTCAGGCCCCACGCTGGGCACCTCACGCTGCATCGCCGACGCGAGGTACGCGAAAGGCCCGTTCGCCTGCGCCGCCTCGACCAGCCCGCGCCGCGTCACCACCCCGACCAGCCTTTCACCGTGAAGCACCGCGAACGCCGGCTGAGGGTTGCGAACCAGCAACGCAATCGCGTCAGCCATCGTCGTGCCGGGCGACAGCGTCACCGCGTGCGGATTCAGCGCGTGCGCCACTGGCACATCGTCCAGCGCGCCGCTGAGGCGCTCTTCGCGCGCCTCGGCGTTGGCTCCGAAGAAGACGAAGAGCGCGATGACGCCGAGCATCAGCTGGCCTGAGAAGACCGCGAACACCATCATCCCCACCGCGAGCACCCGGGCGACCATCGCGGCGATCGACGTCGCCTTCGCGTGCCCGATGCCCATCGACAGCACCGCGCGCAGCACCCGGCCACCGTCCATCGGCAGCGCCGGAATCATGTTGAACACCGCCAGCATCACGTTGCTCGCCGTGAGCATCACCCACAGCGTCTCCATCGACGGCGGAGCGTTCGTCAGCCCCGACACCGCCTCCACCATGCCTTCCCTGCCGAGCCACGCGTAGCCCACGCCCATCAGCCCGAGCGCAATGCCGACGTTCACCGCGGGGCCCGCGATGGCAATCAACAGCTCCTGGGTGGGCGTCTTCGGCTTCCGCGTCAGCTGCGCCATGCCGCCAATCGGCAGCAGCATGATTTCGCGCACGGGAATGCCGAACGCCTTCGCGACCAGCGAGTGGCCGAGCTCATGGAGGACGACGCAGGCAAAGAGGAGGATGACGAGGCCCGCTCCGAAGGCAGCCCCCGAGGCGCCGAACGTCTTCCACTGCCAGGCGCCGAACGCGAGCGCGAGAACGAAGGTCGCGTGGACCTTCAAGTCGATGCCGAACACCCTGCCCAACCGAATCGAACCCATGACCTAACAAGTAACGCCGCCAACCGACCACGCAATCTCGAACTATTTGCGCGAGTCTTCGTTTTTTCCGAAGAGTTCCCGACGGGCCGAGTCGGCGACCGCGACGACGGCCGCGTGGCGCAGGCGGCGCTCGACCGAAATCGCCCAGAAGCGCTCGGTGACATCATCGGTGCGGCCGACGACCTGCACGTCGTACTGCCGGCAGACCTCGTCTTCGATGACGGTGGGCGCTGCGAACACGCCGCGGCCGCGCATGCCGAAAGTCATCAGCAGCGCGCTGTCGTCGAACTCGGCCACCACCTTCGGGCGCACCCCCAGCGTGTCGAGCCAGATTTCGAGCTGGCGGCGCACGGTGGTCGACCGCGACGGCAGCAGCATCGGAGTGCCATCGAGGCTCTTCGGGAAGCCGCGGCGCAGCGAAGCGGCCTGGCCAGTGCGGGCGAAGAAGGTGGTGCCGCTCTCGCCGAGCGCGTGGCTGAACGCCTTCACCTTGATGTCCGCCGGCGCCGGGGAGTCCGACAGCACCACGTCGAGCTCGTGAAGGGCGAGCTCACCCAGCAGCTGGGGCAGCGGGCCTTCGTGACACTCCAGCTGCAGCAGCGGCACCGCGTCGAACGCCGGCTCGAGCAACCGCTGCGCGACCAGCTTCGGAATCACGTCTGCCACGCCCACCGCGAACCGCAGGCCCGTGCCCGGCGTGCCTCCTGTCTCGAGCGCCTTCTGCAGCTCTTTGCCAAGGCGGAAGATTTCGTCGGCATAGCGAAAGGTCGTCTGGCCGACGTCGGTGAGCACCAGCTTCCGGCCCTGGCGCTGAAAGAGCTTCTGGCCCAGCGACTCTTCCAGCGTCTTCAGCTGGGTCGAGATGGTGGGCTGCGACAGGTGCAGCTCTTTGCTCGCGGCAGCGATTGTGCCCGCGCGGGCCACAGTCCAGAAATAGAGCAAATGATGGTAATTGAGCCAGGCCATTGGTTTTCACTATAGCCGCGAAGAGGTCTCATGGACACGCTTGTTCGCAACTTGAAGCAAACGGTGACGGCGCTGTGCTCTGAGACGTGCGCCGGCCGCGCCCCTGGCACCGCGGGAGGAAAAGCGGCCCGCGCGGTGGTGCTCGACGGTTTCAATGGCGCTGGATGTGCCCCCGTCGAGCAGCCCGTGCCCGGCTGTGGCGGCGCGAATGTGCTCGCCGAGGTGAAGGGGGACGGCTTGCGGTGGGTGCTGGTCGGCGCGCACTACGACCACCTGGGGAAGCATGGCGGCTCGACTTTCTTCGGTGCCGACGACAACGCGGCGGCGGTGGCGATTCTCATCGAGGTGGGCCGCGCGCTGGCCGCCAAGCCGCCGAAGGGGCGCAGCGTGTTGCTCGCCGCTTTCGACGGAGAAGAGCCGCCTCACTTCCATACTGCGGGCATGGGCTCGGCGTACTTCGTCGAGCACCCGACGGTGCCGCTGCTGCAAATCGACTTGATGGTGTGCATGGACCTCGTCGGGCACGCAGTCGGGCCACCCGGCGCGCCAGCCGAGGTGCGGAATTCGCTGTTCGCGTTGGGGGCCGAACGCAGCGCGGGCACGTCGAAGGTGGTCGATTCGGTGGTGGAGGCAGGAGTTGTGGTGCGCCGCGCCGACGCCGACGTCATTCCTCCGCTGTCCGACCACTGGGCCTTCTGGCACCGGCAGGTTCCCTTCTTGTTCCTCACCTGCGGCCGCTGGGAGCACTACCACCAGCCCACCGACACGCCCGACCGCCTCGACTACGTGAAGATGGCGGCGACGGCGAAGTGGCTCGAGCGCCTGGTGCGCGAGACCTGCGCACGGCCCGAGGGAGCGATTGAGTTCGTCGAGGTGCATGACGACGCCTCGACGCTCGCGAGTCTGCGTTCGCTGCTGACTTCGCTGGGCGGAGCGGAAGCCGCGCTGGGACTTCAGGCCATCGGCGGGCTCGAGCAACAGCTGGATTCGAGCGGCCGTCTGCCGGCGGCGCTCCACGGCCGGACGCAGGCCCTGGTCGAGCTGCTCGAAACCACGCTCGCGTGACGAAGCATCGGACATCCGCCCGATGCGGCGGCGCGGCCCAGCGGGCTTGATCCACCGATGACCATCCCAGCCTTCGACGGTGTCATCTCGGTCGCAGCTCCCTGCAAAGCGAAGTGGGAAGAGATGAAGGGCGACCATCAGGTGCGCTTCTGCGGCGGCTGTCAGAAGAACGTCTATTCGCTGGGCGAGCTGACGACCCAGGAGATTCGCGAGCTCTTCATCCGCACCGAGGGCAAGGTGTGCTGGCGCTTCTACACGCGCGCCGACGGCACGGTACTCACGAAGGACTGCCCAGCGGGGCTCAAGCGGCTGCGACAGCGCACCGCCGCCGGGCTCGCCACCGTCGGAGCCCTGCTCTTCGGCGCGGTCGCTGGGTTCTTCAGCGAGGGGACGCCGCTTGCGGCACTCGCGGGGCCGGCCAGCAAGGTCTCCGAGCTGTTTCGAAGAGACCCACCGCCCTGCCCGATGCCGACCGCGGCGCCGGCGCTCAAAGCGCATCCAGACCTGAAAAAAGAAGTGGTCTTCATGGGCGAGAGCACCTCGTACTGAAAGATGCTGCTTGCTGCAGACATGACCGCCGCCGATCGACGACCAATTCTTCGCGCCTGCGTTAACCTCGGAAGCCGATGGGCACGCGAAGCCGCAGAAAGCCGACCTCGGTTGCGCGTCAGGGCCGCGGACGAACGGCGGCTGCCCGATACTCCGCTTCCTCCACTGCTGACCCGGCGGTCTCGCTCTACAATCGCTCGCTCGAATTTCTCGAAGGCGACGGCGTCTCGCGCGACGAAGAAATGGCGTTCAAGCTGAACGCCGAGGCGGCGCAGCTTGGCGAGCAGGACGCTGTGCTCGCAATGGGGTGGTTTTACAACCTGGGAGTCGGCGTGGCCAAAGACGACGCCGAGAGCCGTCGTTGGTATCGGCAGGCAGCGCGTCACGGGGACTCGAAGGCGATGTTCAGTTTGGGGGCGATGGCGTTCGAACACGAGGAGTTCGAAGAAGCTCTCAAGTGGCTCCAACGGGCCGTCGAAGCCCAGCACACCGGCGCCCACTCCTGGCTCGGCAAGCTCTACTGGCGCGGAGCCGGAGCCGTTGAGGACCGCAGGCGTGCCCTTCGCCTTTTCGAGATTGCTGCCGAACGGAAGCTCCCGGTGGCTCAACGTCTCCTTCGCCTCCTGCCGCGCCTCCGTCAGCAGGCGCTCGCCGAGCAAGCGCAGGTGAGGCGTGCCCAAGTCCTCGTGTGAGGAATGGCTCAGTTCCGGTCGACCTTGAAGCGCTGGGTGACTTCCGACAGCGCGGCGACGGACGCCTTCAAGTCATGCGCGATGCGGGTGCTGCGGGTGGTCGCATCGACGCCCTGCTTCACCAGGTCGGCGACATTGCGCGCGCCCTGCACGGCCTGCTCGGAGCTCTGCTTCTGCTGCCGGGTCGCAATCGCAATCTGCTGCGCCGCTTCCTTCGTGCCGCGCGAGAGCTCGACAATCTGCTGGAACACCGCCGACGCCTTCTCGGCCACCGCCACGCCGCGGTCACTCGCGCCCACGCCTTCGCGCGCCTTGTTCACCGCCTGGTCGCCTGACGCCTGAACACTTTCGACGAGCCGGCCGATGTCGCGCGCCGACACCGCCACGTTCTCGGCGAGCTTCCGCATCTCGGCCGCGACCAGCGAGAAGCCACGCCCGACTTCGCCCGCCTTCGTGCCTTCGAGCGCCGCATTCAACGCGAGCAGGTCAGACCGATCGGCCACCTGCTTGATGACCTGCGCGATGCGCGAGACCTGCTGAAGGTCCTGGTTCAGCTTGCTGATGGCCTCGGCCACTTCCTTCGACTCGCGCCGAATCTCGGTGATGCCGCCCACCATCTCGTTCACGACGGCGCGCGCTTCGTCCACCGCCCCGCTGGTGCGCACGGCGGCCTGTTCTACCGTCGCGGTGCTGGCCTGAATCATCTCGGCCGTGCGCGAGAGCTCTTCGAACGTCGCCGCAATCTGCTGCGCGTAGGCCGACTGCTGGCTCGTCACGTGCTCCTGGTCGGACGACGCAGCGATGAGGCCCTGCGCGGCGCCACCCAGTCGTTCGGTCAACGACACCATCTGCTTCACGAGCACCTTCAGGCTCGAGAGCATCTCGTTCACCGAGTCCGCCATGCTCCGCACTTCGCCGCTGCCCTGCACGTTCAGCGCTTCCCCACTGACATCGCCGCTGGCCACCGTGCGCGCGACCCGGGTCACGACGCCGATGGGGCCGGCCAGCGCGCCGGAAATCAGCAGCGCCAGCCCCAGGCCTCCGAGCACCGTCGCGAGGAGGACCCAGATGCCCACCGTCTGGTTGCGGCGCTCGGACGCGTTGAGCTCTCGCAGCGACATCTGGGTGACAATCAACGCCTCGTAGTCCTGGTCCTTCGCCGCGCAGCGCACCGTCAGCACCACCCCGCGCTCGATTTCGCAGTGCCCCGCATCGGCGACTTCGTACTTGCCGGGTGGCAAGTCGCCGCGCACCTGAGCCTTGTCGCCGTCGGCCTTCACCACCACGAACCGCTTGCCGCCCTCGAGCACCACCGTGTCAGCCGAGACCTCGAGCGCGCCGGTGTGCTCGATGTTTCCGCCGGCGCGAACGCCAGCGAACACCGCGTCGAGCTCGTCATTGGTGGCGAGCTTGTCGTGGATGAGGCGCATCGTCGGCGCCGCGTTGGCGACCGCGAGGAGCCCGATGCTGCGTGCCTGGCGTTCGAGCGCGAAGCCGGCCTGCTCGTTCAACCGCTGGGGAAAATACCAGGAGGTGAAGACGGCGACGGCGACGCACGGAAGCAACACGGCGATCGCGGTTTGAATGCGTAGCGACAGCCTGCCCCACCACATCGTCGGCGCACCCTTTGGGTTGGAAATCGCGGCAACCTAGCCGTTTCGTGGCAAGTTCGCGCACTCTTATGACCGTCACCGTCGGCGTCATCATGGGCAGCAGCTCCGACTGGGAAACGCTGCGGCACGCCTCGCAGACGCTGGAGTCCTTCGGCATCACCGCAGAGGTCCGCGTCGTCTCGGCGCACCGCACACCCGAAGAGATGGTCGCCTACGCGAAGGGGGCCCAGGGCCGTGGCCTGAAGGCCATCATCGCCGGCGCCGGCGGAGCGGCCCACCTGCCCGGCATGGTCGCCTCGCTCACCCACCTCCCGGTGCTGGGCGTGCCGGTGCAGAGCCGCGCGCTCAACGGCGTCGACAGCCTCCTTTCCATCGTCCAGATGCCGGCCGGCGTCCCTACCGCCACCTTCGCCATCGGCTCCGCCGGGGCGACCAACGCTGCGCTCTTCGTGGTTCGGATGCTCGCGGTCGGAAGCGTGGAGCTCACGCGGAAGCTCGAGGCGTACCGCAGCGCGAACGCTCAGAAGGCGCTGCGGTCGACGGCTGACCTGCAGCCGGAGACAACGCCTCCGCTGCCGAACGCGACCGCTCCGATTCCGCGGCCGCGCGCGACGCCTGCAGCGGTCGCTCCCCGTCGGCGCCGCGGCAAGCCTGGGCGGTGAAGGCGCGCACGGTCGGCATCCTCGGGGGCGGGCAGCTCGGCGCGATGCTGGGCGAGTCGTTGCTGCACTTGAGCTGCGAGCCGCTGGTGCTCGACCCCGACGCGGAGTCCCCCGCGCTCGCCCGCCTGCCCCACGTCCAGACCGCGGGTTACGACGACCCCGCGGCGCTGAAGACGCTGTTCGGCCGCTGCGACGTCGTCACCTTCGATTCCGAGAACATCCCCTTCGCGCCGCTGCTGCCCCACGCGCAGAAGCTGGTTCCCTCGCTCGAGGTTCTGCGAATCAGCCAGAACCGCGGCGAGGAAAAAGCGTTTCTCGCGCGCCACGGTTTTCCGCACGTGAAGCACGAGGCGGTCGCAGCGGGTGAAGACCTCGTCGCGGCCGCGCGCGCCTTCGGTTTTCCGTGCATCGCGAAATCCAGCCTGGGTGGCTACGACGGTAAGGGGCAGTTCCGGCTCGAGACCGACGCCGACTTGAAGCAACTGCCCACCGAAGCGAAGGGCGGCTGGGTGCTGGAAGAACGGCTGACGCTCCACACCGAGCTGTCGTGCATCGTCGCGCGCGATGGGCGCGGCGCCGAGCTCTGCTTCCCGGTGTTCGAGAACCTTCACACCCACCACATCCTCGACCTCACCGTCGTGCCGGCGCGGGTGCCGACGACGCTGGAAGAAGAAGCGCGGGCGATTGCGCTCGAGGTCGCGCGGGCGTTGAAGGTCGAGGGCCTGCTGACGGTGGAGTTCTTCGTCGGCACCGGCCGCGCGGGCGCCCGCCAGCTGTACGTCAACGAGCTCGCCCCGCGAACGCACAACTCGGGGCACGTGACGCGGCAGGCGTGCACGCTGAGCCAGTTCGACGCGCTGGCCCGCATTCTCGCAGGGGTGCCGCTGACACCGCCCAGGCTGCACCCGGGCGCGTGGTGCATGGGCAACCTGCTCGGCGAGGTGTGGCTGGCGCAGGGGCGCACGGGTGGAGCGCTGGACCTTTCGGCGTGGGAACGTTTCCCCGACGTGGTCGACGTCTTCCTCTACGGCAAGCACCAGGCGCGGCCGAACCGGAAGATGGGGCACTTCGTGGTGCGGGCCGATGCGCCCGAGCGAGCGATGGAAAGGGCCCGCGCCTTTCGGGCCGCGCTCAGTCAGTGAAGAAGTCTGGCGTCGGCATCATCGCCCTCTCTTCCCTACCCTTCGCGATGATGGCGGTGCTCACGCGGACGCTGACGCCCGTCGTGCCGTCGTCGCAGATTGTCGCGGCGCGCTTCTTCATCGGCATCCTGGGAGCGGGGGCGGTCTTCATCCTGGCGCGGCGCACGCCCAATCTCAGGCGCTGGCCGCTGCTGCTGATGCGCGGCTTCTTCGGCGGCCTCGCCGTGCTCTGCTACTTCTTTGCGATTTCGAACCTCGGCGCCGGCCCGGCGACGATGCTCAACTACCTCTCGCCGGTGTACGCGGCAGTCTTCGCGGGAGTGATTTTGAGAGAACGCCCGGGCCGCTGGCTCTACCTGGGCCTCGGCCTGTCGACGCTGGGCGCGGTGCTGGTGACGGCGGGCACTGGCGCCTTCGAGCATCCACTGCACCCGGGCCTGGGAGCGCTGGCCGGCCTCGCCTCGGGAATCTTCGGAGGCGCGTCGATGACAGGCGTGCACGCGCTGCGAAGGGACACCGACGCGACGACGGTCTTCTTCGCGTTCTGCTTCGTGGGGTTTGTGCTCGCGGCGCCGGTCGCGAGCGTCGGCTGGGTCGCCCTCGAGGGGATGACGCTGGTGCGCGTGCTGGGCATTGGCGTCT
Organism: Myxococcales bacterium; assembly: GCA_038206395.1. GTDB lineage: Bacteria > Myxococcota > Myxococcia > Myxococcales > Myxococcaceae > JAGSPQ01. Next base: position 17,666 of record JBBRAX010000042.1, on the reverse strand, counting down.
TGTCCTTCGCGGCGCAGCTGCTCTTCAGCTACGGCATGGGCTTCACCAGCGCGTCGCGCGGCAGCGTGATGACGCAGCTGACCCCGGTAGTGACGTGGGTGCTGTCGATTGCGCTGCTCGACGCTTGGCCAGACCTGGTCACCTTCGCAGGTGCGCTGCTGTGCCTCGGTGGCGTTCTGGTCACACTCATCCCCCGACACGGTCCGACACCCGCCCTGTAAACAGTCGCAGTGGAAAGCGGCACCCGGCCCGCAGAGGTGTAAACTCCAATACCTACCGTGTCGATTCAGCCATTCGTCAAACCCACGTCCGAGTTCGATCGGCGGACGATGGGAAAGTACGAGCTGCTCTGTCGATTATCGACGGGCGGCATGAGCGAGATTTTTCTCGCGACCCAGCGCGGGCTGGCGGGCTTCCGCAAAATCGTCGTCCTCAAGTCGATTCTTCCCGACATTCGCGGCGAGGAAGAGTTCGTCAAGATGTTCCTCGAAGAGGCGCGCACGACTGCGGCCTTCAACCACCCGAACATCGCCCAGGTGTTCGACCTCGACACCGACGACGGGACGCTGTTCCTCGCGATGGAGTTCGTGCAGGGCGCGACGCTGGTCGAGATGGCGCGCGCCTGCCGCCAGGCGAAGGAACCGATTCCGCTGGGCTTCACCCTGGCCTCGGTGCGCGACACGGCGCTCGCCCTTCACTACGCGCACACGTTCATCGACCCCCGCGGGCGCAAGCAGGTGGTGATTCACCGCGACGTGGCCGAGAAGAACATCATGGTGTCCTACGACGGCACCACGAAGCTGCTCGACTTCGGCATCGCCAAGGCGCTGGGCGGCCGCGGCGGGATGACGTCGATTGGGATGGTGAAGGGCACCAGCGGGTACATGTCGCCCGAGCAGATTCGCGGCGAGCCGCTGGATCCACGCAGCGACATCTTTGCCCTCGGCGTCGTGCTCCACGAGTGCCTCACCGGCATGCGGCTCTTCCACGGCAAGAGCGCGGAAGACGGAATGCTCGCGGCGCTTCGAGAGGACGTGCAGCCGCCATCGCGGTTGAGCCCCGACGTGACGCCCGCGCTCGACGCGGTGACGTTGAAGGCGCTGGCGCGCGACCGCGAGCAGCGGTTCGGCACGGCGCTGGAGTTCGCGCGCGCCATCGAGAAGGCGTGCCCAGGCGCGCTGTGGCACGCGGAACAGTCAGGCGAGCTGGTGCAGCGCTTCTACAACGAGCGCCGGCAGCAGACGCGCGACGTGGTCGAGAACGCGCAGGGCGGGCAGGACCTCACGGGCGAGCTGAAAATCGACAGCCTGCTCGCCGCCGTCGGAGCCAGCCGCCTGCAGTCCGTGCCCCCGGTTCCTCCCACCCGGCCGCTGACGCCGCCGACACCCGCAAGTCCGGTGCCGCCTGTGATGCCGGCGATTTCGTCGCCGCGGCGGGTGACGGCCGTCACGACTCCGATTCCGGTGGGGAGGCCGCCGCGTCCGCCGGGGGTGGCGCCGCGCCCGTCGGGTGAGAAGCCGCAGCTGTCGACGGATCCAGTGGGGGTCGACGTGCGGGTGACGCGGGCGCCGGTGCAATCGCTGGCGCCGCCGGTGCGCGAAGTCACCGAGATGAACTTCGACCCAGAGGGTTCGGGAGGCGACGACTTCGACGACGACGATGACGGCGAGAAGACGATTCCCGCGACCTCGCTGCCAGCGGCGATGGCGGCCCAGCTGCGAGCCAATCGCGCCCGGGTCGACGCGCTGACGGACGCAATGCCAATGCACAGCCCCATCACTGAGCCGCCCCCTTCGGTGCGGCACTCGAACGTCATCCTCGCGGCCGTCGTCGATTCGCGCACCCTCTCGAGCGACACGAACACGAGCAGCGCAAGCACGAACCCCGCGGTGTTGCTCGACCCGTTCGCCGACCTCCTCGACGAGCCGGACGTGGGGATGAAGACGTCGATCGGCCGCCCCTTCGACACAAGCGCGGACGAAGAAGACGATGCGTCGCGCGAAGAGAGCGACTTCATCGGTGAAGGCCGCGATTCGCCGACCAATACAGGGGTGCCGCCGACGCGCCGTCAGGGCATCGGCAAGTTCGTGGTGGCCGGCGTGGTGATGGCGGTCGTCGCGCTGGCCCTGACCCTGTTCGTGCTCAAGCTGCCGCCGTTTAACGCCACACCACTGGGGCCGCAGCCCGGCAAGCCGATTGGCAGCCTCCCGCCTGCGCCCGTCGAGCCGAAGTCCGTGCCCGAGGTGAAGGTGAAGGCGCGCCCCGCCGAGGCACCGAAGCCCGTGCCGGTCGAGGCAAAGCCTTCGCCTGTTCCCGAGGTGAAGCAGGTGGTCGAGGCGCCGAAGCCCGCAGCGCCCGCGCCCGCGCCCGTGCCCGTGCCAGTGGTGACGGTGAAGAAAGCGGAACCGAAGGCGGTGAAGAAGGCCGAGCCCAGGCGGGTTGGCCGGAAAGCCGAGGCGGTGAAGAAAGACGAAGAGCCCGAGCTATTGGGCAGCGTCTCGCTGGTGGTCGAGCCGCCTGTGCGGGTGTTCTTCGCCGGGAAGGACCTCGGCAGCACGCCGCTGAAGGCCACCCTGCCGGTCGGAAAGCAGACGCTGAAGCTGGTGCCCGCCGAGGGGCCGCCGAAGACCGTCACCGTCGAGGTGAAGGAAGCCGGCGGTGCGGCCCGGTTCGACCTCGAAGACCTGTAGGACTCTTGGCTTAGCCGACTACTGCGAGACGGCCGGGTCGTTGCCCGACTCTTCGCGGTGGTCATGCCCTGCCCCGCCGAAGGTGCCTACCCACGGCTCAGAGAACGGCGTCGACAGCAGCGGAGTGACGATGGTCCGGAAGGCGGCGCTGCTTCCCGCGAACGGCGGGTCGCACTTGCCGCACGCAGCCGTGCCGTCCATCACCGCGAGCTTTCCGTTGGCGACCTCGAACATCAGCGGCTCCGTGCGGGTGACGCCCATCGCGACGTCACACGTAAAGGCCTCGCTGCCATCGCGCGCGACGATGCCGTGCAACTGGGTCTTGCCGGCCTTGTTGGTGAAGGTGAGCGCGACAGTGGTCGGGCCGCGGCGCGTGCTCCAGGTGGCAAGGCGAAGCTGGTCGCTGCCGAAGCTCTGGCCCGGCTCGAGCAGGTGCTGCCACCGCGGGCTGTTGGTGCCGGACTCGTAGCCGCGCAGCTGCGACCCTCCGACGACGGGAGCCACGATGGTGCGCGTCTTCGACACCACCGCCCGGCCGAACGGCTCGACCAGGGTAAAGGCGGGCTGCCCGTTCGCGGTCAGCACCGCGGTGGAGCCGTTCTCCGGGTAGAGCAACCCTTGCGCGACGGCGAGCTCGCCGCCCACCAGCGTCGAATCGGTGAACTTCCACCGGAAGATGCCATCGCGCGTGAAGCTCATCGCGACGGTCGGCGTGCCCGGCACGAGCGGAGCCGGGCTGCTGATGGTGGGCGAGAAGCTGACGAAGAGGTCACCCAGCGCGTCGGCTCCGAAGCCGTACGGGTGCGGGTGGTTGCACTGCGAGAGCACGGGGTCGGTGAGCTGCTGGGCGGTGACGAGCTTGCCGCTCGCGTCGAGGACGACCAGAAAATACAGGCGGCACTCGGTGCCCTGGCCCGAGGCACGCGGGTATGCCTCGAAGAGCGCCGCCAGTCGATCGCTTCCCTGCACCGCCATGCGCGCCATGAACAGCGAGGAGGTGAGCGCGAGGAAGTCGGGCCGCGCCGAGTGCAAATCGAAGGTCCACTTCGTTTCGCCCGTGGCGATGTCAATCATCGCGACCTTGCCGTTCACCTGCGACGGGTAGTCGGCACAGACCATTCTCTCATTCCACAGCATGCAGCGGCGCGCACTGCCCGCTTTGCCTTCGGTCGCGGCGGGGGTGTTGACGCGAAGCTTCGGCTTCACGTGAAAGAAGCCCGACAACGAGAGCGCGCCGGTCGGCTCGAGCATCATGTCGTGCAGCTGCGGGGCCACCCCTGAGCCTGCGTCGGCCTCGGACGAATCGAAGAACCAGTCGGGGCTGAGCACCGTGGCAGCTGGCCGGATGCACTTGTCGGCCTTGCAGAGGCCTTCTGGCTGGCAGGGAGACGCCTCGGCACAGACATACCCATCCGGAGGGTCACGCAGCACGCATGCGCCCGCGATGCAGACGTCAGCCGCTTCGCAGGTCTGGGTGGCGCCGCAGGCCGTGCCGTCGACGGCGTCTTCCATGCCGCAGCCGGTGGCCGGGCTGCAGACGCCGACCTGGCACTTCCCATCGCCCGGGCATGGTGGAGCGGGCAGGTGCTCGCAGCCGATGACGGCGTTGCAGGTGTCGACCGTGCAGAGGTTGCTGTCGTTGCAGTCGACCTCGACGCCAATGCAGCGACCATTCTGGCAGGTCGGGCTGGTGAGGCACGCGTTGCCGGCGCAGCTGGTGCCATCGGCCGACGGCCCGTCGACGCACTTCTTCGTCACGAGGTCGAACACCGACTCGGTGCATTCCTGGCTGACGGGGCAAGCGGGAACGGGCAGCCCCTCGCCGAGCAGGGTGACGACGAGCAGCGGGTCCTGATCAACCGCTCCGACCTGCAGCTCGCCTTGAAATTTGCCGTCCAGCTCGGGGACGAAGCTGACCACCACCTCGACTTCTCCCGGCACGGCTTCGGTAGGCAGCAGGCTGACGTGAAACGGAGCGTCGGGCGCCTGCCACTTCAACGCCTGGCGCGCGCGGCCGTCGTTTACGAGCTTGAAGGTGGCGACCCTGGATTCGCGGCCGGTGTAGACGGCGCCGAAGTTCAGCTGCGCCGGAGCCACACGCAGGGCTCCGATTGAGCTGCCAAGCTCCTGCTGGCGGCAGCCAGCGAGCACCACCACTGCGCAAAGAGCCCAACCGCGCATTCGCCTCTCCCCGCTGCCCGCCGAAATCCTGTCACCCTTTCGTGTAGGTCCACCACCCGTTGCCAGAAGCGTGCTGCTGTTTGTTCCCTGCGACGACAGCGAAGGGCGTCACTGAATTCCGTGACTTCCATCTGTGGCGTCACTCTGCTGTCGGCTACTGGAGTGTAAGAGTCATATTTAATAGTCGTAGAAGCAGTGTCCGAGAAGTTGTGGGGAACCCGAAAACCGGCCGAGTCACAAATGGTTGGCCGCTGGGCTGGTGTGGACAATCGCCTCGGTACTCCACGGCCGCACACACCCCCGCCCATCGTGCGTCGGGTTCCCACATCACGTGGGGGAAGCTTAGGAATCTTCCCACAGTCAATTCACAGGCGTTGGGGCTACGCTGCGCCACCTTATGGCGCGGGCGATCGCCGGTGTGCCGATGGGGGAAGAGCTCTATCGGGGGATGAAGATCGGAAAATACGAGATCCTCACCCAGCTCACTTCGGGCGGGATGGCAGAGCTCTTCCTTGGCTACACCGCCGGCCCGGGCGGCTTTCGCAAGTACGTCGTCGTCAAACGCATTCTTCCGGATGCGAAGGACAACGAGCAGTTCTTGAAGATGTTCCTCGACGAGGCGCGGATTACCGCGGCGTTCAACCACCAGAACATCGGGCAGGTGTTCGACCTCGGCGAAGACGGCGAAGGCCTCTTTCTCGCGATGGAGTTCATCGCCGGCCAGAACCTCAACCAGGTGACGAGCGCGTGCGCGAAGAAGCGCGCGGTGCTGCCGATTGGGCTGTCTGCCTCGGTGGTGCATGACGTCGCGATGGCGCTGCACTACGCGCACACGTTCACGGATCCTGCCGGCAAGTCGTTTCCCGTCATCCACCGCGACGTCGCGCAGAAGAACGTGATGCTGACGTACTCGGGCGTGGTGAAGCTGCTCGACTTCGGCATCGCCAAGGCGCGCGGAAGCCTGGGCCGCACCAACGTCGGCACGGTGAAGGGCACCACCGGGTACATGTCGCCCGAGCAGGTGCGCGGCGAGCTGCTCGATGGGCGCAGCGACGTGTTCTCGCTGGGCGTGGTGCTGTGGGAGATGATTACCGGCCGAAGGCTCTTCTCGGGCGAGACGGAAATCGACGAGATGAAGCAGATTCTTTCGGCGCCCATTCCGCACCCCATCGACATCGTCTCGGTGATTCCACAGTCGTTGTCGGACATCACGCTGCGTTCCCTGGCGCGCGAAAGGTCTGATCGGTTTCCCACGGCGAAGGACTTCGCGAGGGCGATGCAGCTGGCCTGCCCCGACCTGCTGTTTGATCAGGATCAACGCGCCACCTTCATGGCCGAGATGTTCGAAGAGAAGGTCGCCGCGACGCAGGCGCTGCTCGAGTCGGCCGGTGGAGAGATGGAGAAGTCGGCGGTGGCCAACGCTGTCAGCCTGCTCCGCGAGGACGCGGGCCTCAGCTTCCCGGCGCCCGCGGTGCAGAAGGAAAAAGAGAAGCGGAAGCGGGCGACGCACGTGCCGCCGAAGCGCCGGCCGACGCACGACGAGCTCGAGGCGAAGGTGGCCGAGCAGGCGGTGGCGATTGCCATGCTTATCGGGCCCGAAGGCGCCAACGCACCGGCCCCGAAGGCGGCGGCCCGCGCGCCGAAGACGAATCCAGAAGGAAACGTGCTTCTCGCGGATGACGAGAGCCACACCAGTGGGAACATCGCGCTGGCGGTGATTGCGGTGCTGACGCTGGCGGGCGGGTTCCTCATCTACAAGTACCTGCTCAACGCCGAGGCTGCTCCCATCGACGGCGTCGTCGAGCTAAGCAACGGGGCGAAGCTGGGCGATGCGACGCCAATCAAGCCGCCGCCCGGGTTTGGTGGAGGCCCCAGTACGGAAGCTGAGCCCGACGTTCCGCGCCCGATTCAGCAGGGAAACAACGTCCCTCCGAAGGTGACCCCGGGCGATGGGAAGGATGCCGTGCCGAGGACGAGCCCCAGCGGAAAGACGGGCACGGTGACGCTGGCCATCTTCCCCCCCGCCACCATCTCGCGCGGGCGCACGGTGCTGGGCACGTCGCCACTGTTCGGACTCTCGCTGCCCATCGGCACCCACTTGCTCACCGTGGTCGGCGACGACAAGGTGAAGCGTGGACTCTCGGTGCAGGTGAAGCCCGGCCAGAACGCCGTCTTCAAGCTCGAGCTGAACGAAATTCCGCCAATGAAGTAAGGCGGTTTTCAGAAAAGCGCTGCTACGGCCTTGGGCCGCCGATTCATCCCCGCTGACTTCGTTGCGCTCCGCTGCGACGCACCGAGAGGTGCGCTTCGATCGCGCGCTCGTCACCAGGGCACTTCGACTGCCGAGGCATGAAGAACTTCTGGGCTGTCGAACCAGTCCCCTGGAACCGTGATTCCCTACAAATCTCCGCGGTTCTTTTGGCCGGGCTCATCGTTGCGGCACCTCGCAATATGACTCGGTATTCCTGCGGCGCCGCGCCTTGATCCTGCCCAAAACTCCTCGCGGAGCTCTGCAAGGAATCACGGTTCCAGCGGACTAAACGACGCCGAGGCGAGCGGTGAGCTCGGACAGCTGGTGGCGCAGCTGCTCGTCGACCTCGCGCTGGGCCTCGATTTTCCGTACCGACGACATCACCGTCGAATGGTCCTTGTTGAAGCTGTTGCCGATCGACGGAAAGGACGCGTGGGTGAGGGTGCGAAGCAGGTACATCGCCACCTGCCGCGCGAAAGCGATGTTCTTGGTGCGGCGCTCGCCCTTGAGCTCGGCCAGCGGCACCTTGAAGAAGCGCGCCACCTCGCCCTGAATCGCGTCGGCGTCGAGGTTCTTCTGGGCCGGAAGGATGTCCTTGAGGACCTGGCCTGCGAACTCTTCTGTAATCGCCTGGCCCGTCAGCGAGTGCACCGCCGAAATCTTGATCAGCGCGCCTTCGAGCTCTCGCACGTTGCGCACGACGTGGCGGGCGATGAAGTGGGCGACGTTGTCGGGCAGGTCGAAGCCGTCAGAGGCGGCCTTCTTCTTCAGAATCGCGACCCGCATCTCGAAGTTCGGCTCTTGAACGTCGGTGATGAGGCCCATCGTGAAGCGGCTGCGCAGGCGTTCTTCGAGGCCTGGAATGTTGGCCGGCACCATGTCGGAGGTGAGGACGATGGCCTTCGACATCTGGTGCAGCGAGTTGAACGTGTAGAAGAACTCGTTCTGCGTTTCCTGCTTCTTCCCCAGGAACTGGATGTCGTCGATCAGCAGCACGTCGCACTCGTCCCGGAACTTCTTGCGGAACTCGGTCATGCGGTGATCGCGGACGCTCTCGATGAACTGGTTCGTGAACTCTTCGCTCGAGAGGTAGACGATGCGGGTCTTGGGGTCCTTCTGGAGGATGCGGTTGCCCACCGCGTGGAGCAGGTGCGTCTTGCCGAGGCCCGTGCCGCCGTAGATGAACAGCGGGTTGTAGTTCTTGCCCGGGGCGTCCGAGACGGCCATTGCCGCGGCCGCTGGCAGCTGGTTCGAGTCGGCGACGACGTAGGTTTCGAAGGTGAACCGCTCGTTGAGGCGGGCCGGCTGGCGAACCTGGTTGACTGCCGGTGTGGGTGCATTGGGCGTGATGCTGCGCGCCCGCTCGATGATTTCGTAGCGCACCGTCGGGGTGACCCCCGTCAACCGCAGCAGCGTTTCCTTGATCATCTGGCAGTAATGGTCGTCGACCCAATCGCGGAAGAAGCGATCGCCGACGCCCAACACCAGCTCACCATTTTGAAACTCGAGCGCCGTCAATTCCCGGAGCTGAGAGGCCGCATAGGCGTGCCCTTCGCCGCGCAGGGTCTCGAGTAAATTGTCCCATAGATTCTGGGGGGTTGAACTCATGCCGGCCTCAAAATCGGGATGCGCACAGTCTGGTTTCAAACCCCGCGGCAGGGAAGCTCTAAAAGGGCGGCATCAATACCTGCGGCGCAGAAGACGGATCAAGTACTTTGGTCAACTCCGCGTAACTCAAAAGCGCTTTTGCTCCCCTGCGCGGGTGTGGAGATCCAGAGCCGGAAAGTCAGCTTGCTTTCGGGTTTTGACCCAATGAGAGGTTTGCTGGAAGTACGTAAACGCGAAAAGCCGCGCTGCCGAGGTTCTGATCCACGATTTCCCACAGCCGAGGGCCTTGGTCGCCACACTTCTCAACATTCTCCACAGGCTTATCCACAGCCCGGGTGGGGGGATTTCCACAAGACAATGGGTGACGGAAAAAAGGGTGAGGGCGTCGTTGAAACTGGGCGCTTCATCCGCTAAGGGCCGCTGCCTCTGCAGTCAGCCTCCAAAGGAATTCATCCGTGAAGCGCAAGCCCACTTACCAGCCCTCGAAAGTTAAACGGAACCGCGCGCACGGGTTTCGGAAGCGCAACTCCACCAAGGCCGGCCGCGGCGTCCTCAAGAAGCGGATGGCGAAAGGCCGCAAGCGTCTGGTGGTGAAGGCGTACCAGAAGTAGTGGTCGTCGCTGCCGAGCGCTTCACGAAGGAAGCCCGGCTTCGGCGCCGAGCCGAGTTTCTGCGGGTGCAGGAGAAAGGGCAGAAGATCTCGGCCGACTGTTTGTTGGCCCTGGTGCTGCCCAACGCGACCGGGAAGACCCGACTGGGGCTGACGGTTTCGAACAAGGTCGGAAACTCGGTGGTGCGGAACAAGATTCGCCGCCGCCTCCGGGAGCTGTACCGCAAGCGGCAGCCGCTGATGCCGAAAGGAATAGACCTCGTGGTGATTGCCAGAAATTCCGCCGCTCAGGCGGACTTCGCTGCGATGACGCGCGCCTTCGAGCGTGTGACGGGCGAATTGGTGAGGCGCTTTTCGTGAAGCGGGCGCTTGCCCTCGCCGAGCTGGTCTTTCTTCAGGCGCTGCTCCTGCCGATTCGCTTCTACCGTCGCTTCCTTTCCCCGGTGCTGCCCCCGGCCTGCCGTTTTCATCCGTCGTGCTCGAAGTACGCGCTCGACGCGCTCACCACGCATGGTCCGTTTCGCGGCGGTTGGCTTGCGGCGCGTCGGCTGTTGCGCTGCCACCCGTTTCATCCCGGCGGGCTCGACCCCGTCCCGCCGCCGCGCGAAGCACTGGGCTCGGTAAGGACTCCCCATGGATAACCAGAAGCGCCTCTTGCTCGCTGTCGGCCTCTCGTTGGGCCTCACCCTCGTCTACTCGAAGCTGGTGTGGGAACCGCAGGCCGCGAAAGAACGCGAAGCCGCCGAGCTGTTGGCTCTGACCGCCGACGCGGGCACGACTGTCGCGGCGGCTGAGGCGGCCAATGGCGGTTCGACGATTGCCGCCCTGCTTCCCCCGGACACTGGGGGCCGTGACGCCGGCGGCGCGCGGGCCGGGCTGCCGATGCGCGAGCTCAAGTTCGCGCGCACCTCGGCGCTCTACACGTTCTCCACCGAAGGCGCAGGGCTCACCCACGCGGTGCTGCAGGGAAAGAAGGAACGCGAGCAGCAGGAAGTGAGCCTCTCTGAGGGCTACAAGAAGCTCTTCGGCGGAGCGGCCGAGACTCCCCCTCAGATGGACCTGGCGAAGCCCGTCGACGGCCACCCGCTTCCTTTCGCGGTCAGCATCAATGGCGCGTCGCCGGTGAAGGGCACCAGCCGCTATGAAGTCGTCGAAGAGCGCGACGGCCACATCGTCTTCCGCACGGCGGAAGGCCCGTGGGAAATCGAGAAGACGTTCACCTGGCAGAAAGACGGCTACGAGCTGGGGATGCAGGTGGTGGTGAAGAACGTGGGCACCGTTCCACTGTCGGCCGAGCTGGGCCTGCATTCGGCACGGGCCATCGACCCAGCTCACGAGGTTGCGCCGAGCATGTTCGGTGGCGTCGGCAACCAGTCGAACGCGACGTGCCACCTCGACAAGGACGTGCACCGCAAGATGCCGTCGAATGATCCACCCGAGGAGTTCAAGGGCGCGCTGCACTACGCGGGCATTGATCAGCAGTACTTCCTGTCGAGCTTCTTCCCGGTCGGCGCGCCCCTGACCGCGCGGTGCGTGTTGACGGCGACTGCGACCGCGCGGCTGGCCGATGCGTTCTTCCCCATCACCGTTGCGCCGGGTGAGAAGACGACGCTGAACTTCGGCGGCTTCCTCGGGCCGAAGGACTTCGACGTGCTCGCTGCGACGGTGGGCGTCCCGGCGGCGACAGGCGGCCCGAACATCGTCGCGACGTACACGCCGGCGCTCGAGAAGTCGGTGGACTTCGGGTGGTGGGCGGTCATCTGCAACGTGCTGCTGAAGGTGTTGAAGCTCTTCCACACGTTCACCGGCAACTGGGGGGTCGCCATCATCCTCCTCACCGTCGGCGTGAAGGTGCTGCTGCTGCCGCTGACGCACAAGGCGATGGTCAGCGCCGAGTCGATGAAGAAGCTCCAGCCGAAGATGGAGGAGCTGAAGAAGAAGTTCCCCGACGACAAAGAGCGCCAGAACGTCGAGATGATGAAGATGTACCAGGAGCAGAAGGTCAACCCGCTGGGTGGCTGTCTGCCGCTGTTGCTGCAGCTGCCGGTGTGGGCCGCGCTCTTCACCACCCTGCGCACCAGCTACGAGCTGTACGGCGAGCCCTTCTTCGGCCCGGTGTGGACGGACCTGACCTACAAAGATCCGACGTACATCCTGCCGCTCGCGTTGGGTGTGACGATGATCATCACCCAGCGTCTCCAACCGCAGATGATGGATGCGACCCAAGCGAAGATCATGACCTGGTTCATGCCAATCTTCTTCACGGCGATCATGATGAACTACCCCGCCGGCCTCGCCCTCTACATCTTCACCAACAACCTGCTCTCGATTGCCCAGCAGGCGGCGCTGAAGCGGTACCTGGCGCGCAGTGAAGAGAAAAAAAAGGACGATAAGAAGCTGGCGGCGGTCACCAAGGCTTGAAGGCTGAGGAGCTTCGTTTGGAAAAGCAACAGCAGGTCGAGAAGCTGCTCGGAGACATCCTCACGCTGATGCAGTACCCGGCGCGGTTGGATTTCAAGGACGCAGCCGATGGCAGTCTCGCAGTGGCGATGCACTTTGACGGCGAGCTGCCGCAAGGCATCACGGTGGGGAAGAAGAGCTTCCTCGTCGACTCACTTCAGTTTCTTCTCAACAAATGCATCAACCGGCCCAACACCGAGCGCCGGTGGGTGACTCTTGGGGTCGGCGGTTTTCCTGAGCCCCGCGGGGCACGGCCTGCGGCTTCGGCACCTGCGGCTTTGGCACCTGGTCCCGCGGCGCCGGTTGCTGCTGCTGCAGCGGCCGCTCCCGCGGCGAAGTCGAGCCCGCCGCGCCGCCCGAATGGAAAGCCTGAGAAAGCTGCGCCGCCGCAGCGTCCCACGAAGCCTACCGATGTAGACGAGTCGAAGCTCGAGGTCGCGGCGGACGAAGCGATTTCGGCGCTGGGCAAGTCGCTGGCAGAGAAGTCGGCGAAGTTGGGTCGGGTCTACGCGGTGGCGATGGTGTCGGTCGAAGACCGTGCGCGGCTGCTGCAGGCGAGCAAATCGGTCGCGGGGACGAAGGTGCGCGTCGAGGGTGAAGCGCACTTCCGCCGGGTGGCGTTCGTGCCCGAGAAGCCGACCCCGATGCCGAAGCGTCACGCGATGGCGGTGTACCCGGACGACGAAGAAGAGGCAGACTGAGCGTCGTGGGAAAACCGAAGTCCCTAAAAGACAAGCTCTGGGCTGCCGCGGTTCTGAAGAGCAGCTTTGCGCTGAAGCCGGGTGGGCTCGAGTCCGCCGGCTATCGCGGCATCTACCCGGGAGTGCTGCGCGACCTCGACATCGAGGACGCCGCGGTCGACGCGTACATCGCGGCCAATCGGGAAGCAGTCGAGAAAGCGGCGAAAGGCACCATCGGCGATTCGTCTTCGGACGGGTAGCGGCACCGGTTCGACCACGTGCCGACCATCGCGGCGATTGCGACGGGGCCTGCGCGCGGCGGCATCGGTGTGGTGCGGATCAGCGGGCCAGGGGCGTTGGACGCTGCGCGCGTCGTCGTGCCGGCGTTGCCAGCTCGTCCTGTTCCACGGCACGCGTACTTCGTCCCCCTCACCGATGGCGAGGGCACGGCGATCGACGAAGGGCTCGTGCTCTATTTTCAGGCGCCTGCGTCCTTCACCGGCGAGGACGTGGTCGAACTCCACGCGCATGGCTCGCCGCGGGTGCTTGGGTTGTTGCTGGAAGCGGTGACGCGCGTCGCGGGGGTGCGGGTGGCGCGGCCGGGCGAGTTCACGCGGCGGGCGTACCTGAATGGTCGAATGGACCTGGCGCGCGCGGAGGCGGTGGCCGACTTGATTGCCGCGGACTCCGAGGCGGCGGTGCGCGCGGCGGCGGCGCAGCTGGCAGGGGCGTTGTCGGAGCAGCTGTTGGCGGTGCGTGGACCGTTGGTGGATTTGCACGCGGACCTCGAGGCGGCGCTGGATTTTCCGGAGGACTCCGAAGGTGCGGAGGGCGAGGCGTTGGTGCGGCTCGCGGCGGCGCTCGACGGTCTGCGGGTGTTGCGCGACCAGGGTCGCCGCGGTGCCTTGGTTCGTCGTGGCGCGCATGTCGTCTTGTACGGCCCGGTGAATGCGGGGAAGTCGACGTTGTTCAACCGGCTGGTCGGTGCAGACCGCGCGCTGGTGGACGAGGCGCCGGGGACGACCCGCGATGCGCTCGAGGCGGTGCTGGAGTGGGAAGGGTTGCAGATAACGTTGATCGACACCGCGGGTCTGCGCGATGCGCCCGAACGGCTGGAAGCGCGCGGCATCGAGCGCACGCGGCTGGCGCTGAAGTCGGCGGACCTGGCGGTGCTGCTGGTTCCGAAGGACGCTTCGGCCGATGAAGTGTCGAAGTGGCAGGCCGACGTGCCGGCCTCCTCGCGGCTTGACGTATTCGGAAAGGCGGACATCGGGTCGGCGGTGTCAGGGCTGTCGGTGAGCGGGCAGTCGGGCGTTGGTGTCGACGTCCTGCGGGCGAAGATTCTCGAAGCGTTGGGGTACCGGCGCGCGGAGGCGGTGGCGCTGTCATCGGCGCGGCACCTCGAGGCGGTCGATCGCGCGGTCGAGGCGCTCGAGCGTGCGGCCGCGGCGCATCAGGTCAGCACCCTCGAGATCGTCGCGGGCGAGGTCGGAATTGCGTTGAGGGCCCTGGCGGAGATTACCGGCGAGGACGCGCGGGTCGAGCTCCTCGACGCCGTCTTCCGTCGGTTCTGCCTCGGTAAATAAAGTCCACGGTCATGGACGGGAAAGTCGGAGCCTGGGCGACCCGGGCTGACCACCCCGACGGGTGACCCCGTCTTCTGCAAAGGCATGGAGTTCCTCCGCGCCCAGCAAAAACCGTTTCCCAGGCTCCTGGTCTATTTCGTTACCGAAGCTCCCGGTTCAGACACTGCTCTTCGGGGATGAACGGGGCGCGGTGAATCCTGACCACCCAGGATGAACGGGGGCGCCGAGTGCGATAGAGGCAAGGGCGTGGAGTCGTTCGACGTCATCGTCATCGGCCTGGGACACGCGGGCTGCGAGGCGGCATTGGCCTGCGCGCGAATGGGTCTTCGCACTGCGGGCATCACGCTGCGCGCCGACCGTGCAGCAGTGATGAGCTGTAACCCGGCCATCGGCGGAACCGCGAAAGGTCACCTCGTGCGCGAACTGGACGCGCTGGGCGGGCAGATGGCGCGAGCGGCGGACCTCGCAGGCACCCACTTCGTTACGCTCAACGCCTCGAAGGGTCCGGCGGTTCGCGCGACGCGGGTGCTCTGCGATCGCGACGCCTACGCGAAGACGATGCAGGCCGCTCTCGCCGCAGAGCCACGCCTCACGGTGCTCGAAGGCGAGGTGGCGATGCTCCACGTGGAACACGGGAGGGTGCGCGGCGTGGCGCTGGCCGATGGCCGCGAGCTCCAGGCCTCGGCGGTGGTGGTGACGACGGGCACCTTCCTTCAGGCGCTGATGCACCTGGGCACGGTGAAGGAAGTGGGCGGCCGGCTGGGTGATGCGGCTGCGGTCGGGTTGTCTGACTGTCTGCGGGGCCTCGGCTTCGAGCTCGGCCGCTTCAAGACGGGAACCCCCGCGCGGCTGAGGCGCGATTCAATCGACTTCGATTGCTGCGAGCGCCAGCCGTCGGACCCCGCGCCCCGGCCGGTGTCGCTGCGCACCCCACCCTCACCCTTCCCCCTTCAGCCCCTGGTCGATTGCTGGGTGACGCATACCCAGGCGGCGACGCACGACGTGCTCCGCCAGAACCTGCACCTCTCGCCGCTGTACCGGGGTGACATCGTCGGCCGTGGGCCCCGCTACTGCCCCAGCGTCGAAGACAAGGTGGTGCGGTTCGCCCACAAGGCCCGGCACACTGTCTTCCTCGAGCCCGAAGGGCCAACCTCCCCGCTCGTCTACCCGGCCGGACTTTCCACCAGCTTGCCGGCCGACGTCCAGCTCGCCTTCCTCCGCACCATCCCCGGGCTCGAGGCGGTGGAGGTCGAGCGGTTCGGGTACGCGGTGGAGTACGACTTCGCTCCGCCGACGCAGCTCAAGCCCACCCTCGAGACAAAGCGGGTCGGCGGGCTCTTCTTCGCAGGGCAGCTGAACGGCACGTCGGGCTACGAAGAGGCGGCATTTCAGGGACTTCTCGCAGGCATCAACGCCGGGCTCCAGGTCCGCAAGGAGCCGCCCCTGGTGCTTGGCCGGCACGAGGCCCACGGTGGGGTGCTCGTCGATGAGCTCATCACGCACGGCGTCGACGAGCCCTTCCGCATGTTCACCTCCCGGAGCGAGCACCGGCTGAAGCTCCGCGAAGGCAACGCTCCCCACCGGCTGAGCACGCATGGCCACCGCGTCGGGCTGGTGCCCGATGGGGTACAGGCAGAGGTCGCTGCCTGGAGCTCGGCCATCGCCGCCGAGATTGCCCGGCTCGAGAAGGTCCGCCTGCTGTCGGCCCTGAAACGTCCCGAGGTCACCTACGACAGCCTTGTGGCGCAGGACCTGACCCGCCCGGAACTGCCGCGGTGCGTCCAGGAGGAGGTCGAGGTCGAGGTGAAGTACGCCGGGTACATCGCGATGGCCGATGCGAGCCTGGCCCGGGCGACGACCGGGTTCGACGCCTGGGAGATTCCGGAGGCGTTGCGCTGGGACGAGGTGGCAGGACTGTCATCCGAGGCCCGCGAGCGGTTGACCCGGGCGCGGCCGGCTTCGGTGGGTCACGCCCGTCTTCTTCCCGGCCTGGGGCCGGCGGCGATCGACATCGTCCTGGTTCATCTGAAGCGGTTGCGGGCGACCCGCCCAGGTTCCACGTGAAACAAGAGGGTGTGGAAAAGGTGTTCGTAACTCCAGAAGCCGTCCAAGGGCGTGAAACCGGTGAGCCTTTGGCCGAGGTGACCTGTGGATAAAGTTGCGGGAGACGCCTTTCGGGCGGGCGCTGAGAAGCTGGGCCTGGACCTACGGACTGACGTGTTCACGGCCCTCGAAGGGTGGGTTGACGAGCTGCTGAGGTGGAACGCGCGGGTGAATCTGACGGCCATTACGGCGCCGCTCGAGGTCGTCGAAAAGCACCTGTTGGACTCCCTCGCCGTGTTGCCTGAAGTAGCGAACGCTACGTCCCTGTTGGACCTGGGTGCCGGGGCTGGACTGCCGGGCATTCCGTTGGCGGTGGCGAGTTCCGGCCTGTCGGTGACGATGGCGGACGCGGTGAACAAGAAGGTCGCGTTCATCAAACACAGCATCGCGAAGCTCGGGCTGGCCAAGCGGGTCCGTGGGGTTCATGTCCGCGCGGCCGGGTCGCCCATGACCGAGGGGCTCGCAATGGCCGAGGTCGTCATCGCCCGCGCCTTGATGGACCTCGACCGCTGGGTGCCGTTCGCCCTGCCCTACCTCGCCCAGAATGGACGGCTCGTCGCGATGCTCGCCCGGTTACCGGCGGCCGAGGCGCTCGATGCGCTGGGGGCGAAGCATGGAGTCGCCGTCGCGTCGGTGCGGAGCTTCACACTGCCCGCGTCTGGCGACCCGCGGTCCGTGGTCGTGTTCCGACGTTCCGCCACATAGCGTCATTCTGTTCCACGTGGAACGCCCGGGACCCAGCGGTTCGAAACAGGGGTGGCGAGGAGGCGCACGGCCCCGGATGCCTTGCCAGTGTTCCCCAGCAACACTCAGGCACGGGCCGTCTCGTCGCAGAATAGTTTCGGTACGCCGCAGCGCCTGACGAAAGACAGGGCTCCGCGTTCGGGTGAACGCAATCGGCGACCTCACCTCGGCAGATGCCCGTCCTGGGAATGAACGGAAGGCGATCTGCACATCATCTCCGCGATCCCCTGGGCTTCTCGCCCTGGTGACGACCTCTGCGGAAGGCTCATCCCTCGACTGCTCTCGGGCTGAACGAAGCTCGACGACCTCCCGCTGGTGTCGACCTCGACAGAGGCTCATCCCTCGACTGCTCTCGGGATGAATGGAGCTCGACGACCTCCCGCTGGTGACGACCTCGGCGGAGGATCATCCCTCGACTGCTCTCGGGATGAACGGGATCCGCACTCGCCCTTCTGGCTCCTGGTGTCGACCTCGACAGAGGCTCATCCCAGCACACCTGGCGCGAGGAGGGGAGCTCGTCGACCACCCGCTGGTGACGACCTCGCCGGAGGCTCATCCCTCGACTGCCCTCGGGATGAACGGAGCTCGACGACCTCCCGCTGGTGCCGCCGCTGCCGCGGCTCATCCCTCGACTGCTCTCGGGATGAACGGAGCTCGACGACCTCCCGCTGGTGTCGACCTCGACAGAGGCTCATCCCTCGACTGCTCTCGGGATGAATGGGATCCGCACTCGCCCTTCCAGCTCCTGGTGTC
>JBBRAX010000041.1:0-66138 GCA_038206395.1 Myxococcales bacterium | reverse complement strand
CGCGGGGGGCACGGGCGGCGGCGGGGGTGGCCCGGGCGGCGGCGCGGGTGGAACGGGCGGCGGCGCGGGTGGAACGGGCGGCGGCGCGGGTGGAACGGGCGGCGGCGCGGGTGGAACGGGCGGCGGCGGTGTCGGGACAGGCGGCGGTGTCGGGACAGGCGGCGGCTCCGGTGGTGGAGCTCCGACAGGGACGCCGTATGTCTATGTCGGCAGCGGCAACGGCCTCGTCTCGATCTACACGTTGAACCTGGCGACGGGCGCCCTGGCGGACGCGGGCTTCGTCAACGCAGGGCCGAACCCATCGTTCCTCGCGGTGGATCCGCAGAAGCGCAACCTCTACGCGGTGAACGAAGGCGGCGGCGGCAACAGCGCGATCGCGGCCTTCAAGTTAAACCCGGCCAACGGGCAGCTGACCTTCGTCAACTCGCAGCCGTCGCAAGGCAACGGCCCGGCCCACGTTTCTGTGGACCAGACGGGCCGGTGGGTGATGGCCGCGAACTACGGCGGCGGCACGGTCGCCATCTTCCCGGCGCGCCCCGACGGCGGCATCGGAGCGCCCAGCGACACCGACGCCACCGGCCCCAACGCCCACCTGATCCTCACCGACCCTTCCAACAAGTACGTGGTGGTGCCGACCCTCGGAAACGACCGCGTCGTCCAGTACCTCTTCGACTCGGACGCCGGGACGCTGACCAACAACGCGGTGCCGTTCATGGCCACCGACGCCGGCGCTGGCCCCCGGCACCTCGCCTTCCACCCCAGCGGCAAGTTCGCGTACCTGATCAACGAGAAGTCGAGCACGTTGCAGGCGCTGGCTTTCGACGGCACGACCGGGCTGCTCACTTCGCTGCAGCAGCTGTCGACGCTTCCCGCGGGCTTCGCAGGAAACAACACGACCGCCGAGGTGTTCGTGCACCCCAATGGCCGCTTCGTCTACGGCAGCAACCGCGGGCACGACTCGATCGTCGCCTTCTCGTTGAACCAGACGACGGGGATGATGACCCTGGTCGGCCACACGCTCACCGGAGGCAGCACGCCGCGCAGCTTCGGTATCGACCCGGGCGGCACCATTCTTCTCGCCGCGAACCAGAGCTCGGGCACGGTGACGAGCTTCCGCATCGACGTGGACGCGGGCACGCTGAGCTCGCTGGGCCAGACCAAGAACGTCAACAGCCCGGCCTACGTCGGCGTGGTCTACCTGCCGTAGCCCATGCGCGTCGGCATCTTCGGCTCGGACGCGGACCCGCAGTGTCACGCCGTCGCCCGAGCGCTCAAAGCACAGGGCGCGGACATCCTGCTCATCCGCAGCGACGCCCTCGATCAGGGCATGCCGCTGTCGATCGTCGATGGCCGCTACGTCTACCGGGGCGTCGACCTCGAGGACATTCGCGCGTTCTACCTGCGCAGCGTGCCGGCTCCTTACGCGCCCGCGATGGAGAAAGACGGAAGCCTGGTGCTCTACGACGACTGGTTCGAGCGGTACATGCACCAGCGCGAACGCGCGAGCTTCTACGTCTCGTGGCTGCTGGCGCTTCACGACCGCGGCTGCAAGCTGGTCAACCCGCCGCACGCGGCCAGCGTCCTTCAGTACAAGCCATTTCAACTGCACGCGTTGCGATCGCTGGGGGCGCAGGTGCCGCGCACGCTGATCAGCAACGACCCGAAGGCCGTTCGCGTGTTTCTCGCCGAAGTGAAAGACGTGATCTTCAAGCCGTTGATGGGCGGCGCGATCACCCGGCCGCTGAACAAAGAGACGCTGGCCGAGTTGCCGAACGTCGTCGCGTCACCCGTCATCTTTCAGCAGCGCATCGAGGGTGACGATCTGCGCGTGATGCTGGTCGGCAACGAGATCGTCTCGTGCGTCGCGATTCAGACGCCGCAGCAGCACCTCGACTTCCGCGATGACCCTGCCTACTCGGGCGGCGCCGCGACGTACCGCGAGGTGCAGCTGCCCGCGAAGGTGAAGACCTTCTGCCGCAAAGCCGCGCGCGCGTGCGGGCTGCACTTCGCGGGCATCGACATCAAGCACAAGCCCGGCAGCGACGACTGGGTCTTCCTCGAGCTCAACAGCTCGCCCATCTACCTCGACGTCGAACGCAAGCTCGGCCACCCCATCTCCGCGGCGATCGCGAAGCTGCTGATCAGTAGCTCAGCTTCAGCCCGCCGATGATGGTGCGGGGGGCATTGGGCCGCGCTCCGAACGGGCGGCGCGACACGATGCTGTGGCTGTCCATTGCGTTGCGCACATCGCCGTACAGCTGCACGTAGTCGTTGAGCTGGTAAGCGAGGTGCAGGTCGAGCACCGTCTGAACGTCGGTCGCCCCGCCCTCTTTGAACTCGCCGCTGCCCGCGTACTCGCGCATGCGGTCGACGAAGTTGAGCTGCGCGTGCAGCCCGAACCGCCCGGCTTCGACCCCCACCGACGCGTTCAGCTGGTGCATCGGCACGTACGGCAGCTCGTCACCCGCGGTGACATTGCCCAGCTGCGGATCCGCCGACTTGAAGCTCTCGAGCAGCTGCGTCTTCGTGAGCGTGTACGCGGCCGACATCGGGAACCGCAGCTTCCCCAAACGCCACGTCTTCTCGGCGTACACCTCGAGCCCGAAGATGTTCGCGCGGCCCGCGTCGAACTGCATGTCGATGTTCTCGTTGATGCAGCCGCTGCTGAAGGTACAGGTGTCGGTGAGGTTCTCGTAGGCGTTGAAGAAGCCAATCACCTCGACGCGTTCCTGCACCCGGTTCCACCGCACGCCCGCCTCGCTGTTCACCGACGACTCGGGCTTCTTGCCCGGCTGGCCTGGCGCCGGCGGCGAGAACCCGCGGTACGCGCCCGCGAAGAGGCCCAGCTGTTCGGTGATCGCCCAGTGCGCGCCGAGGCCCGGCAACAGCACCTCGGCCGAGCCGCGCGTGAACTCCAGGGTTTTGCGGTTCTTCGATTCCGACCGGATGATCTCGATGCGCACGCCGGGGGTCACCGTCACCGGGCCGATGCCGATCGCGTCGTTCGCGTGCAGTGCGACCGCGTGCGTGGCCTCGCGGTTGCTCAAGATGATTTCTGTCGGCCGGTTCGCCGACACCAACTGCCCCGACCGCATCAGAAACGCGTCTTCGCTGTGCGTGCGGTCGGCCGAGTCGAAGTGGTACCGGCCCTGAACCTCGAGTGCGTGCTTGAGGGAGCCCGTCTTGAAAGCCAGGCGGGCGGTGGTCTGCAGCCCCTGAGAAACAAAGCCGCGACGGTTCGGGCCGATGCGAAGCGTCTCGCCCGGGCTCGACGAGTCCTGCTGGCCCGTGAGCACCGCGTAGAAGACCGAGTTGCGTGCTGTCGTCGGCGCCTGCAGCACGTCGAACAGCGCGGCCCCTTCGAAGCGGTTCACCTTGCGCCACGTGCGATCGAAGTCGTGCCGGTAGAGGACCGTGGTGAGCGACACCAGCCCCAACTCGACGCGGTGCGAGGCCTCGACCTGGGTCCGGAACCACTCCATGCGATCGAAGGCCGTCGCGCCGTATCGGCGAAGGGGGTTCTCGCGAAAGTCCGCGTCGGTCAGGCCGAGGTACGTCTCGTTCGACGCCTCGGTCGAGAAGCCGATTTTCAAACCGACCGTGTGCGCGCGCCCGCCGAGGTCGAAGACGTGTCGGACCTTGCCCATCCACTCGGTGCGGGTGAAGCCCGTGTCGCCGCCGCCGTCGAGCTGCTTGAAGCCGCTGCTGCGAACGAGAATCCCTTCGAGCAGGAAAGACGTCTTTGCGTCACCGCCGCCGACCCACGCGTGGGTCTTTCCGTTCCAGTGCTCGCCGATCGCCAGGTCGGCACCGGCCGTGAAGCCAGAGGGCGCGTCGCGGGTGATCAGATCCACCGCTCCACCGATGGTGTGCGGGCCGTACATGATCGCGCCCGGGCCCTTCACGACCCGAACCGTTTCCATGCGGGTGATCAGCGGGAAGTAGTACGCCGCCGGCGCCGAGTACGGGGCAGGCCCCAGCAGCACACCGTCTTCCATCAGCGTGATCTTCTTGCTGCGATCCGAGTTCGCGCCGCGCAGCCCGATGTTTGGCCGGAGCCCGAAGCCATCTTCGCCACGCACATAGACGCCCGGCACCGCCTGAAGCACGGCGCCCGGATCGTCGAACTCGAAGCGGTTCAGCTTCGACGACTTGATCGTATGCACCGAGCCGGCGGTGCGTTCTTCCGAGGTTCCGACGACGACGGACTCGAAGACCTTCGCCTCGGCGACGACGCCGGCGTCGGCCTCTTCTTGCGCTGCCGCCGGCCAGGCTGCCAGCAGCAGCCCCGCCGCGATTCCCGTCAGCACCTGGACCTCAGTGATCCGCGTGGCCGGCGATGACGATCTTGCCGTCCGACTGGATGACGACAGCGCGCGCCGTCTCGTCCGTGTTGCCGACGCTGACGTTGACGATGGCGATGCCCGCGGTTCCAAAGCTCGTGTCGCGCGTACCATCGGCGTTGAAGCGCGCAACGACCATCTTCGAGTCGCCGGCTTCGACCACGAAGCCAGCCGCGACGGCCTTGCCGGTGGTGTCGAAGGCGACGCTCCAGAAGCGGTCATTGGTGGTCTCGGACGTCGGCATCGGGCCGGCGAATTCGGCCGGGGCTCCCGCCGCAATCGGTAGCAGCAGCAGCAGCGAGTCATCGTCTTCTCCGCCACCGGCGCGGTAGCCCACGGCGCCGACGACGTTGCCCAGCGGCGAGACCGCCACCCCGCTAAAGGCCTCGTCCGGGCGGGTGAAGTTCCAGAGCTTGTAGCCGGTGGTGTTGAAGGTGAGGTCGAGCGCGCCGTTCGGGGTCAACATCGTCGCGAGCGCGTCGACGGCGCCCGAGGTCGGCGTGCCGCTGCCCACCAGAAGAACGCGGTCATCGGGCAGCACGAGCATGTTGCGCGCCCGTTCATCGAAGCCGACGAGATCGAACTCGAAGTTGCCGTCGACTCCCCAGGTCGGGTCGAGCACGCCCGACGACGAGTAGCGGAAGGCGATCTGGTTCACTGGGCCCGACGGCGCCGAACGGCCGTAGCCCGCCGAGATGTAGCGGTTGGTCTGCAGCGCCACTGTGTACGACTCGGCTTTGCCCCACTCGCCGCCGTCCGTCTTCGCGTACGGAGCGGAGTTCACGATGCCACCGTCGCCGAAAGTCACGTCGCGCTGCCCCGTGGAGTCGAGCCGCTGAATGACGACGCGCGCCGCCGACTGGGTGCCGACGCCCGAAGGCTGCGCCGTGTAGCCCGTGCTGACGATCTTCCCGTCTGGCTGCACCATGCCGCTGCGCGGGTTGTCAGAGAAGTTGCCGATGTCGAGGGTGTTGACGCCGTTGGTCGCGAAGGTCGTGTCGAGCGCGCCCGTGGTGGTGAGGCGGAAAACGACGCGGTCCGAGTCGGCGCGGCCCGTGGCCTTCGTCGAGCCGAAGAGGACCATGCGATCCGTGCTGTCCTTCGCCATCGTCCACAGCGTGTCGCGCACCGTGCCGGCTCCGGCGCCGAGGTCGATGCGCGCGATGCCGCCGTCGCCGTAGGTCGTGTCGAGCGTGCCGTTGCTGTTGAAGCGAACGACCGCGAAGTCCAGATCCACCGGCCCGGCGTCCGTGGCGCTGCCGCCACCCAGGCCCGTGCCACCACCCGTCCCCGTCCCGCCACCCGTGCCGGTGCCTCCGCCGGTGGCGCTACCGCCGCCTGTCCCCGTCGTGCTTCCGCCCGTGCATCCCAGCGCGACCACTGCCGCCAGTGCCGCCAGTGCCGCCAGTGCCGCAATTGCGATTCTCATTTTCCCCATCCTTGAATTCGTTGAGTCCGCCTTGTCGTTCTGCACCTGGCGAAGCATGATGAAACCCTAAATGACTTTGATTATCAAAATCACAATCACCGCCGTGCGTCAATCGGTTCCTTTGCTCGTGCTCGCCGCGCTGGTGGGCTGCCCAGCACAAAAGCCGGGGGCAGATGCGGGGGTCGACGACGGTGGGACAGCGATGAACCGAAGCCAGGTGCTCACGGCCGGCGGAGCCTGCGTGCTGTCGCAGGCGAAGGCGTTTCAGACGACTGCCGTGGCGCTCGAGAGGGCGCTGAAGGCGACGCCTCGGTCTTTCGAGAACGCCCGGACGGCGTTTCACGCGGCGATGGATGCCTGGCAGATCGACGAGGTGATGCAGGTCGGCCCTGCGTCGTCGTCGGCGAACCTGGGCGGCGGCGACATTCGCGATCAGATCTACTCGTGGCCGCTGACGAGCCGCTGCGCGATGGAAGAGACGCTGGTGTCGAAGGGCTACGAGACGGACATCGCGGTGCAGCTAATCAACCGGCGCGGCCTGGCGGCGATCGAGTACCTGCTGTTCTACGAAGGCGCCGCGACGGCGTGCCCGGCGGGCTCGCCGATTGTCAGCGGCGGCACCTGGGCAGCGCTGACTCCAGCCGATCGCGAAGCGCGGCGCTGGGCGTACGCCGCTGCGGCGGCCACCGACGTGCGCCTGCGCGCCGACGGGCTGGTGCAGAAGTGGGAAGGCGGTTTTCAAGAGACGCTGACCACCGCCGGCCCGTCGAACGCCGTCTATAAGACGCAGCTGGCGGCGATCAACGCGATGAGCAACGCGCTCTTCTACGTCGAGCACGACGTGAAAGACGTGAAGCTGTCGCGCCCCCTCGGCCTTCGAGATTGCACCACCCCACCCTGTCTCGAGCTGCTCGAGTCGCAGTACGCCGCGCGCTCGAAGGCGAACGTGAAGGCGAACCTCGAGGGGTTCCGCCGGATCTTCGAAGGCTGTGGTCCGAACCACCAGGGCCCTGGCTTCGACGACTTGCTGATCTCCGTCGGCGCCGAAGCGCTGTCGACGCGCATGGTCGCCGCGACCGTGAAGGCCGAGGAGGCGCTGACGGCGATCGAAGAGCCGGACCTCAACCCGGCGCTCACCGTAGACCCCGCTTCCGTGCGCGCGTTGTACGACGCGATCAAGGCGATGAGCGACATCCTCAAGACCGAGATCCCCAGCGTCCTCGACCTCGAGATTCCGAACTCGCTCGAGGGCGACAATGACTGAGCAGGGGCTGGCCCCCAAAGATCCGGCCGCGCTCGTCGCCTTCCGGGTCGTCTTCGGGCTGCTGGTCACCGTCTCGTCCGTGCGCTTCCTCGCGTACGGCTGGACCCACGAGCTCTTCGCGCCCTACCGGTTCACCTACTGGGGCTTCGGCTGGGTGCCGCAGCTGTCGCAAGACGGAGTGAAGGGTCTCTTCGTTCTGTTGGGCCTCCTCGGTCTCGCCGTCGCGGCAGGGCTGTTCTACCGGGTCGCGATCGCCGCGCTGTTCGTCGTGTTCTCGTGGCTTCAGCTGATCGACGTCTCGAACTATCTGAACCACTACTACCTGGTCAGCCTGCTCGCGCTGCTGATGGCCTTCATGCCGTTGAACGCGGCCTTCTCGTTGGATGTCTGGCGCCAGCCGGCGCTGAGGCTCGAGGCGTTTCCGGCGTGGTGCACCTGGCTGCTGCGGTTCCAGGTCGGCACTGTCTACGTGTTCGCGGGGCTCGCGAAGCTGAACTCAGACTGGCTGCTTCACGCGCAGCCGCTGAGCATCTGGCTCACGGCGCGCTCGGCGCTGCCGGGCATGGAACACCTGCTCGACGTTCGCGCGGTGGCCTTCGCGGCGGCGTGGGGCGGCTTTCTCTTCGACTCGACGGTGCCTCTCTTCCTGATCTGGAAGCGGACCCGCGCGGTGGCGTTCGTGGTGGTGGTCGGCTTCCACGCAGTGACCTGGCTGCTGTTCCCGATCGGCATGTTCCCGATCATCATGGTCACCTCGGCCCTGGTGTTCTTCGATTCGTCCTGGCCGCGAAAACTGTTCCGCCGGGCGGCGTTCGTGGTTCCCGAGGCAGCAAAGGCGTCGGCGCCGCGGTGGGCAGTCGTCATCGTCGTCGCCTGGTGCGCGGTGCAACTCGCGGTGCCGCTGCGAACCCACCTCTACGGCGGCGACGTCTCGTGGCACGAGCAGGGAATGCGCTTCTCGTGGCGAGTGATGACCCGAGAGAAGAACGGCTCAGTCACCTTCGTGGTGCGTTCGCCCAAGACCGGGCGCGAGTGGCACGTGTCGCCCGGCCAGTACCTGACCCGCGTGCAGGAACGTGAAATGGCCGTGCAGCCCGACCTCATTCTTCAGCTCGCGCACCACATCGGCGAGGTGTGGCGCGCGAAGGGCGAAGGCGACGTCGAGGTTCACGCCGATGCGGTCGTCTCGTTGAATGGCCGGCCGGCGCAGGTGTTTCTCGACCCCACGGTCGACTTGATGCGCGAGCGCGACGGGCTGATCGCGAAGAAGTGGATTCTGCCGGCCCCGATGACAGAGCCGATCGTGCTGGAACGCCGGGCCTCGCGCTGACGGCTACAGCTGCTGCAGCCGCCCCGTCATCAGCGTCTTCACCGCCGTCCACTGCCACTTCGTCGACGCGCCCACGTACTGGTAGTCGAACCGCGGCTCACCGAACGCGGTGATCGGCACCCCCATCGCGTTGGCAAGCGACACCCAGAGGTTGTTCAGCGGCGTCTGCGGCAGCGCGAGGTACCGGCCGGTGGGGAAGGCGCCGCGGGCATTCCCGTACAGGCGAATCGGCATGTTCGAGTTGTTGTGCGCACCCGAGTGCGACATCTCGTTCACGACGACGACGATGGTGTTGTCGAGCATCGAGCCGCCGTCGGCTTCCTTCACCGCGTCGAGCTGGCTGAGGAAGTACGCCAGCTGCTCGGCGTACCAGCGTTCGATGCGCCGCTTCTTCTCAAAGGCCGCCTGGTTGGTGGGGGTGACGACCTTGAAGCCAGCGCCGTACGAGTCGTGGCTCAGCGGGTGGTGGCCGTCGGGCACCGGCACGAAGGCGTCGGGCATCCCGAAGCCAGGCAGGAAGCTGAAGACCTGGTTCGTGGCAGCAAAGGTCCACGAGAGGTTGAAGACGCGGCTGACGTCGCACGCCATCGCCAGCACGGTCTGGTCGATCATCATCTTCCCGCGCTGAGGCATCGTCATCGGGTCGTTGAGGTTCATCACCGCGGGCGGCTTCGCCGGGCTGTGGCAGTTCGTACCGCCGGCGCCTGGAAGCTGGGTGAGGCGGTCTTGAATCTCTTTGTACGCGTCGAAGTGCTGCTGCAGCCGCGCCTGGTCGGGTGACACCAGCGACGGCTTCAGCTGCTGGTACTGGGCGTAGGCGGCCTCGAACACGGCCTCGCGGCGCTTCATCTTCTTTTCCAGCGCGACGCGCGCGGGGTCGACGCCGGGCACCGCGGGAATGCCGGTGAAGAGGCGATCGAAAGACTGGCGCGGGTCGTCCACGATCGGCACCCGCTCGCCATTGTTCTTGAAGCTGAGGTTGTACTGCGGGCCCTGTGCGTTCACGCCCAGCTGCACCGAGCCCTTGCCGATCGCCTTGCCGATGGCGACGTCGATCGACTCACCCTGCGGATCCCACACCGCCTCGCCAATGCGTTCGGCCAACGGCAGCTTCTTCGGAAACCGGCCAGTGAGCAGCGACACCGGGCACTGGTGGCCGATCGTGAGCTCTCGGGTGGGGCGGCCCATTGCGTCGGGCGGCTTGTCGACGTCGGGACCCACGCAGCCGGCGAGGTCGGTGAGGCCGAAGGGCAGCTTCTCGCCGTCGGTCAGCTTCGTCCAATCCGAGTCGGGCTTGGAGAGGTTCGCGACCCGCTCGTCCGAGTCGAAGTGCACCGTGCGGCTCTTGAAGGGGACCAGCGGCAGCAGCGTGTGCTTGTCGCCAGCGGCGTCGTACGACCAGCTGGTCTCGGTGCTGCCGGGAGCCACGTGGTAGTGCGCGTGGCACACGCCGCCTGGCTGGAACCAGAAGACGATGCGCTTCGGCGCAGCCGCCACCTGCCCGTACGCCAGGTTCGGAATCAACGTCTTGAGCAGCGGCGCAGACAGCGCAGCTTTCAGCAGGAGCCGGCGATCGAAATGGGCGCGCATTCGATGTTCCTTACGGCAGCTGGGGCTGGATGAATGAGGTGCTGGTGAGGACGCCGCGGACGAGATCGACGAACGCTCCGGGGCCTTCGGCGAAGGTCAGCGTGTGCTTCGACACCGAGCAGTACTCGCCGTCGGTGAGGCCCCGGCGCAGGGCCCAGGCGGCGAACTGCCTGCCGAGGCAGGCGCGCACTTCGGGGTCGGCGGCGAGCACCGCAGACAACTGAGCGAGCCCGTCGACCTGGGCGCGAACGCCGTTCTTGAGAATCGGCAGCGTCGCGGTGGCGTCGACGGGGTTACCGGCCTCTTGATCGCGAAAGGCGCCGACGGCGTCGAAGTTCTCGAACGAAAAGCCCAGCGGGTTGATCTGCGCGTGACAGCCCGCACAGGCCGCGTCTTTGGTCGCCGTGACGAAGCGATCGCGCGTGGTCTTGAACTGCGTCGCCTCGGGCAGCGTCGTGTTGACCATCATGTCGGGCGGGTTCAGCGGCCGGCACATCATCTGGCGCAGCAGCATCACGCCGCGGTGCACGGGGTCGGAGGCTTCGAAGCGGCCAAAGGCAGTGAGCAGCGCGGGTTGGCCGAGCACTCCGCGGCGGCGGGCGTGGTCGCTGACCCGAACGTCGGTCGTGCCCGCGGCGGGAAGCGGCAAGTTCAGGTTCCGCGCGACGGCCTCGTTCACGACGAGCTGATCGGCGAGCAGCAAATCGGCAAGCGTGCTGGTGCGGACGATCGCGTTCTGCTCGAGGTAGGTGTCGAGGGCGCGGGTGAAGGCGACGCCGTCGCCGGCCGAGGTGGGGGAAGGCGCCGCGAACTTCGGGTACAGCGCGGGCTGCCGCGTCGCCGAGAGCAGCGCGAAGTCGATCGAGCTCGTCTTCTCGGGCGACAGCCAGTGCTTGAGGAAGTCTGCGAACGCGCGGTTCGCTTTCGGGTCGGCGAGCAGCCGGGTCAGCTGGGCGTCGAAGCCTTCAGCGGTGTCGAGGGCTCCCGTTTCTGCAGCGGCCAGCAACGTCTCATCGGGCGCTTCCTGCCAGAGGGTCAGCGCCAGACGTTCGGCGAGCACGGTGCCCGACAGCTTCGCCTGGGCACCGCTGGTGCCTTGGGGCTGTTGGAGAAAAAAGAAATCAGGAGCGGCGAGCAACCCGTGAAGTGCTCCCTGCAGTCCGTCGGCGTGGCTGCCTCCGCTGCGCGCGAGGTCGTAGACGGCGAGCATCGCGTTGACGTCGGAAGGAGCCAGCGCGCGGCGCCACAGCTTTCGTCCGAGGGATTCGACCAGCGTCTTCGCGCAGAGCCGCTGGCCCGCGGCGTCGGTGGCGGCGCAGGCGAGCTGCGCTTGCAGCTGCGGGTTCGCCATCGCCTCTTCCGCCACTTCTTCGGCGGCGAGCACCAGCCCTTCGGCGACGACGGCGTTTCCTGACGCGGCGTAGAAGTAGCGAAGCCGGGAATTGAGCACCTCGTCGGTCGAGCCAAGCCGTTCGGTGTACGCGTGCGAAGTGTCGTGAAGAATGGCGTCGACGGTGCGCTGCAGCTGGTCAGAGGTGAGGCGCTGCAGCGGCCACGCCCCGATGGTTGGGCTGACGCTGCTGCATGGGCCGGTGATCGGGGTGCTCTGCACCTCTTCTTCGATCAGCGGTGGGGTGGTGATCTTCGCGTCACAGGCCGCCAGCAGCAGCAGGCCGACGGACCACCGGATTCCCAGGCGCATGGGTTTGCACCGTATACCAGGCCAACCCGCGGGGGGAATGAAGTCAGGGGTGGGTCAGGGCAGCACAACCCGGCCTGGCGCATTCTCGCGGCCCTGCTCGGTGTGGCAGGTGTTGCAGTCGCCATCCATCTGCGCGGCGCCCATGACGCGGGTCTGGCCGTTGGCCTTCACCCGGGCGCGGTATGGCAGCGGCACCGTCGCTGCGACGGTGGTCGAACGGAAGTTGCCCGATGGGTCGACCGGCAGTGACAGCTTCACGGCGCCGGCCATGTCGAGGATCTCGACCACGGTGCCGGCGGGGATGCCTTTGGCACGGCAAAGGTTCGCCTGGTTGAAGTCGCTGTAGACGGTGCCCATGAAGAACATCGCCCATTGCGGGTTCGACTCGAGGTTGGGGTTCTGACCCTGGAAGTTCTGGCCAAGGTGGCAGGCGCGGCAGGCGAGGCCGGGGTTCATGGCTTCGGCGCCGACGTTTCCCGACGTCCAGGTCATCATGCTCTCGCAGGTGACGGGCAGGCCCATGCCGCCGTCGCCACCGTCGGGGGCTCCGCCATCGCCGCCGTCGCGGCCTCCGTCGGGTCGCGGGTCGATGGGGCCGCAGGCGAGCAGCGCAGTGGTGGCGGCGAGGAGCAGCGGGCGAATCACTTGAGCAGTCTCCCCAGCGCTTCCTGCAGCGCTGGTTTCAGGGTGAGCAGCGGGGCCATCGGGTCGCCGCGTGCTTCGAGGCGGGCGATCGCATTGTGAATCGTGAACTGGGTGGGGCTCAGGCCCTTCTTCACTTCGGGCCAGGTCAACGGCATCGACACGGGCGCATGAGGCTTCGCGCGGACGCAGAAGGGCGCAGCGATGAGCTTGTTGTTCCCGTTCTGGTAGCAGTCCAGATAGACGCGATCGCCCCGCTTGCTGACGACGCGTTCAGTGGTGGAAATGTCGGGGTGCTGGGTCTCAATCATCTGCGCGAGCATCTCGGCCAACTGCACGGCGAACCCGTGATCCACCTGGGCGCCCAGCGGAATCATCACATGAAGTCCCGATGAGCCGGTGGTCTTCGGAAAAGAAGGAAGGCCAGCCTTCTCGCAAATCTTCCGCAGCGTGTCGGCAAGGGTAATCACGTGGGCGAACGGCGCCTGCTTCGGGTCGAAGTCGATCACGCACCAGTCGGCGAGGTCGAGCTTGGGCAAGCGTCCCGCGCGAAGGTGCAGAGGCAAGGTGCCCATGTTGGCGACCCACTCCAGCGTCTTCAAGTCGTCGCAGACGACCTGATCGAACTCGCGGTTCTCTTCCTCGTTGTGGACGGGGGTGGTGCGGAGCCAGCTGGGCGCTCCTTTGGGTGGGCGGGCCTTCTGGAAGAAGTTCTTCCCGGTGATGCCGTCGGGGTAGCGCGTCATCATCAGCGGGCGATCTTTCAGGTACGGCAGCAGCCAGGGCGAGACGGCGCGGTAGTAGTCGAAGACTTCCTTCTTGGTGATGCCTTCATCGGGGAAGTAGATCTTTCCGGGGTTGCTCAAGCTGACGACGGGTGGCGGCACGGCAGACACCGCGACCACGCCTTCCGGCGGCACGCACTCCTCGGGGCGCTTGTCAGGGCGGAAGCGCAGCAGCACGGGCTCGCGCGGCGAAAGGCCGGCGGGCCAGTTCTTGTAGCGAACCTCGACCGCGAGAAGCGGCTCTGTCCACACGACGTCTTTGTCGTCGGTCAGCGGGCCGCGGCACGGAGGCGTGTCGCGCTGCGCGGCGGTGAGCTCGGCGCGAACCGCCTTCTGTTGTTTGGGTCCGAAGCCGGCACCGACTTTGCCGGCGTAGACGAAGCCCTGGCCGTCGTGGACAGCGAGGTGAAGGGCGCCGAAGGCTTCCGCGTAGCCGACGACGGCGAAGTCGCAGATGGCGGTGAAGGCGACCTTGACCCAGTCGGGGCCGCGGCCGGGGCGGTGCGGCTGATCGGCGCGCTTGCCGACGATGCCTTCGAGGCGCTTCGCGCGGACGGCCTCGAGCAGCGCCTCGCCTTGCTCTTCCACGTGATCGACGGGAAGAATGCGGCCCGACTTCGGAAGCAGCTGGTGCAGCAGGGCCTTGCGATCGAGCAGAGGCAGGTGGCGAAGGTCCCGCCCGTCGAGTCGCAGCAGGTCGAAGGCGAAGTACACGGCCGGCGACGTCTCGGCCATGAAGCGGATCTCGCGGGCGCTGGTGAGCGTCGACCGTTCGAGCAGCTTCTGAAAGATGGGTTTGCCTTCGGCGTCCTGGATGACGAGCTCGCCGTCGAGGATGAAGTCGGTGACGGGCAGCGCGGCGACGGCGTCGGCGATCTCGACGAACTTGTCGCCGGCATCGCGGCCCCGGCGGAAGACGAGGCGCGCGCTGGGCCCATCGCGAACGGCGAGCGCGCGGAAGCCGTCGAGCTTGAGCTCCCACAACCAGCCCTTTCTGGTGAACGCCGTGTTGCGCGGCTCGCAGAGCTGTAGCTCGATGTCTTCGACGCGCACCGATGGGTTTTTGGCAGGCATCGCTGCTTGGATCTACCGTAGCCCCATGAGCGCGCGAGCAATGGGTTCGGGAGTGATCAGCTTCGGGTTGGTGAACATCCCGGTGAAGGTCTACTCGGCGAACGATTCGTCGGGGAAGATCAGTTTCAACCAGCTGCACTCCGAGCGGAAGACGCGCTTGAAGCAGCAGATGTACGACCCCGAGACGGGTGAGATCGTGCCCCGCGACAAGATCGTCAAGGGGTACGAGTACGCGAAAGATCAGTACATCGTCTTCGGTGAGGACGAGCTCGACCAGCTCGAGCTCGCGACCTCGCGGTCGATGGACATCACCGAGTTCGTACCCATCGAGACAGTGGATCCGCTGTACTTCGAGTCTGGCTATTACCTGGGCCCCGACAAGGGCGCCGAGCGTGCGTTCAAGCTGCTCACCGCGGGCATGGAAGACATGAAGCACGCCGCCGTCGCGAAGTACGTGCGCAGCGGAAAGCAGAACCTGATCCTGCTGCGGCCTTCCGGGCCGGGCATCGTGATGCAGATGCTGCGCTTCGCAGACGAGCTGAAGGCCCAGGGGGAAGTGCCGATTCCCGATGCGACGATCACGGACGCCGAGCTCGGCCTCGCGCGGCAGTTCATTCAGCAGCTCTCGAAGCCGAAGTTCGACCCGACCCAGTACAAGGACGAGTACCGCGAGAAGCTGAAGGATCTGATCGATCGGAAGGTGAAGGGAGAGACGGTGACGCTGACCCCGGTCGCTGCGCCGGTCGCGAAGGTCGTCGATCTGATGGAGGCGCTGAAGGCGAGCCTGGCGCGGCAAGGCTCGTCGCCGGCTCTGGCGTCACCTGCAACGGAAGAACGCAAGCCGCCCCACCGTGCGCCGCGATCGGAGGAAGCTGCGAACGAGGGCAAGGCCCCGAAGAAGGCGAAGGGAAAGAAGTAAGCGCGAGCGGTGTGACACTGCCGATCGAGCAGGGCGCGCGAAGACGGGCGCCCGCTGCCAGGCGAAGCGATTCGGCTCGCCGCTGCGGCGGCGCGCCTGGATTTGATGTGTTCGCGGATCCTCCGGGCAAATTGCCCCCTCGAGGGGCCCATTGCCCCCTCTTGCCTTCGACTGCGGGGGCCGTCGGTCCGCAGGTCCGTCGGTGCGTCGGTCTTGACGTCCGACCCACGGTTGGGGAGACGTCGGTGGCGGTGGCACGGCGGGTGCTTCTGGGTTGGGCTCTCCATCTCACCCAGGAGTCGAAAAAATGAAGCTGCGCCTCGCGTTGGTCCTCGCCACTCTTTCTCCGTTCGCTGTGATGGCGGCGGCGCCTGCGGCCGACGCTCCGACGACCAAGACGTCGAAGAAGGCCGCGAAGAAGAAGGAAGCCAAGGGCGAGAAGAAGGCCGCGCCCCAGTAATCGAACGACTCTCTAGAGTGCGGCGACGTGAAGCTCTCTCGACGCATGACGATGGTGCTGGCCCTGTTGGCCATCGCCGTGCTCGCCGCACTCCAGGCGTTCGAAGTCACCCGGGAAGTCCGGCTTTCGGCGCTCGACACCGAGAAAGACCACCTGCTGCTCGGGCACACACTGGCGGGCTCGCTGGCGCGGGCGTGGGCGCGCGATGGCGAGCGCGAAGCGCTGACGCTGCTCGATCAGGCCAACCGCTTCGAAGACCAGGTGCAGGTGCGTTGGATCTGGCTCGACCAGGCCGCCCTGCCCTTTTCGCCCGAAGCCCTCGCTCCACTTCGCAGCGGAAAGTCCGTTTCACTGATCGAGCCCGAGCCGTCTCCAGGATTCCGCGCCACCTACACCCCGTTGTCCATCAACGGCCGCGGCGGAGCGATCGAGGTCTCCGAGTCCCTCGCCAACGAGGCCCTGCAGGTTCGCCGCACCGTCGTCGGCGCCGTCTTCGCCACCGTCGCCATGGCCCTGCTCTTCATGATCGCCGCCGCGATGCTCGGCAAATGGCTCATCGGCAACCCGGTGCGAACGCTGTCGATCGCCGCGGCGCAGATCGGCGCCGGCGACTTCTCGGTTCGAGTCGCATTGCAGAACGCCGACGAGCTCTCTGACCTCGGCACTGCGATCAACCAGATGTCCGACGCCCTGCTCGAGAGCCGCACGCGCCTCGAGGCCGAGACCGCGGCCCGCCTGAAGACGCTGGAGCACCTGCGCCACGCCGACCGCCTAACCACGGTCGGCAAGCTCGCGGCAGGTGTCGCGCACGAGCTCGGCACTCCGATCAACGTCATCCACGGGCGCGCCCGGATGATCGAACGCAACGAAGTCATCGGCCCCGCCGTCAACGACAGCGCACGGATCATCGCCGAGCGCGCCGAGAACATGACCCGCATCATCCGCCACCTGCTCGACTTCGCCCGGCACCGCGTGCCCGCGCGCGCGGCCCACGATGTCCGCGGACTCGTCGAGCGCACCCTTTCGCTGCTTCGGCCGATGGGGGGACCCAGGCGGGTCGGCCTCGCGCTGTCGGCTGGCGAACCGCTGCTGGTCCAGGTCGACCCCGGCCAGCTCGAGCAGGTGGTGACGAACCTCGTGGTGAACGCGATGCAGGCCACGGCGCCGGGTGGTTCGGTGACCGTCGAGATCAGCACCGAAGCGAAGACGCCTCCCTCGGAAGTGACGGGCAAGGCCGACCGCTGGGCGCGCGTCGAAGTGCGCGACTCGGGGGCGGGAATTCCCGCTGACGTCCTGCCCCACATCTTCGAGCCCTTCTTCACCACCAAAGACGTCGGTGAAGGCACCGGCCTGGGACTCTCGGTCGTCTACGGGCTGATTCACGAGCACGGCGGCTGGGTCGACGTGAAGAGCGAATCAGGCGTTGGCTCGACCTTCTCTGTCTACCTTCCCCTTTCTCAAGCCGGAGCCACATGAACGGACGCGTCCTCATCGTGGAAGACGACGCCGAAATGGGCGCGATGTTGATCGCCGGGCTCGAGGCGCGCGGCTACCGCGGCGCTCTTCGCAAGGGCGGTGACGAAGCCCTGGCACTGCTGGGGGCCGAGGACTTCGACGTCGTCCTTACCGATCTCAACATGCCCGGGATGAACGGCCTCGCGCTGTGCGAACGGATCGCTGGCAACCGCCCCGACGTGCCGGTGATCGTGCTGACTGCCTTCGGAAGCCTCGAGACCGCGACGGCTGCGATTCGCGCGGGCGCCTACGACTTCGTCACCAAGCCGCTGGAGCTCGACGCGCTGAAGCTCGTCCTCGATCGCGCCGTCGAGCACCGCCGCCTTCGCGAAGAGGTGCGCCGACTGCGTCAGGCCGCTGCCGGCGTCTCCGAAGACGGAAACACCATCGGCGACTCGGCCGAGATCCGCAAGGTCTACGCCCTGATCGATCGCGTCGCCGACAGCGAAGCGTCGGTGCTGATCACCGGAGAGAGCGGCAGCGGCAAAGAGGTCGCCGCCCGAGCGCTTCACCACCGCAGCCGCCGCCGCGCCGGCCCCTTCGTTGCGATCAACTGCGCCGCCGTGCCCGAGGCCCTTCTCGAGAGCGAGCTCTTCGGCCATGTCAAAGGTGCCTTCACCGACGCCAGGACCTCGAGGGTCGGGCTCTTCGTTCAGGCGTCCCACGGAACCCTGCTTCTCGACGAAATCGGCGAGCTGCCCCTGGGCCTGCAACCCAAGCTGCTGCGCGCGCTGCAGGAAAAGAAGGTTCGGCCCGTCGGCGGACCTGAAGAAATCGCGTTCGACGCTCGCGTGATCTCGGCGACGAACCGCGACCTCGAGGTGGCGATCGAGCGGGGCAGCTTCCGCGAAGATCTGTACTACCGGATCAACGTGATCGGCATCACCCTGCCGCCGTTGCGCAAGCGCAGCACCGACGTGCTCCAGCTGGCCCAGCGCTTCCTCGCCCAGCACGCCCAGCGCGCCGAGAAGAAGATCACCGGGTTCACCACCGAGGCCGCGCGGCTGCTGGTCGGCTACGCGTGGCCCGGAAACGTGCGCGAGCTGCAGAACTGCATCGAACGCGCCGTCGCGCTGTCGGCGTTCGATCAGATCACCCCCGACGATCTGCCCGACAAGATCCGCGGCTACCAACCACCTGCCGTCGTCTCGGAGCCCGGCGTCGAGATGCTCGACCTGGAAGAAGTCGAGCGCCGCCACATCTTGCGCGTGCTCGAAGCCGTCGGAGGCAGCCGCATTCTCGCGGCCCGAACCTTGAAGGTCGACCGCAAGACGCTCTACCGGAAGCTCGAGCGCTGGTCAGACGCTCCGGAAAAGGAATGACGATGGCGATCGACTCCCCTGCCCTGCGGCGCCGTGCACGAATCCTCGTCGCCGAAGACGACGACGAGTTTCGCGAGCTGTTGATGACGACCCTTCACAACGCAGGTCACGACACGGTCGATCTCGAAGACGGCTCCGAGCTGCAGGACTACCTGAGCCTGATGAACTCGAAGTCACTGGCAACACCGGACGTCATCCTGACGGACCTCCGCATGCCGGGCTCGACGGGGCTCGAAGTCGTGCGCAAGGCGCGCGCCGAGGGGCTGAGGTGCCCGATCGTCCTGCTCACTGCGTTCCCCGCTCTTGAGGTCTTCGACGAGGCGCAGCGCATCGGGCAGATCACCGTGCTCGGGAAACCGATCGAGCTCGAGCAGGTCGTCGAGTGCGTGAACGACCTCGTCGCCCGTTCGCGCGGGTGACGGTTTGGTAGGGTCTTCGGCCATGAGACACCTGGCCCTCGCGACCGTGTTGCTGCTGTGGGGATGTGACGAAGCGCCCGTGCCGCAACCTCCACCGCCGCGGCCGATGCGACAGCCCGAGCCCAAACCTGCCGCCGTCGAGGCAAAGAGGGTCGAGGCGTTGCCGGCGGAGCCCGCGATGGCGGCTGGGTTGACGCGCTCGCAGGTCGGCGATCAGCTCGTCTACAGCTGGTCGATCGTGAAGCTGACGCAGGCCGCGATGGCAAAGGCATTCGCGGCCAACCCCGAGGTCATCAGGCAGCTCGGCCGGTCGCCGAACATGGCCTCAATCGCTCCGCCTGCCCTCACCGGGCGCGTCACCATCACGCGCGTCGAGCCAGCCAGCCCCTTCACCTTTCTGGTCGAGCTCGAGTCGGGCAACGAGTCGAAACAGCAAGCCTTCGCCTACGACGTCGAGGTGGATCCCCGGCAGGTCTCGCTGCGCGTCGACCCAGAGGCGCCGAGGAGCGCCACCCCTGCCGCGGGTCAGACTTTCCAGACGGTGAAGAAAGAGGGGCAGCTGATCGACCCTGCCGCCCCGCAGCTCGCTCTCGCGGGAGGCCTGGTCTCTGACACCCGCCCGGCCGCGGGCGCTGGCGAGCTGACCGTGGCGTTGGAGAAGGTCGGCTCGGGGAAGCTCGCGACGGGGGCCGGCAAGCCGCTCGGTGTCGACAGCTCCGAGACGCCGCTGGAGGTCGCGTTGCAATCGATCGAGCGCTTCCTCCTCGAGGCGAAAGACGTTCGCCAGGCGGCGGTGCAGGAGGCAGTGGTGAAGGCCGCGTCGGCGTGCATGGCGCCGATGAAATTAGGGAAGGGCCGACTCGACGTTCAGATCTCGAACGGCGAGGCCGACCTCTTTCTCTGGAACAACGCGATTGCGCCACCGGCTTTCGGGAAGTGCCTCAAGGCAGGCCTCAAGCGCGCGAAATTGCCTAAAGAAATGATGGGGGTGAGCGCAGAGCTTGAGTGACGGCCCGCACATGATCCGACGCGCAGTTGCGGCACATCGTCCCGCAGTGATCCTCGTCGTTCAGAACGTCCCAGCACTTGCCGTCGTTGCAGGCGTAGGTGAGGTTGCGCGTGCACGCGCCCGCTTCGCACTTCTGGCCCGACGGACACATCGTCCCGCCCCCTCCGCAGTTCGCCGGGTCCGCGTCGGTCGGAGTGCAGCTCATCCCGCACAGCTTCCGGCCCGGCCGACACGTGCACACGCCCGCTTTGCAGCCCTGGCCCGAGCCGGGGCAATACGCGGGACACCCGCCGCAGGAGATCCGGCTCTGCGTGTTGTCGAAGCAGGCCGCAGAGCAGAACGTGCCGCGCCCTCCGCAGTCGCATTGCCCGTTCACGCACGCCAGCCCCGGCGGGCAGAACGCGCAGACCGACACTGGAACGGTGGCGGATCGGCGGCTGGCTCAGCTCGACCAGGTCGACAAGATGGAGAAGACTCTGGGCCGCAAGGTGGACCCCTACGACGTGGGCGCCCTGCGCGACTACTTTCAGAAGGTGAAGGCTGACGGCGGGATGAAGGCCGCGGGCCAGGAGTACAACCAGTACCTGCAGAACTTCACCAAGCACCCAGGCGGCGTCGAAAACAACTGGGTCCAGAACAAGGCCGATCTCGACGACCCGACGAAGATGGCCAGCGTGATGAAGAACCAGACCCGCGACGCCTCGGGCCGCATGCTGCTCGACTGCGAGGGAACCACCTTCCTCACCGGTCAAATCTTCGGGGCCAAGCCGAGCAGTGCGGGCAACGAGGTGTGGTTCACCGCCGACCAGCAGCACATCGCGGCCACCGTCATCGACCCGAAGACGGGTGAAGGCTTCCACGTGAACACGGCGAAAAGCCGCAAAGAGTACGTGACGGAGATCCCGAAACCGACGCCGAAGAACGAGAATGACCGCAAGGCCGTCGCG
The DNA here is from genome assembly GCA_038206395.1 of Myxococcales bacterium. Lineage (GTDB taxonomy): Bacteria > Myxococcota > Myxococcia > Myxococcales > Myxococcaceae > JAGSPQ01. The sequence goes on along the minus strand of JBBRAX010000041.1, from coordinate 45,388 downwards.
TGGGGTTTCTTCTCGCACAACGGCGAGGCCGGAAAGCAGGGCATGCCCGGCGGCTCGTTCATACCCGGCAAGGACTACGCGCTCACCCGGAAAGTCGAAGAGGCGAGGATGACAGACTGAGTCGCGCCCCAACACTGCAGCACCTGGGCGGCGGCGGGGTGTACGAAGCCGACGCCGGCTGGCACGACTGGGCGCTCGCCAGCGGCTTCGGAGATCTCGAGCCGCGCGAGAGCTTCTCGACCCATCTCCTTGAGCAAGTCGGCATCACTGAGGTGACCCCACTTCGTCCCGTCGTTCGGCGCCACCGAGTTCGCCACCCGTTTCACGCTCTTCCGTCGCGGCATTTTGCCCTCTTGGTGAGGGCCTCAGATCACATCGCAAGCGTTTTTGGGATCCCCCTGGAATCAGGCCGAAATCTCAATCTGGTCGCGCACTCCAAGCTTCACTGACGGCCCGCACATGTCAGACCTCTCTGCTACGAGGGTTCCGGTGAAGACGACGTATTCCTTGATCGAAGTGGCGAAGTTGCTGGCGCTCGAGCCGGCGCAGGCGGCGGACCTGTCGGTGCTGGCCTACGGGCAGCCCAGAGACCTGTTTGGGTTCTCTGACCTGGTGCTGATGCGGGCGGCGAAGGCCCTGTCGTCGCAACAGCTGCCGAAAGAGAAGCTGGTCGAGGCGCTGCGAAAGCTGCAGCAGCGTCTTCCCGAAGGCGCCGAGGCGACTGCGGTCGCGCTCTCGCGCCAGGGCGAGCAGTTGGTGGTGACGGTCGCCAGCCAGCAGTGGAATGCGCGCGACGGCCAGGGCGTCTTCGGCTTTGGCCGCGCCCCTGCGCCCAGCTGGCTGCAGCCGAGCGCGCTGATGGACGCCGAAGGTCTGTTCCAGCAGGCGGTGGCGCTGGAAGAGCAGAGCCCCGCCGAAGCGGCCGACAGGTACACCGAGGCGCTGGCGCAGAACCCGCGGCACGCGGACGCGCACGTAAACCTGGGCCGCCTGCTTCACACCCGCGGCCGCCTGCGCGAGGCCGAGGCGCACTACGTCGCGTCGCTGGTGTGCCGCCCCAACGACTGCACCGCCACCTTCAACCTGGCCGTGGTGCTCGAAGACCTGGGCCGCGTCGACGAAGCGATCGCCCGCTACACCGAGGCGTTGCAGCTGGACCCGGGCTGCGTCGACGCCTGCTTCAACCTCTCGCGCCTCTACGAAAAGAAGGGCGAACGCGTCGCCGCGCTGCGCCACCTGAAGGACTACCGCCGCCTGATGCGCAGTTAGTCCGTTAGTACTGGAAGTAGATGTACGGCTGCGACTCGAAGCTGGCGATCTGCCGAATCGAGAGGCCGAGCGCGATCAGCGCCAGCGTCCTCAACCAGACTGGGCTCTCGACGAAGAGCCACTGCGTCTTGTCGAAGACGATCTTCGGCATCGCGTAGAGGATCACGCACGCCGCGAACGCGCTCCACGCCATCGTCGAGATGCGCGCGAGATCAGTGGTGAAGGTGAAGATCTGCGCGAACATCGTGCGGGCGAGCTCCATCGTGTCGGCGCGGAAGAAGACGCGCGCAAAGACGACGGCGTTGAACATCAAGCTCCAGCCGAGCAGCTTGCGTCCGAAGCCCACCGCGCCCTTTGGTTTTCCGTTCTTCCACCAGACGAGGCGCCAGATCATTAGAAGGCAGCCGTGGATGCTGCCCCAGAGCAGGAACTTCCAGTCGGCCCCGTGCCAGAGGCCCCCTAGCGCCATCACGAGGAAGAGGTTGCGAAGCGTCTGGCCCTTGGTGCCCTGGTTTCCTCCCAGCGGGCGGTACAGGTAGTCGCGCAGCCAGGTCGACAGTGAGACGTGCCACCGGTTCCAGAACTCGAACAGGTTGGTCGCGTGGTACGGCTTGTTGAAGTTCTCGGGGAACTTGAAGCCGAACAGCGCGCCGGTGCCGATCGCGATGTCCGAGTAGCCCGAGAAGTCGAAGTAGATCTGAAACGTGTACGCGATGGTGGCGAGCACGCACTCGAGCCCGCTGTAGTTGGTCGGGTTGGTGAAGATCGGATCCACGAAGGACACCGCGAGCACGTCGGCGACCAGCAGCTTCTTCGCGATGCCCTGCGCGATGCGAAACAGAGCGGCCGCTCCTTCTTCCGCCGTCACCTTCGGCTTCGCGTCGAGCTTCTCGAGCAGGTCCTTCGACCGGATGATCGGCCCCGCGACCACCTGGGGGAAGAACACCTGGTACAGCACCTGGTGGAACAGCGAGCGCTTCCCGCTGGTCTGCCGGCGGTAGACGTCGACGATGAAAGAGATGCACTGGAAGGCGACGAACGAGAGGCCGATGGGCAACAGCAGGCCCAGCGGTTCCGGCCTCCACGTCAACGACAGCGCGCTCGCCACCGACGCCAGCGACCCGAGGAACAGGTCGAGGTACTTGTAGACGATCAGGATCCCGAGGTGGAAAAACAGCGCGGCGATCAGCACCGCCTTTCGCGCCGGGCCGTCGAGCATCCGCTCGAGCAGGTGGCCGCACAGCCAGTTCACCACGCAGTAGCCGAAGAAGATCAGCAGGGGCGCCGGGTTCCACGCCGAATAGAAGACGAGGCTCGCGACGAAGAGCACGACGAGCCGAGGCCAGCGGTGGTTCGCGACAGCCCAGAAGGCCGCGAAGGTCAGCCCCACCAGGGCGAGGAACTGAACGCCGTGGAACATCATTCGGCTGAGCTCCAGGCGTCGTAGACGCGCATCAGATCGCCGAACAGGTTCCCCGCCAGCTTCTGGTAACCCTCAGGGGTCAGGTGCACGTGGTCCTTGTTGGCGAGCTTCTGCTTCCGCCAGACCTCGATCGAATCTTTTCCACCCATCACGTCGCGCGTCGACCAGAAGGCGCAGCCGTTCTGCTCGGCGACCAGCCGCACCGCCGCCTGCACCGCGTTGATCGACTCGACCTCGCGCCAGCCTTTCGGCTTCTTCGACATGCGATCCGTCGGGCCGAGAAAGAGGCACGCCGCGTCGGGCGACGACAGCCGCAGCGTCGCGAGCACCAGCGGGTAGCTGCGCTTCATCTCTTCGATCGCCGGCGCGTGAAGCGAGCTCTCGTTGGTGCCGTAGAACAAGACAAACAGATCCACCTGGCGCGCCTCGAGCTGCTGGGCCAACGGCTGCTGCGCGTAGGAAGCGAGCGTCATCGCCGTCGAACCCGGCAGCCCGAACGCGTCGTAGACGATGCCGGGGCGAATCAATTCGTGCGAGACGCCAAAGACGCTCAGCGGCCCCGGCCCGGGGTTGGCGACCGAGACGAGGTGCCGGCTGCCTGGCACGCCGAGCTCGAGCACGCGCACCGCGGCGATCGGCTGATCGCTGGCGGTGGGGACGAGAATGGAGCGGCCGTCGATGCGAACGTCGGGCACCGGGCCGTCCGGGCGATCCTGGTAGTAGACCTGCACCCGGGCGAAGTCGTCGGGCCCGGCGCCAGGCTCGTCGAAAGCCACCTCCATCGACGCGCCCACGCCCGCTTCTGCGCGGATGCCCGTGAGCCCCCATGTCAGCCCCGACGTCTTGATCGCCAGCGCGTCGGTGATCTTCCACTGGCCGTACAGCGCCCGCGCCACGCCCGATTGCTCGAGCCGGTTCGACGTCTTGCCCGCAGCGACAAAGCCGCGCCCCGCGTAGCCGAACCTGTCAGCGAAGAGCCGCCGCACCTCGTCGGTGAAGTACTGGGCCGCGGTGTGTGACGCACCCAGCTGCGCCATCGCGACGCGCCCCGTGCCCGTCGTCTCGAGGTGCTTCAGCTTCTGAAAGAAGCCAACGAGGGCGTCGGGCCGGGCGAGAAAGGGCGGCGGGGCCGTCACCACTCCTGCATCGGTCGCGCACTGCCCGCCATCCGCCAGGTCGACTCCCGCATCCGTCTGAAGGCTCAGCGTCGCGGTGGCGTGCGCCTCGACGTGCGGCGTCCGACCCAATGGCCGCGACCGGCTGGAAGGCGTCCGGCCTCCGCGCGGCGTCCCCTTCGGCCCGGCTTCGTGCCTCTGGCGCGCCTTTTCGAGCGCGAGGTCGAGCATGTAGCCCATCACGTCGCCGCCGACGCCCAGCGGGTGAACGAGGTCGCGGTTCATCAGCCCCGCCGCCCACCACTTCGACACCGCGCCCTCGCCGCCCATCGCCGCCTGCATGTCGTAGTAGGCGCAGCCGTTGGTCTGGGCGAGCTCGCGCATGTACGCGCCGACCTGCTTCGTTTCCATGCGGGTGGCGATCGTCTTGTCCATGCGCCAGATCCCCGCGTCCGGCGGAGCGGCCAGCAGACACGCCGCTTCCGGCGCCCCCGCCTTCACGCGGTTGATGAGCTCCTGCATCGACTCCTGGCCGCGCTGGGGCGTGTACCGCTTCTGCGAGATGTCGAACGCGTCGTTGCCGCCGATCATCATCACCACGAGCTTCGGATTCCGCTGCTCGAGCTGTGCCTGGAACAGCGCGGGGTCGTCGCGCAGCAGCACCTGCGCCGTCGCCCCGGGCAGACCGATTGAATCGAAGACCAGGCCGCTGGTGCCGTTCTCGAGCACGACGCCGTCGAGCCGCACTGGCCCATTCACGGTGCGCAGCGTGAGGCGGGTGACGTCGGGCGGCACCTGCACAGTCTGAAAGATGGGCTGGTTCTGCTGACCGTCGGTGGCGAAACTACCCAGCGGCGTGCTGTCGGCGAAGGCGCGAAGAATGCCGCCGCCGGGCTGGGCGACGAGGAAGAGCTCTGCGCGCCGGGTGCCGACGGCGAGGAAGGTCGTCTCTTGCGACTTGTCGCCTGGCGCCGTGAAGGCGACGCCGCCCAGGCCACCTGTCTTCAGCGGCTTTTGATCGGTGATCTTCTCGATCACCCAGCCGGGGCTGGCCGAACCCGATCGCACGGTTCGCCCCGCGTTGCGCGTCGGGCGATCGACGAACATGAAGCCGAGCCCGCCCGAGCCGTGCCGCGTCTGCAGCAAGCGGCGCGTGACGTCGGTGATGTGGTCGGACGCGATCAACGACGTGCCGAGCGTCACGACGCGAACCGGAGCCTTCGCGGTGCCGTCGGCGAGGCCGCGCAGCGCAACGAAGAAAGGGGTGAGCGCCGTCTTCGTGCAGGCGGCGTCGAGGCACGGATCCTCGACCGTGGTGTGGGTGGCCTGCGTCCCTTCGATCAGCTGCTCCCAGCGGCGCGCTTCGCGATCGTCGAGCCTGCCCTTCACGCCGGAGGCGCCGTCGCCGGTGAGATCCATTTCGTCGAAGACCATCGCGCGTTCGGCGGGCTCGCCTTCGGCGCCGGCGGGCTGGGGATCCACGTTGCGCCCGCGCTTCGGCCAGAGCGCGGCGCGCAGCGCGTCGACGGGAACGGAAGTCAAGAGTGGAAACGGCCGCAGGGAGTCAGGCAACGGCAGCACCGACAGCAGCACCGCCGAGAGCGCGATCGCTGCCATCGTGAGCCCCAGGGTGTGCAGCTGCCAGAAGCTGGGCAGTTCGGCGACCTCGGTGTCGCGCGTCTCGGTGCGCCGCAGCTGCGGAGGCGGTCTGCGGGGAGGTGGCGGCCTGGATTTCGGCGGCTCCCTGCGCGGCGGGGGCGGCATGAGACGTCAGCCCTCCGGCGGTTCCGCACAGCGGCCGGGCGACATGCACTTGCCGTCGACGCACGAGTCGTCGCCGCGGCAGTCGCCGTTGAGCTTACAGGTGCGCGGCTCGCAGCAACCCGACCCGCCGCAGACCTTGCTGTCGCCGCAGCTGTTTTCCGTGCAGCGATCCATGCAGCCCTGAACGCACTTCACTTCGTCGGCGGCGCAGCGCTTCGCCTTGCCCGGCTCACGCACCTCGGGGTCGAGGCACATCAGCTCTTTGCTGCAGTCGGAGTCCCGGTAGCACCGGCCGTGACGGCACGAGGTCAGCGCGAGGAGGAAGCCGAGGATGAAGACCTTACCCACTGCGCGCGCATCCTACGGTAAGTGGGCCGCGGCGATGCCTCGCAATTGGATGTCGGACACGTTGCTGCCGTGGTTCGACCGATCGAAGCGTGATCTGCCCTGGCGCCGCACGACGGACCCGTACGCGATCTGGATTTCCGAGGTGATGCTGCAGCAGACGCAGGTCGTCACCGTCATCCCCTACTTCGAAAGATTCCTGCGCCGCTTCCCCACCGTCACCGCGTTGGCAGAGGCCGGGCTTCCCGACGTCCTCGCCCTGTGGAGCGGCCTCGGCTACTACTCCCGCGCCCGCAACCTCCACCGCGCCGCGCAGGCGATCGTCGCGGAGCACGCGGGCGTCCTGCCCGCTTCGGTCGACGCGCTGCTCGAGCTGCCGGGCTTCGGGCGCTACACGGCGGGCGCGGTCGCCTCGATTGCATTTCAAATCTCCGCGCCGCTGGTCGACGGCAACGTCTCGCGCGTCTTCACAAGGCTGTTCGCGATCGACGGCGACAAGCGCGAAAAAGAAATCTGGCGGCTGGCTGCCGAGCACGTGCCGGCGAAACGCGCAGGCGACTTCAACCAGGCGCTGATGGAGCTCGGCGCGACCGTCTGCCTGCCCGTCAACCCCTTGTGCCTGCTGTGCGTGCTCAAGGAACATTGCGAGGCGCTGAAGCAGGGGCGCGTCGCTGGGCTGCCGCCGCCGAAAGTCCGCGCCGCTCGCAAGGCGCTCACCCTTGACGTCGCGGTCTGCCGGCGCACCGACTTGTTGCTGCACGCGCGGCGCAACGACGGGGGCCTCTTCGGCGGCCTGTGGGAATTGCCGTCGGCCGAGCCTGGAAAGCTTCCCGCCCTGCTCGGCCCGAAGGCGCGCTTTGGAGCATCGCTGGGCACAGTTCGCCGCACCCTCACCCACCGCGATTTGACCCTTCGGCTGATCGCGACCGACGTGCCCGCGCGTCTGAAGATCCCCGCCGGATACCAGGCGCTGCAGTGGGTAGGGAAACGTCAGCTTGCGGAGCTCGGCATCAGCTCGGCGACGAAGGGCGTCCTCGGCGAAATCGGCTTCCTGCCCGGCAGGTGATCACAGCTGTGGGCAGGTGGTGGGGGATCGCGCCCCCACAAATGCCCAGCGCGATCTCGGACCCATGACAAGTCGATGATTTCACTGTGCGATTCAGCCGTTCCAGCTGGTGACCCGATTGCACAGGGGCAACCGCATGAAGCGTCTTTGTCTCATCGCGTTGACCGTCGTTCTCGCAGGTTGCGACGCGTCGATTCTTCCGGCCGAGAACATCGGCAGCGGGCCCGTGCCGATCGACCCGACAAAGCCCACCGACCCCACCAAGCCGATGTTGCCGGCTGACCCCTACGCGCACTGCGCCACGGACGTGCTGGACGTCGGCCGCCCGACCGTTCGCCGGCTGAACCGCACCGAGTACAACAACAGCGTTCGCGATCTGCTCAACGACACCACCCGCCCGGCCGATGACTTTCCGGCGGACGACTTCGGGCGCGGGTTCGACAACAACGGAGACGTGCTCTCGACCGCTCCGCTGCTGGTCGAGAAGTACGAAGTGGCGGCGGGCAAGCTTTCGAAGGCGGCGCTGACGGCGGGCATCACGGCGGGCGTCGCGGTGCGCATCGAGGCCGAGAACGCGACCAGTTCGACCGGTTCGATCTTCAACGGCACCGCTTGGAACCTCTTCTCGGCCGGTACGGTGTCGAGCTCGCAGTCGGCGATGGCGGCGGGCCAGTACACGTTCTCGGCGCGGGCCTTCGGGCAGCAGGCCGGCCCCGATCCGGTGAAGATGGCGCTGCTGGTCGACGGCGCGCAGGTCGCGACCTTCGATGTACCGAACACCGCGATGCAGACGTTCAGCAAGGTGATCACGCTGACGCAGGGCGCCCACGTCTTCGCGGTGAGCTTCCTCAACGACTTCTACGAAGCTGGAGCCGACCGCAACCTGGTGGTCGACTGGCTCGAGCTGACGAAGCCGGGCTCGGTCGCGACGGGCAAGGTCCTCGTGTGCGACCCCACCACGGGCGCCGTCTGTGTGAAGCAGATCCTCTCGACCTTCGGCCGCAAGGCGTGGCGCCGGCCGCTCACTGTGAGCGAGGTCGACAAGCTCGCGGCGATCGTGACGCTTTCGACCATCGAGGGCGAGCCGGTGCAGGCAGGCCTCGAGCTCGCGCTGCAGGCGGTGCTGCTGTCTCCAAACTTCCTCTTCCGCGTCGAGCTCGATGCGGATCCGTCGTCGCTCACCGCACACGCGCTGTCTGACCACGAGCTGGCCTCGCGCCTGTCGTACTTCCTCTGGTCGAGCACGCCCGACGAAGCGCTGATGGGCGAAGCGAACGCGGGCACGCTGGCGGCGAACCTCGACACCCAGACGCGGCGAATGTTGAAGGACCCGAAGGCGTCGGCGCTGGTCGGGCAGTTCGCGGGCAGCTGGCTGGGCGGCCGTGCGGTCGAAGACGCGACGACGTCGGCGACGCAGTTCCCCTCGGTGACGCCCGCGCTGAAGACGCAGATGCGCGAGCAGATGGACAGGTTCTTTCAGAGCTTCCTCGACGAAGACCGCAGCGCCCTCGAGCTGCTGGGCAGCGACTACGGCTACTTGAACGACGCGCTGGCGACGCACTACGGGCTTGCAAAGCCGGGCACCACGGCGCTGAGCCGGGTCGCGATGACGGACCCCGAGCGCGCGACGATTCTTGGCCACGCCGGTGTGCTGATGCTGACGTCGCACGCGAGCCGCACGTCTCCGGTGTTGCGCGGGAAGTGGGTGATGGGGCGGCTGCTGTGCGAAGAGCCGCCTCCTCCGCCGCCGGGAGTGCAAGGCCTCAAGCCCGAGCAGGTCGCGGGCCAGTCGCTGCGCCAGCAGATGGAAGCGCACCGGTCGAACGCGGGCTGCGCGGCGTGCCACAAGGTGATGGATCCGATCGGGTTTGGGATGGAAGCGATGGATCCGGTGGGCCGCAAGCGGACGAAGGACGACACAGGGTTTGCGGTGGACTCCAGAGGGAAGCTGCCTGACGGCCGCACGTTCAATGGCCTCGCCGAGCTGTCGGCGACGATCAAGGCCGACCCGAAGCTGCCCGCGTGCATGACGCAGGAGCTGTTCGTCTTCGGCCTCGGCCGCGACAACACGAAGTCCGACCAGTGCATGCTGCGAGACATCTCGAGCGAGTTCAAAGCGAAGGGTTACCGGCTGCCTGAGCTGATCGTCAGCCTGGTGAAGAGCCCCGCATTCACCCAGCGCCGTGGAGAGAAGCCATGAAGAAGTGGGAGCTGTCGCGCCGGACCATGCTTCGCGGCGCGGGCACGTTGCTCGCCTTGCCGGTGCTCGAGGCGATGTTGCCGTCACTGGCGCGCGCGCAGGCGGCCGGCACTGCGCCGAAGCGGCTCGTCGCCTTCTACGCGGCGTGCGGCATTCGCATGTCGGCGTGGACGCCCGCGGCGACCGGAGCCGGCTACGCGCTGTCGCCGATTCTCGCCCCGCTGGGCGCCTACAACGGGCTGGCGTCGGTGAAGGAAGACACGTTGGTGGTGACGGGGCTCGCGAACCGGTTGGCGCAGCCAGATGGTCCGGGCGATCACGCGTCGGGCACGGGTGCATTTCTGACGGCGGCGCACCCGTTCAAGACGAACGCAGCGAACATCAAGAATGGCATCTCGATGGATCAGGCGGCGGCGAGCGTGCTGAAGCCGATGACGCGGTTCGCTTCGCTCGAACTCGGCATCAACAGCGGCGGCAACTCGGGCGACTGTGACTCGGGCTACTCGTGCGCGTACGCGAACAACATCTCGTGGGCGAGCGCGACCCAGCCGCTGGCGAAAGAGACGAACCCGCAGTCGGTGTTCGATCGGTTGTTCGGCGCGGTGGATCCAAACCAGACGCAGGCCGCGGTGGCGAAGCGGAAGAAGCTCAAGCAGTCGGTGCTCGACTCGGTGAAGGACGACGCGACGGCGCTGAAGTCGAAGCTGGGCACGACGGACAAACGGAAGATCGAAGAGTTCAGCGCGGGACTTCGAGAGCTCGAGGTGCGAATTCAGAGCGAGATGCCGACCGCGTGTCAGCCAGCCGCGCGACCGCCGGGGGCTCCGGACATTCGGGCGAAGACGACCCAGATGCTCGACCTGGTCGCCTTTGCGTTTCAGTGCGATTTGACCCGCGTCGCGACCTTCATGCTGCAGAACGCCGGGTCGAACTACGTCTACGACTTCCTCGGGCTCACCGATGGCCACCACGAGCTGTCGCACCACGGAGGCGACGCGAACAAGCTCGCCGGCCTGCAGAAGATCGGCGCCTGGGAAGTCGAGCAGTTCGCGTACCTGCTGCGGAAGCTGAAGTCGATTCCCGAGGCTGGCGCCAACGTGCTCGACAACTCGCTGGCGTTCTTCTCGAGCGAGATTGAAGACGGCGACACGCACAGCCACTTCAACATGCCGATTCTCGTCGGCGGCAAAGCGGGCGGGAACTTCACCCCGGGCCGTCACGTGCGGTACGCCAACTCGCCCAGCGTTGGGAACCTGTTCGTCTCGATGCTGAACGCGACCGGCGTCCCCACCACCCAGTTCGGCGACTCCACCGGCGCCCTGCCCGACGTGAAAATCTAGGCGCCGCTTCACCAGGGAACGTGGTGTTCAGGAAAGGAGCCGCCGCTGTGCTTCCTGCAGCTGCCCGAGAATCCGATCGGCCTCGGCTTCCGTCTTCAGCCCCAGCCCGCAGGCCGGGCTCAAGATCAGCGAGTCGACGCGCCCCAGCGTCACCTGCACCGCGTCGACGAGCTCCGCCACCTCGTACCGCGCGCCCGGATCGGTCGGAATCACTCCCAGCGCCAGGGTCCCGCCCCGCCCGAGAAACTCGAGCACGCCGGCCTCGACCACCGCGTCCAGAGACAGCCGGACGTCGAATGACAGCACGTCGACGCCCGTCCGCATCAGCGCGGCCCAGTCGGCCTGCCCGCAGCAATGAACGCCGACCACCGCGCCTTCCGCCTGAACCGCAGAGACTGCCGCCGTGAGCCCATCGAGCGGCCCGCGAAGCGCTGGCTCATCGAAGAAGAAGACCGGCGTCGGCCCCGCTTGCCGCACCGCTCGCACCAGCGCCACCGCGCGCGCCGTCATGTCTTCGCCCGACGTCACCGGGCCCACGCACTGCACCTTCGCGAACGCGCACCCGACGATGCCCTCGAGGAACCCGGGCCAGCACGCGCGGTCACCCGACGACAGAATCCCTTCGCCCAACCCGAGCAGCTCGGGAAGAAAGGGAAGCCCGTGCGCAAAAGAGAAGCGAAGCGCCGCGGCGACCTCGCGGTGCGGCAACGAGCCGATTCCAGTTTTCACTGCAAACGGAATCCGGGGGCGCATGGGGGCACAAAGTCTACATCGGCGCCAGGGAAGGCTAACGTAGCGGCACCTGTGCCTCGGCTCCGTCTCCTCGGTGTTTTGTGCGCATTGGCGGCTGCGCCCGCGCACGCCGATCTCGCCGAGGACGCCAAGATCGCGATGCCAGCGCTGCTGAAGGCGCTGACCTACGACACCAACTTCGACACGCGGGGCCTGGGCGCCTTCACCGTGTTGATCGTGGGCGACGTCGACTCGAAGGAAGCGCGCGAGACGATCATGGCGAGCCTCAAGGACCTGCCCGACCAGAAGGTGAAGACCCGCCCGCTGAAGTACGCGTTCACCGACTTCAAAGACGAGCTGGCGCTGCAGGCCGAGATCGACAAGTCGAAGGCGTCGGCCTTGCTCGTCGTGCCTGGCGCGTCGGCCGCGACAGTGAAGCACATCTGGGAAGTCGCCCAGGACAACCAGGCCTACGTGATGGCTTTCGGCGCGGCGATGGTCGAATCCGGCCTGCCCATCGGCGTGCAGGTCACCGCCGGCAAGCCGCTGATCATCATCAACGAGAAGGGCGCCAAGAGCGTCGGCGCGAAGTTCGAGTCCGCGATCCTCAAGCTCGCCCGTGTGATCCAGTAGTCAGCGGCTGAACATCACTGCGCTCGCGCTTGCGAGCCGCTTCAGCCCTTCGAAGTAGATCCCGAACGCGACGACCCCCAGCGCGAAGAACCCCAGCAGGAAGTTGTACGACGCCGGCACCTCGAGCTTCGTCGTGTTGGACGAACGGTCGACGAACATCGCCTTCACCACCCGCGCGTAATAGTAGAGCGACAGCACGCTGTTGAAGAGCCCGACCAGGGCGAGCGCGAGGTGCCACTGGCCTCCTGCGTCGACCAGCGCCTTCACCAGGTAGAACTTGCCGACGAAGCCCGCCAGCGGAGGCACGCCGGTGAGGCTGAACAGAAACAGCGCCATCGCGATCGCAGTGAAAGGCGCGCGCGACGACAGCCCGCGGAACTCATAGAGCACGCCTTCACCCTCGAGCCGGCTGACAACGCCGACGGCGAGAAAAGCGCCCAGGTTCATGAACAGGTAGAGCACCAGGTAGAGCGCGATCGCTTCGATGCCCGTCGTGCTCGCCGCCGCGAGGCCCATCAGCAGGTAGCCCGCGTGCGCGATCGAGCTGTACGCCAGCAGCCGCTTGAGGTTCGTCTGCGACAGGGCCGCGACGTTGCCCCACGTCATCGTCAGCGCCGCGAGCACCCCAATCGTGGCCGACCACGGCACGTCGACACCCTCGACCACGCCATGCGTGAAGCGAACCAGCAGCCCGAACCCCGCCGCCTTTGGAGCGACCGACAAGAACGCCGTGAAAGGCGTCGGCGCGCCCTCGTACACATCGGGGCACCACATGTGCCACGGCACCGACGCGACCTTGAAGCCGATGCCCGAGAGCACCAGCACCAACGAGAGGACGACGGCGACCTTGACGGCTCCCGCGGCTTCAGGCGTTGCAGCAGCCGCGGTGGATCGCGAGACGAACCCGTTCAGCAGCTCGGCGGCGCCGACCATCGAGGTGGTGCCTGTCATGCCGTACAGCCAGCTCATCCCGAAGAGCATCAGGCCGCTGGCGACTCCGCCGTAGAGCACGTACTTCAGCGCCGCTTCCGCCGACGCACGGTTGCGAGAACGGAACCCCGCCAGCGCGTAGCTCACGATCGACACCAGCTCGAGGCCCAACGTCGCCGTCACCAGATCCGCCGACGACGTCATCAGCGACAAACCGACCGCGATCGCCAGCAACAGCGCGCAGTACTCGCCCATGCGCCCGGCCGAAATTTCGCGCGACGGCGCCGCCATCAGCACCGCGAGGCCCGTCGCCGTCCAGAACAGGTAGCGGAAGAACGTCGCCCACGGGTCCACCACCAGCAGCCCGTTGAAGATCTGCTGCGGCAACGTCGGCAGCTGCGACGTCGTCACCGTCGCCACGCAAAGAAACGCAAGCGCAAGCCCCACCGCGATCTGCGACCGCCGCGGTGAGGCAGCGACCAGCCGGTCGACCAGCAACACGACCAATGTTCCCGCCGAGAGCCAGAGCTCGGGCGCGAAGAAGCGGACGCTGTCGAGGTTTCCCAGAGACACCTTTCAGCCCTGCCCGACCAGCCGCGCGAGGCTTGAGTCCATCAGCTTCAGCACCAGGTTCGGCATCACGCCGAGCAGGATCACCAGGGCCGCCAGCGGGTACAGCGTCAGCCGTTCGCGCCAGTTCAGATCCGGAAGCTTCAGGTACTGATCGTTGGTCTTGCCGAGGAAGACGCGCTGCAGCGCCCAGAGGTAATACGCCGCAGTGAGCACCGCGCCCATCGCGCAGATTGCGGTGTGCCAGGGCAGTGAACCGAAAGCGCCGGTGAGGACGAGGAACTCGGGCACGAAGCCTGCGAGCCCGGGCAGGCCTAACGAGGCGAAGAACGCGATGCCCATCACCGCGGTGTACTCGGGCATCACCTTCGCCAGCCCGCCGAAGCCGTCGATGTCGCGGTGGTGTGCGCGGTCGTAGAGCACGCCGACCACGAGGAACAACATCGCGCTGATCAGGCCGTGGGTGAACAGGTTGAAGAGCGCGCCCGAGATCGCGGCCGGCGTCATCGCGGCGATGCCGAGAATCGAGAACCCGAGGTGAGAGATCGACGAGTACGCGATCATCTTCTTGAGGTCGCGCTGGGCGATGCAGACCATCGCTCCGTAGATGACGCTGATCACACCGAGCGCAGCGATCAACAGCGAGAGGCTGCGTGTGGTGTCCGGAAAGATCGCCACGTTGAACCGCAGCATTCCGTAGACACCCATCTTCAGCAGCACGCCCGCGAGGATCACCGAGATCGGCGTCGGCGCCTCGACGTGCGCGTCGGGCAGCCACGTGTGCAGCGGAACCACGGGCACCTTCACCGCGAACCCGAGGAAGAGAAACGCCCAGATCACTGTCGAGAAAGGGGCGTCGAAGAGGAACCCGCCCGCCTGGCTGAAGAAGCCCGCGCGCCCCAGCGCCCGCCAGCGGGTGAGGTCGAAGGTGCGCGCGCTGAAGGTGCCGTCGCCCAGCCGGAAGCCCCAGGTGCCGTCGAGGCCCTGCGCGATCACGCCGTCCGATGACAGCTGCAACAGCGCGGTGGGCGGTGTGCCGCCGAACAGCGCCGCGTTTCCTGTCTGCCAGTAGAGCGCGATGATCGCGAGCAGCAGGAAGACCGAGCCCACCAGCGTGTAGAGGAAGAACTTGATCGCCGCGTACTCCTTGCGCGCGCCGCCCCAGATGCCGATCAGGAAATACATCGGCAGCAGCATCAGCTCGAAGAAGACGAAGAAGAGGAACGCGTCGAGCGCGACGAAGGTGCCCGCCATGCCCATCTGCAGCAGCAACAACATCGCGAAGTAGCCCGGCACGCGTAGGCCGCTGAAGTGCGGGTGCGCCGGGTCGTCGTGCTCGTCCTTGCCGCGCCACCACGGCATCGAGGCCAGCGTCGCGATGAAGCCGACCAGCGTCGTCAGCACCACCATCGACACGTTCAGCCCGTCGACCCCGACGAAGTACTCGATGCCCAGCGAAGGGATCCACGTCGTACGGACCACGTGCTGCGCGGGCCCGGCAGACCCGTCGAAGGTCGCCCACAGCCAGAGGCCGAGACCCAGCGGAATGCCCGAGGCCACCATCGCTACGCGGCGCACCCACTGATCGCGGCGGGCAATGGGCAGCTCGAGCGCAAGCACGCCCAGAACGCTGAGCACTCCAAGCAACGGAAGAAAGACGATCGCGGTGAGCAGGTTCATCGGATCCAGTACTGCAGGCAAACGACGATCAGCACGCCGGCGACGGCGACGTAGAGGTACCGCATCAAGTCCCCGCTCTGCAGGCCGCGCAGGCTCTTGCCCGTGCGCATCGAGATCTGGCCCACGAGGTGGACCATGCCGTCGATGACGTAGAAGTCGAAAGCTGCCTCGAACATGCAGAGGTAGCGAATCACCGTCGCGAAGGCTTCGACGACGCCGTCGACGACGATTCGATCGAAGGCCGCCAGCTGGTACGCGACCCCGATGGCGATGCGGGTGAGGCGGTTGTAGAGGCGATCGAAGCCGAGGCCGCCGATCACGAAGGCGATCGTCCACGGCGATCGAACGGGCAGCGGGCCATTCGCCCAGATCCGCCGCGCGATGAGGATCCCTGCCAGGGCAGAAAGCGTCGCGACGCCCAACAGCGCGCCTTCGGCCAGGTGCGAGAGGCCCGTGTCGGGCTCGGGGAACACACCGGGCAACGCGAGGCCGGCAGTGGCAACAGCTCCAACCGCGAGCGTGATCAACACCCACCGCATCGCCGCCGGAGCGTCCGTCACCGGCGCTTCGCGCGCTCCCCGCCACGTCCCGCTGAACACCAGCACGTAGCTGCGCCAGGCGTAGAGGCTCGTGCCCAGCGCGGCCAGCGACGCGACTCCCCACAGCACCGGACTTGCCGCCCACGCCCCCTGCAGAATGAAGTCCTTCGAGAAAAAGCTGCCCGCCAGCGGCACGCCTGCCAGCGCCAGCGCGGTCACCACGTAGACCCAGTGCACGACGGGCAAGGCAGCGCGGAGGCCTCCGAGACGGCGAAGATCCTGCTCGTGGTGGGTCTGGTGAAGCACTGCCCCCGCGCTGAGGAACAGGGCGGCTTTGAAGAAGGCGTGGGTGACGAGGTGGAAGACGGCCGGCCACCACGCGCCGACGCCCACCGCGAGGAACATGAAGCCCAGCTGCGAGATGGTCGAGTACGCGAGCACCCGCTTGAGGTCCGTTTGCACCAGCGCGCAGATCGCCGCGAACAGTGCTGTCGCCGCGCCGACCCAGGCGATCACCGTCATCGCGAGCGCGGACTGCGCGATCAGCGGGTGAAGCCTGACCATCAGGTACACGCCGGCGGTGACCATCGTCGCCGCGTGAATCAGCGCAGAAACCGGAGTCGGCCCGGCCATCGCGTCGGGCAGCCACCCATGCAGCGGAAGCTGGGCGGACTTCGCGGCCGCTCCGACGAACAGCATCAGGCACGCGAGCGTCAGCGTCGCAGACGGGCTGCCAGACAGCTGCGCGATCAACGCGCGGAACTGGAAAGTGTGCGGCTCGGTGGCCCAGAACAGCAGCAGCATGCCGACCACGAGGCCGACGTCGCCAATGCGGTTGACGATGAACGCCTTGTTCGCCGCGCGCACCTTGTCGAGCTGCTCGTGCCAGTAGCCAATCAACAACCAGCTGCAGAACCCGACGCCTTCCCAGCCGACGAACATCAGCACCAGGTTATCGGCGAGCACGAGCACCAGCATCGCGGCGACGAAGAGGTTCAGCGCCGCGAAGAAGCGCCAGTGGCCCGCTTCGCCCTGCATGTATGCGGTCGAGTAGATGTGAATCAGCGCGCCGATGCCGCTGATGACCAGGGCCAGGAGGCCCGACAGGCGGTCGGCGGTCAGGGCGGCGTCGACGTGCACGGCGCCGGTGTCGAGCACCGTCCACAGCTGCTGCGTCACCTCGCCCGAAAGGAACACCGCGATCGCGAAGCAGAAGGCGATCACCACCGCGCCGATCGCGATCGCCGAGACCACGGCCTCTTTCCTCGAGGCGCGCCCCACTGTCGCGTTCAGCAAAGCGCCCAGCGCGGGCACCGCCGGCAGCAGCCACAGCCATGACACCGCAGCGGGGCTCACGTCGCTAGTCCCGAAGCGTGTCGGCTTCCGACACGTCGATGCTCCGTTGGTTGGCGTAGACGGCGAGCACGATGCCCAGCGCGACCGCCGCTTCGGCCGCCGCGATCACGATCACCAGCAGCGTGAAGATCTGCCCTTCGAGCAGCGGCGTCGCGGCGTAGCGGTGAAAGGCGACGAAGTTCACGTTCGCGCCGTTGAGCATCAGCTCGATGCCCATCAACACCCCGACCGCGTTCGACCGGGTGACCGCGGTGAAGCACCCGAAGCCGAAGAGCACGGCGCCGAGCAACAGAAAATGCGGCAGCGCGGGCGTCATGGCGTCGGCTCGCGGCGGGCGACGACGACGGCGCCGACCAGGGTGGCGAGCAACAGCAGCGAGATGACCTCGAAGACGATCAGCCAGTGGCCCAGCAGCAGGTCGCCGATGCGCTCGGTGGTGGTGTCGAGCACCTTGCCGCTGGGGGCCGGCCATCGAATCGTCGTCGCCAGCCACGAGAAGACGCCGAGCAGGCCGAGCAGCACCAGCGACCCGCCGAACACGCCTTTACTCGGGTTCGAGCTCTCGCGATCGCCGATGCGCTGGGTGAGCATCACCGCGAACAGAATCAGCACCAGCACCCCGCCCACGTAGATCATCAGCTGGGTGACGGCGAGGAAGTCGGCCGACAAGAAGACGAACACCCCGCCCACGCCCAGCAGGGCGCCGAGCAGATACAGCGCGGCGTGGAGGATGTTCTTCGAGAAGGCCACACCGGCGGCGCACACGATCACGGCGGTCGCCACGACGTAGAAGACCGCATCCCCGGGGTTGAACACGGCGCGCTTCTAGCCTCAGAGATCAGTCGAGTCGACGCGGATCGCCGCTGAAATTTCATCCCGTGTAACGTGGCCCCCCATGCACCGCGCCACCGCCCTGCTCTGCTGCCTCTTCGCCTTCGCCGTCGGTGCGGCGCCCCCGGCTGCCACGCGCCCGACCCTGGCGATCCTCTACTTCGACTACGACCAGAAAGACGCCGAGCTCGAGGCCCTCAAGAAAGGCCTCGCGCAGATGCTGATCGCCGACCTCGTGAACCACCCGACGGTGACCCTGGTCGAGCGCGCCCGGATGCAGGAAATCTTCGACGAGCTGAAGCTGAACGAATCAAAAAAGGTCGACCCCGAGACGGCAGTGAAGGTCGGCAAGATCCTCGGCGCCCAGTACGTGCTGATCGGCGGGTACATGATCACGCTCGGTAAGATGCAGATCACCACCCGCATCGTCAGCGTCGAGAAGACCCTCACGGTCGGAGCGGCCCGCGTCGTCGGCGCCCCCGACTCCTTCTTCGACCTCGAGGCCGAGCTGGTCACCCGGCTCACGAAGGAGCTCACCGAGAAGATCCCGCCCACGGAAGCGGCCCCGCAGAAGGCGACCCGCGACGTGCCCGGCCGCCCCGCCAAATCGAACCTCAAGGTGGCCCTGGGCTACTCGCGCGCGCTGGCGGCGATCGACAAGAAGGACAAGGCGACCGCGAAGAAGGAGCTCGAGGCGGTGGTGAAGGAACAGCCTGACTTCGTGCTCGCCACGCTCGACCTCGCCAGCATGGTGAAGTGATGCGGGCCTTCTTCCTGCTGGTCACGCTGGGCGCGCTCGCGGCCCCGGCGGCAGAGAGGCGCGTCGCGATCACCTACTTCGACATCAACGGCGGCGGCGAAGACGTGCGCCCCCTGGGCAAGGGCCTCGCCGACATGCTGATCACCGACCTGTTGGTCGTGAAAGGCCTCAGCATCGTCGAACGCGCGAAGCTGAACGTGCTGATGGACGAGCTCAAGCTGTCGAAGACCCCGTTCATCGACCCGGCCGCCGCGGTGAAGCTCGGCAAGGGCCTGTCGGCGACCCACATGCTCACCGGCTCGATCACCGTGCTCGGCAGCAAGATGAACATCAACGCGCGCGTCTTCGACGTCCAGCAATCGAAGGTGGTGCAGAGCAAGCAGGTCGAGGGCGAAACGCAGGAGTTCTTCGCGCTCGAAAAGGAGCTGGTCGACCTGTTGATCGACGCCCTCGAGCTCAAGCCCGACCTGAAAGTGAAGTCGGCGCTTCGCAAGTCCCAGACGGAATCGTACGAGGCGATCAAGGGCTACGCCCAGGGCCTCGACGCCCTCGACAAGGGCGACAAGTCGTCCGCCCAGCTGGCCTTCGCCACCGCCGTGAAAGCAGACCCCGCGTGGCCCGCCCTGAAGTCTGCGCTCGACAGCCTGACCCACGAGCTCGACGCCGCCGAGGCGAAAGGCGCCCAGTCGCTGGAACAGAAGCTCAATGCGCTGCGGCCGGAAGATCCGAAGCTGTTCGAGAAGATCGAAGCGCTCGCGAAGCCGCGCAACGTGCCCGACCCGGAAATCGACGCCGCGAAGCGCCTCGTGCTCACCGTCATCGCGAAGCGCGGCTTGAGGCCGTCGAGAGAGCGCTACGTCGGCTACGACCTGGGCGGCTCACCCCTCGAGTTCTGGGAGGTGATCGAGCTCAAGGACTACCTGACCGCCGACGTCGAGGCGATCGCCGCGATGCCGGTGCTGCTCGAGTACCTGGTGCGCAAGTACCCGGATGACCCGAGCTTCCTCCGCGAGATCGCGCGCTCGGTGCCGGCATGGAAGCGCGACCTGCTGAAGGCAGATCTCAGCAAGCCCCTGCCGCCGCCACGCGACGACTGGCGCGGCGTTCGCTACGCCTTTGCGATCGCCCATGCGCAGCGCATCGGCCTCACCAGGGAAAGCGTGAAGGCGATGGCGAACGTCGAGCAGCTGCTGGCGAAGGAAGAGACGCGCCGCACGGCCGCCTTCCGCGCAGAGATCAAAAAAAGATGGGCGCGCTCAGCACCACCGACCAGAAGAAGCTCACCGAACAGATTTCCGAGCTCGAGAACAACTTCGGCGCCTACACCGAAGTCGACCGCCTCGAGTCGACCAGGCTCAACGTGGCCCTCACCCGCTGGATGATCGAGCACCCTGAAGTTCGGCCCGCCAACGGCACCGACGGCGATCCGTCTTTCCTCGAGCTCCTGGCGATGGAACAGCTCTTCGTCCGCTACACCTCAGACCCCGACAGCTGGGAGCTGATTCCTCCCGCCGCCGAGTACCTGCTCAAGAAGTTCCCCGACGCGCCCCATATCGTCAGCGACATGCGCCGCACCCTCGACGCGATCAAAGAAGCACAGAAAGAGCCTGTCGCCCGGCAGCGCGAGAAGTGGGCGCGCGAGGCGAAGGGCGATCTCGAGAAGCAGGCCGCTCCCGAGGTGCGGGAGGTGTTCAAGAAGGCTGCCGAGCTGAAGAAGAAGCTGCGCTAGTCCCCTGGAACCGTGATTCCTTGCAGATCTCCGCGAGGAGCTTTGGCCAGGATCAAGGCGCGGCGCCGCAGGAATACCGAGTCGTATTGCGAGGTGCCGCAACGATGAGCCTGGCCAAAAGAACCGCGGAGATCTGCAAGGAATCACGGTTCCGGGGGACTAGATGCCGAGGCCGACGACCAACGGCACCTGCACTTCGGCTTCGTCGTCGCCTTCGAACGGCGGGAACACCATGCGCTTTGCCCGCGTCACCAGGCACGCGCCCCAGTTGCTGCCCTCGTGGATCTTCGGAGCGATCGCCGCCGACTTCACGACCCCTGACTTCGCCACCTGCACCACGATCGACACCCGGCCGACCTTCATCTCCGGGTTCCGCTTCAGGCCTTCTTCGATGCAGCCCTGAAACGCCGGCTGCGACTGCGCGACCACTTTCGCCGCCACGCCGTCGTCGAGCCCGCCACTGGTGCTGGGAGCCGGTGCCGCCGTGTCCATTCCGCGCAGCTTCGGTGCTGCGTCCTTTCGCAGCGAGCCGACGGCGCCGGGGCCGGTGTTGCCGATCAGGTCCGGGTTGCCGAGCTCGATCGCGCCCATCGTGTTCCCCTTGCGATCAGGAGCATCGAGGAGCCCCGTCGCCGGGTTGTTTGCGGTCGGCAGCACCAGCGCCAGCTCGGCCGCCTTCTGCGCCGCGACCCTCTTCTTCACCTCGGCCGCCGCCTGCTGCCGCCGCGCCTCTTCGCCCGTGAGCAGATCCTTCAGGCCCGACACGCCCGCGCCCGAGAAGAAGGGCTCCTGCACCTGCTCGCCTTCCGCGTTGGTGCGGGTGACGTTCAGCTTCACCACGCTCAAGCTCGACAGCAGGTAGAGCGTGGCCGCGGGCAGCCCGATGGCCAGCAGCGCAAAGACCGCGATCTTCCAGACCGGGTTCCGCTTCGACGCGCCCGACTGCGCAATGAAGTACTTCGTGATCTCACCCGGCGGCTGCGCCGGATCCGACACCGCCGAGGCCGACACCTCTTGCAGCGCGTCGTAGTTCGCCGGCTCCGGCGCGATCGAGGGCTCCTTCTCGGGCGGCTTCACCTCGAAGATGTTCTGGCAGCCCTTGCAGCGCACCCGCACGTGAACGCCTGGAACGAAGGCGGCATCGGGCAGGGCGTACGTCTTGCTGCATTTGGCGCAAGTGACGTTCACGAAGGCCGGCCAGACTACTCGCTTTTGAAAGGCGGTGGCGGAGTGTCCCAGCGCTTGATCAGCTCCCGCGTGATCTCACCCAGGACCCGCCGCGGGTAGGCCGTCGCCCCCTTCGTCGGGCGGTAGGGCAGCGCGGGCGCTTCGGGCTTCACGAACCGCAGCACCAGGTTGTCCAGGTTCGTCTGGCTCGCCTCGAACTCGCGCGAGTGCTGAATCGACCCCGTGGGGCAGGGCTCGACGCAGAGCCCGCAGAACATACACTTGCCCGCGTCGATGTCGAACCGGGTCATCACCCGCTGCTTCGGGTTCGCCGGGTCCTTCTCGATCTCGATCGCGATCACGTTGATCGGGCACGCGCGCTCGCACGCCTGGCACGCGGTGCAGGTGTCCATGTCGACTTCCAACAGCCCGCGGTACCTCGACGGCAGCGCGTGCTGAATCGACTGCTGCGACGTCTCGGGCCCCGCGTACTGCACGGTGATCGGCCGCCGGAACATGTACGAGAGCGTGATGCTCATGCCTTCCCACACGCTGGTGACGGCTTCCTTGATCGACATCACCAGTTCCCCAGGTCGGCCCTTTCGCCGGTGAGGCGAATGTTGCGCGCCACCTTTCGGGCGAAGAGCACCAACGGCACGCCGCCCGTCGCGACGAAGAACACGAAGTGCAGCACGCCGCGCACCGACGTCAGCGGCGCCTGCAGGCGAGCGCTCGGCCCGAACAGCTCGAAGCTCGCCACTTCCGTCGCCGCGGCGAGCACCAGGCAGCCCAGCGCGATCGGCACCAGCCACTTCCAGCAAAGCGACATCATCTGATCGACGCGGAAGCGCGGCAGCGTCCAGCGAATCCAGATGATCACGTTCACCAGCACGACAACCTTCGTGCAGAACACCAGCAGCGACGCCGCGAAGAACCACATCGGCACCACGTCCGCCTGTTCCCACGCGAACAGCTGCGGCATCGACACGCCCGGCACCTGCCACCCGCCGAGGAACAGCGTCGTCACCAGCGCCGACATCACCCAGAGGTTTCCCCACTCGGCGAGGAAGAAGTACCCGAAGCGAATGCCCGAGTACTCGGTGTTGTAGCCACTGACGAGCTCGCTCTCGGCCTCGGGAAGATCGAAAGGCGTGCGGTTGCCCTCGGCCAGCAGCGCGAGGAAGAGCACGAAGAATGCTGCGAACCCCATCGGCGTCTGGAACATGAACCAGTCCCACGGGAAGCCGCCCTGCGCGCGGATGATGGTGTGAAGCGACAGCGAGCCCGCCGCGATCACCGGCACCATCACCGCAAGCCCTGCCGGCACCTCGTAGCTGACCACCTGCGCCGCCGCCCGCATGCCGCCGAACAGCGACCACTTCGAGTTCGACGCCCAGCCCGACAGCAACACGCCAATGACCGACAGCGCCGTCGCCGCGACGAGGAAGAAGAGCCCGACGTTCATGTCGGTGACGCCAAGCCGGTAGCCGAAGGGCAGCACGACGAAGGTGGTCACCGTCGCGATCAACAGGAAGTACGGCGCGAGGCGGAACAGCACGCGATCCGCGGAAGACGCGATCAGGTCTTCCTTCATGATGAGCTTCAGCGCGTCGGCGACCCACTGCAGCAGCCCGAACGGCCCGACGCGGTTCGGCCCCACGCGCGACTGCATGCGCGCCGCGACCCGGCGTTCCCAGTACGACGTCAGGCCGGCGAAGACCGCTGCGAAGCTCGTCATCCCGACGCCCGCCACCATCATCGCGATGAGGTACGCCCACGGCGTCAGCACCCAGGTCGACGGGTCCTGCCCCACCCGCACGACGAGCTGGTCGACCAGCTGCTTCACCGGCCCGCCCTCGCGAGGAAGAGCCCGACGAAGATCGCGGCGATCGACAGCGCCACCGACGAGCCGACGTAGCCCGCCGCCAGGCCGAGCTCGCGGCGTTGAATGAACTGCGCCGACTCCAGCGAGAACGCCGAGAAGGTGGTGAAGCCGCCCAGCACGCCGACTGCGGCGAACACGCGCAGATCTTCCTGCGGCGCTTCGGCCAGCCGGCCCGCGACCAGGCCCATCAACACCCCGCCAATCACGTTCACCGCCAGCGTGCCCCACGGAAACCCGGGGACGAACCGCCGCGCGAGCTCGCCCACGCCGTACCGCGCCACCGAGCCCAGGGCCCCACCCAACGCGACCAGCAGCACCTTCACCGGTCGATCTCCGGAGCGACCACGTCCAGCGACGCGATCAACGCGATCAAGTCGGCGATCATCAGCCCCTTCGACAGCTCTTCGACGATGCCCATCGCCAAAAACGAGCCCGTGCGTTCGCGCACCCGGTACGCGCGCTCGCCCCCATCGCTGACCACGTACCAGCCCATCTCGCCGCGCGCCGACTCGACCCGCACCATCACCTCGCCCGGCGGCGGCTTGATGCGCTTGGGCACCTTCGCCATCACCTCACCCGGCGGCAGCTTCGCCAATGCCTGCCGCACGATCTTCAGCGACTCGCGGCACTCGAGCACGCGCACGTAGAAGCGGTCGTAGCAGTCGCCAACCTTCGCGCCACGCTTTGCACCGGCGTACGCACGGCCGATGGGAACCTCGAAGTCGAAGTCGCGGTAAGCGCCGTACGGGTGCGCCTTGCGAAGATCGAACTCGACGCCAGAGCCGCGCAGGTTCGGGCCGACCAGGCCGTAGTCGATCGCCATCTCGGCGCTCACCGTCGCGAGGCCGGCGAGGCGCTGCAGGTAGATCTCGTTGCCCGAGATCAAACGATCCCACTCGCTGAGCACCAGGTCGAAGTGGTTCAAGAATGCCGTACAGCGATCCGCCCAGCCCGGCGGCAGGTCGTACGCGACGCCGCCGATGCGGTGGTAGTTGAAGGTCAGCCGCGCGCCGCACAGCGCCTCGATCAGATCGTTGATCGCCTCACGCTCGCGCAGCGCGTACGGGAAGGGAGTCGTGGCCCCGACGTCCATCGCCATCGTGCCGATCGAGATCAGGTGCGACCCGATGCGGTTGAGCTCGCACGAGATCGCCCGCAGGTACTGCGCCCGTGCAGGCGCCTCGACCCCCAACAACTTTTCGACCGCCAGCGCCCACCCTTCATTGGCGAACATCGCCGCGATGTAGTCGACGCGATCGGTGAACGGCATGTACCCCGTCCACGTCACGATCTCGCCGATCTTCTCGAGCGAGCGGTGCAGGTAGCCGACCTCGGGCACCGCGCGATAGATCACCTCGCCATCCGCGTGGACGATGAAGTTGATCACGCCATGCGTCGACGGGTGCTGCGGCCCGACGTTGAGGATCATCTCGTCCTGCGCGCCGGCGCCGAACTTCCGCGTGATCAGCAGCTGATCGAGCGCCATCTACTCGGCCGCCTTCACCGCGCTGTCCATCACCGCGCGCACCTTGCGATCGAGCTCGAGGTACTGATCCAGCGGGTTGTCGCGCTCGTTGCTGATCTCGCGATAGCCGCCTGCCTCGACGTAGTCCTTTCGCAGCGGGTGCCCCACCCAGTCGTCTGGCAACAGCACGCGGCGCAGATCCGGGTGGCCCTCGAAGACGATGCCGAACATGTCGAAGGCCTCGCGTTCCATCCACTCGGCCGCGCGCCAGACGTTCGCAAGGCTCGCCACCGTCGCTCCGATGCGCGGCAGCTCGACCTTCGCCGCCAGCATCGTGCGGTGGCCGTAGCCATAGAAATGCGCCACCAGCTTCAGCTTCCCTTCCTTCGGGTGATCCGTGGCGGTGAGGTCTTGAAGAAAATCGAAGCCCAACGTTCCCTTCAGGTGCTCGCAGACGCCCAGCCACGCATCGGCGCGCACCGTGAAGTGCGGATCTTTCGACCCGGCCACCAGCGGGCCAATCGCCTCGCCGAACTTCAGGGCCAGCGCCGCGTGGCTCACTTCGACGCCCGCCGCGCTTTCAGCGTGTCGCGCTTCACCAACTCTTGAATGCGCAGGAACCCTTCGGTCAGCGCCTCGGGCCGCGGCGGGCAACCCGGCACGTACACGTCGACGGGGATCATCTTGTCCACGCCCTTCGCCACCGAGTACGCGAGCTGGAAGAGGCCGCCGCAGTTCGCGCACGAGCCCATCGAGATCACCCACTTCGGGTCGGCCATCTGCTGGTAGAGCAGCTGGCAGCGCAGGGCCATTTTGTAGGTCAGCGTCCCGGCCACGATCATCAGATCCGACTGCCGCGGGGTCGCGCGAAACACCGAGCCAAAGCGATCGAGATCCGACCGCGGCCCCCCCGTCTGCATCAGCTCGATCCCGCAGCAGGCGAGGCCGAAGAGCAGGTAGTGCAGCGAACTGGCGCGGCTCCAGTTGACCAGCTGGTCGATCATCTTCGAGTCGAGCGTCACCATCGCCGCCCCCTGCCCCGGGTCGTGCGCGTAGCCCTTGTTTCCGCTCACGGCCTTTCTCCCTTCACCCAGTCGAGATCTCGGCGCGACCAGACCCAGACGAGGCCCCCCGCCAGGATCGCGAGGAAGAGCACCAGCGAAACCAGCGCCACCGAGCCCTGCCCTCCGTACACCCACTTCCGGAACACCATCGCCACCGGCAGCGTCAGCGCGATCTCGACCTCGAACACCACGAAGATCAAGGCGACGACGTAGAAGCGCGGGTTGAAGTTGAACCAGCCGGTGCCAATTGGCTTCTCGCCACACTCGTAGGCGAGGTCTTTTTCGGGCGACGGCACAGTGGGGCGCAGGAAACGGCCCACGGTCAGGTTGACCACCCCGAACCCGATCGCCGCCGCCGCAAAAGCCAGCACCAACGCGAAGTCGAATTGCACGGGCAGCTACGTCGGTCAGCCGCCCGGATCTGTCAAGCGCCGACAGCCCATTTGCTTTGACGCTGCGGCTTAACGATCCCTATGGTGGCGCGGCGATGGATACACCCCTGACTCCGTACCTGCCCGTGGCCGCCGTGCTCTTCGCGGCTGGCGCGCTCGCCTTCATCATCCCCCAGCTGTCGACCCGCCTCGGGCCCCGCAGCACCAACCCGATCAAGAACGCCGCCTTCGAGTGCGGCAGCCCTGTCATCGGCTCGGCCCGCCAGCGGTTCGCGGTGAAGTTCTACGTCGTGGCCCTGCTCTTCATCGTCTTCGACGTCGAAGCGGTGTTTCTCTACCCGTGGGCGGTGAACTTCCGCGCGCTGGGCTGGTTCGGCTACGCGACGATGGCGATCTTCGCCAGCACGCTCGTGGTGGGCCTCATCTACGTCTGGAAGAAAGGCGCACTGGAGTGGGAGAGCTGAACATGGCTGAACTCGACGTCGCCCCTGCGTTCACCACCCGTCGCGATGACGCGATGGGGTTCTTCGAAAAGATGGTCAGCAAAGGCCTGGGCTGGGCGCGGAAGTACTCGCTCTTTACCTACCCCTTCGCCACCGCTTGCTGCGGCATGGAATACATGTCCGTCGCGGCCAGCCGTTACGACATCGCGCGCTTCGGCGCCGAGTTCCCCCGGTTCTCGCCGCGCCAGGCCGACCTGCTGATGGTCGTCGGCACGATCAACATGAAGCAGGCGCCGATTCTGAAGCGCGTCTACGACCAGATGGCCGAGCCCAAGTGGGTCGTGGCCTTCGGGGTCTGCGCTTCATCGGGCGGCTTCTACGATAACTACGCCGTGCTGCAGGGCATCGACCGCATCATCCCCGTCGACGTCTACATTCCTGGCTGCCCGCCGCGCCCCGAACAGGTCCTCGACGGTCTGATGCTGCTGCAGGACCAGATCGCCAACGAGCGCCACAGCCTCGGCAACAACCAGAAGCTGCCGATGCGCCCGGGTCAGCGCGAGCTGTTGACCAACGAGCTGAAGTAGGCCCTTCATCCATCAGCGCAGTCGAGGGACTACCAGCGGTGGTAGGCCGGGTGGCCTTCCTTCACGGCGACGAAGGTCCCGCGGCACGTCGCGCGCACCTTGCCTTGAGACTCCAGCGTGCCTTCGACCGTCGCGCGATCTGCCGACGACTCCACCACCCTCGCGCTCAGCGTCAGGGGCCCATCGGTCGGGCACGGCCGCTTGAGCACGATCGCGTAGTCCGACGTCACCGTGCAGGGAGGACTGTCGGCTGACGCCTTGAGCATGAGGTGGTGGGTCGCCGCCCAGTTCAAGTGGCAGTCGAGCAGCGTGCCGATGATGCCGCCGTTCAGCACGCCCGGAAACGCCTCGTGGTACTTCTGCGGCGTCCAGCTCGCCACATACGTCTCGCCTTCCACGAAGCTGCGAATGCGCAGCCCCTTCTCGTTCGCCGGGCCGCAGCCGAAGCACGCGTTGTGCGGCGCATACGTCTCTTGAAGGCTCTTCGCTGTCATTGATTGTCCCTGTGCGCATCGAGGTACGCAGCCAGCGCCTCGCAGTTTCCGTCACACGTCTCTCTCACCGTACCGTCGGCCCGCGGGCTTCGCACCAGCCAGTGCTGCCCATCGAAAGCGCCCACGTCTTTTTCCTTCATCACACTGTCGTGCGCCGCGGCCGACATCTCGACCACCCCATCGGGCCGCACCGCGTACGCCTCGAACGTGCGCGGAGCGCCCGACGCGTGCGCCGCATCGAAGGCCACCGGGCTCGCGTGGGTGTACCCCGTCTCGGCGTAGAGAAGCCGCGGCGCTTCTTCCCTTCCATCGAGCAAGCCCTTCAGCGACGCGCCATCGAGGTCCGCCATCGGCCCGACCTTCGCGAGCTCGAGAATCGTGGGGCCGAGATCCGTCAACCGCACCAGCGCCTTCACCCGTTCAACCTTCCGCGCGTGCGGCGGCTTCACCAGCAGCACGACGTGGTTCTCTTCTTCGCGAAGCCGGGCGCCGTGCACCGGCGTCGCTCCGCCCAGTGCATCGAAGTCGGGGTGGAAGCTCTCGCCGTGATCCGAGAAGACGATGATCGTCGCTTCGTCGTACCGCCCCGCGTCCTTCAGGGCCTTCAGCAGCACGCCCACCTGCGCGTCGGCCTGCGCCAGCAACTCGTCGTACAGCGCTTCCGAGTCTGCCCGCGTCCACGCCGCCGCCGGGCCCGGGTGCTCGCCGCCCGCGATGGGCGTGAACTGCATTCGCAGCTTCCTTTCCAGCGCAGCGTCCGGCCTCACCCACTTCCGGTAGAACGGCCAGGTCGGATCTCCGGGGAAGTGCGCCGCCGTCGCATGCCACGCAAAGAACGCCGGGCCTTCGTTCGCCGCGTTCACCAGCCGCCGCGCCAGCCGCTTTGCGTAGCCCACCGGGTCGTGCACGCCCGCGAGCGCGCGGTTGTCGATCAGCTCGGGCAACAGCCACGCGCCCAGCCGGTTGTCGGCCACCACCCCCACCGCGCGAAACCGCATCTTCTCGAGCGCGAAGTTGATCGCGCCCTTCGGCGGCTGCGCGCGATCTGCAAAGCCTGAAAGCTCGCCCTGGTGGTTGAACCGCGAGCAGTCCGTCGCCCAGTGGGTGTGCACCCCCGCCTTCTCGAGCGCGGCTGTGAAGGTCGGCAGCGGCGCCCAGCGCGCCTGGGCGGTCAGCGGGTAACGCACGCCCGTCGCCGGAGGGTACCGCCCCGTCAGCAGGCTTCGCCACGCGGGCTCCGTCTGCGCCAGCGGCGTGAAGGCCCGCTCGAACACCGTTGCGTCTTTCGCGAACGCGTCGAGGTTCGGCGCCACGTCCCCCCTGCCGCCATACGCCGCCAGCCGATCGGGCCGGAACGCGTCGACGCCGATCAGCACCGTCAGCCCAGCCGCCCCGCCCTTCCCCCGCCCCAGCAGACTGACGCCAACCCCAGCAAGCAGAAGCACCGCGGCCACCGGCAACAGCCGGCCCCAGTGCAGCCTCGTGGCGCCCCGCTTTGGTTTTCTCGCTGCGAGCCCGACGTGCGCCGCGCACCAGCCCGCCAAAAATGCCTGCGCGTGCCAGGGCTGCCCGTGAAGCACCAGCCACGTCAGCACCGGCCGGAACCACTGCAGATCATCGAAGAGCGCCGGCCTTTCCACCGCGCGCAGCACCATCAAGCCCGCCGCCAACACCAGCCACTCGAGCACGAACACCGCTGCCCATTTGAACCGGCCCGCCTGGTGCGACAGCGCCAACGCCGAGAGCGTCACCGCCGCCGCTCCCAGCGCCGCACCTCCGAGCAGGTACGTGAGCAGCACGCGCCCGAGCAGCGACGGCAGCAGCGGCCGCACCGCCGCGAAGAGCGCCGCGAAGGGCCCTTCGGTGTCGAGGTTGAGCCCGATCGCCCCCGTCTTCAGGACGAGCGCACCTTCGAGAGCGAAGAGGACGAGGCCGAAGCCCGCTCCGACCGCCAGCGCGCGCAGCAATCGCCTCATCGAAGAACCGCCTGCCCCCTCGAACCGTGATTCCCTGCAGATCTCCGCGAGAAGCTTTGGCCAGGATCAAGGCGCGGCGCCGCAGGAATACCGAGTCGAATTGCGAGGTGCCGCAACAATGAGCCCGGCCAAAAGGACCGCTTAGATCTGCAAGGAATCACGGTTCCAGGGGACTAGCGCCGAGCGGCCAGCTGCATCGCCAGCCGCTGAATCGCCAGCTCCGCCGCTTTGCGCTCGCGATCCGACTTGTCGAGCGCCTCTTCCTTGTTTCTCAGCTTCTCGCGCAGCTCGTTCAGCTCGCGCTCGCGGTGCTCGAGCTGGCTCTGCAGGTCGCCCATCTGCATCAACAGGCCCTGCACCTGGACGATCAACCGCGGAGAATCTGGCGTCGCGATGCTCTGTGGCGCGGGGTTGCTCGGGTAGCGTGGAGCGCTGGGTACCGGCTGCGCCGACGGCTGGGGTGGCAGCACGAGAGGCACGGGAGCCGAGGCCCGTGGAGAAGGCGCAGAAGGCCTGAACGCCGGCGTCGAGATCGTCGAAGCCACCGGCTTCATCGACGGGCCGGTCGTGTCTTCAACAATGACGATCGGGATGTCGAGCTGGCTGACCCGGGCCTGAATTTCCTTCAGCGACACGGGCTGGGTGATCGCCGCGGGATCCTTCGGCAGCGTCTTGCGCACTTCCTCTTCCGCCATCACCAGCGGCGGCGGGCTGGCGACCGCGCCCAGGTCGTGGAGCAGCGTCATCAGATCCGCAGCGTTCGCCTGGTTGAGCGCGTCGAACTTGATCCGCATACCCGGCAGCGTGCCTTTCTTCGCCGCCGTGCGGGCCGCCATCGCCCAGACCACGCGGCCGCTGAGGCGGAGCACCTTCGTCCAACCCGGTCGCGCGAGGTTGATTGCGACGGGCATCCCGACGGGCAACGCCTCCGGCGTCTCGATGAAGATGCCGCCGGCCGAGATGTTCTGAATGGTGCAGGGGCTCGACTGGTCGGCCACGTTGAGGTGGGCCGACACGTTCTTCGCCTGGACGCGAGGGTAGCGACGCTTGTCCTTCGCGCTCATCGGCGCGAGGGGCGGCGGGTCATCGCTTCTGGGGGTCGGTTGTTCTGGCTGCAAGGGTCCAATCACCTCCGAGGCCGTGGCCTTGACGGAGGGTGAGGTACTCACGCTGGACCGCTTTCGGGTACCCACGGAATCTCTCGAGGTCCTTCAGCTTCAGTTGAGCCCGAAGCTTGTTGGGGCCCATGTTGTACCCCATCAACGCGAGGTTTAAGTTTCCAAACTGGTTGTGCAACGAGCGCAGGTAGCGCACCCCGAGCCGCACGCAGAGCGTCGGGTCCTTCGCGATCTCTTCCCGCGACAGGCGAATGCCTTCTTTCTGGGCCAGGAAATAGAGCGTCGTCGGGCGGATCTGCATCAGGCCCCTGGCGCCCATCGGAGAAATCGCCTCTTCCTGGAAGTCTGACTCGACGTCGATGAGCGCCAACACCAGCAGCGGGTCGTAGCTGGCGCGTTCGGCCTCTTCCGCGATGGCGATCGCCAGCTGCTTGCGGAGGACCAGGCCCAGGCCAGGCGCCCGGCGGGCCAGCACCCCGTCAATGGTCTCGAAGTCCGACGGCAGCACCTCGCTCACCCCGGTCATCTGGAGCGTCTTCGGCTGCGGAGCCACCGTCACGGGCGCCCACACCCAGCCGATCGCGGCCAGCGCGATCAAGGCCAGCATGGCGCCCGCGGCCTTCACTTGCTCAACGCCTCGAGGCGGCGCGTCAGCGCGTCGAGACGGGTGTTGAGCGCCTGAATCTCGGTCTGCCGGGGGAACTTCACCCGGGCGAGCGCGCGCTTCACCGCCTCTTCGACGTTCTTTTCAGCGTCCGACCAGAAGCGCTCGACCACCTCGCTCACCGGCCGCTTGTCTTTGTTCATCGGTTCCATGCGTGAAGTCCCACTCCTAACCACACGGGGGGCCTCGATCAGAAGCCCCCTGGTCATGCCGTTGATTTACTTCAGTTAATTCCTGCCACCGCCTTCTTCTTCGTCAGGGTGTCGAGCTTCTTTGCGAGCCTGTTGAGCTCCTTGTTGATCTCTTTCACCTGCGCCACGCTCGCCACGCCCGCCGCTTCGACCAGCTTCCCCTGCAGTCCATCGAGCCGCTTGCGCACTTCACTGCCGACCTCGTTCGCCTGGCTCTTCAACGCCTTCAGCGGACGCCCTGCCTTCACCTGCGCAATGATCGCCTCGATGTCCCTGCGCTGCTGCTTGCCGCGTGCCGCGAGCTCCTTCTCGAACCGCACCAGCTGCTTGCGCGCATCTTCCAGGTGGGCGACGACGTACTCCTGAATCCCCTGCGACTTCTGCTGTGCCTTGGTGACCATGTGCTCGAATTCTCCGGTGAAATGGGTTCGCTCACTGAGATAACGCAGCGCGTCGCATGACGCAAGGCGTCAACGGTCCCGTCAAGCGCAAGTGGAGTGCGCATGTCTCGCACTTTTCGTGCGCTCCACCCAGCGCCCCGACAGTGGATCCAGTGGGTTAATCGCTGGCACCGCGTTTGGAATGACCCCCGGCAAGCGGCTTGAGGGTCGAACCGCTTGACGCGCTTCACGGGTCTCCCCTTTCCCGTGAAGCGCGTTTCTTTTGCGGGCCCTACTACAGACGCAGAAAAGGCCGGCTCCCGCTAAGGAACCGGCCTCTCTCACTTCACGCCTGGGGCGTTTTTACGCGGCCGACTCGGGCCGAGGCGAAGTGGGAACCACGGCCGCGATGGGCGCCGTGTCTCCGTGGGTCGCCGCGAGGGCGTCTTCCATGTTCTGGATCTCGTCGGCTGGGCTTTCGACCGCGATGTCCAGGTGCTTGTAGTTCGGCAGACCCGTACCCGCGGGGATCAGCCGGCCCATGATGACGTTCTCCTTGAGGCCGCGCAGGTAGTCGACCTTGCCCGAGATCGCCGCCTCGGTGAGCACCTTGGTCGTTTCCTGGAAGGAGGACGCCGAGATGAAGGACTCCGTCGACAGCGACGCTTTGGTGATGCCGAGCAGCAACGGCTCGCCCACCGCCGGGCGCTTGCCCGCGTTCATCGCCTTCTCGTTTTCCTCTTCGAAGAGCCACTTCTCGACCTGCTCATCGACCAGGAACTCGGTGTCGCCCACGTCAGAGACCCGAATCCGGCGCAGCATCTGCCGGACGATGACCTCGATGTGCTTGTCGTTAATCTTCACGCCCTGCAGCCGGTAGACTTCCTGGATCTCGTCGACCAGGTAGCGGGCGAGCTCTTTCTCGCCCAGTACCTTGAGGATGTCGTGCGGGTTGGCCGCGCCGTCCATCATCGGCTCACCGGCACGCACGCGGTCGCCCGAGTGCACGCTGATGTGCTTGCCCTTGCTGATCAGGTACTCCTTCGCCAGGTCGGCGCGGAGCTCCCCGTTCACTTCCGGGGTGATGATCAGCTTGCGCTTGCCCTTGGTGTCCTTGCCGAACGAGACCACGCCGTCGATCTCGGCGATGACCGCGTGATCCTTCGGCTTGCGCGCCTCGAAGAGCTCGGCGACTCGCGGCAGACCGCCCGTGATGTCCTTCGTCTTCGTGTTCTCGCGCGGGACCTTGGCGATGACTTCGCCGGGGGCCACTTCGTCACCGTCGACGACCGTGATCACCGAGCCCTGGGGCAGGAAGTAGCTCGCGGGCTGCTTGCTCGAGAGCGTCTTGATCTCACCCTTCGCGTCACGCAGCGTGATGCGCGGGCGGGCGTCCGGATCTTTCGATTCGGTGATCGTGCGGCGCGACAGGCCCGTCACTTCGTCGACCGCTTCCGACATCGTCACGCCTTCGATCACGTCTTCGAACCTCACCGTGCCACCGACCTCGGTGAGCAGCGGCATCGCGAACGGGTCCCATTCAGCGATCTTGCTGCTGACGTCGACCTTCTGACCTTCCTTGATCAGCAGTCGCGCGCCGTAGATCACCTGGTACCGCTCACGCTCACGGCCCGAGTCGTCGACGATGACGAGCTCACCGTTGCGGTTCATCACCACCGACGAGCCGTCGTTGCGCTTGACGGTCGCGAGGTTCGAGAACTTCACCGTACCGGCGTACCGGTTCTCGAGCTCGCTCTGCGCTGCACGCCGCGTCGCCGTACCGCCGATGTGGAACGTGCGCATCGTCAGCTGGGTGCCGGGCTCGCCAATCGACTGCGCGGCAATGACGCCCACCGCCTCACCGATCGACGCCTTCCGGCCGCGGGCCAGGTCACGGCCGTAGCACTCGACGCAGATGCCTCGCTTCGTCTGGCAGGTCAGCGCAGTGCGAATCTTCACCTTGTCGAGACCCGAGTTCTCGATCTTGATCACCCGGGCTTCGTCGATTTCCTCGTTCGCGCGCACGAGCACTTCACCCGTGACCGGATCGTGGATGTCGTCCAGCGCGACGCGGCCGAGGATGCGCTCAGCCAGCGCCTCGATCACTTCGCCCGACTCGACCAGCGCCGACATCACGATGCCGTCCATCGTGCCGCAGTCGTACTCGTTGACGATCGCGTCCTGTGCGACGTCGACGAGACGGCGGGTCAGGTAGCCCGAGTTCGCCGTCTTCAGCGCGGTGTCCGCGAGGCCCTTTCGAGCGCCGTGGGTCGAGATGAAGTACTGCAGCACCGACAAGCCTTCGCGGAAGTTCGCGGTGATCGGCTGCTCGATGATCTCACCCGACGGCTTCGCCATCAGCCCGCGCATACCGGCGAGCTGGCGAATCTGCTGAGCAGACCCGCGCGCGCCCGAGTCGGCCATGATGTAGATCGGGTTGAACGAGGGCTGCTTGCGCGTCTCGCGCTTGCCGTCCTTGTTGTAGCCCGAGGCGTCTTCGTTGGAGATTTGGTCCATCATCTCCTTCGTGACCTGTTCCGTGGTCTGCGCCCAGATGTCGATCACCTTGTTGTAGCGCTCGCCGCTGGTGATCAGACCCTCGTTGTACTGGTTCTCGACTTCGCCCACTTCCTTCTGGGCCGCCTCGAGCAGCTCCTGCTTCTTCGGCGGGATCACCATGTCCTTCAAGGCGATCGAGATGCCGGCCTTGGTGGCATTGGTGTACCCGAACGTGCGGATGCGGTCGGCCAGCAGCACGGTCTCTTTCTCGCCCGTGAGCCGGTAGCAGATGTCGATCAGGTTCCCCAGCTGCTTCTTGTCGAGGACCTTGTTGATCGCCTCGAACCCGACGCGGCGCGGAATCACTTCCCAGAGCAGCACGCGGCCGACCGTGGTCTCGTACAGCTTGCCGTCGATGCGGCACTTCACCTTCGCCTGCAGGTGAACCTGCTGCTGGTCGTAGGCGCTGCGCAGCTCGTCGGGCGACGAGAAGACGTGGCCTTCACCCACCGCGAACTCGCGCGGGCGGGTCATGTAGTAGATGCCGAGCACCATGTCCTGCGTGGGGACGATGATCGGCTTGCCGTTGGCGGGCGAGAGGATGTTGTTCGTGCTCATCATCAGCACGCGCGCTTCCATCTGGGCCTCGACCGACAGCGGCACGTGCACGGCCATCTGATCGCCGTCGAAGTCCGCGTTGAAAGCGGCGCAGACGAGCGGGTGCAACTGAATCGCCTTGCCTTCGATCAGCACGGGCTCGAACGCCTGCATGCCGAGGCGATGAAGGGTCGGAGCGCGGTTCAGCATCACCGGGTGCTCGCGGATCACGTCATCGAGAATGTCCCAGACTTCCGGACGCTCTTTTTCGACCATCTTCTTCGCCGACTTGATGGTGGTGACGTAGCCCTTCTCTTCGAGCTTGTTGTAGATGAACGGCTTGAAGAGCTCGAGGGCCATGATCTTCGGCAGGCCGCACTGGTGCAGGCGCAGCTCGGGGCCGACGACGATGACCGAACGGCCCGAGTAGTCGACGCGCTTGCCGAGAAGGTTCTGGCGGAAGCGGCCCTGCTTGCCCTTCAGCATGTCTGACAGCGACTTCAGCGGGCGCTTGTTCGGGCCCGTGATGGTCTTGCCACGACGGCCGTTGTCGAACAGCGCGTCGACGGCCTCCTGAAGCATGCGCTTCTCGTTGCGGATGATGATGTCAGGGGCGTTGAGCTCCTGCAGGCGCTTGAGGCGGTTGTTGCGGTTGATGACCCGGCGGTACAGGTCGTTCAAGTCCGACGTCGCGAACCTGCCACCGTCGAGGGGAACCAGCGGGCGCAGATCGGGCGGAATCACCGGGATGACGTCGAGCATCATCCACTCCGGGCGGTTGCCCGACATGCGGAAGGACTCACACACCTTCAGGCGCTTGGCGATCTTCTTCCGCTTCGCTTCCGAGGTGGTGCCGCGCATCTCGATGCGCAGGTGTTCCGACAGCTCGTGAACGTTGATGCTCTTGAGCATCTCGCGCACGGCCTCGCCGCCCATCGCGGCCTGGAAGCTGTCGTCACCGAACTCGGCCAGCTTCTTCTGGAACTTTTCTTCGCTGATCAGCTCGCCCTTCGCCAGGTCAGTCGCCTTGGCGTCGATGACGATGTAGGCCTCGCAGTACAGCACCTTCTCGAGGTCCTTCAAGGTGATGTCGAGCAGGTTGCCGATGCGCGACGGCAGGCTCTTCAAGAACCAGATGTGCGCGACAGGCGTGGCGAGGGTGATGTGGCCCAGGCGCTCGCGGCGCACCTTCGACTGAATCACTTCGACGCCGCACTTCTCGCACACGACGCCACGGTGCTTCATGCGCTTGTACTTGCCGCAGTTGCACTCGTAGTCCTTCACCGGCCCGAAGATGCGCGCGCAGAACAGGCCATCGCGCTCAGGCTTGAAGGTTCGGTAGTTGATGGTCTCGGGCTTCTTCACTTCGCCATGCGACCACTGGCGAATCTTGTCGGGCGACGCCAGGGCGATGCGAATCGCCTGGAACGAAAGAGGATCCTTCGGCTTCTCGAAGAAATTGAAGATGTCTTTCACGTTGAAACTCCCAAAAGCATCACTGCAAAAGGTGGATGTTTAATGACGTACGAGGGACCTGCGCGCCTGACCGTTCGGCTAGGCGTCGGTTCCCGTCTTGGTGGGCTCGTCGCTGACCATGAAGCCTGAGCGCTGACGCTCGGGCGGGGCCTGTTCGAGGAGCTCGATGTCCAGACCCAGCGACTGGAGCTCCTTCAGCAACACGTTGAACGACTCGGGCAGACCCGACTCGAGGGTGTTGTCACCCTTGACGATTGCCTCGTACATGCGCGTGCGGCCGACCACGTCGTCGGACTTCACGGTGAGGAACTCCTGCAGCGTGTAGGCAGCGCCGTAGGCTTCCATCGCCCAGACTTCCATTTCGCCGAGGCGCTGGCCGCCGAACTGCGCCTTGCCGCCCAGCGGCTGCTGGGTAACCAGGGAGTACGGGCCAATCGACCGGGCGTGGATCTTCTCGTCGACGAGGTGGTGCAGCTTGAGGACGTACATCACGCCCACGGTGACGTTCTGGTCGAACGCGTCACCCGTGCGGCCGTCGAAGAGCACCATCTGGCCGGTGCGAGACAGGCCGGCAGTGTCGAGCAGCGCGTGGATCTCAGCCTCGTGCGCGCCGTCGAAGACGGGGGTGTTGACGTGAATGCCGCGGTGCAGGCGCTGGCAGAGCGAGACCACTTCTTTGTCGCTCAGCTTGTCGAGGAACTCGTGGAAGGCCGTGTCGTCGTAGATGCCCTTCAGGTTCTTCTTCAGCTGCTCCGGCGAGTACTTGTCGTCGATGAACTTCTGCAGCCGTTCACCAACGCCCTTGGCGGCCCAGCCCAGGTGGGTCTCGAGGATCTGCCCGATGTTCATGCGCGAAGGCACGCCCAGCGGGTTGAGCACGATGTCGACCGGGCGGCCGTCTTCGAGGTACGGCATATCCTCGATCGGCAGCACGCGCGAGACGACGCCCTTGTTGCCGTGGCGGCCGGCCATCTTGTCGCCGACGGCCAGCTTCCTCTTGATGGCGACGTAGACCTTCACCATCTTGATCACGCCCGGGGGCAGCTCGTCGCCCTTCTTGATGCGGGCGATCTTCTCGCCGAAGGCCAGCTTCACGGCCTCTTTGTTTTCCTCGAGGTTCTTGAGGATCTCGCGCACCTTCGTGTCGACCTGCTCGCCGACCTCGACCTCACCCCAGTACTTGTAGGGGATCTGGCCCAGCAGCTCTTCATTGAGCGAGTCGCCCTTCTTGAGCAACTGCTTGCCCTTGTCGTCGATCAGCTTTCCCTGCGCTTCCTTGCCGGTGAACATCTTCCGGATGCGGGCGAACGCGGAGTCCTGGATGACCTTGATCTCGTCGTTCTGGTCCTTCAGCAGCTTCGCCTCGTCCATCGACTCAATCTGCTTCGCACGCTCGTCCTTCTCGACGCCCTTGCGTGAGAAGACCTTGGCGCCGATCACCGTGCCGCTGACGCCCGGAGGCACCCGCAGCGAGCTGTCGCGAACGTCGCCGGCCTTCTCGCCGAAGATCGCGCGCAGCAGCTTCTCTTCTGGCGACAGCTGGGTCTCGCCCTTCGGCGTGATCTTGCCCACCAGCACGTCACCAGGCTTCACTTCGGCGCCGATGCGGATGATGCCCGACTCGTCGAGGTCCTTGAGGGCCTCTTCGCCGACGTTCGGGATGTCGCGGGTGATCTCTTCTTTGCCCAGCTTCGTGTCGCGGGCGATGCACTCGAACTCCTCGATGTG
Source organism: Myxococcales bacterium (assembly GCA_038206395.1). Classification (GTDB taxonomy): domain Bacteria; phylum Myxococcota; class Myxococcia; order Myxococcales; family Myxococcaceae; genus JAGSPQ01. The sequence continues at coordinate 6,980 of JBBRAX010000041.1, read as the reverse complement.
AATCGAGGTGAACACGTCTTCCTTGAGCAGGTTCTCGCTCAAGAGAATCGAGTCTTCGAAGTTGTAACCCTGCCAGGGCATGAACGCGACGACCACGTTCTGGCCCAGCGCGAGCTCGCCGCATTCCGTGGCGCCACCGTCGGCGATCACGTCACCCTTCCGCACCTTGTCGCCGCGCTTCACAATCGGCTTCTGGTTGAGGCAGGTGTTTTGGTTCGACCGCTGGTACTTAATGAGGTTGTAGATGTCGACTTCGCTGCTCACGTCGCTGAAAGCGGCGGGCACGTCGGCCTTCACCACGATGCGGCTGGCGTCGACCGCTTCGACGATGCCATCGCGCTTCGCGACAGTGGTCACGCCTGAGTCGCGGGCGACGATCGCCTCGAGCCCCGTGCCGACCAGCGGCGCTTCCGTGCGGAGCAACGGCACGGCCTGGCGCTGCATGTTGCTGCCCATGAGCGCGCGGTTCGCGTCGTCGTTCTCGAGGAAGGGAATGAGCGAGGCGGCAACCGAGACCAGCTGGTTGGGCGACACGTCCATCAGGTTCACGTCTTCGGCGCGGGCCGAGACGAACTCGCCACCGCGGCGGGCCTGAACGTTCTCGTCCACGAAGCGGCCCTTCTTGTCGAAGACCGCGTTCGCCTGGGCGATGGTGTGCTTCTCTTCTTCGAGCGCCGAGTAGAACGCCGTCTCGTTGGTGAGCTCGCCGTTCTCGATCTTCCGGTACGGGGTCTCGACGAAGCCGAACTCGTTCACGCGGGCGTAGGTCGACAGCGACGCGATCAGGCCGATGTTCGGACCTTCAGGCGTCTCGATCGGGCAGATGCGGCCGTAGTGGGTCGTGTGCACGTCGCGTACTTCGAAACCGGCGCGCTCACGCGTGAGACCACCGGGCCCGAGGGCCGACAGCCGGCGCTTGTGGGTGACTTCCGACAAGGGGTTCGTCTGGTCCATGAACTGCGACAGCTGGCTGGAACCGAAGAACTCCTTGATCACCGCCGTGACAGGCTTGGCGTTGATCAGGTCGTGCGGCATCAGGGTCTCGATTTCCTGCAGAGACATGCGCTCTTTGATCGCGCGTTCCATGCGGACGAGGCCGATGCGGTACTGGTTCTCGAGCAGCTCGCCCACCGCGCGGACGCGGCGGTTGCCGAGGTGGTCGATGTCGTCGATCGAGCCCTTGCCGTTCTTCAGGTCGATCAGGAACCGGATCACCTCGAGAATGTCGCGCTTGGTCAGAATCTGGCCGTCCAGCGGCTCTTCGAGGCCGAACTTGAAGTTCAGTTTGAGGCGGCCGACCTTCGACAAGTCGTAGCGCTCGGGGTTGAAGAACAGGTTGGTGAACAGGTTGATCGCCGTCTCGGGCGTGGGCGGGTCACCCGGGCGCAGGCGCCGGTAGATTTCCATGATCGCCTGCTCAGGGTTCTCGATCTTGTCCATCATCAACGTCTCGCGCAGGTACGGACCCACGTTGAGGTTGTCGATGAAGAGGACCTTGAACTCCTTGATGCCGCGCTTGATCAGCTCGTCGATCTTTTCCTGGGTCACTTCCTCGTTGCACTCGAGGATGACTTCACCGGTGGCCTCGTCGACCACGTCGTAGGCCGAGACCTTGGTGTAGAGCTCGTCGGCGTCAACGGGCAGGCGGGTCATCTTCGCGGCCTCGAGCTTCTTCAGGGCCGCGCGGGTGAACTTGCGGTTCTTCTTGACGATGACCTCGCCCGACTTGGTCTTGATGTCGCGGGTCGCGCGCTGGTTGTAGAGCAGCTCGAGCTCGACGGACTTCTCGAACTCGGTGTTGCTCACGATGTAGATGATTTCCGTCGCGTAGTAGTAGTTCAGCAGCTCTTCCGTCGAGCCGCGGAAATCGAGCGGGTTCTTTTTCGCGGTGTCCGGCACCGCGCCGAGGGCGCGAATCAGCACCGTCGCCGGCAACTTACGTCGGCGGTCGATGCGCACGTACAGCAGGTCTTTGTGGTCGAACTCAAAATCGATCCACGAGCCGCGGTAGGGGATGATTCGCGCGTTGTAGAGCAGCTTGCCCGAGCTGTGGCTCTTGCCCTTGTCGTGATCGAAGAAGGCGCCGGGCGAACGGTGAAGCTGGCTCACCACGACGCGCTCGGTGCCGTTGATGATGAAGGTACCGTTCTGCGTCATCAGCGGGATTTCGCCGAAATAGACTTCCTGCTCTTTCACGTCGCGAATCGACTGCGCGCCGGTTTCCTCGTCTTTGTCCCAGACGACGAGGCGAACGACCACCTTGATCGGCGCCGAGAACGTCATCCCGCGCTGGTGGCACTCGTCGACGTCGTACTTGGGCTTCTCGAGATGGTAGCTGACGAACTCGAGCGAGCTGGTTTCGTTGAAATCGCGAATCGGGAAAACGGACTTGAAGACGCCCTGGAGTCCCAGATCTTCGCGCTTCTCTGGCGCAGTGTCGGCCTGGAGGAACTTCTCGTAGCTCTGTTTCTGGATGTTGATGAGGTTGGGGATCTCGATGATCTTCTGAATCTTCGCGAAGCTCTTCCGGACTCGAAAGTTGTTCTGCAGGGTCGGCATTCGCTCTCTCTTGCTGCGCTAAGGTTGGTTGCGGCTTTTTTTCCGAAACGTAAGACGGGCAAAGCCGGAGCAGGGATCACCCCGCTCCGGCCGCCCTCAACAGTTACTTCGTGAGTCGAATTACTTGAGCTCGACGGTCGCGCCGACCGCGGTGAGCTTGTCTTTGATCTTGGCGGAGTCTTCCTTGTTCACGCCTTCCTTCACGGTCTTCGGCGCGCCCTCGACGAGGTCCTTGGCTTCCTTCAAGCCCAGGCCCGTGATCTCGCGAATGACCTTGATGACGTCGATCTTCTTCTCGCCCGCCTTCGCGAGGACAACAGTGAACTCCGTCTTTTCTTCCACGACCGCGGCGGGGCCGGCGGCAGCGGCAGGGCCCGCGGCGACAGCGGCGGCAGAGACGCCCCACTTGGTCTCGAGCTGCTTCACGAGCTCGGCGGCTTCCATGACGGTGAGAGCGGACAGCGAATCGACGATTGCGTTGAGGTCTGCCATGACTTGTTTTCCTTTTGTTACTTAGGGTTTGAAACTTCGGTTGGGGTTTTAAAGAGAGAGAACTACGACTGACCGGCCCGGGCGGCGAGAACTCTGGCGAGCGCGTTCGACGGCTCTTTGATCGTGCGTGCCAGCTTGCTTGCGGGTTGGTTGATCATCCCGAGAATCTGAGCGCGCAGCTGGGGGAGGCCCGGCAACTTCGCCAACGCTTTGATGCCGTTGGCGTCGATGCGCTTGCCTTCCACGACCGCACTCTTCAGGGTGATGGTCTGAAGGTCTTTGATGAACTCGGTGAGGATTTTCGCGGGGGCCACCACATCGCCGTAGCTGACGGCCACGGACACGGGTCCCACGAAGTCTTCAGAGATCACTTCCACCGAGCTGCCCTTCGCAGCACGGCGGGCCAAGGTGTTCTTCAACACCTTGAACTCGATGCCACCCTCACGAAGCTTCTTGCGAAGCCGCGTAACGGTCGCAACGTCGACCTTGCGCATCTCGGAAACGATCACAGTCTTGGCCCGACTGAACTTGTCGGTCAGCTCTTTGATCATGTCTTCTTTGTCTGCTTTCAGCACCTTGTCTTCACCTCCGTACAGCGTGTGGCCTGCCCAAAGTGCAGAAGCTCAAAGCAAAGACCTCTTCAAGAGCGACGTCTCTCTTCCGAAGTACCGCTTTTGTTCCTGTTCTCGGCAGGGCTGGCTCTTGAGGACGCCGTTTGAACTCTTTGGTTCTTCTCTTCACCCCCACCGTCGTTGCCGACGTTGCCAAGGGGCTGAAGCGAAGGGCCGAAGGGTCCCTGCTGTCTTTGTTCAGGGCTTGACGATTTGGCCTCATCGGCCTTGGCGTCGTGATTGCAATGCCCGGCGCGCTTACACGACGCACCGGGCACTTGTCAACTCGTCATCGACTACCCAGGAAAAACGCTCACTTGAAGCGGGCGGCGATCTCGCTGGTGTCGAGCTTGATGCCGGGGCCCATCGTCGAAGAGAGGGCGATTCCCTTCAGGTAGACACCCTTCGCGGTGGCGGGCTTCATCTTCATCACCATGTCGACGAGGACGTTGAAGTTCGCCGCCAGGTTCTCGGCCGTGAACGACGACTTGCCGACGGGGGCGTGAATGATGCCCGACTTCTCGGCGCGGAACTCGATCTTGCCGCCCTTGGCTTCCTTGATCGCCCGGGTGACGTCCATCGTCACGGTGCCGACCTTCGGGTTGGGCATCAGGCCGCGGGGGCCGAGGACCTTACCGAGACGGCCGACGATGCCCATCATGTCGGGGGTCGCGATCACGGTGTCGAAGTCCATGAAGCCTTCCTCGATCTTCTTTGCGAGGTCAGCCTCACCCACGTGATCAGCGCCAGCCGTGTGGGCTTCGGTCGCCTTCTCGCCCTTGGCGAAGACCGCCACGCGCGAGCTCTTGCCCGTGCCGTGCGGGAGCACGATGGCGCCGCGGACCATCTGGTCAGCGTGCTTCGGGTCAACCCCTAAGTTGATCGCCACGTCGACCGTCTGGTCGTACTTGGTCTTGGTGATCTCGACCGTTTCCTTCAGCAGCTTGAAGGCTTCGGGAATCGGGTAACGCTTGTTGCGATCGACCTTCTCAGCGGCAGCGCGAAATTTTTTTCCGGACATGTTGGCTCCTTACCCGACCACTTCGATGCCCATCGACCGGGCAGTGCCCATGACGGTGCGCATGCAGGCTTCGATGGACGCTGCGGTGGTGTCAGGCAGCTTGATGGTGGCGATCTCTTCGACCTGCTTCATGGTGACCTGGCCGACCTTCTCTTTTCCCGGCTTCTTCGCGCCCGAGCCCTTCTTCTTCTCGGTGTGGAGCTTGGCCGCCTTCTTCAGCAGCACAGGCGTCGGCGGGGTCTTGAGGATGAAGTCGAAAGACTTGTCCGCGTAGACGGTGATGATCACCGGGATGATCAGCGCGTCTTTCATCTGGGCCTGCGTGGCGGCGTTGAACCGCTTACAGAACTCCATGATGTTGACGCCCTGCTGACCGAGCGCGGGACCAATCGGGGGAGCGGGGTTCGCCTTGCCCGCAGGGATCTGCAGCTTGACGCTGCCGGTAATCTTCTTCATGTCGGTACAACCTCGGTGGTTCGAACGGCCTCGTGACGACGGCCTCCCACTTTCAAACCGGAAGGAAATCTTCCGGAGAAACCTGCACTGCGAAAATCAGCTGCCGGTCTTCTCGACCTGCATGAAGTCGAGCTCGACGGGGGTGGCGCGGCCGAAGATGGAAACGAGCACCTTCACGCGGCCCTTCTCGGGGTTCACTTCTTCGACGGTGCCGTTGAAGTTGGCGAACGGGCCGTCGATCACGCGAACGGTGTCGCCGTCGCTGAACTGCACGCGCGGCTTCGGCTTCAGCGTGCCTTCTGAAATCTGGGTGGTCAGCCGGGTGACTTCGGCGTCGCTGATGGGCGGCGGCTGCTCGTTGGCGGCAGCGCCGACGAAGCCGGTGACCTTCGGCGTGTTTTTCACCAGGTGCCACGTCCGGTCGTTCATCAGCATCTGAACGAGGATGTAGCCGGGGAAGAACTTGCGCTTGCTGGTCTTCTTCTCGCCCTTCACCATCTCGATGACCTGTTCCATCGGGATCAGGATCTCGCCGAACTGATCTGCCAGGCCTTCGAGGCGAATCTTGTCTTCGAGGCTCTTCTTCGCCTTGTTCTCGAAGCCCGAGTACGTGTGGACGACGTACCACCGCATCTTGGTGTCGGGGGTAGACATCGGCTTCGTCGGATTGCTTGTAGAACGCGCCATCACAGCTTCCCCCAGATGAACGGCAGCCAATCGACCATCATTTTGTAGGCGATGGTGTCGATGAAGAAGAGCACCACCGCGGCGATCAGCGAAGAGATGACGACTGCAGTGGTAGAGACCCGGGTCTCGTGCCAGCTGGGCCACGTGACGCGCATCAGCTCGGTGGCAGTCTCGAGCGCCAGGTTGCGAATTTTCTCGTTCGTCCAGCAGAAGGCGACGGCGCCGGCAGTGACGACGATGCCGAGCACGTCCGTCCACTTCCAGTCGAGGCCTTCGATCGGCCGCCCATTGCCGACGCCCAGCCGTGCGGCTGCGACCTCGAACAGGTGGCCCATGAAGAGGGCGATGACGATCCCGAAGACGAGAAAAGCGACGACGACGAGTCGCTTCGGGTCCATTCCTGCGCGGTTGGCTTGTTGACTGGCGTCGGTGGCCGACATGGGCGTTGCCTCTTTAAGTCAAACGCAAGAATTGGCACGCCAGGAGGGATTCGAACCCCCAACACGCGGATTTGGAGACCGCTGCTCTACCGTTGGAGCTACTGGCGTACAGGAAGGTTTTTAGACCTTGCCCTCTTTGTGAACCGTGTGCTTCCGGCAGCGAGGGCAGAACTTGGACAGCTCGAGCTTGTCCTGCTGCTTCCGGCGGTTCTTGGTGGTGGTGTAGTTCCGCTCTTTGCAGGCGGAGCACTCCATCGAAATGATGCTTCGGTTTCCACGGGGCATGGCGTTCTAGTCCTGAAAGTTGAGGTGAGACGTAAGAAGGGGAGGCCAATGTCAGAGGCCTCCCCTCCTGTCAAGCTGTGCTGAAAATTCTGAAGCGAAACGGCTTAGGCGACGATCTCAGCAACGACGCCGGCGCCGACGGTGCGGCCGCCTTCACGGATCGCGAAGCGCAGCTCTTTTTCCATCGCGATGGGCGTAATCAGCTCGACCTCGATCGCGATGTTGTCGCCCGGCATCACCATTTCCACGTTGTCCGGCAGCTTCACCGAGCCCGTCACGTCCGTCGTGCGGAAGTAGAACTGGGGGCGGTAGCCCTTGAAGAACGGCGTGTGGCGGCCGCCTTCTTCCTTCGTGAGCACGTAAATCTGGCCCTTGAACTTCGTGTGCGGCGTCACGCTGCCCGGCTTCGCCATCACCTGGCCGCGCTCG
>JBBRAX010000040.1:0-66639 GCA_038206395.1 Myxococcales bacterium | reverse complement strand
ACCGCAGCGGGCACAGCCGGCGTCGGCCGCAGCAAATACAGCGCGCCAAGGGTCCCGAAGAGCACCGCCGCGACGAAGGCCGCCGGCATCACCCACACGGGCGGCCTCTTCGCCTGCGGAGCCACGGCCCCCGGCACCATCCGCTCGGTGTGTCGCCGAGGGCTGGGCGCAGTAGGCACGGGCGCACCGCCGGGCGCCGCCTTCGTCTCGACCGACGTCGCCATCGGAACAATGGGGTGCCGCGCCGAAGGCACCGCCGAAATTTCCCCCGCCTGGTCCACGTACCCGTACAGCGACGAGTGCCCGACCCGGAACCCCGAGTCGTAGGCCGCCTTCTCCAGCGCCTCCCGCATCGCCCGCGCTGTCGGCCACCGGTCGTCCGGCTTCAAATTCATCGACCGCGTCACCACGTCGTAGAAGCCCTGCGGCAGCCCGGGGAACACCTTCTGCAACGGCTCCCAGAGCCCGCGCACCAGCGCTCCGTTTCTCTCGGCGTGTGTCTTGTGCAGGTCGAAGGGCGTGTTGCCGCAGGCCAGCTTGTACAGCGTGACCCCCAGCGAGAAGAGGTCGCTGCGCCCATCGAGCAGCTTCCCCATCGCCTGCTCGGGCGAGAAGTAGCCGGCCTTCCCCTTCGTCACGCCCGGGTTGGTGAGGTTGCGATTCGTCGCCGCCTTCGCGATGCCGAAGTCGATCAACTTCAACGAGCCCGTCGACGACAGCAGCAGGTTGTGCGGCGACAGATCGCGGTGCACGAGGTTCACGTGCCCGCCTTCAATCTTCAGCGCATGCACCGCCTCGAGCGCGCTGCAGCAGTAGATACCAATCGCAAACAGCGCCTCGTCCGAGAACCTTTCCTTCAGGTCGCGCAGGTGCCGATTCACCGTGGCCAGCGTCTCGCCCGGCACCAGCTCCATCGCCATGAACAACAGCCCTTCGGCTTCGCCCACCTCGTAGATGTGGACGATGTTCGGGTGCGACAGCGTGCAGGCGGTGCGCGCCTCGTCGAGGAACATCTCGCGGAAGTCGGGCGACTCCGAGTACTCCGCGCGAATCACCTTCAGCGCGACCGGGCGGAAGATGCCCGCGGTCAGCTCCTGGTCGGCCTTGTACACCTCGGCCATTCCGCCCTGCGCGAGCAGTCGGTTGATGCGGTAGCGGCCTACCTGTTGTCCGGGAGAAAACGGCACGTCCGAAAGCCTACTTACCCTGCTACTTCTTCGGCTGCTTCCCGCCCTTCGCCGACCTCAGCTTGAAGCTGTCGGCGAACTTCTTGAAATCGGCCTCGTTGTAGGCGGCGGTCGGGCTGACACAAATCATCTGGTAGAGGCGGTCGCCGACGAGAAACAGCCGTGCGCCCATCTTGATGCCGGCTTCGGTGGTGCCGTCGAACTCGCGGCCTGGCCACTTCTTCTTCGGCGTGTCGGAGTCCAGGAACACCGCGAAGTCCTTCTCGACCTTGCCGCCGACGTTGGCCATCGCTCCGTCGCGCGCGCCCTCGAGCACCTTGCTCGGAACCGCCTTCGACATCATCCCCTTCGGGTAGTCGGCGACCGAGACCGCGAAGAAGCTACCCGGCGTCTGCGCCGACCAGGTCAGCGTCTTCACCATGCCCGCGGCGGTCGACTCTTCGCCTTCCTTCATCATCGCCTTGCCCGGCAGTAGCACGGTGAAAGTGTCTGTCTCGAGCGTCTGCCAGTCGGCCGGCGCAGCAACGGGCGCGGGCGCAGCGACCGGCGCCGGCGCTGGCTTCACCGGCTCAGGAACAGGCGCGGGCTTCGCCTCGGCCACCACAGGCGGCGGAGCCGGCGGGGCCGGCGGCGTCTCTTTGGCGCAGCCAGCAACCCACATCGACACGCAGAGCGAAGCGAAGAGCAGTGAGCGGTTCATGACCGCGACTTACTCCAGAACGCAGCTTTGGCTTACGGCTCTTCGTTCGAGTTGATGCCGAGGCGGCGCAGCATGCGGTGCACCGACTGGCGCGGCAGGCCGGCCCGCTGGGCGGCGCGGGTGACGACGCCGTTGGCCGCCTTCAGGTGCTCGAGCAGGTACGTCTTCTCGAAGCTGTCGAGCACGCGGTCTTTGGCCTCGTGGTACGGCAACGACAGCAACTGCCGCGTCGCTTCCTGACGCAGGCGGGCGCCCGACGACTCGTCTTCTTCCACCGTCTTTCCCAGCGCGCGGGCAATCGCTCCAGCGCCGAGGTCGGGGAAAGCGGCGAGCCGCTCGAGCACGTTGCGCAGCTCGCGCACGTTGCCGGGCCAGTCGTGGCGCGAGAGCATCTCGACCGTCTCGTCCGAGATGGGAGCGGCCGAACGGCCCTTGCCTTCGAAGTGGCGCACGAGCAGCTGAATGTCTTCAGGCCTTTCACGCAGCGGCGGCACGCGCACGCGGAACACCGACAGCTTGAAGAAGAGGTCTTCGCGGAAACGGCCCGCCTTCACTTCTGCCTCGAGGTCCTTCTGCGTCGAGGCGATGACGCGCACGTCGACCTTCACCGTGCCGCCCTGGCCCGGCCGCTTGATTTCGCGCGTCTCGATCGCGCGCAGCACCCGCGCCTGCAGCTGGGCGGGAAGCTCGGCCACCTCGTCGAGGTACAGCGTGCCCTGGGTCGCCTCTTCGAAAGCACCGGGCCGCGCATTGGGCCGGGAGGTCGAGACGTCGTGCCCGAACAAGTCGCTGTCGAGCAGCGCCTCGGTCGAGGTGCAGTCGACGACGACGAAGGGCATGTCCTTGCGCGCGCTCTTGTCGTGAATCGCGCGGGCGAGCACTTCCTTGCCGGTGCCTGCTTCGCCCTCGAGGACGATGGACGACTCGGTGGGAGCAGCGCGCTCGAGCAACGCGAAGCTGCGGCGCATCGCGGTCGAACGGCCGAGCACATCGCCGAAGCGTTCGTGCGGAGACAGCGGCCACTGAATCTCGTGGCGGTCGGGCTCGAAGCGAAGCTCGCTGCGGCCGATGTTCAAGCGGACCTTGTCGAGCAGGCGCGCTTCGATGACCTGCAGGCCTTCGATGAAGACGCCGTTGGTGCTTCGCAGGTCGCGCAGCCGGTAACCGCCGGGGCCTCCCGAGAGCTCGACGTGCTTGCGGGAGACAGACGTGTCGTTGAGGCGCAGCTGGCAGCTCTCGTCGCTGCCAATCACCACCATCTGGCCTTCGAGCACCACCTCGGTGCCCTTGTCGGGGCCCTTCACCACCGTCAAGCGCGCGCGCGGGAAGCGGGCGACGTCGGCGTGCAGCACTTCGGTCATGTTCTCGGGAGTACTCATTGCGCGCCGACCTTATACGTGAAGCCCTGAATCACCAGAGGATGTCCTGGTCCTCGGTGACGCCCGGCAGGTTCTCTACCGGGTGCGCCTTGCCGTCGATGGTGATCAGGCCTTCGAACAAGCCGACCGGCTGAAGGAACCAGCTCTTCACCAGCTTCAGGTCGCGCGACTCGCGGTGAATGGCGATCGGCTTGAAGGTGAGCTGAATCGAGCCATCGTCGGTCGAGACTTCCCAACGTTCCAGCGGGTCGGCCTTGTTGAAGATGAAGCGCGCACGCGACAGCGGAATGAGCCGGGTGCCGACCCAGAGCGCGTTCTCGTTCACGTCTTCGCGCGTCTCGTTGAAGCCCTCGACGAGGTTCAAGCCAATCGGCGTGCCGTCTGCGAGCCGCCCGCACGCGAAGCCCCAACGCCACGCGGTGCGCCGCGCGAGGTAGCCGTGCGTGTAGTCCATGCCGCCGACGCCGCCGTCGAGCACGTAGCGGCGGCCGCCAGCCGAAAGCGTTCCGAACGTCAGCATCCCCGCCCACTTCTGCGTCACGTTCACCACGCCATCGAGCGGCACGGGGGCGATGACGGTGAGGGGAGGCGGCGCTCCGGCCGCGAGGAAGTCGACCTTCCAATCCAACTTGCGGCCCAGCAGCCCGGCGCGCGTGTGCAGGTGGAAGCGCTCACTGCCCGACGGGCGTTCGGCGCTGATTCGCAGCTGCGGTGAGGTGAAGCGCACGTCGAGGCCCGTGCTCGGCTCGTTCGAGACGTTGACCATCGGCGCCGCGAGGCCCAGCACCGACGTGTCCAGCAGCACCGCCTTGTCCTTCAGGTCGACCACGACGCAGAAGCTGTTGCTGCTGTAGCCGATGTCGACCACCGCGCAGAGCGCGATGACCTCGCGCGTCGCGACGAAAGAATAGAGCCACTTCTTGTGCTTCAACAGCCGGCGCCCGAGCCCCGGGTCGTACACGCCGGTGAGCCGCCCAAGGTCCACCGTCGGCAGCGCGCCCTGGTACGTGCCGAACCGTGGCGCACCGGCATCGTCGGCAACGGCAGAGGGCACGGGGGGCAGGGACATGGGGTGAGGTTAACGTGGTATTTCGAAGGGCATGCATCCATTCAAGGTGGGGGCGCTCGCGCTCGTCTTCGTGGTCGCGTGCGGCCCGCAGAAGACGCAGACGGTGGAACGCAAGCCCGAGGCGCGCTTCAAGTACACGCAGTCGTCGGCGCGTCCGCAGGTCTTCACCCTCGATGCCGCGGATTCTTTCGCGACGGTCGGCACCTTGAAGACGTACCGCTGGGACTTCGGCGATTCGTCGCCAGCGTTCGAGCAGACCGAGCCCACCACCCAGCACTCTTTCAAGACGGCAGGCGACTTCGTCATCACCCTCGTCGTCCTCGACGACAAAGGCACCGAGTCGAACCCCGCGACGCGCAGCATCAGTGTCCCCAGCGTGAACGTGACCGGGCCGAAGGCCGTCTTCTCAGGCCCCGCGACGGCGAGCCCGAACACTGAGCTCACCTTCGACGGCAGCGCCTCGACGCCCGAAGGCGACCTCAAGAACTACGCGTGGAGCTTCGGCGACACCGCGACGGCGATGGGGACCACGAAGAAGATTGCCAGCCACGCGTTCGGCTCGGCCGGCACCTACCGCGTCACGCTCACCGTCACCGACAGCCTCGGCAAGTCGGACACCGCCGAGCAGCAAGTCGTCGTCGGCACCGTCGGCCCGGTCGCTCTGTGCAGCTGGGCGCCACAACCCGCGCTGCAGGGAGTGCCGGTGCAGTTCGATGGCACGGGCTCGACCGCTCCAGCCGGCAGCACGGTCACCACGTACCTGTGGGACTTCGGCGACGGCAGCGCGATGGGCACCGGCTCGAAGGTGAACCACACCTACAACGTGCAGGCGACCTTCAAGCCGAAGCTCAAGGTGCTCGACAGCATGAACCGCGTCAGCGCCGAGGTGGCGTGCGCGGACGTGGTGGTCGGCGTGCCTCCGCTCTGCGCCGGCGAGTACACCCTCGTGGCGAACCCGAACCAGCAGAGCTGCCTCGGCTCGCCCACCACCTGGGGTGGCAATAAAATCACCCTCACCCAGAATACCGACGGCGGGATGACCGGCAGCGAGCAGTTCAACATGATGCCGCTCGTCTACAGCGGCACCTGGGCAGGCTCGACCTTCACCCTCACCGGCACCTACTCCCAGATGTCGAGTGGGGTCACCATCGTCACCGACGCGACCATCAACGGCACCTTCACCGGCTGCAGCGGCTGGTCGGGCACGTGGATCGAGAAACAGACGGCGCAGGGCATTGGCGTGCTGTGCACCCTGACGTGGAACATCACCAGCACCCGCCTGTGAGAGTCTGCGCGCTGCTTCTGTCGATGGTGCTTGGTGCCTGTGGCGGCGGGTCGCGGCCGACGGCAGACCCGGGGCCGTTGGAGCGAAACGGAAAGTCGGGGGACGCGCTGACCTTCGACGGCTCGGCCTCGATTGGTGCCATCGACACCTGGCGCTGGGACTTCGGCGACGGCAGCGCGACGTCGAGCGAGAAGGTCGTCAGCCACACGTACACGAAAGACGGCAACTACAGCGCGACGCTCACGGTGAAGGCGGGGCCCTACGTGCACAGCGCCTCGGTGACGGTGAACATCGGTGCGGGCTGCAACGCGATCGCCGGCCTGCAGGTCACGACGATGAACCCGCAACCGAAGATGCCGGTGCGCCTCAACTCCAGCGGCTCGAAAGGCTGCGACGGTGCGGCGCTCGTTCAATACGCGTGGGACTTCGGCGATGGGGCCACCGAGACGGGCGATGCGGCGAAGGCGTCGCTCGAGCACACGTGGATGTCGTCCGGCGCGTATGACGTGGCGCTGACCGTGACGGACGCGATGGGTCACACCGGGCGCGCGACCCGGACCCTGAACATCGGCCTCGAGGCCGGCAAGCCGACCGTGCAGTGCGCGGGCACGGTCAACGCGACGGTGAACAAGAAGGTGACGCTCAGCGCGACGGCGACGGACCCCGCGGGGATGGCGATTTCTTCGTACGCCTGGACCTTCGGCGACGGCACTGCGACCGGAAGCGGCGCGACCGTGCAGCACACCTACGCCACCGCTGGCACCGTGATGGCGACCGTCATCGCGACCACCGCCGATTCACGTTCGTCCCTGCCATGCGCGGTCACCGTCATCGTCGGCGCGCCGCTGGAGTACTCGGGAAGCTGGCTGCTCAACCCGGCCTCATCCGCGCTCACCGGCTGCACGAACTTCGCCGCTTCGTTTCCCGCCACGACGCTCGACGTCGTCCACGCCGGCACGGTGCTCACCGCGACCCCGTCGGGCGCAGGCTGGCCCGCGGGCAATGCGCTGACCGGCATCGAAGACGCTCCGCCCGCCGCTGCCGGCACCTTCCGCCTTCGCAAGGTCCTACCGAACGAGACGCGCCCCAACTGCGGCGTGGTCGCGCGCGAAGAGTCGGTGGAGACGACCTTCACCAGCGGCACCACCGTCACCGGCACCTGGAAGATTCTTTTCACCGCGACGATGTGTCTCGGGTCTGGTTCGGGCTGCGTTCCGGCGACCTGTAACTGCGTGGCACAGGTCGGGTTCACCGGCGTGAAGCAGTAGCTTTTCTCTTCCCACGTAGAGAAAGCGCGTGTCTTATCGCGCGCCGCCTTCACCCCTTTCCTGGAGTTGCTTTCGTGGAACCAAACCCTGCCTTTGGTGGTGCCTCCGCTCCGTCGCCTGCTGGCTCGAACGCGAAGGACGCGCTGAACCTGCCGTCGGTCTTGCTGTTGGTCTCAGGTGGCCTCGGCGTGCTGATGCGGCTGGCCGGCCTGGTGGGCGGTGGCGGCTCGCAACAGATGATGGGGCAGTTCGCCAATGATCCGCGCTTCGCCCAGCTGGCGAGCCTGTCGTCGGGCCCCGCCAACATCATCGGCAACCTGCTCGGCATCGCGCTGTCGGCGTTCGTCATCTTCGGCGCGCTGAAGATGCGCAACCTGCAGGGCCACAGCCTCGCCCTCGGAGCGGCCGTCGTCTCCATCATTCCCTGCAGCGGCTGCTGCTGCATCGGCTTGCCCGTCGGCATCTGGGCGCTGGTGCTGCTGTTGAAGCCGGAAGTGAAGAGCCAGTTCGTCGCTTAGTTGTCCTTGAGCAGGCTCTCGATGCGCGACAGGTCTTCAGACGCGATGTCGACGTACTGAAGACCGATTTCGAACTTTGCCGGGTCTTTGGGCCCGAGCTTGTCGACCCAGCAGATGCGCGTGTCGAGAGTCACCGTCTCTCCCGAGGGCAGGAAGAGCTCGAGCTCGAGGCGCTCACCCACTTTGTGCACGTCGTCGCTGTACACGCAGACGCCGCCGAGGCTGATGTCGAGCACCTTGCGCTTCCCTTCTTCGTCGACCATCGCGGCGCCCAGCGGGCGGCACAGCACGGGGGCATGCAGTCGCTTGAACTTTCGCCGCTCGGGGATGTTCATGGGGTGGAACAAGACTACTCCGTCGCCGGGTGCGCGGTAGATTCCGGGCCCATGTTCCCCAAATTCACAACTCGCATCCTCGTCGGGTGCGCGCTTCTCGCACTCTCGGGCTGCCCCGGTGACGCGTCGAAGAAGACGGCCGAAAAGGTGAAGGCGCTGGAAGAGAAGAAGGTGGCCGACCGCACGAAGGCCGAGCAGAAGGAAATGCTCGCCGAGCTGCCGAAGGACCTCGTCAAGCTCGACCCGCCCTGGGAAGACAGCAGCTACGTGCTGCTCAAGTCCGACGGCCCGTGCCCCGAGAATTTCTGGGCGCTGTTTGGTGGCGACGCGCCCGGCGCGAACAAGGAAGAGAAGAAGGCGAACGCGGGCAAGCGCCCCGAGCTGGCGAAGGCGCTGCGCGAGAAGACGTACCTGGTGAAGCTGCGCGCCCCCGACGAGGTGAAGCTGTCTGCGTTCGACGCGACGAAGAACGAGTTCCCGGTGGACGTGCAGGGCACCATCGACTGCACCGACTCCATCGGCCGCGTCGCGATTGCGTGGTCGGCGGTGAAGGCGGGTGACCCGGGCGCGTCGGCCGCGAAGGAAGGCGCCGAGGTGACGCAGAACATCTGGATGGCGCAGCCGCTGAAGTTTCAGCTGCCGATGAAGGGCATGGCCGACGCGAAGGAGTTCGACTCGAAGAACCGCCTCGGCCTGTCCGCGCGCGTGTTCTTCAAGCTCGGCAAGACGGAAATCGACAAGAAGCTGAAGAAGCTCGGCAAGGTGGTCGAAAAGGCCCACGGCGAGACCCTGACCATCGGCGGAGGCGTCGAAGACTGGGGCGCCGGCCGCATGGTGCGGGCAGAAGGCGTCGGCATTCGGCTCGCGAGCGAGAAAGAAAAGACCACGTTGATCGAGAGGAAACCGTGAAAGACCTCGAAGTAGACCGCGCGCTCGAGCTGCTCTCCCAAATCATGGAGTTCGAGCTGGCCGGTGTCGTTCGCTACACCCACTACTCGCTGATGGTGACGGGCCCGAACCGGATTCCCATCGTCGGCTTCATGAAGGGGCAGGCCACCGAGTCGCTGCTTCACGCGCAGCAGGCGGGCGAGATTCTCACCGGCCTCGGCGGGCACCCGACGGTCACCATCGCGCCCATCAAGGAGTCCTTCAAACACTCGATGAAGGCGATTCTCGAAGAGTCGCTGGCGCACGAGCAGCGCGCGCTCGACCTCTATAAGACCTTCCTCGACACCGTCGAAGACCGCAGCATCTACCTCGAAGAGTTCGCCCGCACCCAGATTGGCCAGGAAGAGCTGCACGGCCTCGAGCTGCGAAAGATGCTGCGCGACATCGGCGTCGTCTACGAGGGGCCGCACGCCCACAAGCCGAAGACGAAGGCGAAGAAAGCGAAGGCTTAAACCGCTGGCTTCTTGAAGCGGCGCAGGAAGCGCCCGATGAAGGGCGTCAGCACGAGGGTGGCAAGGATGCGCAGCGGCTGGGTCAGCTTCGTGGCGACCCAGGCGGCGGCGAGCGTGCCCGCAGTTCCAGCCGCGCCCTCGACCTCGATGCCCATCTGAATCGCGATCGCGAACCCGGCGATGACGAGCCCGAAGATGACCAGGTAGGTGCCGACCGCCACCATCCCGAACTCGTCGAACAGCGCCTTCATCCGCACCTTCAGCGACGGCTTCTCGGCTGGCGGCACCACGGGAGCGTTGGGCTCGGGGGTCACGTCTGCGTCACCGGGGCAGGGGCGGGCGCTTCAGCAGGGGCGGGAGCAGGCGCAGGTTCCATCGGAGCAGGAACAATCGGCGGCGCCGGAGCTTCCTTCGGGTCGCCACCAAAGTGACCGCGGATGCCGAGCGTCGCGATCCAGCCGCCGGACTCGTAGACACCCGCTCCGACGAAGATGGGTGCGGCGGTGGGGTCATCTCGGCCAGCCGCGACGGCGCTGTTGATGACGTTCTTCGTCACCTTCGGCGAGCCAGCGAAGCCCGCGAGGATGTCGAGCTTCCACAGGTGCACCGTCACGCCTCCCGCGACGAAGACGCGGTTGAAGTGGAGGAAGTCGATGCCCGTCTGCTCATCGGGGGCGGCGCCCGTCTCGTAGAACGCGCCCGCGTGCAGCGTGAGCAGCTTGATGACGTCGAACGACGCGCCGAAGCGCACCGAGTTGCTGTACGTCCACCGCTTTGGGATGTGGAACTCGGCGACGGGCTTTGGCTCGGCGGTGCCCAGCTTCAGCGACACGTCCTTCGGGGTCAGCACCAGCTCGTTGATCGACTGCCAGCCCTGGTAGACGTAGTCGAGGTTCAGCCCGAGCTTCGAAATCGGCCGAAAGTGAATGCCGACGCGCAGCTCGAGCGGCAGCGTCAACGCCAGCGTCGCCTGGTCGCCAATCACCGACGAGCCCAGGTCGGTCGCGCGCTCGCCCAGGTCCAGCGTCAGCTTGCCGTCGGCCCGAATCGGAATCTGCGGCCGCAGCGACGCGCCGATGGAAAGGTTGTCGAGCGGCTTGACCATCGCTCCGACGATGGCGGTGACGTTCGGGCGGCCCGTCAGCGCGACGCCGACCTGCGAGTCGTACGCCGGGTCTTCTGCCCCCATCGAGGTCGGCTTCGTCAGGCCCGCATCCGCATACAGCGTCTGCTTGAACGAGAACGTCGAGTACACGTACTGCACCGACACGCCAACCTGGAACCGCTTGTGGACCTGGAAGGCCAGCGCGAGCGTCGGGTAGAGGATGATGACGTCGTTGTTGATCAGCTGGTACCGGTTCGCCGCCGACTTCTTCGGCGTGTTCGCGTAGCCCGTGCCCGCCCCGTTCTTCGTGTAGTCGGGAATCGGGTACTGGTACCGGCCCACCGACGGCGGCCCGTAGATGCCCAGCGAGACAGTGAGGCGGCGCGTCCCCAGGTTGATGCCGTAGCTGACCCCCGCGAAGGGCAGGAAGAAGAGCCCGCCCGTGTTGCGCACCGTCGTCGGCACCGGCGCCTTGAGGTTGTTCGGGTCGAACCCGTTGTCCTGCCGGGTGAACGCCGTCTCGTGGTTCAGCAGCTGCCCGTCGATGAGGAAGTTGAAGCCCGCCATGTTGGCGAGGCCGGCCGGGTTGTACTGAATCGCGGTGAGGTCATCGGCCTCGCCCGCGAAAGCGCCGCCCTGCATCAGCGCCTTGGTGCCGTTGTCGCCGAAGTAGAAGCCCGACGCGTAGGTCTGCGTGCTGGCGAGCGCGGCGAGAATCAGCGCGGCGCGAAGTGTCGAGGCCATCGTAAGGAACTCCCCCATCGAGAAACGAGCGGGGTGCCCCTTAGCCCGGGCCAAGGGCCTCAGGCCAGAGCGGCTTCGACGTCTTCGGCTTCGACCTTGGCGTCGCGATCCGACGGCTGCACCCAGTCGAGGTCTTCCTGCCGGGTCACCACGTACGGCTTCCCGTCGTACGTCACGCGCTTGCCCGGGTAGACGAAGGTCTTGAACAGGTAGACGTGCAGCGCGGGCTGCTCGAGCGCCTGGTGAATGGTCGGGTGGAAGCGTTCGGCGTGCGCGGCCGGCGTCAGGCTCCAGTGCAGCCCCGGCACGTCGTGGTGAATGCCGTGGTAGCCGTTGTTGAACGCGAGGAAGTTCAACAGGCCGCCAGTGAAGTTGCGCGAGTGGTTCACCGGGTGCGCTTCGTCGCAGCCGTCGTGCTGGAAGAAGTTGATGACGACGATGCCGACGTTCGCGGCGAGGTGCGGAATGAAGACGTAGAGCAGCGCCTTTCGCCAGTCGAGCGCCAGCGCCACGCCCTTCACCGCCCAGACGGCCACCATCTCGAGCATCAACTGGCGGCGCCAGGCCCGCGCGCGCTCACCCATCAGCTTCCGGTAGAGGCTGTTGCCCCGCAGGATTCCCGGGGTCACCGCGGGCATGAAGAAAATCAGGTTGAGCAGGTTCCAGCGGAAGTTGACCTTGCTGGTGCGCATCACGTCCTGGCGCAGCTGCATGAACCGGTGGTGCGAGAGGTTGTGCCCGGGGATGTAGTCGGAAATCGGAAAGCCGTAGCTCAGCGACACCCAGACCTGAAACGCCTTGTTCATCCACCGCTTCGTGAAGACGGGGCAGTGGACGACGTTGTGGGCGATGACGGCGCACAGCCACGACACGACGCAGGTCAGTGCGATGAGCGCCACGCCGAGCACTCCCCCCGGGGTCAGGGTCCACTGCAGCGCCACCAGTGCCGCATAGGCAAAGAGCGTGGCAAGGGTGCGGATGTCTTCCCGGTATCTCAGCATCTTCAGGGTCGTCGTTCTGACCGGTAACGGGCCGGGAGTAAAGAGCAGCGCCTACTTCGGTGACGTGACCGTGAGCTCGTAATCGTGGGTGCCCCAGGTTGGATCCACGAGCCGCAGCTTCCCTTTCCCCGCCTTCTTCGCGCGGATGAAGACCTGCGACTCTTTTCCTTCGACGGCCTGGTCTCCATTCCACCCGTCCACCGGCTTCGACTCCGTCCAGAACACTTCGGCCACCGCGCCGTCGGCCAGCAGGTCGACCTCGCCCCCCTCGTTCACGCGGAAGCGCAGAATTTCTCCTGCCACTGCGGTCAGCTTCTCGGGTGCCTCGTGGAGCACCGGCGGCTTTTCGTCGACGGCGAGCTTCACCATCCGGTCGCGCCCCTCTGTCACTTCCTTCGCGTAGTCGTCGCGGGTGATGACTTCCTGCGCCTTGTCGTCGCCGGTGACGAGGACCCACTGGCCCCTTTCCACCGACTGCAGGCTCGCCGCGCAACCCGTCGACAGCACCACCGCCAAAGCCATCAGCACACGCGTCATGGCGCAGGAGTCTAGGGCGCGGCGAACAACGACGCCTCGGGGATCCGCACCTGCCGGGCCTCGGCCTGCGCCTTCGGAGCTGCGCCCTTCTCGACCTTCTCCATCAGCGAAAGGAACTTCTCGTCCATTCCATTCAGCGCCTCGCGCGGAATTCCCCTCGCCTCGAGGGCCGCCCACAGCGCCGGCAGGTCGGACACGTTGCGAAGTCCGTTCGGGCAGCTGCCGCCCTTCGGGTGCCGGGTGATGAAGCCGTTGAAGTCGCTGCCCAGCACCAGGTTCTCGGCGCCGACGAGCCCCGCGAGGTGAAGCCAGTGCGCCACCACCTCGTCGCAGGTGCCTTCGACGAAGCCAGGCCATCGCGCGGCAGCAGGCACCGCCGTCACCATCTTGTCGTTCAGCACCACGCCGACCAGGCCGCCGCCCTTCACGATGCGCACCGCGAGGTCATCGGGGATGCTGCGCTCGCTCGCGAGGTACGACCGCGCCGCCGAGTGGCTGTTCACCACCGGAATCCCGCGCGTCTCGGCCAGGTCCAGCACGTCGCGCGACAGCGCATCGCTGGCGTGCGCGAGGTCCAGCAGAATGCCGAGGTCCATCATCCGCTCGACGGCCTTCTTCCCAAGCTCGGTCAGGCCCAGCGTCTCGAGCTTTTCCGTCTTGATGCCGAGCAGGTTGCGCGCGTTCTGGCCCTTCGCCGCTCCGCCAATCGACGAGTTCACGAAGTGCATCAGCGTGATGGCCCGCATCCCGGCAAGCCACAGCCGGTCGACGTCTTCCACCGACGCGATGCCTTCGCCACCTTCCACCGCCGGCAGCACCGCGATGCGCCCGCTGGTCAGCGCCTGGCGAACCTGCGCCACCGAATACACGACCGCGAACCCCGGCCGCCGCCTACCGAACTCGCGAAGCTCGAAGAGCTGCGCAATGGCTTCGTCGAAAGCGTTTCGCCCCGCGCGCAGCGAGAACGGCGGCCAGCACGAGCCCAGGGCGATGCGAAGCCCCGCCGCGTGAAGCTGCGACTCTTCGACTTGATTCACCAGAATCGCCGTCGGGTCCCACGTCAGAATCCCGCTGCCCGACTCGCCCTTGAACACCGGCTTCGCCGACCGCGACATCGACACGTGCAGGTGCAGGTCGACCACCACCGACGGAGCAGGAACCGCCGCTGGCATCGGGTCGGCCATCGGCCGCGCGCTTCGGCAGCCCACCACTCCCAGACACAGCAGCGCCATCGCGACTCGCACGCGCGTCGCATACCACGCCAGCAGAAGGGCGGCCTTCATGTAGCGGGGGGTGGTTGGAGGTGGGCGTCGTTTGCGCTATAGGCGCCGACCCTTCCCCCGGAGCCCGTCACCTTGCTGCCCACGCTTCTGCTGTTAGCCATTGGTGTGGCCCCGCCCGTGTGGATGCCCGGCGCCGCCGAGAAGGAACGCTTCAAGGGCTACTTCACCCAGGGCGAGAAGCTCTACAGCCAGGGCGAGTACGGAGCGGCCATCTGGAACTTCCGCCGCGCCGACCGCCAGCTCGCCACGCCCGAAGTCATCTACGACCTCGCCAAGTGCCACGAGAAGATTGGCGATGTCGCCTTCGCCACCTACTACTACCGCCTCTACCTGCGCCGCGCGCCCGGAGCGTCGGACGCCCTCGACGTCGCCGAGCGTGTCGGCAGCGCGCTGAGCCAGGGTGAATCGAACGGCCGCGGGCTGCTCGAGCTCGAAGTGCCCGGCGGCCGCGACATTGTCGTCGCCAACCGGCTCTACCCCGAAGGCCCCGTCGCGGTGTTCCTCGCCCCGGGCGACTACGAAATCACCGGCATCTTCCCTGACGGCCAGAAGCGGGTGGTCGCCCAGCTGCGCACAGGGAAGACGACCAACTTGAACTTCGAGCCGATGGCGCCGCCGCTGCTCGAGGCGAAAGAGGGCGCTCCGGAAGAAGCGGTGACGGTGCGGAAGCCAGTCGCCAGTGGTGGGCCGTCGAAGCTTCGCGTCGCGTCGTACGTCGTCACCGGCCTGGCCGTCGCGGCGCTCGCCGTCGGCACGGTGATGGGCGTGATGGCGAACGGTGATGCGGGCCGGCTGCGCAACGACCGCACCTTGAACTACACCGACGCGCAGGCGCTCGCGAACTCAGCGAACAGCAAGGGCCTGATGGCCAACGTTCTCTGGGCGGCAGGTGGCGCCGCGGTGGCTGGCGGTGTTGTGATGTTCATCGTCTCGATGCCTGAGCCGGGCATGCGCAGTGGGAGCCGTCGATGAAGAGTTTCCTTTTGTGCCTGGCTGTCATTTTTGCGTCCGGTTGCAGCCTCGGCCTCTACGCAGACCCTGAAGGCCTGCAGTGTGACCCGGGCGGCGTCTGCCCCAACGGCTACATCTGCGTCGCGGGCAACACCTGCCATTCCATCAGCGGCGTCGGCGGTGGAAGCGGCGGCGCGGTCGGCGGCGGCAGCGGTGGCGTCGGCGGTGGTGACGCGAGCGTCGGTGGCGGCAGCGGTGGCGTGGGCGGTGGAAACCCAGGCGTCGGTGGCGGCGTCGGTGGCGGCGTCGGTGGTGGCGCGGGCACGGGCGGCGGCATCGCGAATCCTTGTGCGGGCATCAGCTGCACCACGCCTCCCACGCCCGTCTGCAAAGACGCGAACACCCTGACCACTTTTGCCAACGCGGGCACCTGCTCGAACGGCACCTGCAGCTACACGCCGAGCGAGACCGTCTGCGCCAGCGGCTGCTTGAACAACATGTGCCAGAACCAGAACCTCTGCGCCGGCAACACGTGCATGGCGCCCCCTGCGCCGACGTGCGTGGGGACGATGGTTCGCACCTTCATGTCGCCGGGCGTCTGCAACATGGGCACGGGCGTCTGCACCTACAACCCGATCGACACCGCGTGCGCCATCGGCTGCTCGGGCGGCGTCTGCCTCACCCCCGCGCTCACCTTCAGCCAGACGATGCCGCGGGTGCGGTTCGCAGTGAATTCCATCGACCAGGCCCCTGGCTCTTCGGGTACGCACGTGCTCGTCGTCGGCAACAGCGGCAACATCATGAAGTGGGACGGCATGGCCTTCACCAAGGTGACGTCGGCCTCGGCCACGAACGGCAACCTCAACACCGTCTGGTTCGCCGGCCCCAACAGCGCGATCGCCGCGGGCTCGGGCCGCACCGTGCTTCGCTACAACGGCACTTCGTACGCCGCGATGACGGGCGTCCCCGGCAGCGGCAGCACCAGCTTCACCGCCGTGCACGGCCGCGACGAAGGCTTCTTTGCGCTCGTCGACGGCACCGAGAACTACTGGCGGTTCGACAGCGCCTCGGCAGTCACCTGGAAGTCGGGCGCCGTCAACGTTGATCCGCTCTACAGCTACAAGAATAACGCGGTGTACGTCGACGGGTCGAACCAGATGCGGTTCGCCGGCCAGCGCACGCTGCTCTCGAGCAACGTCACCAACGGGGTCGTTCACTTCTTCGACACCGGCACCTGTACCACCGGCTGCGACGATAACGACTCGACCAGCGCCGACGCCTACGCCGCGGTCGCGGGCCCCGGCATCGACGGGGGCTCGGTCAACACCGACGTCGCGTACGTGGGCCGCGTGAGCACCTCGGGCGTTCGTCAGCACTCGTCGGTGACGGGCGCCTTCAGCAACCCTCCGTTCACGCTGCCCGCCAGCGGCGGCATCGTCGGCATCACGCCCGGCGCGGGAGTGACGAAGCAGGTCTACTTTGCGACCAAAATCACGACGACCTTCGCCGGCCACCTCTACCGCTACTCGGGCACCACGGGGATGCTCGACGCAGACGCGCTGGCAGACTTCTATTTCGACAAGGTGTCGATGGGCCGCACCGAGAGCGGCGGCGTCGTCGTCGCCGAGACCGACGTCACCAACGGGGTGAACAACATCTACCGCCGCAGCTCGGTGGCCTCCGAGATGCTCGACCTCGGCGAAGGGTGGACGGCGGTCAGCAACATCGGCGGCACCGTCGTGCTGGGCAGCGGCCTGGGTGACCTCGCCTTCCGCGCCCCGGCTTCGCAGACCTGGCAGTTCCGCCGCGGCCCACTGCTGAACATCACCGACATCGCCGCCAACGCAGGCACCGGCGTGCTCGTCGCCTCGAAGGCCGGCAAGCTGTCGCGCTTCGTCTTCGGCGCGGTGAACCCCACCAGCACCCCCATCACTTCGAACACGACCCAGGACTTCAACGGCATCTGCCGCGTCAGTGACGCCGATGCGTGGGCCGTCGGCAACGGCGGAGTGATTCGCGCCGTCAACACCACCACTGCCACCGCAACCTCGATGACCTCGGGCACCACCAAGAACCTGCTCGCGGTCGAATGCCTCGGAGCCAACAGCGCGATCGCCTGCGGCCAGGGCGGCACCATTCTGCGGCTCGCCGGTGGAACCTGGGCGCCCCTGGCGGTCGCCTTCCCCAACGTCGCGGTCGACCTCACCAGCTGCCGCGTCGCGAACAACGTCCTCTACGTGGCGGGCGACAACGCCTTCTTCAAGCTCGACCTCGGGGCCGCCAACCCCACCTGGCAGCAGCTCGCGTCGCACATCCGCCTCTCGAAGCTCGCAGTGAACGGACCCAGCGACGTGTACGCCATCTCGGCCAACAAGAGCGTCGTCCGCTTCGATGGCGGCGGCTGGAGCACCGTTTTCACAGCAACCACGGGTACTTTGGTGGGGGGTGGGCAGGTAGGCGGAAAAGTGGTATTCGCGGGCTCCCTCGGGACGGTGGTGGAAGGGCAGTAAACGGTTGGGCGGGAAATTGAGGGGAAGGGGAAGGCCGCATATGGAGCTGGATCCGCGCTTCAAGATTCGCGCACCGCTGCGTTGTGAGGGAATTGGTCGGCTGGACTGCGCCGAAGACCTCGAGTCGGGGATGAGAATGGCGGTTCGCTGGCTTCCGCTCGACGCCAATGGCTCGGCGGCAGTGCAGGCCTGCGAGCAGCTGCCCGAACACCACACGCTCCCCCGCATTCGCCAGATTGGCCAGGTCGGCACCTCGGCCTTCGTCGCGATGGATTTCCCCGACGGGAACCTGCTCGCCACCCAGCTGCACGAGGCGCTGCCGGCCGCCGCGCTCATCGGCATCACCGCGCAGCTTGCGGACGCGCTGGCGAGCATTCACGGGCAGGACACGTTCCACGGCGAGATGTCGGCCGACTCGGTGCTGCTGGTGAAGGCCCCGTCGGAAAAGGCGTACCTGTGGGACATGCCGCTGGTGATTGCGAACCGCATCACCGACCGCCGCGGCGAAGACCGCCTGATGCACCAGCTGGTGAAGAACGCTCCCTTCCTTTCCCCGGAGCGCGCGCGGGGCGCGAAGCCTTCAGCCGAGTCCGACGTCTACTCGCTGGGCGCGGTGGTCTGCATCGCCGGCGGCGCGTCGCTCCCTCAGTGCGACACCACCCTGGGCGTCGTTCACTCGATTGCCACGGGCGCCTGGCTGCCGATGGTCCCGAAGTCGCTGCCCGAGCCGCTGCGCTCGATGCTCGAGCGAATGGTCCTGGCCGACCCGAAGTCACGGCCCACCGCGCGCGAAGTCGCCGAGCTGTTCATGCCTCCGGTCGCCGCACACCGCACCGAGCCCGAGCTGGCCGCCATCGTCCTGCCCGAGCCCGTTGTGGTTGCGTCGTCGCCGGTGCTCGTCCCGATTCCGGTGCTGATCGCCGCTGCTCCGGGCCCCGCCCCGACGGCGCCGATGCCGTACATCCCGGCGATGCACCCCGCGCACGGAATCAAGGTCGACGCGGCCATCGCGGCCGTCATCGCCGAGAGCAAGGTCCAGACGTCGGTTGCGCTCACCGACAACCTGTCTGTCTCGCAAGAGCTGTCGAACGACGGCGCCGCGCTGCTGAGCCCTGGCGAAGCCGCCGCGCTCGGACGCCCTAACCGCAAGGTGCCGTTGATTGTCGCCGCCGTGATGGCCGCCCTCGTGGTGGTGCTCGGTGGGCTCGCGATCAACCTCGCCAGCAACACCAGCAGCGCCGTCGAGCTGCCGCTGCCCGCTTCCGCCCAGCAGCAGGCCGAGCAGGCCAAGGGCGCGACGAAGGTCTCTTCCGGCGTCGCCGAGTCGGACGACGACGAGCTCAGCGCGCTCACCCCGCGCGCGAAGCGACCCGCCGCGAAGAAGAAGGTCGCCAGGGTCGAAGCCGTTGCCAGCGACACGGCGGCTGCCCCGCCGGCCATCGAGCCGACGAAAGAGAACGACTTCGGGTTCCTCGAGCCCGAGCAGGACTTGAAGCGCCCTTCGTTCTGACGCGACAGCTCGAGATCTTTGGTTAAGGTGCCGCGCCGTGCGCGCACCCCTCACCGAAGCCGAGCTCGATGCGCGACTGAATGCGCTGGGGCTGGTGCGTGACGACTCGGTCGCCGCTCCGCCGCCCAGCAAGAACCGCACGGTCGTCTGCCGCAACGGGCGCCGCCGCGTCCTCGTGAAAGTCGCCGATGGCCCGGGCAACGTCGGCGTCTTGCGCGAAGGCTCGATTCTCGAACGCGTCGCGCCGCTGGCCAAAGAGCCCGACGCGCCGCTGCTGCTGCCCGGCATCTACGCGTTCGACCCCGGCAACGGCCTGCTCGCGCTGCACTGGCTGCAGGGCGGCGAGACCCTTCACCACTTTCATCGCCGCAGCGGCGACTACCCGCGCTCCGTCGCGCGCCAGGTCGGCCGCGCGCTCGGGTACCTGCACAAGTCGAGTCACGATGCGCCGGCCCGGTTCGCGCTGGCCGACGCGTTTCGCGACGAGTCCGACCTGCTCGAGTGCTTCTTGCGGATGCGGCCCGACTTCTACGCGCGGCTGTCTGGCGTCGGCGTCGAGCTCTTCTCGCAGGTGCAGGCCGATGCGCCCGCGATGGCGGGACTTCAGGCTTTGAGCGAGCAACAGGCGAAGGAAAGCGAGGCCTGCCTTCTTCACGGCGACCTGCGCCAGGCCAATTTGCTGAGGGTCGGCAAAGACCGCAACGCGCCCGTCTTCTACCTCGACTGGGAGCTCTCTTTCTGGGGCGACCCCGCGCGCGACCTCGGCAGCCTGTTCGCCGACTACGTCAGCGCGTTCCTGGCGCCCGAGCACAAGAGCGAGGTCATCAGCCGCGTCGAGCTGTCGAGCTACTGCCGGGCGCTGCTCGCGGCCTACGCCGAGGCGCGCGGTGATTCTTTCGCGCTCACCGGCGAGTTCCAGAACCGCGTCGTGCGGTGGGTGGCCACCGCGCTGCTGATTGCCGTCTACGGCATCTCGCACTACGAACAGCTGCTCGACACGCGCGCGCGTGGCCTCGCGCAGCAGGCGCTGGACATGTTGGCGTCTCCGCAGAGCTGGCCCGCCGTCTTGTGGGGCGCCCCGTGACGCTGGTCGAGGCCTTCAAAGAGCTCGAGCCGCGCGTCGCGCTGACGAAGTCGGTGCTCACGCTCGAGGGCACGTCGCACCGCCCCGAGCACGCGCACGCGGCGCTGTCGTCGTGGATGTTGTCCCGCTGGTTGAGCCGCCGTCCGGGCGCCGCCCCGCGTGGAGGGAGAGCGTCGGGTGATTCCGGTTGGGTCGCGCACCTGCAGTCGCTGACCCGTGGCGCGGCAGGGTGGGAGCCGGGCTACACGCTGGTGCGCGTCGGCGATTCCGACGGCGTGACGGGCCGCCGGGGCGCCTGGGCCTTCGTCTCTGACGGGCGCTTGAGCCTCTTCCTTGACGAGCCGGGCCAGTACTCGCCGCCGGCCGCGCGTCCGGGCGAGAAGGTCAGCGTCCGCGTGCCGCGCGCGAGAGAGAACCTCACCCCCCATCGCTTCACCCTGCTTGGGAACCACGGGGCTCCGGCGCCGGGCGAGCGGGTGAGCAAGCTCTTTATCGGCGCATCGCTCGAGGCCGCCGCGCTGCTGGTCGCGACGCTCTCTGCGCGCAGTGCAGATGGGTTGCGGTTCGCGTTGCTGGTCGGCAACGAGCCGCGCGACTTCGAGCGCACAGACAACCTGGTGATGGACGTCGCCGCGCGCGACGAGCCGGCGGCGGTGAAGCTGCTGGGAGACTTCTTCAAGGCACAGCCGGGCCGCCTGCTGCCGATGAAGCCGCCGCTGCAGTCGCAGCAGATAATCCCGGGCCTCGCCAAGACCGAGATTTCCGCCCGCGAAGACAGCGGCGATGGCTACTTCCGCCGCAAGGCCGACACGCTGGCCGCCGTGGTGCTCGATGCGATGCACGCCAACGAGCTGACGGCGCAGCAGTGGGCGGCGCGGGTTGCGTTCGCCCGTCAGCAGACATAAGCCGCCGCGCGTGGTCGCCCCTCTTCTCGCTGCGTTGCTCGGAGTCCTGCTGGGCATTCGCCATGCCTTCGAGCCCGACCATCTCGCCGCGGTCTCGACGCTGGCCGCCGAAGAAAGGTCGGTGAAGGGCGGGCTCTTCCTCGGCGCGC
Source organism: Myxococcales bacterium (assembly GCA_038206395.1). Lineage (GTDB taxonomy): Bacteria > Myxococcota > Myxococcia > Myxococcales > Myxococcaceae > JAGSPQ01. The sequence continues at coordinate 45,719 of JBBRAX010000040.1, read as the reverse complement.
TCTGGGGCCTGGGCCACACGGTGTCGCTGTTATTGGTCGGCGGAACGCTGGCGGCGGTCGAGACTCAGATGCCCGAGCACGTCGCCGATGCGCTCGAGCTCTGCGTCGGGGTGATGATTGTCGGCCTCGGCATTCGCGCCATCGTGAAGGCCGTTCGTGAGGGCCGCATGGGTGAAGTCACCCCGCATACGCACGGCGACGTCGCGCACGCCCACGCTTCAAAAGCTCCGCACGTGCACGTCAGCCGCTGGACGCTGGCGACGCGGCCGCTGGTGGTCGGGTTGATTCACGGCCTCGCGGGCAGCGGGGCGTTGACCGCCCTCGTCCTCGCCGAGCTTCCCAGCGTCGGCGCGCGGCTCGCGTACATCGCGATGTTCGGCGCCGGCAGCGTCGTCGGGATGTCGATGCTCAGCGCCCTCTGCGGGTTCCCCCTCGCCCGACTGCAGCGCGCGCCGCGGATGATGGCTGCGCTGCTGTTGGCCGTCGGCATCCTCTCGGTGGGCGCCGGCGCGTGGTGGGGCATCAGCGCCGCCGAGAGGCTCTTCGCTTAGAGCCGTGCCCCGCTCGAAAGTCTGGAGCGCGCTGGGCCTCGTTTTGTTGCTCACCGCCGTCGCGTACGCGTCGTATCGGCGAAGGGCTGCTCCACTGCCTGCAGCCGAGCTGCTGCCGTACCAGGCGCGCGCGTCCGAGCTGCCGAAGTCCGAGCGAGAGGTCTACGCGGCCATTCGCCTGGGGTTGAAGTCTGCCGAGGCCACCCGGGCCAGGACCAAAGCCTGGCCCGCAACCTTCGAGGCCGCCGGCCTGACCTGGTCGAAGCGCGGGCAAGGCCTCTACATCAACTACCTGGGGCTCCCCGCGCAGGCGTCGCAGCTGCGGTGGCTCGTGCTCATCATCGAGCCGGCGGAATCGGGCTTGAAGGACGCTCCTGCGCCCGAGGACGACGAGCACCACACGCTCGCCGATGGTACGGCCCTGCACGTCACGCTTTGGAGCGCTCCGCACGACGGCCCCATCGCCTCTGTGACGCTGCCGTTTCCCGCGGCCGAGGGGTGGGTTCAGCGGCTTTCCCCCTAACGCTCCCCAGAAGCGAAAAGCGTTACGCGCACCAAAATCCCCGTGTTAGGAGCGCGGCACTTTCACCACGGAAAACCATGCAAATCCGCGCCGACGAAATCAGCCGCATCATCCGCGAACAGATTCAGGACTACGGCAAGAAGGTCACCATCGCCGAGACCGGCACCGTGCTGTCGGTCGGCGACGGCATCGCCCGCGTCTACGGCCTCGAAGGCGCCCAGTCGGGTGAGCTCGTCGAGTTCGCAAACGGTGTCCGCGGCCTCGTCCTCAACCTCGAGGAAGACAACGTCGGCGTCGCGATCATGGGCGACTTCGTCTCGATTCGCGAAGGCGACACCGTCAAGCGCACGCAGCAGATCGCCTCTGTGCCCGTCGGCAAGGCGCTGCTGGGCCGCGTGGTCGACGCGCTCGGCGCTCCCATCGACGGCAAGGGTCCGATTCAGGGCGCCGAGATGAAGCGCCTCGAGGTGAAGGCCCCAGGCATCGTGAAGCGCAAGTCGGTGCACGAGCCGATGCAGACGGGCATCAAGGCGCTCGACGCCCTGGTACCGATTGGGCGTGGCCAGCGCGAGCTCATCATCGGTGACCGCCAGACGGGCAAGACCGCCGTCGCGATCGACGCAATCATCAACCAGCGCGGCCAGAACGTTTACTGCGTCTACGTCGCCATCGGTCAGAAGCAGTCAACCGTCGCGCAGGTCGTCGACAAGCTCACCCGTCACAACGCGATGGAGTACACGATTGTCGTTGCCGCGAGCGCGTCGGACTCGGCGCCGATGCAGTTCTTCGCGCCGTACACCGGCGTGACGATGGCGGAGTACTTCCGAGACAACATGATGCACGCGCTGATCATCTACGACGACCTCTCGAAGCAGGCCGTCGCGTACCGTCAGCTGTCGCTGCTGCTGCGCCGCCCGCCGGGCCGCGAGGCGTACCCGGGCGACGTCTTCTTCATTCACAGCCGCCTGCTCGAGCGCGCCGCGAAGCTGTCGGACGACCAGGGCGCCGGCAGCCTCACCGCCCTGCCCATCATCGAGACGCAGGCAGGCGACGTGTCGGCGTACATCCCGACCAACGTGATTTCGATTACGGACGGGCAGATTTTCCTCGAAACCGACCTCTTCAACTCGGGCGTTCGTCCCGCGATCAACGTCGGTCTGTCGGTGTCTCGCGTCGGTTCGGCCGCGCAGATCAAGGCGATGAAGCAGGTCGCTGGCTCGATGAAGCTCGAGATGGCGCAGTACCGCGAGCTGGCCGCCTTCGCGCAGTTCGGCTCGGACCTCGACAAGGCGACGCAGGACATTCTCGCCCGCGGCTCGCGCCTCACCGAGCTGATCAAGCAGGGCCAGTACGAGCCCATGTCGGTCGGCAAGCAGGTGATGCAGATTTACACGGGCACCAACCGCGATGACCCGGGCAAGCGTGGCTGGCTGCGCGAAGTGCCGGTGACCGACGTGGTGCGCTACTCGAAAGAGTTCCTCGCCTTCTGCGACGCGAAGTTCCCGACGCTCGAGAAGAGCATCATGGAAAAGCGCGAGCTGACGGCTGAAATCAAGAGCGAGCTGAACAAGGCCATCACCGAGTTCAACGCCATCTTCCAGAAGACCCCGGGCGCGAAGCTCTAATGCGCGCCCTCGTGCTCTTTGCCGCGGTCGTCACCCTGGCGGGCTGCGCGCTGCGGCCCCGCTACGGCGAGTTCCTCGGCAAGGAATCGACCGAGGCGGTTCGGCTGCAGGTCGTCGAGAAGAGCTCGGGCGTTCCCGTTGCCGGCGCCGCCGTCGAAGTCGGCGAGACGCTGCGCGGGAAGATGCTGGTGAAGACCGATGCCAATGGCGTCTTCCTGTTGCCCGTCGACAAGCGGCTGATGGAAGACAACGCCCTCATCGTCGTCACGGCCCCCGCGGGCGTAGGCCGGGTGAAGGTCTTGCGCGCCGAGGACGCTGCGGCGCCTGTCGCTCTGCCGCCCCTGGTCATCGACCCGGTGCCCGCGGCCGAAGAGCCTGCCGACGCCGGCACCATCACCTACTGAGGCCGCCTGGCGGCGCCGTCTACACAGCTGGGTACGGCTACTTCTTCTTCTTCGGCGGAAGCGTCGCCTTCACCGGCGCGCTGACCTTCAGCGGCACGTCGCAGTGCAGGAAGCGGCCGTCGATGAAAGCGGCGAGGTACTTCCCGCCCGCCTGCCAGTAGACGTTGCCCAGCTTCGAGTCTTCGTGAAGGCCCGACGCGTAACAAACCGTCTTCTTCCCACCCGCTTCGAACGCGTAGCCCGGGCGCTCGCCGTCCAGCACGAGCTCAGTGAGCACCTTCTGCCCGCCCGGCCCGGCGAGTGACGGCTTCGGCAGCGAGACGACGTTCTTCCAGCCGTACGGCGCGCGGTTCACGTCCGTGTAGCGCGCGCACGAAAAGGTGGTGCCGAGGCGGTCGAGGTCGTTCAGCTCCTTCGACCAGGTGGGGGGAATCGCTTCCTCGGTGATGCAGAAGAAGAGCTCGGTGAGGTCGTTGGGGCCCGACACCGACTGGTAGACGAAGTAGCTGCCGTCTTTCGACCAGCCGTAGAAGCTGTCGGTGTCTGCGAGGGAAGGGAGGGCGACGAGGGTGAGAATCAGTGTGAATCGCATAAGGCAGTCGGGTCGACGTAGCACAGCAGGCGGTTCTTCACGGCGCCGGCGGCGGAGGGGCCGAGGCTTCCTCCGTCATCTTGGCTTCGCGGGCCGCCTCGTCTGCCGTGCCGCCCACCGCCTCGATGCTCGTCTTCGGCATCTTCCTGGGCTGGCCTGCCGCCGGGGTTGCCGCGCGCACCTCACGGTCGAACGCCAGGGCCGCGTCGCCCACTTTCAGCGGCGTCGTCTCGCGCAGCTGCCGCCGCACCTTCGAAATCACCAACTGCACCACGTTCGGATCCGGGTGCCGCTTCAGCGCTTCGACCCAGACCTCGATCGCCTTTTCGTGCTCGCCCGCCTCGGCGCGCAGCTTCCCCGCCTCGAACAGCGCGTGCGGCTGCAGGTCGGAATCCGGAAACTTCTCGGCCAGCGACTCGAACGCCTTCAGCGCCTCGGCATGACGGCCATCCATCATCGCGAGCGCTTGTGCGCGCAGCAGCAACGCGTCGTCGACGAAGGAAGACGTCTCGAACTTCCGCGCCATGCCGGCCGCCTCGAGCTCGGCTTGCTGGTAGTCGGCCAGCTCGAAGTAGAGCTTCGCCACGCGGTACGACAGCTCGGCCGACTGCGGCGGGTTGCGCGCGAGCGCGGCGGTGAGCTCGGTGATGGCACCGCGAAGGTCGTGGAACTGGCTCTGCAGAATGTCGGCGAGGTGCAGCCGGCCGTCGAGCGTCTCGGGCGCTTCGGGGCACAGCTGCGAGAGCTCGCGGTACACCTCGACCGCGCGCTTGAAGTCGCGCAGCTCGAGGTAGTAGGTGTCGGCCGCCCCTCGAAGCGCGCGCGCCCGGTACACCGCCGCTTCCTTCGATTCATCGCGGTCCAGCGAGTCGAGCGTGAGCCGGTATTCCTCGAGGGCCGCCTGTGGCTGGTGAAGGAAGAGCTTCTCGCGCGCCGCCTGGAGCCGCGTCGGAGCATCGGTGCGCTTGCACGCGGGAAGACACAGCAGAAGGGTCAGCCAGAGGAGCCGCACGGGAGCCCCTCCTATACCTGAAGGCACTACAGTCACCCAATCCGTGGACCCGCTGAGCGCGCTCATCGAACAGCTGCAACGCGAGGCGGCCGAGCTCGAGAAGCCCCTGAAGGTCCGTGAAGCCCGAGAGGACGCCGAGCTCGCCACCCAGAAGAAGCGCACAGACCTCGCCCGCACCCAGCTGGCCGACACCCGCCTCGCCCTGTCGCAATGCCCGCCCGCGCTGGTCAGACTCGAAGCCCGCAGCGCTGAGCTCAACCGCCGCATCAACGGCTGGCGCGGAGAACTCTTCCGCATCGGTTACGGGTCGGCTGCGGTGCTCACGGTGCCGCTGGTGATTACGGGCTTCGCGCTGTGGCGGCAGTGGCTCGACGGCAGCACTGCGGGCCTGGTGCTGCTGGGGCAGGCCATCGCGCTCACCGTCCTCTACTTTTTGATTCCCGAGAAGCGCTGATGGCCGACGACCTGGCGCGCGCGCAACGCAAAGAGCTCGAGCTGCTGCAGGGCCGGGTGAAAGAGGCGAAGCACGACCTCGCGCTCACGCAGAGCGAAGGGTTTTCCGAAGAGCTGGAGGCGCTGGCCTCGGAAGCCACCGCGCTCGAAGCGGAGCTTGCCCAACAGAAGCACGCGTTGATCGGCAGCCAGGGCCGGCTGCTGGCCTTGCGCCAAGAGGTCGAAGAGACTGAAAGGCTCGCGCTGGTGCCGAAGACGCTGCGCTCGGTGGGACCCGGCGTCTTCGCAATCAGCTTCGCCGGTGCGCTGGCCTCTTTCTGGGCGATGGGCGACCTGCTCACCACCAACCCGACCTGGCTTCACTTTGCTGCGCTGGGCGCCGCGACCGCGCTTCCTCCCGTGCTGCTCGCGTGGCTGCTGCGCCGCCGCTTCAACGGAGACGGGACTTTTCGAAATCCTTCGTGAGCCGCTTGAGCTCCGCGGCAGGCAGCGGCCCGAGCTTCTCGTTCACCGCGGCGAGCACCTCGCCCGTGTCGTCGTCCTCGGCGTCTTCCAGCATCCCCATCGAGAGCTCGACCTGCGCCTCCTCGAGTCGGTCGGTGTCGGCGAGGATTCGACCGAGGAGCGCGTGGATTCCTTCGAGTGCCGGGTCTTCCTTCTGCACCGCGCGCACCTCGGCGAGGCCTTCGTCGGCGAAGCCGCGGCGCCACAGCCAGCGGCCGAAACCCGCGCGCAGCTCGGGGTCCTTCGAGGCCGCGAGGTACGCGCGGTAGGCCGCCTTCGCCTCGTCCATCATTCCGCGCTCTTCGTAGACGTCGAGCAGCTCGACCAGCACGCGCTCATCATCCGGCGCCGCCGCGACGCGCCCCTTCAGTGACGCGAAACGTTCGTCTGCCTTCTTCATCTGCAGTGCAATCAACGCCTGCCGCACCGGTTCGGCTTGCTCGGCTCTGCCGTCGGCGGCCCACGCGCGCCACAGCTCGTTCAGCGCTGCTTCATCATTCGGGTTCGCTTTCACCCGCGCCTCCAGCTGCTGCCGCTTCAGCCGCGCGGCGTACGCGCCGGTGCTCTCGGTGCGCTGGGTCAACGCCCACGGCAGCGCGAGCGCTGCGACGACCAGCACCACCTCGAACGCCACCACCCAGGTCAGCTTCTTACGGCGGTCGGCCTGCCAGTCGGCCCGCTCGTCGGCTTCGGCCGGAGCGGTGACTGGCTTGGCGACCCGCACGTGGCTGCGCGCCATCAGGTCGGCCAGCGACCGGCGGTCTTGCCGCGTCATCACGAAGACGTGCCCGAGAATCGCGGCGGCGACGGCAGCCGACGACGCCAGAAAGAAGACGAAGCCCAGCCCCGTCGGAAACGCAAAGGCCGCGAGGTGAAACGCGCTCGCGATGACGCCCGCCAGCACGGTGACGAGGAACGCCGCCGGGAAGAAGCCGCGACCCACCAGCTCGCGAAAGAGCACATCGCCCGCGCCGACCGCGTGCCCGTCTTTCGTCACCAGCTCGAGCCCAAAAATCTGCATGCCGACGGTTCGCTTGAACGCCGACAGCGGCACCACCAGGTACCCGAGGACTGCCGCGAGCACCCCCCACATCGGCAGCACGAGCCCGCGCGTGAGAAGCGGCACGAGGAAGTAGAGGACGCACAGCGCGAGCACCACGGCCGCGTCGAGGGCGCCCGCGAGAATTCGCGGAGGAAGCGGGGCGGGCTCCGGCGTCCTCAGGGACAGTCGCCCGTCGCGGCAGGGCTGACGATGCGGTTGCTGCCCGACGCGACGCAGGTGAGCACGCTGCGCAGGTGGATGCGCCCCGTGCCGCCGCCACCGCCACCGGCCGCCGAGGTCGTGCTGTCCTGCGCGACACCGGGAGGCGTGAGCGCGCCGCCCTTTGCGCCATCGCTCGCCTGGCCACCGCCCTTGCTGCCGCCGTTCGCCTGCTGGTCGCTGTCGTCGCGCCCGTTCACGCCTGGGTCCCCGTCGTCGTCGAGCCGCGCGCCGCCGCCACCGCCGCCGCCGTTCGCGGTCAGCTTTGAGCCAGCGAGCAGCTGAAGCAGGTTCGCCTCGAGAAGAATTCCTCCGCCGCTGCCACCACCGCCGCCGCCCGCGTTGAAGGTGACGCCGCCCGCGCCACCACCGCCGTTCGCCGAGACGAAGCCTTCGATGGTCAGCGTGCCAGAGACCGAGAGCTGAAGCGCGCCGCCTGCTCCGCCGCCCAGCGCCGCCTGCTGTCCCATCATCCCGCTCGCGCCGTCGCCGCCCGCGCAGCCGCCGCGCAGCTGCATCGCGGGAGTCATCGGGAAGGTCGCTCCACCGAGGCCGCCTGCGAGCCCGTTGCCCGAGACGTTGCCGCCCTTCGTGCCCGCCTGCGCGAAGCCCGCGCCGCCGCCGCCACCGCCGCTGAAGATGAAGGTGAAGCCCGGCTCGCCCTGGAAAAGGCAGTTGCCCGCGGGGCCGCCGGGACCATTCGCGCTGCCCACGCCGCTCGCAACCAGCTTCCCGGCGATGCGCGCGTCCCCGTAGACCGCGAAGAGCACGGGCTGGCTGCCGGTGAGGCGCAGCTCGTTGATGACCTCGAGCCCTGCCATCGGCAGCACGACGATGTTCTGCACGCCGAAGCGGTAGATGATGCGCGGCGTGGGCTGCGCCTGGCTGCACCAGTTGCCGAACGCCAGTGTGTCCGAGTTGAAGGTCGACACGCCGCAGTCGAGGCGAATCTTCGAAGAGATGGCCGTCGCCGGCAGCGCGGGGTCGAAGCTGTTGCTGGGCGTGTACGGGAACCCGAGAATGCACTCGCCGTTCATGCAGGTGCCGCCGTCGCAGCTGCCCGTCTTCGCCGCGTAGCCGCAGCCTGCGTCGGCAAGACAGGTGCCCGCGCCCAGCTGGCACTCGCGGGGGCTCATGCAGGTCAGGGTCACCGACGGCGTGCAGACCTTCGCCACGCAGGTCTCGGCGAAGGTGCAGACGTTCGAATCGGCGCAGCTCTTCGCGTTGCAGTCGTCGTCGAGGCAGTCGGCCTTGCCGTCGCCGTCGTCGTCGAGCCCGTCGTTGCAGGTGACTTCCGACAGTGGCACCGCGCAGACGCCGATGCTGGTGCACCGCCTGCCGAACAGACAGTCTTGCTGCAGGCAGTCACCGTCGAAGCAGTCGGTGAGCCCGTCGCGGTCGTCGTCGATTCCGTTGCCGCACTGCTCGGGCCCGGCGTCCGGCAACATCAGGCCGCCGTCGTCTTTCATCCCGCCGTCGTCCTGCGTCATCCCGCCGTCGTCGAGCGGGCCGGCGTCCGGAAGCGGCCCTGCATCGGAGGGAGACATGCCGCCCTTGAGCACCAGCAGCACCAGGTCGACTTCGCCGCTGGAGAACTCGACGTTCTTGAGCTCGCTCTCGTCGATGACGTCGCCAGAACAATCGGCCGCGCGGAAGCCCTTGGCCTGGACGTTGACGGTGGCGCCGAGCTTGCTGTCTTGCGCGATGCCCACCACCTTGTCGCGGGTGCCGCGCAGCAGCGGGCCCGAGGTGACCACCAGGTTGTTGCTGCCCGTGACAAAGACCTTCGCGCACTGGGCGTCGGTCATGAAGAAGCGCACGGTCGCCTTCAGCCCGCCGCCCTCGAGCGACGAGCAGGCAGAGAAGCCGAGCAGGAGCAGCAGGAGTGGGCGGGGTCGCAAAGCTGGACCTGACTTTACATCGCCGTGGCAGTGCGTGGGTCGTGGGGTTAAGGTCCGCGCGCTTTGGCCACCGATGATCTCACGCTCGTCCAGCGCGTAAGGACAGGAGATCAGCGGGCTTTCAAGACCCTGGTCGAGCGCTACCAGCGCAAAATCTACTCGGTCGCGCTCGGCATGCTGAAGGACAAGGAAGAGGCCCGCGACGTCGCGCAGGAAGCCTTCATCAAGGTCTACAAGTACCTCAACCACTTCAAGGGCGACTCGAGCTTCTACACGTGGATCTACCGCATCACCGTGAACATCAGCATCGACGTGATGCGCAAGCGCGGCAGCTCGAAGGGCGAGCACATCGAGTTCGACGAGACCATCGCCAGCGACACCAGCGAGGCCAACATCGGCGCGCTCGGCACCCGGCTCGGCACCAACCCGCAGAAGTCGATGCTGCGCAAAGAGCTCGCCGACAAGATTCAGGCCGCCCTCGCCGAGGTCCCCGAAAAGCACCGCGCGATCCTGCTGCTGCGCGAAATCGAGGGCATGTCGTACGAGGATTTGTCGCGCACGCTGGGCATCCCCAAGGGAACCGTGATGTCGCGCCTGTTCCACGCCCGAATTAAAGTTCAGAAAATCCTCAACGAGTACCTCGAGTTGGACGAGTCGAAGGCAGGCGTTGGAACTGAATAAGCCTTTGAAATTCCGCGTCGTGAAGTCGTCGTCAAGCGTTTGCCCAGAAGGTTCACGATGAAAAATCCTGCCCGAAAGACCTTTGAGCCGTTGCTGTCGCCCTACGTCGACGGCGAGCTCTCGCCCGAAGAACGCCAGGCGGTCGAACGCCACATCGCCGCCGACAAAGACAGCGCGGCCCAGGTCGCCGACTTCCGCGCCGCCTCGGGGTTGACGCGCCTCTCGTTCGAGATGCTCGCCGACGAGCAGGACTTCAGCGACTTCGCCAACCAGGTGATGGCGCGCGTGACGCCGCAGAAGCTGCCGGTGTTCGAGCGCATCAAGCTCACGATGTCCGAGATGTTCACCTACCAGCGCGGCACGCTGGTCACCGCCGGTGCTTTTGCGATGGCGGTTCTGCTCACCGCGGCCGCGGTCGTGAAGCTGTCGGGCGGCGGCGCCGACGGCTACGCGAACGCGCGGGTCGAGGTGCAGACGGTGAGGGTCGACACCGACGCGAAGGTGCGCCCGGTGGTGATGGAGACCGACAAGGGCGACGCGATCATCTGGATGGTCGAAGACGGCGCCGCGGCGAAGAAGTCGGACGATGCGCGGCGGGAAGAGCTGGATTTGGAGCCCGCTCCGGATGCGTCGAAGAAGGCGGGCGAGCTTTGAGGCTCGCCGTCGTCGCCGCGCTCGCACTGTCGACGGCTGTGTTCGCGCAGGACTCAAAGGTCGCGGTGAAGGCCGACGTCATCCTCTGCCACCTCAAAGACGGCACCGTCGAGCCGGGCCTCGAGGCGATGCAAGCGAAGCTCGCGCAGGGCAAAAAGTACGGTTCGCTCAAGCGCATCTCGACCCAGAAGCTTCAGCTGCAGGCGGCTGCGACGCCCGTCGCGCTGCCGAATGGAAAGTCGGCCGATGTCTCGTTGATCAACGTCGAGAAGGACGTCGCGATGATCAAGGTGAAGGTCGCGCAGGGTGAGGCGACGCTCAAGCTCGGCCGCGAAGGCTCGCTGTACCAGCAGGCCGGCGAGTGGCAGGGCGGCGACTTGTGGCTCGTGCTCAGCCAGCCGAAGTAGCCAGTCGTACTTAGACCTGCCCGCGGGTGATGGGCCCGTCGACGCTCTCGCCGTCGAGGTCGATGTACAGGTGGTCTCCGACCCACGTCAGCGTCAGCTTCGCGCGCCGGTCTTCATGCCCCGCGAGCGCTGCGAGCAAGCCTGCGTCGACCGCCGCGAGCTCGGCCTTCGCAATGCGTGACAGCTTCTCGGCGCGCGCCTCTTGCAGAAACGCTTCCATCCGCTCTGGCGCGTCGAACAGCACCGCAACCTTCGCCTGCGGATTCTGGTCGATCGCCCGTTGCACCTTTGCCGCCTGCGGCTTGCCGACACGAATCCACCGCGTGAGCACGTTCGTGTAGTCGCGCACCTCGAGGTCCGGCTCATCGGGGTCGCTGAGGCCCGGACCAAACGCGATGCGGTCTTCCCACTGCCAGCAGTACGCGATCGCCCGCAGCCACAGTCGCTCCAACGTCTCGGAAGGATGCCGCGCCGCCTTGAACACCAACGCCTGCTCGAGGCCACGGTCGACGTGGTTGAGGGAAATCTCGAAGTGGTGAAGGGTCGCAGGCAGCGCCATCGGTTCGGTGCCGTTCGTACTCTGGTTGCGCGCGCCCGGGGGTAAGTTCCGCCGCGCTCGATGCTCTCTCTTTTCACCGCGCTGCTGCTGACCGCCGATGGCGGGGCTCCCCTCGATGCGGGAGTCATCGAAGACACCGAGCCGAAGACCGGCGTCCACCTCTACGCCGCGGCCGAGGCCAGCTTCACCTCTTTCCCTTCCGGCACCCCCGGCGGCCAGCAAGACGTGCTCGCCGACCTGCGCCCCATCGTCGGCATCGACGTCGGCGAAGACTTCGGCGTCGAAGTCGGTGCCACCTTCCGCCTGCGCCTCATCGATGACGCGCCCAACCAGCGCGCGAACGACATCGGCCAGGTCCTGCGCCGCGCCGACTGGGACGAGGCGTCGGACTTCGGCCAGATTCTCCGCTCGATTCGCATCAACCAGCCCGGCGCCATCTTCTGGGCCCGCGGCGGAGCCGTGCGCAGCCAGACCGTCGGCCTCGGCCACCTCATCAGCCGCTACTCGAACCAGGACAACCCCGACTACCACCCCGCCGGGCTCACCCTCGGGCTTGGCTACAAGGCGGTCTCGGCCCAGCTCTTTGCCAGCGACCTCTTCGGCGCCCGCATCTTCGCGGGCGAGCTCGTCTTCGACCTCGGCCGCATCTTCGGCAACACCAACAGCGTCTACGACCGCTTCCACCTCGCGTTCTCGCTCGCGCACGACGCAGGCCGCGCCGGGTACCTCGCGCCCTCCGTCACCCTGCTGCAGATGGACTTCGACGCCGTGCTCTACCGCAACAGCACCACGCGCATCATGGCGCTGGTCGGCCTCGGCGGCCGCACGCAGGACGCGGCAGACCCCACCGCAGACGTCGGCCTCGTCGGCGGCCTCGCCATCGACGCGATGCTCGAAGGCGGCTTCTCCATCGGCGGCAAGCTCGAGCTCCGCAAGCAGCAGGGTGGTTTCCGGCAGGGCTTCTTCGGCGCTGGCTACGAGCTCGCGCGCTTCTCAGACACGGGCTTCACCGGCCTCTCGCGCACGGAAGCCCAGCTGCCCGACTTCTTGAGCGTCTTCGGCGAGCTGCACATCGCCAGCGGCCAGGCGGTCAGCTTCGACTTCGCGCTCGAGCACTTCGCCTTCGGCCGCACCGACCTCGACACGCTCTTTTCGCTCGAGGTCATCAACCACCGGCTCATCGCCGCCGCCCGCTTCACCGCCACCGGCCTGGGCCAGGTTCCGCGCTATGCAGTGACCAGCGAGCTCCGGGTGCGACTCTTCTCTTCCTTCTATGTGATGGCCTACGGCGGCACGGTGTTCTTCCCTCAGCCCGACAGCACCCTGGTGCGCGGCGTCTACGGCGGCGCCGGCGCCGGCGTCGACTTCGAACGGTAGGCGATGAAGACCGCGAACCTCGCCATCGTCTTCACCGACATCAAGGGCTTCACCGAGCGCACCAGCCGGCAGACCCTCGAGCAGAACGAGACGCTGCTGCGCACGCACCATGACCTGCTCGCCCCGGTGTTCCGCGCGTTTCACGGCCGCATCATCAAAGAAATCGGCGATGCGTTTCTCGTCACCTTCGAGTCGCCCACCCAGGCCGTGCTCGCTGGCGTCGCGCTGCAAGACAAGCTCTGGGCCCACAACCGGAACCTCGCCGCCGACGACCGCATCGACGTGCGGGTGGCCATCAACGTCGGCGAGGTGCGCGTCGAGAACAACGACGTCTTCGGCGAGCCGGTGAACATCGCGGCGCGCGTCGAAGGCCTCGCCGACGCCGGAGAAGTCTTCCTCACCGAGTCCGTCTACCTCGCGATGAACAAGGCCGAGGTGCCGTCGGAAGAAGTCGGCCTCTTCGACCTCAAGGGCATCCCCGGGAAGATTCGCGTCTTCAGGGTGCCGCACGCGCCGTACCGGGTCGCTAACGTCGTCGCTGGAACTGCGCCCGCGCCGCACCTCGCCGAGGCGCCGCCCTACGGAAACCTGGGGCTCTCGAAGATGCCCGACGCCGGCGCCGGCGCCGAGCTCACCGCGAAGGCCGTCGAGTTCACCGCCCGGGCCGTGCACGGCGGCGAGGTGTTGGTGAAGCGCGCCGTCGAGCAGATGGGGCAGCTCGATGCGCGGCGGTCGATGCGGTGGGCGCGGACGCTCGCTGTGCCGCTGGTCGCCGTGACCGCGATGGTGCTCGCCGTCTTTCTTCTTCGCTACCTCACCATCTCGTCGCTCGAGCGCGCAGTCACCCAGGTCGAAGAAGCCCCCGCCTCGAAGCGGAACGCGAGAATCGAAGTCGCGCTCAAGCTGCTCGCAGAAGAGAAAGACCTCGCCACCCAGCAGTACTGGAGCGGCCGCCTGCAAGAAGCCCGCGACGACACCAACGCCATTCGCCACTACAAGTCGGCGGTGCAGAACGGCAGCCACGACGCGGAAGAACGGCTGATCCAGCTGCTCGCGCACAAGCGCTGCATCTGGCGGGTCGCGGCGGTCGGCGCCATCGGAGAGCTCAAGCTCGCGCGCGCAAAACCGCAGGTCGAAGCGCTGGCGAAGAACGGCGGCGCGGACGATGCGCAGAAGGTGCTCTTCATCGGCTGCAACTCCCGCAGCGAGGCCGCCGACGTCGCCAGCCGCCTCGAGTGACTTGGGGCCCGGCCCAGCAGTAGGTTCCGCGCGCGCACCAAGCCACGCCCAAGGGGTTCGACCATGTCTGCTGCCGCCGTCGCCATTCCGCCTGCCATGCCTTTCCCGCAGCTCGACGCTGCCATCGCGAAAGTCCGCGGGGCCTGTGGTGAGTTCGCGAAGCTGACCATCGACGACCGCATCGCCATGCTCGAGCGCATGCGCCTGGGCTACCGCGAGATTGCCGAAGAGAGCGTGAAGCTCGCGTGCGCCGCGAAGGGCATCGACTTCAACTCGCCGACGTCGGGCGAAGAGTGGCTGGGCGGCCCGATGGTCACCATCCGCGTCATCCGGCTCACCGAAGAGGCGCTGCGCGAGGTGAAGCAGTACGGCGCCCCGCGCATCAAGCCTTCCGACATTCGCGACCTGCCCGACGGGCGCATCGCGGTGAAGGTGTTCCCCAACAACGCCCTCGACTCGACCCTGCTCAGCAAGCACCTGGGCGAGGTCTACATGCAGCAGGGAATCACCCGCGACAACCTGAAGGACCACCAGGCCAGCTTCTTCAAGAAGCCGCACGGGGGCCGCGTGTGCCTCGTGCTCGGGGCAGGCAACGTGAACGCGATTCCTCCGACGGATGTCGTCTACAAGATGTTCGTCGAAGGCACGGCGTGCGTGCTGAAGATGAACCCCGTCAACGCGTACCTGGGGCCGTTGCTCGAGCGCGCGTTTCAGCCGCTGGTCGCCCGCGGGTTTCTGAGCCTCGTGTACGGCGGCGCCGAAGAAGGCGCCTACCTCGCGCAGCACGCGGGCATCGACGAGATTCACATCACCGGCTCGGACAAGACGCACGACGCGATGGTCTGGGGCCTGGGGCCCGACGCCGCCGCGCGCCGCCAGCGCAACGAGCCTAAGCTCACCAAGGCCATCTCGAGCGAGCTCGGCAACATCTCGCCCGTCATCGTCGTCCCCGGAAACTGGGACGAAGGCAGCCTCGAGTTCCAGGCCGGCAACATCGCTGGGCAGGTCTGCAACAACGCGTCCTTCAACTGCAACTCGGCCAAGCTGCTGGTCACCAGCAAGCCGTGGGCGGGCCGCGCGAAGCTGATGGAGCTCATCGAAAAGAACCTCGCGAAGGGTGGCGTTCGCACCGCCTACTACCCGGGCGCCGAGCAGCGCTGGAAGCAGTTCACCGATGGCCGGCCCAACGTGAAAATCATCGGGCAGGCCCAGCCGGGCCAGCTGCCATACGCCATCATCCCGGGCCTCGACCCGAACGACGCAGGCGACCGCGTCTGGTCGCAAGAGCCGTGGTGCACCGTGCTTTCCGAGACGGCCTTCGACAAGGCCGACGCCGCGGGCTTCCTCGACGAAGCGGTGAAGTTCGTGAACGAGAAGGTCTGGGGCACGCTCTGCGCGACGTTGATTGTCCACCCGTCGACGCTCGAAGACCCGATTGGCAAAGCCGCCGTCGAGAAGGCGATTGCCGACCTCAAGTACGGCGCCGTCGTCGTCAACACCTGGGGCGGCGCCGTCTTCGGCCTCGGCACCGCGCCGTGGGGTGGTCACCCGAGCAGCACCCTGCAGGACATCCAGTCAGGGCTCGGCTGGGTCCACAACACCTTCCTCCTCGAAGGCATCGAGAAGATGGTGCTGCGCGCGCCGGCCAAGGCGTTTCCGATTTCGCCGTGGTTCCCGGGTCACCGCACGCAAGACCAGCTGGGCCGCCGCCTCACCGACTTCGAAATGGGCCCCTCGTGGCTCAAGATTCCCGGCATCGCGATGGCGGGAATGAGGGCGTGAAGGCACTGCTGACGGCCGGGCTTCTCTGCGCTTCGGCGGCAGGGGCAGCGACGTACTCGGTGGGAGAGGTGGTCGTCGTCGAAGACACGACGGGCGCCATCCACAACAACATGTTCCTGCAGTCGAGCTTCTGCCAGGACGCGGCGAAGGGGCTCTACGCGCAGTTTCCCGACCAGTACGACGGCATCGTCAGCTTCAGCACCGAGTCGCTGAGTGTGTTTCAGAACGTGCAGCAGGGGACTCCCGTGCGGCAGAACACGCTGGGGCTCGGGCTCACGTCGTGGAACAACGGAGGCGCCTACGGCAGCGCCGCGAAGCTCGAGCAGTGCGTCTTCATGGCGGGACTTCCTGCGTTGCCCAACAGCCCCGATGGCGCGGCGACCGTGCTCGGGGGGTTGCCGCTGGGCATCACCGGCGTCGAGCTGCTCGGTCACGAGTACGGCCACCACTGGCTGCTCTGGGTCACCTTCGACAAGGCAGACGGCAAGGGAAAGCAGGACCTGCTGCGCGGCTACGACCCCGGCAATGACCCGTCGATGCCCGGCCGCGCGAACGGCCACTACAGCTGGTACGCCCACTCGGTGTCTCCGATGTACGGCAGCGTCGTGACGGGTCTGGGCAACGGCAAGTTCAAGCTCGAAGGTGCCGACCGCAAGTACACCGAGCTTGACCAGTACCTGATGGGCCTGCGCGACAAGACCGAGGTCGGCCCGATGTTCGCGCTCGACGACGGCAGTGGCCACGGCAAGGACTCGGTGCCGCTGCCGAAGGGAAACAGCGCCACGGCTCCGCAGTTCGGGATGGCGACCCGGGTGGATTTGACGATCGACGACATCATTCGCGCCGAAGGTCCGCGCGTGCCGGCGTTTCCGAACACGCAGAAGTGCTGGCGCGTCGCCTTCGTGCTGGTGGCAGGGCAGGGGAAGACGCCGACCGCCGCCGAGCTCGCCAAGGTCGAGGCGTACCGCACGCGGTTCGAGGCCTGGTTTCGTACCGCAACCGACCAACGCGGCACGATGGACACCCGCCTCAATGGCAACGGCTGTCTCGTCCCGCCTGCGCCCGACGCCGGCGTGGTCGTCCCCGATGCAGGTCAGCCGGATGCGGGAGTCGTTGAGGTCGACGCCGGCACGTCGGTCGTCGACGCCGGAATGATGATGGTCGAGCCCGACGCCGGACTTCCGATCGAGCCCGTCGACGCGGGACGTCCACCGACGAAGGACGAGACGAAGGTCGACCCGAACAACAGGCTCAAGCCCGGCTGCGGCTGCTCGACTGCGGACGTGGGCCTCGCCGTGGTCGCCCTCGCCGGCCTGCTGCTGCGGCGACGACGAAGTTAGCGCGGCGCCTGGTGTTGCGGCATCACCCGCCGCAGCGCCTCGACGGCGTCTTCGATGCGCCAGGGTTTCTGCATCACGGTGTGAACGCCCAGCCCCTTGCGGTCTTCTTCGGTGACCTCGCGCCCGGTGGTGACGATGACGGGCAGGTCGGCGCGCAGGGCGTGGACCGCGGTGGTGAGCTCCTGGCCGCTCATCTGCGGCATGGTCAGGTCGGTCATCACGAGGTCGAACTTTCCGGGCTCGCGCTGAAAGGCGGCCAGCGCCTCGCGCGGGTCGGTGAACACCGTGGTGCGGTAGCCCAGCTGCTCGAACAGAATCGAGCTCGCGCGGGCGACGTTGAGCTGATCATCGACCAGCATCACGCGCTCGCCGCGGCCCGGCACCTGGCTGTCTTTCGTCTCAGGAGTGAACGTCGGCAAGAAGACCTCGAAGGTGCTGCCTTTGCCCACGGCGCTGGTCACGGCGATCGCTCCGCCGTGTCCCTGGACGATGCCGTGAACCACTGCGAGCCCCAGCCCATTTCCCTGCCCACTGGCTTTGGTCGTAAAAAACGGCTCGAACATCCGCTTCAGCACCTGCGGTGTCATGCCGTGGCCCGTGTCTTCGACCTGCAGCCGCACGTGGTGCCCTTCGCGCAACGGCGGGTGCGCGCGGGCGAAGTCGGGGCTCACCTCGACCGCCTCGAGCCGCAACGTCAGCCGCCCGCCATTCGGCATCGCCTGCAGCGCGTTCGTGCAGAGGTTCAGGACCACCTGATGCAGCTGCCCCGCGTCCCCCATCGTCGTCGTCCGGTCCACCTGCAGCTCGACGTGGACGCGAAGGTTGGGCCGCAGCGACGGCTCGAGCAGCTTCACCGCTTCCGTCACCAGCTCGGTGAGGTTCAACGCTTCACGCGTCGGCAGCTCGCGCTGGCCGAAAGTCAGCACCTGCCGGGTCAGCCCGCGAGCCCGCGCGACTGCCTGCAGAATCTGCTCGCCGCTTTCCCTTGCCTCGGCATCCGCGCTCGAGGTCAGCCGCGTCGCCCAGCCCGACACGCCCTGCAGCAGGTTGTTGAAGTCGTGCGCGATGTGCCCCGCCACCTGCCCCAGCGCCTGCAACGTGCGCGCGGCCGCCAGCTGCTCTTCCAGCGTGCGTTCGTCGGTCACGTTGCGCGCGATGGCCGCGATGCGCTGCACCTTGCCGTCCTTGATGAAGGGAATCAGCGCCGTGTTGAACCACACCGGCCCGTTCGGCAGCTCGAGCCGGTGCTCGTACGTGCTCGGTCGCAGCGTCTTGACCACGTGGCGGTGGCGGCGCGTCAGCAGATCCGCGGCCGCGCGGGGCAGCACCTCGTGCGGCGTCTTCCCCAGCACCTGCTCGCGCGTCAGCGGCACGAGGGCCAGCGCGGCGGGGTTCAGGTCTTCGGCGCGCAGCGCTCCGTTCTCGTCGACGCGGTAGAGGATGATGGTGTCGCGCGAGTTTTGAAACAGCTCGCGGAACCGGTCTTCACTGTCGTCGGCGCGCGCCTCGGCCCGGCGGCGGTCCATGCCCTCGAACACCAGCGCCGTCGCCTCGGCGAGCGCTGCGGCAAAGACCTGGTCGTCTGCGCTCCACTTGCGGGTGCCCGAGCCGTGCTCGAGACAGATGATGCCTTCCAGCCGGCCGCCGATGCGCACGCCGGTGTCCAGCAGCGCGCAGACCCGCTTCGGCTCGAGGTAGGCGTGGCTCAAGGCGGCGGTGCGCGAATCGCGAAAGGCGTCGTGGGCGACAATCTGCTGGTCGTCCTCGAGCGCGCGGAAGTAGTCGGGGAAGTCGCTGTACTTGAGCTCGAACCCTTTGGACCAGGTGCCGTCGCGGTGGTCGACCTGCATCAGGTTGCGCAGCACGAAGGCCTCGCGGTCGAACCGCCAGATGCCGGCGACCAGCGCCTCGGCGCCCAGCGTGCCCGCCTTCAGAATCTCTTTGTACGCCGCGTCGGGGTCGCTGCCATCGAAGGTGCGGCTCTTCGCGAGGGCATGAAGGGAAGCGGTCGAGCCACGCTGGCGAAGCTCTCGTTCGCGGGCGAGCTCGCGGTCGCGATGCTCCCGCTCGACCCGCGCCACCACCGGCCACAGCCCTGCGAAGGAGGGGCGGGTGACGAAGTCGAAGGCGCCGGCCTCGAGCCAGGCCACCGTCGTCGCCTCATCCGCCTCGTCGCCCACCACCACGATGGGGATGTCCTGCCCCGACGCGCGCACCTGCGCCGCGAGCTCGGTGGCCGAAAGGCCCGGCACCTGCGCGCCGGCCAGCAGCAAGTCCCACCGGGCGCTCTTCAGGCTCGCCGCCGCCTGCGCACGATCGACCCGAACGACGCGGTGCAGGGGGCCGGCGCGGAGCAACCGAAGGCGAACCGCTGCCTCTTCGGCCGCGTCGCCGCCCACCATCAATACCCTCAGTCCGACGTCAGCCATCTGCCCCCCAGAACGCTTGAGCGGACGCTACTACTCCTGCGCAGTTGCGGCGAAGTGCGCGACGGCGCTTCGAGGAGACCGAAGGCCATGGTCACCACTGAGGCGAAGAGGGTCCCGGAGCTCTCCACCCGAGCACCGAATACCGACGCCGCACCGAGCCCGGACGCCGCACCGAGCCCCGACGTCGCTCCGCCAGTGGTGACGAGGGCCTTCGACTTTCGCGGGCTGCGGTCACCAGTGGAGCGTGCGCCACACCCGCGGGGGCGAGCGGTGGGCGCGACCGACTGAGGTGATCCGGGCCTGCGTCGCGATGCGAGGGGCCCCAGTGGTGACGAGGGCCTTCGCCTTTCGCGGGCTGCGGTCACCAGGGGAGCGTGCGCCACACGCGTACGCGCGAGCGGTGGTCGCGACCGCCGTGGTGATCCGGGCCTGCGTCGCGATGCGTGGGCCCCAGTGGTGACGAGGGCCTTCGCCTTTCGCGGGCTGCGGTCACAGTGGAGCGTGCGCCACACCCCGCAGGGCGAACGGTGGTCGCGACCGCCGGTGGTGATGCGGGCCTGCGTCGCGATGCGTGGAGGCCCCAGTGGTGACGAAGGCCTTCGACTTTCGCGGGCCGCGGTCACCAGTGGAGCGAGCGCCACACCCGCAGGGGCGAGCGTGGCGTGATGCGGGCCTGCGTCGCGATCCGCGGGGCCGACAGTGGTCAGCTGGGCGAGTCCGGCCGCGTCCCGTCTTTCGCCAAGCATTCCTTGAATTGTGCTTAATGGTGTGAAATTTGAGCTTCGCCTTCGTTTCAGAACCCTTAATTCTACTTGGTGAGCCGATGACGACCCCGTTGATCCTCTCGAAGCCGTCCCTGCGCGAGTTCCTCGAAATCCCGTACGACGAGCTCGAAGAGCTGAACCTCGAAGCGAAGGACGCCCGCATCAAGCGGAAGAACCCCGACAAGCTGCGCGAAGAGCGGATGAAGTACCTTTCCGACGAGAAGCGGATCAAAGCAGTGACCGTGTGCTTCACCGACCTCGAAGGCCGGATGCACATGCTGGACTACGACAAGAAGTTCCTCATCAAGTCGGCGGACAACCTGACGTTCGACGGGTCGTCGATTCGGGGCTTCTCGCAGCAGCAGGAATCCGACCTGCGCCTGGAGATCGACTGGCCGGCCTTCTACTGGCTGCCGTCTGACGTCTTCGGCCCGGGCAAGGTGCTCGTGTTCGGCGCCGTCATCGATCGCGACGGCTCCCCGTACGTGGCCGACCTGCGCGGCCGGCTGAAGTCGTACACCGATGCGTTGTTCAAGAAGGACCAGACGGTGTGCCACGTCGCGCACGAAATCGAAGGCTTCCTCTTCAAGGGCCGCGACGCCGAGCGCCACTTCCACGAGACCAACGTCTTCGATTTCATCAGCACGGGCGGCTACTACCACTCGCTGCCGGGCGACGCGCTTCGCCGCTTCATCGACTCAGCCGCGGAAGTGCAGCGGGCGATGGGGTTCGCGAACGAGAAGGACCACCCGGAGGTCGCTCCGAGCCAGTTCGAGATGAACTTCAGCTACGCCGACGCGGTCATCGGGGCAGATCAGGTTCAGCTGTACAAGCTGCTCTCGCGCCAGGTCGCCGCGCAGATGGAGCTCACCGCGTGCTTCTTGCCGAAGCCGGTGACCGGGGTGAACGGCAACGGCATGCACACCAACATGTCGCTGAACCGGAAGGGCGTGAACGTCTTCCATGACAAGAAGGGCCAGGACGGGCTGTCGAAGGAAGGCTGGAAGTTCATCGAGCGCATCCTCTCGAACGCGCCGGACATCTGCCTGGTGCTGAACTCGTCGGTGAATGCATACCGCCGGCTCGACCCGCACTTCGAAGCGCCGAACCAGATCAAGGCCTCGGCGATCGACCGTGGAGCGATGGTTCGCATCCCGCTGGGCAACGAGAAGTCGGCCCGCATCGAGGTGCGCAGCGTGGCGCCCGACGCGAACCCGTACATGAGCGTCTACACGATTCTGCGCACCGGCCTCGAAGGGCCCATCAGCAACGAAGACGCGAACAAGAAGTCGCGCACCCGCTTCCTGCCCGACAACATCTACGACGCGAACCGGCTCTTCAAAGGCAGCAAGTTCGCGCAGTCGATTTTCGGCGACAAGGTGCACGAGAAGTTCGCCGAGCTGAAGAACCTGCAGGCCGAGCGTTGCCCGAAGGCGCTGGGCGCGCGCGTGAAGACCTCGGAAATCCAGTTCCACCACGAGGTCACCAACCAGTACCTCTGGAACCAGTTCTAAAGCGTGTCATTCACACTGCTCGCCGGCGCGTCGCATCCGAAGCTTTCGACGGCGCTCGCCCAGAAGCTCGGCTTTCCCCTGGGCGAGTGCCGCATCGAAAGGTTCCCCGACGGGGAATCGGAAATTGAGGTGCAGTGTGACGTGCGCGGGCAGGACGTGTTCGTGCTGCAGGCGCTCAATGCGCCGGTGGGCGAGAACCTGCTCGAGCTGGCGTTGTTGTCGGATGCGATTCACCGCGGCGGCGCGAAGAGCGTCACCGCGGTGGTGCCGTACCTGGGCTACGCGCGGCAAGACCGCCGGGAGCTCGGGCGCGAGCCGTTGGGCGCGCGGGTGATGGCCGAGCTGTTGTCGGCTGGGCGCATCGACAGGCTCGTCTGTCTGGATTTGCACAGCCGCGCGGTCGAGGGTTGTTTTCCGCAGCCGCTGGAGCACGCGACGGCGATCGACGCGTTGGCGAAGCAGCTGGCCGATGTGCCGCGCCCCGCGGTGGTGGTGTCTCCCGACCTCGGAGCGGTGAAGCGCGCCGAGGCCTACGCGCAGCTTCTGAACCTGCCGGTGGCCATCATTCACAAGCAGCGGCTGTCGGGCTCCGAGGTGGCGGTGCGGAAGGTGGTCGGCGACGTGAAGGGGCTTCACCCGGTCATCGTCGACGACATGATCAGCACCGGAGGCACCATCGCGGCGTCGGTGCAGGCGTGCCTCGACGCGGGCTCGCAAGCGGAAGTCACCATCGCGGCGACGCACGGGCTCTTCGTCGGCTCCGCGTTCGAAAGGCTCGCGAAGCTCCCGATTCGAAAAGTGGTCTGCACGGACAGCGTGCCGCAGCCTGAAAAGACCCCGTTCACGCTGCAGACGGTGAGCGCGGCGCCGATGCTCGCCGCGGTGATTCAGCGGCTGCTCGCCGAGAATCGCTAACTCGACGCGCAGAAATGCCGTGGTAAGCAACGCCGGCTTATTCCTTCTTTCTTCTTTCTTCGCCCCGGGGAGGGGCTCCTCGAATGAAACTTTTCAAGTTTGCGATTGTGACGTTGGTCGTTGGAACGATGGCCGCGTGCGGCGGCGCCAGCACCACGGGCGGCGAAGGCGGCGGCTCGGGTACGGGCGGCGGTAGCGGCACGGGTGGCGGCAAAGGTGGTGGCACGGGTACGGGTGGCGGCACGGGCACCGGTGGCGGCACGGGCACTGGCGGCGGCGTCGGCACTGGCGGCGGCGTCGGCACGGGTGGCGGCGTCGGCACGGGCGGCGGCGTCGGCACGGGCGGCGGCGTCGGCACGGGCGGCGGAGTCGGCACGGGCGGCGGAGTCGGCACGGGCGGCGGCAGCGGCGGCGGAGCGGGCACGGGTGGCGGTTCGGGCGGTCTGCCGGCGTGCGCTCAGAGCTACGGCGCGGGAACTGGAATGACGAACGCGTGCGCTTCGCCAATGGATCTCTCGACCACCGCTAACGCGACCTATGATTTCGTCTCAGCGTTCAACAACATCACCAACAAGTGCATCAAGGTGAAGGTCGGACAGGTCCTCAGCTTCACCGGAGTGGGCAGCTTTCACCCAATCGCTCCTCAGGACTGCGGCCCGGCAAATGTGTTTCCCACCCAAGTCACGTCGATTCCCGCTGGAGGTCTGACGCGGACGTTCCCGACGGCCGGCAACTACGGCATCCACTGCACCAACCACGGCACGTCTTCGGGCGGCGGCATGGCGGTGCAGTTCCAAGTTGTTCCGTAATTTAGAAGAATCGGACTGTTGTTCGTCGCCCGTCAGTCATCGCGAGAGAGACGGCGGGCGATTCATTCATTTTGCCGAGGTTTTTGACCCGGCCACAGGGCTTTGGTCATTGGCAGGAGCCGTAAACGCTTCCTATGTCGGACGTTCGGTTCGTCTGCCGACCGGCAACGTTCTGGTTTTCGACTCCGACCGAGGGCCGGGGCTCTTTTACGTCGACGCTGGCGTCTGGGGCCCAACGGCTCCGATGCTTCAGAAAGACGCGGGCCCCTATGCTCGCGGTTTCTCTGGTTTACCTGACGGAGGAGCGATCGTTTGCGGCGGCGACCCAGCAACGAAAGACTGCGAGTTCTACGACGCTGATCAGAATTCGTGGCGAGCTGCGCCCCCGATGAACTTCGCACGCACACTTCCGGTGCAGGTGTTGTTGAACGACGGGCGCGTGCTCGTCGCCGCGAGCTTCACCACCAATCCCGACGGGGGCCTTCTTCTTCCAGTGCCCCAGTCGGAAATCTTCTGGTAATGCCCCCCGCGCAACTCGACGCGACATCGTCCGAGAATCCGTCACCCTGACAGGCGGTGGTGTTCACAACACTTCCCACTGCCTCCGCGCGGGTGCTCCAGTCGGTGCAAACAACCCTCACAAACGCACCTTTTCCAAGGGGCGGGGTTCAACTCTGAAATGGCCCCCGCTTCGCAGTACCGGTCTCCATGGGAAAGGGGATCGTCACTCTCGGGTTTCTCTCGCTGGCGTTCGTGGGCTGTGGCCCCGGCATCGCGGGCGAGCTCCCGGCCGACACCATCAGCTACAGCTTCAACGCGAAGGTCGCCGTCAACCCGACCCAGCCGATGGCCAATCGCCGCGTGAACCTCGCGCTCGAGGTCACCAGCACCTCGAACCAGTCAGTCAAAACGGAAATCGTCCTCAAAGTCGTCAGCAAGGAAGGCGAGACGATGTACTCGTCGGTCTGGAGCGACGTCCTCTTTCACGAGAACGAAGTCTGGAACCTCTCGCAAGACTTCCTCGCCGACTCGGACGCCGCGCGAAAGCCCTGGGCCGTTCACATCGTCGTCACCAACACCATGACGATGGAGGTCCTCTACGACCAGTCGGTTGCCACCCTCGACTTCGCCCGCTGACCGCTACTGCAGTCCAGGCCGGGGGGCCTGCGCTTCGATCTTCACCACCTCGGCCGCTTTGTTGCCCGCCGAGTCGAAGGTCTCGATCGTCAGCTTGTACGCGCGCCCGTCTTCGAAGGTGAAGCCGCCGTGACATGCGTCGTGCCCCACGTTCGCTTCGCCTCCGCTGATCGGCACCACGTACTTCTGTTCCGTGCTCACCCCGCGCGACCGCTTCATCGTCACCACGAAGTACGCCGGCGCTTCTTCAGCCAACGTCGTGCTCAACTTCAAGTACCGCGTCAGCCCGTCGGCGTCCTTCCGGTAATAGCCCTCGGCCACCGCCGGCTTCACCTGGTACTTCGGCGCCGTCTTGTCGATGCCCGTCACCCGCGGGTCCTTGCCGTCTTTGACGTCTTTCGCGCCGCCGCCCGTGTTCCAGGTCAGCGTCTGCATGCCCGTCTCGTTCAGCACTTCGTAGCCGGGCAGGACGCGATCGATGAGCAGCGTGTACTGCCGGTGCGGCATCAGCGGCTTCGTCGGCGTCAACACCACCGCGACCCGGTTCATGTCGCTCGTCCAGTAGTCCACGCCCTTGGTCTTGCCGATCTTCACCAGCACGACGTCGTCCTGCGCCTTCAGCACCAGGTCTTCACTCGCCGACAACTTCTCGAGCCGCGCCTTTTCCTTGCCCGCGCCCTCGAGAATGAACCGCGAGTTCGTCGGAATCACCGAGCCGGGCGTCGGGAAGACCAACAACCCGTCAGGCTTGCACTTCGCGAACGCCGACACGCCCGTGAGCAGAACGATGGCAAAGGCGACGCGCAGCATGCTTCCTCAGTGAACCGGGTTGTCCGGGTCGGTGATTTCGATGGTCCCGAAGCGGGCCTCGAACTTCGCCACGTTGTCCTGAATCGCCAGCAGCAGGCGCTTCATGTGCTTCGGGTTGGTGATGATGCGCGACCGCACCTTCGCCTTCGGCTGCTGCGGCTGCACGTAGATGAAGTCGAGCGTGAACTCGGTCTCCGTGTGGTTCACCAACGCCATGTTGACGTAGGTGCCGTTCGCGACGTCGTCGTCGAGCTGGATCTGCAGCTGAATTTCTGGGGGCTTACCCGGGCTGTCTGCCATGTTCAGGTCCTTACCATGACCGTCACAGCCATGGACGACGTGAAGACGGCGTCATTCACGCTCGGTCCTCCGGCGGGCAAAGCCGTCGCGGCCGTGCTGCTCATTCACGGGTTCACTGGCAGCCCGTGGGAAATCCGGCCGCTGGGTGAGTCGCTGGCCGCGCGCGGCTTCCACGTCCGCGCCATCAAGCTGCCCGGCCACGGCACCGACCCCGAAGAGATGGCGTGGGTCACCTGGCGCGAGTGGGAAGCCGCCGCCGAAGAAGGGCTCGCGGCCCTCGCTGAGTTCCCAACCGTCTTCGTCGCCGGCCTCTCGATGGGCGCCCTGCTCGGCCTGCTGCTCGCCGCCCGCCAGCCCGGCCGGGTGAAGGGCCTCGCGATGATGGCGCCGGTGTGGAAGCTGCAACCGCTGGGTGGCCGCGTGCTCCGCCGCTTCCGCTTCTTCGACCTCGCGAAGTGGACGGGGCTTTGGGTGAAGAAGACGACCACGGACATCGAGGACGACGCGGCGAGGGCCGACGCTCCGATTCTGGCGCGCTACCCGCTGGCCCGGCTCTACGACCTCTTCACCATTCAGGACCACGCGCGCGAAGCGGTGTCGCGCGTCAGCTGCGCCGCGCTCATCGCCGGCGCCGAGCAGGACCACGTCGTGCCTTTCTCCAGCGTCCAGGCGCTGCACCGGCTGCTTCCGGGCGCGAAGCTGCTCACGTTGCGCCGCGGGTTTCACATTCTTCCCCGCGACACCGACCGCGCCCTGCTCGCCGATGAAGTGGCCGGCTTCTTCGATAGTCTGGCCGCAGAAAAACCAACCAGCTAAACGAAGGCGCATGGGCAAAGCGCGCTATGTGTTGTCGATTGATCAGGGCACCACCGGAACCCACGTCTCGGTCGTCGATGCGAAGGTGCAGGTGGTCGGCCGGGCCTACCAGGAGTTCCACCAGTCGTTTCCGAAGCCAGGTTGGGTCGAGCACAACCTCGACGAAATCTGGAAGTCCGTCGAGACGACGACGACAAAGGCGCTCAAAGAGGCGGGCCTCAAGGGCAAAGACATCCTCACCATCGGCATCACCAACCAGCGCGAGACCACCGGCCTCTGGCAGCGCAACGGCACCCCGGTGCACCCCGCCATCGTCTGGCAAGACCGCCGCACCTCCGAGTACTGCGCCGAGCTGAAGGCGCGCGGAGAAGAGGCGCAGGTGCGTGCGACCACCGGCCTCGTGCTCGACCCATATTTCTCGGCGACCAAGCTGCGGTGGCTGCTCGACAACGTGAAGGGCGTCGGCAAGCGCGTCGACGCGGGCGACCTCTGCTTCGGCACCATCGACACCTGGCTCGTCTACAAGCTCACTGGCCACACCGCGCACGTCACCGACGTGTCGAACGCCAGCCGCACGCTGCTGATGAACCTTCAGACCCTGCAGTGGGACGAGAAGATGCTCGAGCTCTTCGGCATTCCGCGCCCGCTGCTGCCCCGCATCTGCGGCTCGTCCGAGCTCTACGGCCACACCAAGGGCATGCTGTCACTGCCCGATGGAATTCCGATTGCAGGCATCGCGGGTGACCAGCAGGCGGCGCTGTTCGGCCAGGCGTGCTTCACGCCGGGTGAAGCCAAGTGCACCTACGGTACTGGCGCGTTTCTGCTGATGAACGTCGGCAACAAGCCGGTCGTCTCGAAGGCGGGGCTGCTGTCGACGGTGGCGTGGAAGGTCGGCGACAAGACCAGCTACGCACTCGAGGGCAGCTCGTTCATCGCCGGCGCCGCAGTGCAGTGGCTGCGCGACGGCCTCGGAATCATCAAGAAGGCGAGCCACGTCGAACGGCTGGCGAACGAAGTGAAGGACTCGGGCGCCGTGGTGTTCGTGCCTGCGCTGGCGGGGCTGGGCGCTCCGCACTGGCGGCCGGAAGCGCGCGGGTTGTTCGCGGGCATCGACCGTTCCACCAAGGCGGCGCACCTGGCGCGCGCGGTGCTCGAGGGCGTGGCGCTGCAGATTTTCGATCTCGCCGATGCGATGCGGCTCGACAGCGGCCGCGACATCCCCGCGTTCAAGGTCGACGGCGGCATGGTGAAGAACGACCTGCTGATGCAGTTCCAGGCAGACATGCTCGGCACCAACGTCGTGCGCCCCCAGAACGCAGAGACCACCAGCCTCGGCGCCGCCTTCCTCGCGGGCCTCGGCGTCGGCCTGTGGAGCTCGCCCGAGCAGATTCGCAAGTCGTGGAAGGCCGAGAAAATCTTCAAGCCGAAGATGACCGCCGAGGCGCGCGCGCAGCACCTGCAGAAGTGGCGCGACGCGGTGAAGCGCGCGTGAAGATTCTGGCTGCGGTGCTCGTCGTCGCGGCCAGTGGCTGCAGCCGGTGTGGTGCGGAAAAGCCAGTCGACGCCGGGACGCGGTTTCATAGGTCAACGGACCTCAAGACCGCCGTCTTCAGCGCGTACCCCGAGTTCCGCGGCGCGCGCGTGATGCAGGGCGGGGCGACGCTGACCCGCGTCGTGGATCAGCCGGTGCCGCTCGAGGGCGCGGTGATGGAGACCATCCGCAAGAACGGGTTCGCCATCACCGTCGACGCCGGCACGCTGCTCGCGACCCGCGCGCCGTACACGCTGCGCATCGAGGGCCAGCAGCTCGCCATCTCGATTCCCGTCACCGAGGAAGACATCGGCAAGCTGCTCAACGCGCCGCTGACGATGACGACTGAGCAGCTCGCGCTCTGGTACCCGAAGCTCCCCGGCGCGCGCGTCACCGACGAGATGTTTCACCTGCGCCTCGTCTACGACTCCATCGCCTGGCGCGCGGGCTACCTCGCCTGGCAGATGGTCGAGCTCAACACGCAGGGCAGCTGGCGCCTGCAGAACGTGCCCGACGGCTACGCGCTCAAACGCGAGGCCGACGGTGGCGGCGGTGCGAGCCCCCTCGCGTATGACCTCAGCATCGTCGACTCCAACACCACCGCGCGCATCGACGTGAAGCGCGACGGCGGGTTCGTTCAGCTCGACTACACGCTGCGCACGGAAGAGTACCGATAGAGCACCGAACAGGTTGGGGTGTCGGCGGAACACCCGAAAGCACCCGGCCCTGCGCAATTGGCCACCAGCAGGGTGAAAGCGACGAGGGTGAGGGGCCTGGTGTGGGCGGGACCCCAGCGCCTGGCCCCGGGTCCAACGTCTCGGTCAGGATTTTCGGCGGACTGTCGTATGACCCCGCGCCCGCTGCCATGACTGACCTTCCCCGTCCGACTCCTTCGCTGAAGGCGCTGCTGCTGCTCGCGTGGCCGATTGTCATCTCGCGCTCGAGCCAGGTCGTCGTCGGCGTGTCCGACGCGATTCTTGTCTCGCACCTGGGGGAAAGCGCCGTCGCCGCGACGACCACCGGCGCGCTGAACACCTTCATGCTCATCGTGTTTCCGATGGGCATCTGTTTCATCGTCTCGAGCTACGCGTCGCAGCTCTTCGGCAAGGGCGACCTCGTCGGCGCGCGCCGCTACGGGTTCTACGGGCTCGCCATCGCCGCGCTGAGCCAGGTGTTGGCGATGGCCGGAATCCTCGCCGTCGCGCCGATTCTCAGAGGGCTCGACTTCACCGGCGACGTCCGCATGCTGATGACGGACTACCTCGTCTGGCGCCTTCCCTCTGTCGGAGCGGCGATCGGCATCGAGGCCCTCACCAACTACTATGGCGGCCTCGGCAAGACCAAGCTGCCGATGGTGGCCAGCGTCGTGGCGATGGTGCTCAACGTCGTCGGCGACGTCATTTTCATCAACGGCCACCTCGGCGCCCCGGCGATGGGCGTGGCGGGCGCTGCGCTGGCCAGCACGCTGTCGACGTGGCTCGCGTTTCTCGGCCTGCTCGCCTTCTTCCTGGCCCAGGGCCGTGGGCTGGGGTCGCTGTTGCCGAAGCTCTACCCCTCTGAGTTCTTCCGCATGTTGAAGTTCGGCGTGCCCTCGGGCCTCAACTGGTTCTTCGAGTTCTTCGCCTTCAACTTCTTCATCAACGTCGTCGTCGCGGGCCTCGGCACCACCGCGCTCGCCGCGATGATGTCGGTGCTCCAGATTTCCAGCGTGTCCTTCATGCCGGCCTTTGCCCTCGCCAGCGCCGGCGCAATTCTCACCGGCCAGGCCATCGGAGCGAACGCGAAGGACGACGTGCCTCGCATCGTGAAGCTCACCTGCTTCGCTGGCGGCGCGTGGGAGACGCTGGTCGGCATCGCGTACCTGCTCATCCCCGGCCTGCTGCTTCTTCCCTTCGCGAAGGATGCGAGCGCGACCGAGTTCCTCACAGTCGGCAAGCGGCTCTTGATGCTCTCGGCGTGCTGGGGCCTGGTCGACGCGGTCGCGAACAGCATCGCCGAGTCACTGCGCGCCGCGGGTGACACCACCTTCCCGCTCATCGTCCGGCTCGCGGTGGCGTGGCTGGTGTTCGTGCCCGGCAGCTACATCACCGTGAAGTACTTCGACGGTGGCGACGTGGGCGCGATGCTCTGGCTCGTCTTCTACCTGTTCCTGCTCGCCGGGGTCCTCTGGTGGCGCTTTGCGACGGGCAAGTGGCGCGACGTGCAGCTCACCGACCCGTCCGCGCCAGCTCTTCCCTGAGCGGCGTCGTCACGCAGCGCTCGCCGCCGTCGGGCAGCCCACCGACTCGAGAACAGAGCGCAAAATCATATCGAGTAGTCTCCGACGAAGACCTTGGCGGCCCCAATGTCGACGAGCACGTGGTCGCCCTCTGAAACGCCCAACGCCTCGAGCTCGCCCACCCGCAGGTTCACCGTCATCTTTTCGTCCGACGGCAGCCGCAGGCCGACGCGCACGTTGCCGCCGACGCGCAGCACGGTCTCGATGCGCGCGGTTAAGACCCCGGCCATGCCTTCTTCCGCCTTCGACAGCTTCACGTCGCTGGGCCGCACGTACGCGTTCACTGCGGCGCCATCGGCGGCTCCCGTCGGAGTCGACACCGACATCGAGCCCACCGCCGTCACTCCCGCGTGCACCTGGCCCTTGAGCACGTTCGCGTTGCCGATGAACGAGGCGATGAACGGCGAGGCGGGGTGGTCGTAGATGTGGTTCGGCGCGCCGGCCTGCGCGACCTTGCCTTCGTTCATCACGATGACCTGCTGTGACAGCTCCAGGGCTTCGTCCTGGTCATGCGTCACCAGCAGCGTCGTCACCTGCGTCCTGGCGTTCAGCTCGCCCAGCCAGTCGCGCAGCTCGAGCCGCACCCGTGTGTCGAGCGCGCCGAAGGGCTCATCGAGCAGCAACACGCGAGGGCGGGTGGCGAGCGCGCGGGCGAAGGCGACCCGCTGGCGCTGCCCGCCCGAGAGCTGCGAGGGGAGCCGCTTGCCGAGGTCCTTCAAGCCGACCAGGACGAGCAGCTCATCCACCCGCGCCTCGATGGCAGCCTTCGCGGCCTTCTGAACCTTCATCCCGAAGCCGATGTTGTTTCGCACGTCGAGGTGCTCGAAGAGCGCATAGCCCTGGAAGACGAACCCGACGCCGCGCTTCTGCACCGGCGTGTGGGTGCACTCGATGCCTTCGATGTAGACGCTGCCGGAGTCCGGCGTCTCGAGGCCCGCAATCATCCTCAGCACCGTCGTCTTCCCCGAGCCCGATGGGCCGAGCAGCGACGTAATCGCTCCCGCGGGAGCCGTGAAAGCCACGTCTTCCACCGCTGGCTGATCGCTGGCGGCGAAACGTTTCTTCAGTGCAGTGACGGTGACGCTCACGTGGCTCCCTGCCGGGCTTCGACCAGCTTGCGAACCCCGAGCGTGATGAGCGCGAGGAAAGTCAGCAGCGACGCGACGGCAAACGCGCCG
Organism: Myxococcales bacterium; assembly: GCA_038206395.1. Lineage (GTDB taxonomy): Bacteria > Myxococcota > Myxococcia > Myxococcales > Myxococcaceae > JAGSPQ01. The sequence goes on along the minus strand of JBBRAX010000040.1, from coordinate 14,373 downwards.
ACGAAGTTGTACTCGTTGTAGAGAATCTCGACGTGCAGCGGCACGGTGTTGGTAAGCCCGCGCACGTGGCCCGAGACGACGCTGACGGCTCCGAACTCGCCCATCGCGCGCGCGTTGCAGAGGATGACGCCGTACAGCAGGCCCCACTTGATTTTCGGCAGCGTCACCAGGAAGAACACCTGCCACCCGCTGGCCCCCAGCGTCAGCGCGGCTTCTTCCGCGTCATTGCCCTGGCTCTGCATCAGCGGCAGCACTTCTTTCGCGACGAAGGGAAAGGTGACGAAGGTGGTCGCCATCACGATGCCCGGCACCGCGAAGATGATTCTGATGTCGTACGCCTGCAGCAGCTCGCCGAACACACCGTGGCTGCCGAACAGGAGCACGAAGATGAGGCCCGAGATGACGGGCGAGACGCTGAACGGCAAATCGATGAGCGTGTTCAAGAGCCCTTTGCCGAAGAAGTCGTACTTGGCGATGACCCACGACGCCGCGACGCCGAAGACCACGTTGAGGCTGACCGACACCGCCGCGGTCAAGAGCGTCAGGCGAATCGCCGCCAGTGTTTCCTTGTCTGTCAGCGCCGCCACGTACTCGCCCACGCCCTTCTCGAACGCCTGAACGAACACAGCGAGCAGCGGCACGCCGATGAACACTGCGAGGAAGAGCGCCGAGCCGACAATCATCGCGAAGCGCAGCCACAGCGGCGCCCGAAGCTTCGAAGACAACCTCTCGATGCGCGCGCTCACCTTCGACCTCGCCGGCGTTGGAGCGCATTGATGGCGAGGAGAATCAGGAAAGAGGCGGTGAGCATCACGGTCGCGAGCGCGGTGGCTCCCGCGTAGTCGTACTGCTCGAGCTTGGTGACGATCAGCAGCGGCACAATCTCCGTCCGCAGCGGCATGTTGCCCGAGATGAAGACCACCGAGCCGTACTCACCCAGCGCGCGCGCGAAAGACAGCGCGAAGCCGGTGAGCATCGCGGGGTACAGCGTCGGCAGCACCACGCTCACAATCGTCCGCAGCCGGCTCGCCCCCAGCACCGCCGCTGCCTCTTCCACCTGCGGGTCGAGGTCCTCGATGACGGGCTGCACAGTGCGCACCACGAAGGGAAAGCCGACGAAGGTCAGCGCGAGCATCACCCCCAGTGGCCCGAAGGCAATCTGGATCCCCATCGGCTCGAGGTATTGGCCGAGCCACCCGTTCTCCGAATACACCGACGTCAGCGCGATGCCCGCCACCGCAGTGGGAAGCGCGAAGGGCAGGTCGACCGCCGCGTCCATCAGCCCGCGCCCGAAGAAGCGATACCGGGCCAGCACCCACGCGACCGGAACGCCGAAGAGCACGTTGAGCACCGCAGCGCCCAGCGACGCGCCAAAGGTCAGCCGGTACGCCGCGCGCGCGCGGGGGCCCGTCACGGCTGACACGAAGTCGGCCCACGACATCGAGAACGTCTTCATCATCAGCGCCGACAGCGGCAGCAGGACGATGAGGCACAGGTACAGCAGCACGAAGCCCACCGCGAGCCGGTAGCCAGGCAGCACGCCCCGGCGCCGGACGAACGGAATCCACGGTGAGGCCAACGCGCTCACTTTCCGGCGGTGTAAATCTGATCGAACACGCCGTTGTCGTCGAAGTGCGCCTTCTGCGCTTTCTTCCAGCCGCCGAAGACTTCATCGATGGTGACGAGCTTCACCTTCGGAAACTTCGCTGCGTACTTCGCGAGCACCTTCTCGCTGCGAGGGCGGTAGCCGCGCTTGGCCGCAAGCTCCTGCGCCTCGTCGGTGTAGAGGAACTTCAGGTACGCCTCTGCGACGGCGCGCGTCTTGTGCTTGTCGACGTTCTTGTCGACCAGCGCCACCGGCGGCTCGGCGAGGATGCTCACCGTCGGGTAGATGATTTCGTACTGGTCTTTGCCGAGCTCGTTGGCGAGCAGGTGCGCTTCGTTCTCCCACGCGACCAGCACGTGGCCGATGCGGCGCTGCGCGAAAGTGGTGGTCGAGCCGCGCGCGCCCGAGTCGAGCACCGGCACGTTGAGGTACAGCTTCGAGACGAAGTCCTTCGCCTTCTCTTCGTTGCCGCCCGGCTGCTTCAGCGCGTACGCCCACGCGGCCAGGTAGTTCCACCGCGCGCCGCCCGACGTCTTCGGGTTCGGGGTGATGACCAGCACCCCCGGCTTCACCAGGTCGTCCCAGTCTTTGATTTTCTTGGGGTTGCCCTTGCGCACCACGAACACGACCGTCGACGTGTAGGGCGTCGAGTTCGTCGGCAGCCGGCTCTGCCAATCGGCAGGCAGCAGCTTCCCCTTCTCGGAGATGGCGTCGATGTCGTAAGCGAGCGCGAGCGTCACGACGTCGGCTTCCAGCCCATCAATCACCGAGCGCGCCTGCTTGCCCGAGCCGCCGTGCGACTGGTTGATGGTGAGCTCTTTGCCCCACGACTTCACGAAGGCGGCGTTCACGTCCTGGTAAAGCTCGCGGGTCGGGTCGTAGGACGCGTTGAGCAGCGTCGACTGCGCGAGCGCAGGGGTGCCCAGCAAGAGCAGGGCGGTGAGCAGACTTCGCGCGGTCAAAGGGGCCTCCCTCAGATGTGGTACATCGCTTCGCGCGCTTTCTCGCTGATCGCCACATCCACCCGGCCCGTCAGGTCGGCCAGCGTGGTGTGGTCGAGAATCTTCGCCATCGCGTCTCGCACCTCGCGCATCACCAGGCGGGTGCCGCAGGTCGCGATGTCGTGGCAGTCGTCGCACTTCCGAAACGCCCGCTCGCTCGCGCAGGGCAGGGGAGCCAGCGACCCGTCGAACAGGCGGATGACTTCTCCAAGCGTGATTTGCGCTGGCTCCTTCATCAGCGCGTAGCCACCGCCCTTGCCGCGCTTGCTCGCCAGGATTCCGTGGTTCTTCAACTCCAGCAGGATGACCTCGAGGAACTTTCGGGGGATTTCTTCCTGCTTCGCCAGGTCGACAATCAGCACCGGCCCACGGCCCTGCTCCCGCGCCAGCCGCTGCAGCGCCCGGAGCGCGTACTTCGATTTTTGAGAGAGTCCTTTCAATGTCTACTTGGCCGATAGAGTTTGTATACAAGGCATTGACGCGACCGGTCAAGGTCGGGGCGAGGGGAGGCTCAGCCCTCGGCTTGTCTCGGGATGAGCGGACCGCAGGATGCCCGGCGCCGCGCGGGCAGCCTCTTCTGAAGAAATGGCGTCAGGCTGGACCCAGCGCTATGAACTTCCCATGGCGGCTGCAATCGAACTGACCGAGGCAAACTTCGAAGAGCACCTGAAAAAAAGGGGGACCCTGCTCATCGATTTCTGGGCCGCCTGGTGTGGCCCCTGCCGCTCGTTCGGCCCCATCTTCGAGGCCTCAGCCGCGAACCATCAAGACATGGTGTTCGGCAAAGTCGATACCGAGGCCCAGAAGTCGCTGGCCGCCGCGTTCGATATCCGTAGCATCCCGACCCTCGCCATCTTTCGCGACGGCATTCTTCTCTACGCCGAGCCGGGCGCGCTGCCCGCTCCTGCGCTTGAGAACATCATCGAGCAGGTCTCGAAGCTCGACATGGAGAAGGTGAAGGCCGACCTCGCCGCGCAGGAAAAGGCCGGCGGAGAAAAGCCGAAAGTCGAAGCGTGATGGGCATCGGGTTGGTGGAAGTCCTCACGAACCTGCCCTTCCTCGGCCTCTACCTCGTCGCGGGAATCCTCGCGGTCTCCCGCTGGGACAAACACCCGGCCACTTCCCTGCTCGTCGTCACGTCGGCGGGCATCGCGCTCGCCTCGCGCGTTGCGATGGTGGCGATGCCGATGGTGCTGGTGCGCGCCGGGGGAGACATGGAACTGCTGCGGTGGGGCTACGGCCTCGCTGGCATCGTCTCGACGATTGGTCTCGGTTGTCTCGTCGCCGCCGTCTTTTCAGACCGCGACCGGAAAGACGGGCCGCCCACTTCCTTCCGCTAGAACTCGGCGCCGAACTTGAGGGTGAGGGTGACGCGCTCGTTGTCGCGCAGCTCGAGCGCTTCGCCGTTGCCGACCTGTGAGGCGGCCTTCTGCGCTGCCACCTGCGGCAAGAGTCCCAACGACAACCACAGCGCGTCGTTGCGCCAGCCGAACACCGGGCCCGCGAAGAACGCTGCGCCGTAGTACTCGCCGCGGTCGAAGCCGATGCGGCTGCGCACTTCAAAGCCCGTCGTGAAGCGGCTCGGCAGGCGGTAGACGATGCCGCCCGTCTGCTCGGTGTGCACGTTCGGGGCTTCTGCTCCATCGCGCCGCGCGCGGTAGTCGACGGTCGCGTTGATGACGAACAGGAAGTCGCCGACCCATTTCTCGAGCCCGAGCCGCGCTTCGACGAAGACGCTGTCAGGGCTCACGCCCGCGGTGGCGACCAGGTTCAGGCCGAGCAGCTTCGTGCGCGAGGCGAGCGGGTTCCAGCGCAGGCAGACCTGTGCACCGCCGTCGATGTTCTTCTGCGCGCTGCCGATGGTCTCGATGGTGACCGCCATCAGCACCTGCAGCTGCAGCGACTGCGTGAGCCCATAGCCGAAGCCGGTGAGCGTCTCGACCCGCAGGTACTCGCCGGGCCGGCCGAAGCGCGGAGCGAACCCCACCACCCCCTCGTGGCGGCCCTCGGCCAGCGTCGGCCCGGTGACGGTGAAGCTCAGCGGCTGCTCGACCGCGACAGCGGGTACGGCAACCAGCGCGAGAAGGAGTGGGGTGAGGCGCATCGGGCGGAGCGGAGACTTAGCCTCGATCAGCTCGCGCCGTCTTCGCCTTCGCTCACGTCATCCGCGAAAGACACCCGGACCTCGGAGTCGCTGTCGAGCACGATCCACCGCGCGTCCGCGTTCGTCTTCAGCGCCACCGCGCGCGCCGACAGCCGTCGCAGCTGCGGCCAGTCGTCATTCGGCGGCACCACCTCGATGGTGATGCCCGGGTTGGTGACTGGCTCTTCGAGAATCGGCAGCGCCAGCATCGCGTCAGGCGTCGGAATTCGCGGAGCCGCAGCGACCGCTGCAGCCACCGGTGCCGCCCGGCCTTCACGCTGGTTCTTCCTCAGCTCGACGCGAATCAGCTCTGAGATGAGGTCCAGGTCATCAGGCCGCTGCTCGAGCGCGAGCTTCAGGGCGGCGGCGGCCCGGGGAAAGTGGTGGGCCTCGGCGAGCATCGCGGCGGCCCGGCGGTACGACTCCACCGAGTCGTCGGTGCGCCCCAGCCGCTTCAACGCCTCGGCGTGCCGCACCCACAGCTGCCCATCGCGCGGCTGCGTCAGCAACATCTGGCGGAACAGCACCTCGGCCTGCGCGAACTTTCCCCGCGCGAGCAGGTCACTGGCTTCCTGCTTGATCGAGCGCGGCTCCATCGGCGTCTCCCACAGCTAACGCATCAGGGAACCGGGCGCAAAGCAGGTGATTCCCGAGGAGGACTACTGCTGCTGTGCCATCAAGTCGGTGAAGTCGCGCTGGAGCAGCCCCGACCGGAACTTCTCAGAGAGTCCGAGCGCATGCTGCGGGTTCACCACGCGCGGCGCCGCCACCTTTGCGGCGTCGAGGCGGAGCAGGTCTGAGTTGAAGAGCTCGAGCACCATGCCCAGCTGCTTCGCCGTCATCGCGTTGCGCGCGAACATCGACTTGCACATGTCGAGGCGGGTGAGGTCAGACCTCTGGCCCTTGAGCGAGGCGAAGACACCGGCGAAGACGTCGCGATCCATCGCCCAGTCTCCGTTGCGCTGCATCTGGCAGCCCGCGTCTTCGCCCGTGCCGCAGTCCCGCACCACGACGACGGGCGGAGGCGGAGGGCGGCGCTCGTCATTCCCGCCCCGGCGGCGGTGGTCGCGGCGGCGGCCGTCTTCGGGGTTCTTCGTGCGCGCACGCGCGAACACCGCGTTCGCCATTCCCATCGGCTCGTTCACGTCGCGCGGGCAGACGCCACGCTTGCCGTAGGTGCTCAGCATCGACAGCTCAGAAGCGACCTCGTTCAGGCGCCACTCGGTGGTGCCGTTTCGAATCGAGTCGAGGGTGTCGATGGCGTGGCGCAGCGGGCTCGCGAGCGCGGCGGCACAGTTGCCCCCCGTGCGATTCACCAGGTCCAGCGCCTCTTCCAGCGCCTCGGCCGAGTCGGTGAGGTCCTCGGTGTAGCCGCGGGACTGCGCGAGGGCGAGAGACGGAACCGCGAGAAGGATTGCGAGAAGCGTTTTCACTGATTCACCCCGTAAGCCGCAGACGCGAAGCCCACCTTCTACATTCACCCGTTCCGCTTGCACCCATTGGTCTTTCTGGTACACGCCGCGGCCGACATGACTGCCACGACTGCCACCGCCACCGCCGGCCGCATCACCCAGGTTCTGGGCCCCGTGATCGACGTCGAGTTTCCGCCGGGAGGCCTGCCCGAGGTCTACACCGCGCTCAAGGTGACGAACCCCGGCATCAACGACCTTCCCGACAACCTCACCGTGGAAGTCGCCCAGCACCTCGGCGAGAACACCGTGCGCTGCATCGCGATGGACACGACCGACGGTCTGGCCCGCGGCACTGCCGTGAAGAACACCGGCAAGCCGATTCAGGTGCCCGTCGGCAAGGCGACCCTCGGCCGCATCCTCAACGTCGTCGGCGAGCCGGTAGATGAGCTCGGCCCGGTGTTGGCCGACAAGTACCTGCCGATTCACCGCCAGCCGCCGCTGTTTACTGAGCAGGACGTGAAGGTCCAGATGTTCGAGACCGGCATCAAGGTCGTCGATCTGCTCTGCCCGTTCACCCGCGGCGGTAAAATCGGCCTGTTCGGCGGCGCCGGCGTCGGCAAGACGGTTCTGCTGATGGAGCTCATCCGCAACGCGGCCATTCTGAAGGGCGGCTTCTCGGTGTTCGCCGGCGTCGGCGAGCGGACCCGCGAAGGCAACGACCTCTACGCCGAGTTCATCGAAGGCAACGTCATCAAGGTCCAGAAGGACGAGAAGCACCACCCGATTCGCGATGCCAAGGGCAAGCTGCAGCTCATCCCCGGCACCTCGCAGGCCGTGCTCGTCTACGGCCAGATGAATGAGCCGCCTGGCGCCCGCGCCCGCGTCGCGCTCTCGGCGCTGTCGATGGCCGAGTACTTTCGCGATGACGAGGGCAAAGACGTTCTGCTCTTCGTCGACAACGTGTTCCGCTTCACCCAGGCCGGCTCGGAAGTGTCCGCGCTGCTGGGCCGCATTCCCTCTGCCGTCGGTTACCAGCCCACGCTGGCCACCGAGATGGGTGCCCTGCAGGAGCGCATCACCACCACGAACAAGGGCTCCATCACCTCGGTGCAGGCCGTGTACGTGCCCGCCGACGACTTGACCGACCCCGCGCCCGCGACGACCTTCGCGCACCTCGACGGCACCGTCGTTCTCAACCGGTCGATCGCCGAACTGGCGATCTTCCCCGCCGTTGACCCGCTCGACTCGACCTCGCGCATCCTCGACCCGCAGGTTCTCGGGCCCGAGCACTACGGCGTCGCCCGCCGCGTCCAGGGCATCCTCCAGCGGTACAAGGAGCTCCAGGACATCATCGCGATTCTCGGCATGGACGAGCTGTCGGACGACGACAAGCTCGTCGTGTCCCGCGCGCGCAAGATGCAGCGCTTCCTCTCGCAGCCGTTCTTCGTCGCCGAAGTCTTCACCGGCACGCCTGGCCAGGCCGTGACGCTGCAAGAGACGATTCGCGGCTTCAAGGAAATCGCCGACGGCAAGCATGACGAGCTGCCTGAGCAGGCCTTCTACATGGTCGGCGGCATCGACATGGCGGTCGAGAAGGCGAAGAAGATGGCGGCGCAGGGCTAAGCGATGGCGCTCAAGGTCGAAGTCGTCACGCCCGAACGGCGGTTGGTGCAGGTCGACGCCGAAGAGGTGATCGCTCCGGGTGCCGACGGCTTGTTCGGCGTGCGCCCCGGCCACACCGCGTACCTCGCGGTGCTGCAGCCTGGCTTGCTCACCGTGAAGGAAGGCGGCGGCGTCGAGAAGCGGTTCTTCGTGGCTGGCGGTTTCTGTGAAGTCGCCGACGACGTGGTGCGGGTGTTGGCCGACCAGGCCGAAGCGCTGGAAAGCATCGACGTCGCGGCGGCGCAGAAGGCCGTCACGCTGGCCGAGACGAAGCTCAACGAGCTCTCGCCTTCGCTGCCCGCGTACGAAGCGCAGCGCGACGTGCTGAAGCAGGCGCAGGTCCGGTTCGAGCTCGCCTCGAAGCGGTAGTCGATGGCGCTCGAGCTGTTCCACCGCATCGTCGACCCGGGCAGCGCTCGGGTCCGAAAGCTGGTGGTCGACCGCGAGCTCACTTCAGACGTGAGGTTCCGCAACGTCGAGTTCGACGAGCCGCGCGCGAAGCTTGTTTCGCTGAGCGGTGACGGCACCACGCCCGCACTGTGGGACGGCGAGACGCTCTTCGTCGGAGCCGACGCCGTCATCGCCCGGCTGCTCGCGCACGCCGACGTGGGCCGCGGTTAAAAAAAGAGAGCCGCCTTCTTTCGAAGACGGCTCTCGGGAAGCGAAAGGCGACTCCTCCGCGGTTTTTTAACTAGCCCGCGGAGGTGGTCGCGCATTGACTGTCTTTCATCAAGGCACCACCTCCTTTTGGCCCTGCCATCAACTGCGCGGGGCGTCTGCATTCTGTAACAGCGCCGCCGGGGCGCAAGTCCCCAATGGGGTACGAATTTGTAGGGTGGTGTTTTGCTGAATGAAATTCAGCGCTTCGAAGCGGCAAGCACGGGCTGCCGAACGGGCTCGCGGGTCAGCCGGCCATCGAAGAGGCGATCTGCCGCATCCACGACCTCGTCCACGTAGAGCAGATTCTTCTTCAGGCGCGCGGGAATCGCGATGGTCCCCACCGACGCGCCGATGATGGCTCCGCACACGCCAGCCGCCACGTCGACCTCGCCACCGCAGCGCATCACCAGGTTCAACGCCGCCCGCATGTCGTGTTGCAGCTTGAGCGCCGCGTACATCGCGCAGAGCAACACCGGCGTCACGTGCGACGGAATTCCCGGCTCGGCGTCCAGCTGCGCCTGCGGCACCGAGATTTTTCGCAGCGCCTGCAGCGCCCGGTCGCCATCCCAGCCGAGCACGCGCGGCAGGTAGTAAATCTCGTCGGCGAGGTCTGCATCGCAGCCGCTGGCCGCCTTGGCCACTTCCTCGCAGAACGCCGCCGGCTCGTACGTCTCGCCCGAAAGTCCCAGCTGCACCGCGCGCGCGACGGCTGAAGTGGCGGCGGCACACAGCGGGTCCTTGTGGGTGAGCACCGTCACCACCGAGGCGTCGTGGGCGAGCTTCACGGGCGAGGCGTCGCTCCACACGCCGAGGACGACGCCGCGCGAGAGGCACGAGGCATCGCGCACGCCCACGTCGGCGCCAGCACTCATCCACGGAGTCCCGCGAAGCAACGACTCGGCGGCGCTGGTCGTGGATGGAGGTGGAAGCAGAATCACGCCTTCCTGCCAGAGCCACGAGAAGTGCTGCGCCGCGCTGCGGCCGTCGATGCGGCGGCCCTTCGACACGCTCTCGGCGATGGCGAGCATCACCTGCGTGTCGTCTGAGAACTGTCCTTTCGCGAACCGGCCGCGCGGGCGGGCGGCGAAGTCGTCGGCGAGCGAGAGGCTTCGCGCCGCGCTGGCCGGAGGGAGCCCGCGGTACGGGAACCCCAGGGCGTCGCCCACGGCGAAGCCGACGAAGGCCGCGCGAAACCTGTCCTGGAGCTCAGCGAGAAGAAGCGGCATGTGCGGAAAGAAGCGCGGCGCAGCCTAAACTTTTTCGCCGCGTTGATCGCAACCGCCAGACGAAATCGGTGTTTCGTTTTTCCGTTTTGGGCTGGCTGCAGTGTCTTTTGAGGATTCACTCAGTATGTTCGCGCGCCGCAGGCCGATACGAAGGGGAGGTTCACCAATGAAGCGAAGGTCGTGGCCGCTGACCGCGGTGACGCTTTTCCTCTGGGCGGGGGCCGCGCTGGCCAAGCCCGGCGTGGGAGCCGTCACCTTCTGTGCGAAGTACCCCACCGCTCCCACGTGTGTCGGCGCGCAGCCGGCGTGCACGTACTGCCACACGTCGCCGCCCGACAAGAATGACTACGGCAAGGCGCTGGAGGCGAAGATGCCGCCTGCGAGCACGCCGCGTCCGCTCACCGACGCCGACTTCGCCACCGCGCTCAACGGCGCGCTGATTGCTACCGACGCGTCCGACAGCGACGGCGACGGCGTCACCAACGCGGTCGAGATTCAGAAGGGCACGCTGCCCGGCGACAAGCGCAGCTTCCCCAACGACATTCCGTGCGCCGGCGGCACCAACCCGTCGTACTCGGTCTGCAAGTACGACTACAAATACGTCTACCGAAAGCTGCTGCTCGACTTCTGCGGCGTCTCGCCGACGTACGACGTGCTCGACACCTTCGTGAAGAGCGCCGACGCGCAGAAGGTCGCCATCCTCGACGTCACCCTCGACGCGTGCCTGGCTTCGGAGTTCTGGCGCGGGAAGAATGGGCAGCTATGGCAGATCGCGCACCGCAAGATTCGCCCGGTCGGCACGCTGAAGGCCGGTGAAGACCAGGCGCCGTTCGCGCCCCTGGCCGACTACTACGCCGACTACCACCTGTACGCGTGGTCGAGCACCGATGACCACGACGCGCGCGATGTGCTGACGGCCGACTTCACCGTGGGCCGTTCGGCCATGCCGACGAAGTACTTCCAGGTGACGGGTTGCCCGAACCTCACCGACGCCGAGTGCGGGGTCGGCAACACCTGCATCAAGACGGGCGGCTTCGCGAAGGCCTGCAACCCGAGCCAGTTCGTTCAGGCGCAGTACCGCTCGGGCAACCTCAGCAGCTCGTGGACCCTGGCGTACAACGTGATGTTCACCGCCCTGCCCCGCAACGCCGCGTCGCAGGCGTACCGCGCGTACCTGAACCTCGACATCGCAAAGCAAGAAGGCCTGTACCCGATTGCCAACGAGCCGAAGGACTACGACGGCAAGGGCGTGAAGCAGGCGCTTTGTCAGCAGTGCCACGCGACGCTCGACCCGCTGAGCTACCCCTTCCGCAACTACAACGGCCTCACCGACGACCCCGCCGTCAACGGGCCGCAGCAGCTGCAGTACTACCCGCAGCGCATCGAGAAGCTGTTCTCGGCCGAGGCGCCCAACATCACCCAGATTCCGGAAAGCGGGTTCATCATGGGCAAGCCGGTGAGCACGCTGCGCGAGTGGGGCACGGTCGCCGCCAACTCCGACGAGTTCGCGGTCGCGACGGTCAACGACTACTGGAAGCTGTTGATGGGCCAGCCGCCGCTGCCGGAACAGAACGCCGAGTTTGTGAACCTCTGGAAGCGCCTGAAGTCGACGCACAACTACCGGGTGACGAAGATGCTCCACGAGCTGATCCGCACGGAGGCCTACGGTGCTCCGTAAATCATTGCTGGTGGCAGGGTTGATGGTGCTGGCCGGCTGCCCGCAGCCGTTGGGCGGGCTCGACGGCGGTGAGGGTGGCGGCACTGGCAGTGGTGGCAGTGGCGGCAGTGGCGGCTCGGGCGGCTCGGGCGGCAGCGGTGGCGCGGGTGGCGGCGTCGGCGGTGCTGGCGGCGGCCCCGCTTTCGCGGCATCGGCGAAGGGCCTCGTCCGCTTCAAACGAAACGAGCGGCTGCTGGGTGACATGGCGAAGGGCCTGGGGCTCGCTCCGCAGGCGGTGTGCAACGAGCTCGGCCTCTACCCGTGCGCGTCGACGGTGCACCACGTCGCGCTGGGTGGCGTCGACGCGTACAACATCGGCCTCTACGAGCCGGTGAGTTTCACGGGGCTCACCACGCCGCTGGTGGTCGACCGGATGGCGATTTCGGCGTGCACGGCGCGGGTGAAGGCAGACCTCGCCACTCCGTCGACGGCGCTCATCTTCAAGGGTCTCGCGCTCGATGGTGCAGGAAAGCTGACCAACGTCGACGCCGCCGAGGTGAAGGCGTCGCTGAACCAGCTCTACAAGCAGGTGCTGCTGCGCGAGGCGACCGATGCGGAAGTCGGCCACCTGAAGCAGCTGTACGCCGACATCGTCGCGACCAACAAGCCCGAGGCGGGAAGGATGTGGATGGCGATGTCGTGCTTCGCCGTCCTCACCTCCGTCGAGTCCGTCTTCTACTGAGAGAACGACCATGGCCCTCAAAAACAACGGACGTCTGAGTCGGCGCGAGATGATGAAGGCGCTGTCGGTGTGCGCCGCAGGTGGCGCTGCGGGCATGTCGCCCTTCCTCGCGGGCTGCCGCGAGCAGGTGATGTCGCCTGACGAGAAAGACCGCTGGCACGCGGGGACGAAGCGCGACGGGCTCGCGAAGCCTCAGAAGTTTCTGATCGTCATCTCGGCCAGTGGAGGCGCCAGCATCATCGACAGCGCCCTCGCGGTGCGTCAGTCAGAGTGCGCCACCCCCAACGTGCTGAACGTCTTCCCTGACGGGCAGGTGACGTCGGTTCCGAACTCGCCCTTCCGCGCGGTGCAGTACGCGTACGGCAGCCTGGGCGCGATTCCGATTCCGGTGAACGTGAACCAGAACCCGTTCATGGCGAAGCACAAGGACAACATCCTCGTCGCCACCTGCACTGGCACGAGCGTGAACCACATCATCGCGCAGAAGCGGTCGTTGACCGGCAATGGCGCGTGGAACGGGCGGACGCTGCAGGAGGCGATGGCAAACGAGTATGGGGCCGACTTCCCGATTCCGAACGTGAACATGGGCACCGGCGGCTACCTCGAGCGCGGCGCCGACGACTCTCTTCCTGCGTACGCCTACGCGGAAGCCGTCGCTGACGCGAAGCTGTTCCCGCTGGGGCTGGATGGAGCAAAGGGCCTGAAGGGCGCTCCGGACAAAGAGGTGCTCGCGCTGGCGCGCAAGGTTCGCAACGAGAAGCTCGACCCCGAGTCGGTGTTCGCCCAGACGTTCGCGAAGTCCGAGAAGCTCAAGCGCTGGTACGACCAGCGGGGCACGCCGCAGCAGAAGCTCGAGGCGATGGACCTCATCACGCGGCTCAACATCCTCCCCGATTCCCCGCCGACGCTGCCGCTGGCCGAGTACGGCCTCGGTGCGGCGTCCGAAGCGGCCCAGCTGCGCACGGTGTTCCCCGACTTCTTCTCTGACCCGTTCGAAGGGCAGGCGGCCGCGGCGTTTCTGTTGATCAAGAACCGCGTCAGCTGCGCCGTCACCATCGGCCCCGACTTCAACCTGGTGCTCTTCGGCACGCGCCTGGCGAACCCGCCGCTGGCCTTCGACTACTCACACAACGACCATCGCGGCGCGCAGGCGATGATGTGGGACCGCGTCTTCAGCGTCACCGACCGCCTCGCGACGCTGCTCAAGGCCGAGACCTTTGACGCGACCACCGGCGAGACGCTGTGGGACCGCACGCTCATCTACGTAGCGACCGACTTCGGCCGCACCAAGACGCGCGTCGGCGGAGCGACCACCTTCGGCAGCGGCCATGACCTCAACAACGGCTTCTTCATGATGTCGCCGATGCTGAAAGGAAACACGGTGCTCGGCGGCGTGAACAAGAACACCTGCATGACCTACGGCTTCGACCCCGAGACGGGCGTCGCCGACCCGGGCAAGACGCTGTCGAACGAGCGCGACATCTACTCGGGGCTGCTGCACACGCTGTCGGTCGACACCACCGGCAGCGGGCTGCCCGACGCGAAGGCCTTCCGCAAAGTCGTCTGATTCAGCCCGCGCGAAACATCACATCGCTGCGCACGGCGTACTTGAGACCCGCGCGCAGCGGTTTGCTTTCGTGCAGCAGGTGATGGTCGAAGAGCAGCGCGCGGCCAGCGCTCGGACGCACGGTGACGTCGCAGTCGGGGAAGCAGGTCTCACCACCGAGGCGGGGCCCGTTCAAATAGACCATCAGCGTCAGCAGGCTCTTTTCGTTCGGGCTGCGCACGAAGCTGCCGTCGAAGTGGGGCGCGAAGTACTGGCCCGGCGCGTAGCGGTAGCAGCGCAGCCGCTCGTTCGCGCTGACGGGCGCCATGCCTTCGAGCTCGTCGGGGATGACGCTTCGCACTTTGGCAAAGAGGTCCGCGGCGAGCCCGAGGTCGTCGAACATCACCCGGGTGTTGTTGCGAATGTCTGGCCGCATCTCGAAGCCACGCGGAGTGGTGACGGGCGCCGCGGTGGGGCCGAGCGCTTCGATGCGCGCAATCAAGGCCTCGCACGCCTCCGCGCTCAGCACGTTGTCGACGGTTCGGATGAAGGGCTGCTTCCAGCTCAGTTCAGTCATGGCTTTGGCGGCGGCCTGATCGAGATCCACCCAGCGGCGGTTTCGAGATCCACTCGCGAGGCCTGACCGCCGCACAGCGATAGCGGCGCGCGGAAGTCGCAGTTGAGGGGCACGCCGAGCACGTTCGGGGGATGGGGCACA
>JBBRAX010000039.1:0-71399 GCA_038206395.1 Myxococcales bacterium | reverse complement strand
GAAAGAAGCAGATGGACCTCGACAAGGCGCTGAACTCGGCGGCCAAACCGTCGACCCACGTCGACTACACCGACAAGAAGGTCGCCGTGTCCGGCCTGAACGACGAAGACCTCAAGACCGCCGACGCCAACCTCAAGCGCGGCCAGGCAGTGCCCATTCGGATGGACGTCAAAGGCGAGGGGGGCACCGGCCACTTCGTCAACGTCAGCGACGTTCGCGGCAACTCACCCAACCGCCGCTACCTCGTCTCAGACCCGTGGTCCGGCGGCACCGCCTGGGTGAAAGAGAGCGAGCTGAAGAACGACCCCGGCGCGACCCCTCACTGGCAGAAGCGCCTCTTCGGCCTCGACGCCAATCGCGTCACCCACCTCTACGTGGCCAAGTAGTCTCGCCATGGCTGAGAGTCGGCCTCGCAGTTGTGACGCCGTTGTTGCTCGCAGGCTGCGGTCCGAGCGCGCGCGTGTGCGGAACTCCGCTCGGTGGCAACCAACCGGAAGAGCTCTGCAGCCCCGCGCGCGAGGGACAGGCGATCTGGCCCGGCGGGCTCGGGCTCTGGCTACGGTGCTGGCACGGCTTCCTCGACGGGCCGTGCAGCAAGCGGTGACCTAAGGCCGCTTCGCGGGAGCCGCCGTCGGAACCGGGAACCCCTTGTGCCGCAGCAGCGCGTCCGGCTTCGGGTCGCGCCCGCGAAACGCACGGAAGGCCTCGGCCGGGTCGACCGTGTTGCCGACGCTCATCACGGTGTCGCGCAGCTTCTTCGCCACCGCTTTGTCGTACGGCCCCGCGCCTTCCTTGAACGCTTCGAACGCGTCGTGGTCGAGCACTTCGGACCAGATGTAGCTGTAGTACCCGGCGGCGTACCCATCGCCCGAGAAGATGTGCCCGAACGCGGGGATGCGATGGCGCATCACCAGCTCGGGCGGCATTCCAATCTCGGCCAGCGTCTTCTTCTCGAAGGCCTTCGTGTCGATTGGCGTCTCGCCCGCGAGGTGCAGCTTCATGTCGACGATCGCGCTCGCCTGCGCTTCCGCCGTGCCGAAGCCCTCGTTGAAGGTCGCCGCCTTCTCGATGCGCTTCAACAGGTCGGCCGGAATCGACTCGCCCTTCGCGTTCACCAGGAACTTCAAGACCTGCGGGGTCGACAGGTAGTTCTCGTTGAACTGCGAGGGGAACTCGACGAAGTCGCGCGTCGTGTTGGTGCCCGACAGCGACGGGTAGGTCGCGTTCGAGTTGAGCCCGTGCAGCGCGTGGCCGAACTCGTGGAACATCGTCCGCGCGTCGTCCCACGACAGCGTCGCGTCCTGGCCCTTCGCGCCTTTGATGAAGTTCGAGTTGTTCGAGACGATGGTCGCGATGTTGCCGTCTTGCTTCTGCTGCTCACGGTACGCATTCATCCACGCGCCCGACTGTTTGCCCTGCCGCGCGTACGGGTCGAAGTACCAGAGCCCAACGTGCTCGCCGCCGCGCTTCACCTCGTAGACGCTCATCTCGGGGTCGAACACCGGCAGCCCATCGACCCTGGTGAAGCTGAAGTCGTAGAGCTCTTGCGCCGCCCAGAACATCGCCTCGCGCATGTGCTGCAGCTGCAGGTACGGCTTCACCTCGTTGAGGTCGAGGTCGTACTTCTGCTTCCGCAGCTTCTCTGCGTAGTACCGGTAGTCCCACGGAGCGATCTTGATCCCCGCCTTTTCCTTGTCTGCGATCGCCTGCGCCTCGACGACGTCTTTCTTGAACTGGTCGCGCGCCGGCTGCCACACCGACATCATCAGGTTCAGCGCCGTCTGCGGATCTTTCGCCATCGCGTCACTGACGCGCCAGTGCGCGTAGGTCTGGAAGCCCAGCAGCTTCGCCTTCTTTGCGCGGACCAGCAGGATGTCGCTTGCGATCTTGTTGTTGTCGCGCGCGTTGCCGTTGTCACCGCGGCTCGTCCACATCTTGAAGCCCTTCTCGCGAAGGCTGCGGTCGGACGCGTAGATGAGGAAGGGCTCCATCGCCGAACGGGTGTTGGCAATCACCCACTTGCCCTTGAGGCCGCGCTGTTCGGCTTCGGCGGCGGCCCCGGCGACCTGCGCCTCGGTGAGGCCCGCGAGGCCTTCTTTCGCCTCGATGGTGAGGAACTCTTTTTCCTCGTCGCCCAGCTGGTTCTGGCTGAACTGGGTGGTGAGCTTCGCGAGCTGTTGGTTGTACTCGGACAGCTGCGTCTTCTGCGCGGCGTCGAGGTTCGCGCCCTGCCGCGAGAAGCTGTTGAACTGGTACCAGGTGAGCCGCTGCTGCTCGGGGGTCAGCTTCGCCTTCTCGGGCGACTCGTAGACCGCCTTGATGCGCGCGAAGAGCTTCGGGTTCTGGATGATCTGATCCGTGAACGCCGCCAGCTTCGGCACCATCTCGGTCTCGACCTTCTGGAACTCGGGGCTCGACTTGCTCGACGACCAGATTCCGAACATCGTCGAGACGCGCGTCAGCGACTTGCCGGCTTTTTCCATCGCGGCGATCGTGTTCTCGAAAGTCGCGGGTGCTTCGTTGCCGGCGATCGCGTCGATCTCATTGAGCTGCTCGGCCATCGCCGTCTCGAGCGCGGGCTTGAAGTCCGGCACCTTCACCTTGTCCAGCGGAGGCACGCCGCCGTACGCGCCGACCCAAGGGGCCAGCAGGCTGTTCTTGTTCGTCATGGATGCTTTCCCTTTCTTCGGAGGCGGGGCGGTGAGGACAACGAGGCTCAACAGGGCGATTGGCAGTGACATCGTCCCGGCGATTTACCTCAAAGCCAGCGAATCCATTCACGAACGATGGCCTCGAAGGCCTTCCGGTTCGCGCGCAACGCCTTTCCTGCGCCCAGGCTCGCCATGCAGCGATCCGGGGCCAGCCACTTCAAGAGCTTCGCCGGGTCTTCCAGCGCGATGCCCTCCCCGAGACAATCAGTCACAGCGAACGCTGATGACGGGCCCCACGTTGTTGCCGGGCTCGCACTCCGCCGTCAGCCCCGCCGGGTTCACCACCGTCTGCAGCTGCACCGGCCACGCGATGCCAGCTGCAGGCATCCACACCGCCGAGACGTTCTCGAAGTCGCCTGGCCGAAGCCTCAGCGCCGTCTTCGCTGCTGCGACCGTGACTCCCGCGACCTGAAACGCCACGTCCACGCCGGGGGGGACACTTCGCGCGCCGCGGTTCTCGACCCGCGCCTTCAACGTCAGCCGGGTTGGGCACTGCCGTTCGTCTGCCGCGACCGCGCCCACCGCCAGGTCCGCCCGTGAGAACCCGCTGCTCAGGTTCGCCCGGTACGCGTTGAACGGAACGCCCCCGGCCGCCACGAAGGTCCAGCTGTCGGGCTCGTTCTTCGGAATCGCTCCGGGCACGTTGCGCGGGTCGAAGGGGCCGCCACAGACGAGGTCCTCGCCGTCGCAGACGTTCGTCACGTGGTAGCTGTGCTGGTTCCAGATCGGCCGCGTGTTCGCGAACCGCCCGCGCTTTTCGGCCAGCACCCGAATGCCAGGCGCAGTGCCGCCATCGCAACCAATCAGGTTCGCAGCGAAGGTGTTCTCGGCGAGCACGATCTCGGCCGAGCCGTCGCCATCGAGGTCGGCCACCACCGGCATGTCGTACGTCGTCGCTGAACAGTGCGGCAGCGTGACCTTCTCGACCCCCGTCGGCCCATCGAAGATGTGAAACGCGTTCTCGTCCGCGTAGAGCAGCTCAGAAAGTCCGTCGCCGTCGAGATCGAACGCCGACGCCCCCGCGACCCCCGAGCTCACGTCGCGCACTGGCCGGCTCCACCGCGGCGTCAGCTGCGTCCCTTCAGGCCCCACGTCGAGGCCGAACACTGTCAGGCACGCCGTGCCGGCCACGGCGATTTCCGGCTGACCATCGCCGGCGAAGTTCGCAATCGTCGGAGCCCCCCCGAGTTCCTTCGCCACCGCCGGCGTCGAGCACTTATCGCCATCCCACGATGGCAACAGCGCCTCGAGCGTCACCAGCGGAGCGCGGTGGTTCGTCACCGCAACGCGACCCTGGCCCGACACCACCAGCTCTGGAGCTCTGTCTTGCCCGGGACGAGCATCGAAGTCGAGAAGGTCGGCCACCGCGGGGAAGCCACTCAAGTTCCGACCGAGCCCCAGAGACAGCGCCCCGCTGAAGATCGCGTTGCTCCTTTCCGGCGTTTCGCGAAACACAATTGGCACCGTGCCGTAATACCCACCGACAGCGCCGCTGTTCGGCACGGTCACCGGTGTGCCATCGATGGCGCTGAACGCGCTGTCGCCGCAGTACACCTCGGCCACGCCGTCGCGGTTGAAGTCCGCCAGGCCCAGCGCATCCCACGACGGGCCGAGGTTCTGAATCACCGGCTTCGGGCACGCGCGGCCCAGCGTGCGCCACAGCTCTGCCCCCGAACGCGCATCGAACGAGACGAGGTTTCCTTCGGTCGTCACCGCGAACACGGACAGCCGGCCTTCGCCGTCTCGCGCTCCGACCGCGAGCCCCGTCGCCGCTGCGAACTCGGCCTGGGTCTGCCACAGCGGGCGCCCGTCAACTCCTGACATTGCGCGCAGCTTCCCCGCGTAGACGTAGCCGTTGTCGGGGCAGAAGAGCGCGATGACATCGGCCGCGCCGTCGTGGTCGACGTCGGCCACCACCGGGCTTGCGATCACATGCCGGAAGGTATCGGTGGGCGTGTAGTGCCACCGTTCGACCAGCTCCCACGGCCCGGGCGGCGGCGAGGCGAGGCAGACCACCGGCGTCACCGGCCCCACGCACGCGGGAAGAGCAGGATCGCAGACGGTTCCCGCATCGCAGGTCAGCGCGGCGCAACCCGAGACGCACACGTCACCGCGGCAGCGCTCGCCACGCGCGCAGCGCACGCCGCCGCACTGAAGCTCGCACGCCGCGCCACACCCCGCGTCCTTCACCGAAGGCACCTCGATGAAAGGCACGCATACGCCGTCTCGGCATCGCGCCTTCGCGCCGCAGTCGTCATTCGATGCGCAGACCCTCGACACCAGCGGCGAGTCGCAGGTGCACCCGGCCAGCGCGACGCCAAGAGCCAGCACCCCGAGGCGCATCACGGCGGCGGCCCCAGGCAGAGCAGGTGCGCTCCCGCGTCGCACGGCCGCAGCGTGGCGTGGTCGAGAAACGGCTCGCCTTGCAGCGTCGCGAGGCTCGCCCGGCCCGTCGTCCCGCCCGACCAGTCGGCGCAGGTGTCTTCCGCGGTGCCCGCATCGGCGAAAGGACTTGCCGCCACGCCCAGCCACACCGGCACGGTGCCCAGGTAGCCGCCTCGCGCCGTCAGGTTCAGCGCTGCCTCATTGCGGTCGAACTGCCAGCCGTAGTTCCTGTCGACGCGCATCACCTGCACCGGCGCCGCGACGAAAGGCATCGCCTCGACCGTGGTGCCCAGCGCCGAACGGAAGATGCCTTTCAGCGCCGCCGCCGACGCTTCCGCCGCGCAGATGGCATCAGCGGCCGCGCGCCCGTCGGCCGGGAAGAAGATCTGCTCGCTGGTGAAGACCCGCAGGTAGTTGTTGGCGACCACGTACAGCGGCAGCGACGACCGGAAGTCCGTCTGCAGACACAAGAGCCGCTGCGGGCCAGCGCACGACTCGACGCTGTTCTCGGTGAAGCCTTGGCCCGCCATCGCGCTGCGCCCCGCGGTGTAGTCGCCGGACGTCGACGTCCAGTCGTCGCACGTCTGACCCACGCCCCCATCGGCCAGCGTCCCCGTCGCGATCGAGGTGTCTTGCGGCCCGAAGTCTTCGTTCAGGTCGATCGCCCGCACCAGGTTTCCCTGCAGCATCGAGGCGAGAGAGTCTGCTGCCGCCTTGCGATTTCTCAGCTGCCAACCCCGCACGCCGGCAAAGCGGCTCGCCGCCGGCACCGTCGAAGTCGAAAGAAACGCGCGGTAGTGGAACACCTGTGGAGTCGGCGCGGTGGGGCCAAGCGTCTGGCAATGCGCGTCGGCCTGCGCGAGCGAACGGATGCCTCCGTCGATTGGCTCGGAGGTGACGAACGCGTAGTTCAGCGTCGACCACTGCAGCTCGACCGAACGCGCTTGGGTCATCTGCAACGCGCACTGGGTCGCGTCTTCCCCGCTGCAGTCGCCTGCGAAGCGGCTGAAGCCGACGTGCTCGCCCGACGCGGGGACGATGCGCACCGTGCGCCCAACCGGAATCCACACGTCGCAGTCGACGCAGGGGAACAGTGGCCCCGTGCCGACGTCGAGCATCGCGAACCCGCGTGCGTTGCCCAGCACCGTCAGCCGGTGCTCGTAGCGCTCGAAAGTCGCCTTCACCTCGAGCGCGCGATCGACGGCGACGAGGCAGGTCTGCACCAGGCCAGGACACTCGGGAATCGACCAGCCCTTGAATGCCGAGTGCGCGGCGGCGGTCGCCTGTAACGTCACCAACTGCCCGTGCGGGATGATGGTGCTGCAGGTGGCCGGGCAGCTGTTGCCGAAGAAGTCGACGCGCCCGTCGCCCTCGACCGAGACGCTCACGCTGTGAAGAGCGAGCCCATCGGCCTCGACCGCGAAGGAGGCGCCGCCCATCGTGCCTTCGATTCGCCGGCGGCCGTCGACCGTCGGCTGAAAGGTGAGCGACACCGTGCAGGTCGCGTGCGGCTCGAGCTGCGCGCAATCGCTGGTCACCCAGAAGTCATCGACGTCACCCGACAGCATCAGCGTCAGTGGCTCGGTGGCGACTGCTCCGCCGTTCAACACGTCGACCGTCACCGGCTCGGCGGATTCGCCGACGCGCGTCGCAAGCGCCAACTGCCACTGTGGGCTCGCCACCACCCGCGCCGGCGTCAGCCGCTGCAGCCGCACGTCCACCGTCGGAGCCGCGTTCGATGCTTCCACCGCCACCGAAGCATGGCCCTCGTCGACCTGCTTTCCGTCTGCATCGAAGGCGAGCACCGAGACGCCCAGCGTGCCGGCTTCGCGCCTCATCGCAGCGGTGACGGTGACCGGGAATGCGAAGGCACGGCTCTCTACCGTTTGGGCATTCGTCTGTTTTCCAAGCGAGGTGCTGACCTCGAGCCGCGCGATGTCGTCGCCGGTACCGGCGTTCGTTCGCACCGTCACGGTCAGTGTCGACGGGCCCAGGTCGCGTGGCGCACACGCGACGACGGCGAGGCAGAGCAGGCAGGGCAGGGCGAGGAACCGCACAGCCCACACCCTACCAACGGTCGTTAGATTCTGTTTCCGCGCTCTCGGGTCGACCGGCGGTCGTAGTCAGCCTTCGCGGCGGCGGCCTCGGCGTCCTTCTCGGCCTGGGTCTTCGTCACCTGCTTCAGTGTCTTGTGCGCGTTGTCGTACGCGTCCGACGTCTCGGGTCGCAGCAGCTTCACGCCGAGGCCCACGACCTGCGCCGCGATGCCCCAGGGCGTCACCGACGACGCGAGCGTGCCCGCGATGATCAGCGCCGAGGCGTACGAGTTCACGAACCCGTCGTACTTCTTGTCGGGCGACGACGCGGTCGCCATCCCGTGAAGGTCCTTCACCAGGCCGATGACGTCAGACGCGATGCCCAGCGTCTTGCCGACCTTCTGGAACGCCGAGCCTTCCTTCGCGAGCCAGCCCGCCCACGCCCCCGCCGCGCGCGCCGCGTCTTCGGTCGCGGTGACCGCGGTGCTGAACGATGGATCTTTGCCGAGGTCAGCCAGGCCGCGCATCAGCTGGAAGGTGCCGAAGATGGCCGCTCCGCTGTTGCCGGCGCCCTTGAGCTTCGCGTTCTTTCCCCGTTCGGCCGTCTCACCCAGCGACGACAGCAGGTCGGTGACGTCGCCGAACTTGTCGAAGCCCTGGCCCGTCTCGAGCTGCTCGGGCTTTGCGAACGCGAGGTCGAACGACGCGTGCATCTCGGCGGGAGTGAGGTTGCGGCCCAGCGCCACTTCGAACAGGCGGTCGGTGGCCTCGCGCTTGTCGCCGGGGAACTGCGGGCTCAGGTTGGCCGAAAGGCCCTTCAGCTGATCCATCGCCGCCGGATCCTTGTAGACGTCTTTGAAGATCAACTTCCCGAGCTCGGTCGACGGCGTCAACACACCCATCGACTTGCCTTCCTTGCCCGGGTGCTTGCCGAACAAGTCGTCGGCCAGCTGCGCGCCCGCCCGGGTGCCCGCGACCTGCGCCGAGATTTCGTTGATCTTCTTCATCCGCGCGGCCGGCGGCAGCTGCTCGAGGCTCGCGAGAAAAGGACCCGAGTTCACGTTCGCCATCAGGTCGGCGGCGTTGCCTTCACGCAGCGCGCTGGCGCGGTTCATCTCGCGTTCGACGACGCGGGCCGAGCTGGTGAGGTTGTCGAGGCGGTCGCCGAACTTCTCGACCAGCTTCGCGTGCTCGCTGGAAGACATCTCGGCGGGGCGCGCGATCTCGAAGGTCACTTCGCCCTTCGCGTTCGGGCGGTTGATGATCGTCCCGTCTCTCAGCGCGGGCTGCAGATCCTTCATCGCCGCCGCCACCTTTGCCGACGCTTCCGCGACCTTTCCCTTCGCCGCGACCGAAGTGGCGGCGAGGTTGTCGACTTGCTTCGCCACGCCCGCCGACGCCTTGATGTCCCGCGCCTTCTTCGCGCTCGCGAGGTCGGCCGGGCTCGTCACCGGCGGATCGCCGCGGTTGGCGAGAAAGGTGGCGCGCTGAAAGAGGGCGCCCAGGTTGTTGCTCGGATCCATCGCCCAGGCGTGCGACGGCTTCATCGTCATCAGCGACGCGCCGTCCTGGGGGACGAAGTAGCGCATCGCTCCCCCGCTGCCGTTACCCAGCGGGACGGCGAGCACTTCGCGCTGGCCGTTCTTGATCAGAAAGGCTTTCTGGCCGTTCACCAGCTCGACTTCCTTCGCGGTGGCGACGGTGCCGTCGGCGAGCTTGATGCGCGTCGGCATCTGGCCGCGGCCTGCGTCGAGCGGCTTGTAGGAAAAGTCGAGGTACCCGTCTTTCGGGAGCAGCGGGTTCTCGGAATTGACAAAGGTCTTCAGCTTTCCAGGCTTCGCTTCGCCTCCAACTGGCTCGGCCACCTTCGGCGGCGGAGCCCGCAGAGCGGCAGTCTTCACGCGGGGGGCGACAGTCGAACGGTTCGCAGAGATGGGAGCCATGCCGGCCTTCATCGCAAGGGGCTGGCCAGCCGAATCCGACCACCTGACGGGCGGTTGCAGGGCGCGAAGGCCCCCGTGTCACGTGACAGTCGCGCGACGGCCCAAGACAGAACGACACCGCCCGGCACCGCCTTCGAATTTCGAAGACGGGCCGGGCGGCGGCCAACAGGGGCTGTCGGCGAAGAGGCCTACAGCTTGCGGATGATCGACATTTGCAGCTCGTCACGCTTCTTGATGGCGGTCGTCATGAGCTCCAGCATCCGGTCGTAGCGCTTCGAGGCCTTCTCGTACGCGGCGAGATCCGCTGGGGTGGCGTCCGGACCCGGGAGTGCTGGCTCCTTCAGCTCGCCGATGGCGCGAATCGCCTGATCGGCCACGTCGCTTCCCGCGTTCACCGCTGACTGTTGCCCCGCGGTCGGGGTCGCGCTGGTCGCGCCGCTCGAACCCGTCGAGCTGGTCGCAGTCGCATTGCTCGACGTGCCCGCCTTGTTCGCGGCGACGAACTTCGAGAGGTCGCTTTCGAACTGCGCCAGCTGTAGCGGGGTCGCGTCCGGGGGCGGGAAAGCGGGAACCAGGAGGTTGGGGTTGAAGGGCGTCTTGAGGTCCTTCACCTGCGAGATGACTTTGTCGGCCAGGTCATTGAGGCGGGTGAAGCGCGCGAGGTCTTTCTGGTACTGCGCCTGCTGCTGGGGAGGAGCGCCCGCCGGCGGCGCCTTCGGAGCCATCAGCTGCTGCTTCGCCTTCAACGCCTGGTCGAGCAGCGGGTTCGCCCCGTTCGAGCCCGCCGCGGGCGCCGTCGGCGCGACGCTCTGCAGCGTGCTGAAGAAGGTCTGCAGCTGCGACATGAAGTCCTTCAGCTGGTTCGGGCTCGCGTCGACGCCCGGGAAGGTCGGCGCCGCTGTGCCGCCTTCCTCCTTCACGTTGCTCATGTCCTTCACGAGCTTGTCGAACTGCTCAAGCGAGCCCACCGACGTGCCGCCCTTCGCCCGCGCGTCCATCGCGGCCTTCTCGTAAAGCGCGAAGGCGGCCTTTGCGTCGGGCGTCAGCAGCTGCTGGTTTTCGGCGACGAACTTCGCGAGGTCTTCGAATTCCTTGCCGGCTGAGTTGCCGTCGAGGTCACGCGCGCCCTTGCTGACGGCTTCCGACAGCTGCTTCGCAGTGATCGAGCCGTTCGAGGTGTTGGCCGCAGCGAGCTTGTTCAGCTCGGCGCCCATGCCCGCATCGGCGTACTTCGGCTGACCGGCGGCCTCCATCGCCTTCAACATCTCGTTGAAGATGGGGGTAGGGATGCCCGTCTCGCCCTTCGCACGGGCCGCCTTCGCCGCCTTCTCGTAGACGCCGAAAGCCTGCTTCGCTTCGGGCGACAGCTTGCCCTCGTTCTTCTTCACGAAATCGGCGATCTGCTTGAACTCGCTACCGGCCGCCTGGCCGTCGAGGTCTTCCGTCGCCGCCTTGATGGTCGCCGCCATCTCCTTGCCCGAGATCGAGCCGGGGCCGGGGTTCGCCGCGCCGAGGGCGTCCAGCGCCTTCGCCGCTCCCGCGTCAATCTTGCTCGGAATCACCGGGGCGGTGATGACGGCTGGCTTCACTTCCGGCTTCGGGGCCGGGGCCGGCGCGCCCGCCTTCGCCATCTCGCGAACCATCTTGTTGTAGTCGGCGTCGGCGATGCCCGTCTGGCCGTTCGCCTGCGCTTCTTTGGCCGCCTTCTCGTAGACCGCGAACGCCTTCTTCGCTTCGGGAGAGAGCTTCTTGTCGTTCTCGCGAACGAACTTCGCGATGTCCTTGAACTCCTTGCCGGCCGCCTGCGCGTCGCGGTCATTCGTGCCCTTCACGACCGCGTCGGTGAACTCCTTGCCGGTGATCGAGCCGTCTTTCGGGTTGCTCTTCAGCAGCTCGGCCATCGCCTGGCCCGAGGTCACGTCTGCGGCCGCCGGCTTCGCCGCCTGGTTCATCGCCGCCGTCATCTTCGCGTACGACCGCGTGTCGATTCCCGTCTGGCCGTTCGCGTTCGCGAGCTCGACCTGCTTCTTGTAGACGTCGAACACCTTCTTCGCTTCGGGCGACAGCTTGGGGCCGTTGGCGTCGACGAACTTCTTGATGACCGCGAACTCCGAGCCGGCCGCCTGGTTGTCGAGGTCCTTCGTGCCGGCAGTGATCGCGGCTGCCAGCTCCTGGCCCGAGATCGAACCTTTGCCTGCGTTGTTCTTCGCGAGGTCCTTCATTGCCGCCGTCGCCCCTGCATCAGGAGGACGCACCAGCGGTGACAGCTTGATGAAGGAGTTGAGGGCGGGGGTCGAAACCTTGTTGATGGCCATGGGTTCCTCGAGAGGTTGGATACGAAGTGAAAGGATTCTCGCCGCCTGAGGAATTGGGTTTCTGTGCAGGTGGACGGCAATCGTTCGCAAATCAGGGGGTTTCGCGGGCGTTTTGTGGCCCCCGCGGCCCGGCAGCCCCCCAGGTGAGGCCTGCGAGGCGACGCTGCACCGCGATCGATCGATTCGATCGAAGCCGTCGCAGTGCGTCACCGGATGTTCGATCGAATTCGATCGAACTCGTCGCAGTGCGTCACAGAATGTTCGATCGAATTCGATCGAATCTGTCGCAGTGCGTCACGGGGTGTTCGATCGAATTCGAATCATCGGGTCGAGGCAGCGAGGGCGGGTAGCCGCATCTGCGGGGTGAACCGGTTGACGAGGAACCGGGCAATCGAAGGAAAGCCACGGGACAGGTTGTAGAAGCGGGGAAAGATGAGGCGGTCGTTGCGGGCTTCAGCCGCCCGCCGAATCGCCCTCGCGAGGTCCTTCGCCTGGCCCCATGGCACGGCGCCCGCCATCGAGTTCGGGCCGTAGACCGTCAGGCTGTCCTGCCTGTTCCCGTTGTCGATCGGCCCCGGGTACACGGTGAGCACGTGGACGCCCGAAGCTGCGAGCTCGGCGTTGAGGGCCTCAGAGAAAGCAGCCAGGCCCGCCTTTGCCGCCGAGTAGCAGGCCATGCCCGCGGGCGGCACGATTCCCGCCACCGAGCTGATGTTGATCAACGTGCCGTGCCCGCGCGCGCGCAACGCCGGCACCACCGCGCGCGCCAGTGCAATCGGAGCGAGCAGATCGACCTGGAACATCTTCGCCACCTCCGCGTCATCGGCGAAGTCAAAGGGCCCGGTGATGTTGAAGCCGGCGTTGTTGATGAAGACGTCGATGGGCCGCGCGCCAAGCCACCGCGTGCAGTCAGCGGTCGAGAGGTCGGCGACGACCACCTCGCAGCGCTCTGCCAGCTCATCGCGGAGCTTCTCGAGCAGGGAAGTGCGGCGGGCGACGAGGGTCACGTGCGCTCCGGCCGAGTGGTACTCGCGCGCGAGGCAGGCTCCGATGCCAGACGATGATCCAGTGATGACGACGTGCATGGTTTTTCTCCTTGGGGTTGGTGAAGGTCAAAAGACGTGGCCGAAGTCGGCGTAGAAGCGGACGCGGTCTTCCGCGTAGCCAGCGTCGAGGCGGATGATGAAGAACCTGCCCCAGCGGATCCGCAGACCGCCGCCGACGCCCAGGTGCACCTTGCCGAGGTCGACCTGGCCCGCATCGGCGAACGCGACGCCCGACAGCGCTAGCTGCTGGCCGAAGAAGGTGAAGGCCCACAGCGGAAAGCGCAGCTCGAGGTTGGTGACGAGCTTGCGCGCGCCCGTGTACTCACTCTGCAGCAGGCCGCGCACCGTCTGCCCGCCTCCGACGCCGGCGACGACGAGAAAGGGGAAAATGAGCGTGCCGAAGTCACCCTGCCGATTGAAAGGCACGTCTCCGAAGGTCGCGTCGACGGCGACGCGCGCTGCCAGCAGCCAGCCCTTCGCGATCGGTTGGTAGCCCGCGGCCGACCCAAAGAAGCCGATCGCGGAGCCGGTGCTGCCGATGACGTGCGACGTCGCGCGCACCGACGTCTCGATCAGCACGCCGCGCGTCGGCACCCACTCGTCGTCCCGCGTGTCGTAGGCGAGGCCGGCGGCGAGCTCGCTGTAGGCGCCGCCTCTCGAGCCGAACGGTTGGTCGCGCTGTAGACGAGAGCCGTCAGGCGCATCGATGTGCTCGAGGAACGCGCGGTAGCCCAGCTGCAGCGAGAAATGGTTCGGCAGGCTGCGGCGCGCGCGAAGGCGAGCGACCGGTGCAGTCTCGGTGTACGCGGTGTCGTCGTCTTCCGGGTTCGCGCCGTCGCCGTAGTAGCGGGCGGCGACGTTGCGACGGAAGCCGAGCAGCGCATCGACGCGCCACTTCGAGCCCGCGATCGCCGGCATGTCGGCCGACAGGAAGTGCATCTGCGTGCCGCCCGTCGAGCCGTAGAGCTGCGCCTCGAGGCTGAGCCAAAACGGCTCGGTGCCGTGGGCGAGCCGTTCGGCCTTGCCGCGCGCGCCGAACCCAAACCCCGTGTCGGAAGAGAAGTTGAAGGTCGGCATCGCCGCGAAGCTCCAGCGCGGCGCGGCTTCGGGCTCGGCCGCGAGCACCACCAGCAGTGCCAGGTGGATCATTTCGAGAACACCGCCGGCACGTACGCGCAGAGCGCCGCGACCACGCTCGCCGCCGTCACCATCGACGCGGTCAACGCCAGCGCCACCTTTCGCTGCGGCACGCCGACCCATCGCATCAGGGCCATCACCATCCATGGGCCGATCACCGGCGTTGCGACGAAGGTGATCCAGAAGGCGCCGCGCGACTGCACCAGACGGTCGGCCCACTTTCCACGGCTCTTCTGCAGCAGCCGCTGCCACCAGCCCCACCTTTCGAGCCGGTTCCACGAGGCGTCGATGACGAGCACCTGCAGGTACGCGAAAGGGACGCCGGTCACGACGGTGAGCCATGGCGCGTAGTTCAGCGAGAAGACCGCGAAGGGAATCGCCACCATCAAGCCACCGATGGGGTTCGCCGCGAGCAGCGCGAAAGCGATGAAGGAGCCCATCACGCCATCCCCTGAACGTCGGGGACGAGCACGACCTTGCCGAGATTCGTCCGGGACTCGAGCCGCAGGTGTGCGTCGGCGGCGCGCGAGAACGGAAAGACCGAGTCGACCAGCGGAGCCAGGCCCCCCTCACTGGCCAGCCGCGACAGCGTGTCGAGCCCGCGGGAAATCAGGGCGGGCTGGTCGAAGAGCCGCCCCATGTTGAGGCCCATCACTGCCTTGTTCGCTTCCATCAACGACAGCGGGATGAAGATCGGCGTGTGCGCCAGCTGCCACGCGGCCTTCGCGAGGCTGCGCTTGCCCGGACCCGTCGCCGCGCTGAAGCCGTAGACGATCAGGCGCCCCAGCGCGGCGAGCAGCCGGTAGTTCTTCTTCCAGTTCTTTCCACCCAGTGGGTCGAGCGCCACGTCGACGCCGCGGCCGTCGGTGAGCTTTCGAACCTGCGCCTCGAAGTCGGCAGCGCGTGAGTCGAGCGCGTGGTGAAGGCCGAGCGCCTTGAGTCCCTCGTGCTTCGAAGGCGACGCGAGGCCGATGACGGTGACGTTTGGAATCCGAAGGCACAGCTGAAGCACCGCGAGGCCGACGCTGCCCGACACCATGTGCACCAGCACCACGTCGCCTTCGCGAATGCGGCCGAGGTCGTGAACGAGGATGACGGCAGTGGCGTAGGCGACGGGGATCGCGGCCCCTTGCTCGAAGGTCATCGACGCGGGCAGCGGCCGAACCCAGGCGGCGGGCGTGCAGACGACCTCGGCGTGGCCCCCGAAGCGGCACAGCGCCCAGACGCGATCTCCGACGGCAAACGCATCGACGCCTGCGCCCAGCGCCTCGACGACGCCTGCCACCTCGTAGCCGACCACCATCGGTGGCGGCGGCGCGTCGGGGTACATGCCCTGCCGCGCGTTGACCTCGGAAGGGTTGAGGCCCGCGGCGGCGACGCGAATCCGCACCTCGCCGTTCTTCGGGAGCGGAGCCGGGCGCTGCAACACCTTCAGGACTTCCACCGTGCCGTGGGCGGTGCTGACGACGGCGTTCATGATTGGGTTCATGCCGCGCAAGGTACGGATCCGCGGAAACCGCCACATGTGCCCAAAGTCATATGCCGGTACGAATGACTTCCGGCACATGTCGGCGAGAGGTCAGGTCCGTACCGTCGCGCGCATGAACCGATTCCTGCTCTGCAGTGTCCTCGCCGTCAGCACCGCCGCTCTGCCTGAAGAAAATCCGTGGGAGACGCAGCGCACCGAGCCCACCGTCATCAAGACGCGCGCGCGAAAGGGCTCGGAGGTGAAAGAGGTCTGGGCCGAACAGACGCTGGCTGCCGCGGTGATCGACATCCAGAACGCAATCACCGACGTGAAGCGCTTCACCGTCTTCATGCCGTACATGACTGAGTCGAAGTTTGTGCTCGGCACCGAGCCTGACGGCGCCCGCTACACGTACGCGCGAATGGACGTGCCGGTGCTCTCGCCGCGGGACTTCATTCACAAGACGTATCTCGACCGCGACGCCGAGAAGGATCCCGAAGGCGTCTTCGCCAACCACTGGTTCGCGGTGCCGGCGGCGATGCCCGAGGTCGACGGCGTGGTGCGGCTGAAGCTCAGCGAAGGAAGCTGGCTCGTCACTCCCTCGGAAGACGGGAAGACGTCGCACGTCATCTACAAGCTCTGCGTCGACCCCGGCGGAGCGATTCCCGCCTTTGCCGCCAACCGCGCCAATGCTGACGGCCTCACCGACACCTTCAGGAACATCGAGCGTGAGGCGCAGCGCCGGGCGAACGCGCGCGCCGCTGCGGCGAACATCTCGTCACTTCGGCGGCGCTGATTTCGCCTCGGCGAAGTCGGCCAGCTGACGCACCAGATCCATGCCCGGCTTGAGCTCCGCACGGGCGAGCGCGTGCACCATTGCTTGCGCTTCGGCGTTCACCGGCGTCGGGATGCCGTGCGTGCGGCCGTGGTCGACCACTTCGCCGTTGAGGAAGTCGACCGCCGGCGTGCGGCCTCGCTCGATCGCCGCGAGCATCGAGGACCTCATTCGCCGGTAGCGCGCGCCGACCGCGAGGAGCATCGCGTGCTTCGCGAACAGGCTCGGCGAACCGAGGCTGAGCCGCTCGGCTGGCGTGAGCGCGATCCACTCGAGGTCGATGGTGCCCGACACCTTCTCGAGCCGTACCTTCTCGGCGCGCGCGACCTCGACGACCTCGCTCATGATTTCGAGCGCGAGCCGCCGGACGTGGCGGTGGGTCATCAGCGCGCCGAGCCTGGCTCCGGCGAGCGTGCCGAGCGTCGAGATGGCGCAGTTGATGGCGAGCTTGCTCCAGCGGGCGCCGGCGAGGTTGCGGCTGATGGTGACCGGGCCGATGGGCTCGAGGACGATGTCGAGCTCGGGCAGGCGCGGATCGTCGGCGCCGTCGATGCGGCCGATGGTGAAGCCGCCGTTCGAGGTGCGTTCGTAGACGCCGGGCTCGAGCATCGACGCGCCCCAGGCGACGACGGCGCCGATGACGCGCTCGGGGCCCGCGATTTTTCCGACGCGCGCCTCGCAGAGGCCGTTCTGAAAACAGACCATCGCCCCGGTCGGTGCCAGGTGCGGCAAGGCGCTGCGCGCCGCTGCTTCGACCTGCGGTGGCTGGGTCGCGAGCAGCACCCAATCGAAGAGCTCTGCTGCGGCGAGCTGGGTGACGGCGCGGCCGCGCGTGGTGGTGTGGCCGTCTTCTGTCTTCACGCGAAAGCCCTGCTCGGTGATCGCCGCCGCGATCGCCGGGTTGGTGGTCAGGGTCGTGAGCTCGAGGCCCGGGTTCTCGGCCAGCGTCGAAGCGACGATGCCGCCGATGCCGCCGCACCCCACCACGAGCACCCTCGGCTTCCGTGTTTCTCCCATCCCCTCGCCCTACCGCGGGTGGGCCGCCGACGGGAACCACCTGCGCTGCGACCCACTTAAGAACCTGAATTCACTCAGATGACGCAGAGAGCTATGAAATGGCGGACATGTCGGATAAAGGCGCACCTGAAACTACACCACCGGAGCCGCCGCATGTTTCGCCTCAGCGTTGCCGTCCTCTCTCTCTGGCTGTTCGCCGCCTGCGGCGACTCGCTGGCCCAGGTGGACCTCGCGTCTGACGGCACGGGCGTCGACGACAGCGCGCTGAACACCTCGCTGTTTCCGTCGACGGCGATCTCGAAGGGCGTGGGCAAGCGGGGCGTCTTCACTGCGACCGTCGCGGGCGAGCTCGTCTTCCGCACCACGGGCACGGGCGACGTCGACCTCTACCTGAAGAAGGGCAGCGCGCCGACGACCTCGGTCGCCGATCAGAAGTCGGAAGGCCCGAACAGCTCGGAAGAGGCGCGCCTCAGCGTGGCCGCGGGCGACTCAGTGCACTGGCTGGTCTACGGCTACGTGGCGTCGACGGCGAAGCTCGACCTGGTGTCTCCCGACGCGGCGCCGCAGCAGACCACCCTCGAGCTCGTCGCGAGCACCTCGATTCCGAAGGGCACCAGCAAGACGGGCAGCTACACCGCCGCCGTTGCGGGCAAGCTGACCTTCAAGTCGACCGGCACCGGCGACGCGGACCTCTACCTGCGGAAGAACGCCGCGGCGACGCCGGCAAGCTACGACGTGAAGTCGGAAGGCGCGACCGCTGTCGAGACCGCGGCCATCACCGTCGCCGCGGGCGATCGCGTGTACTTCAATCTGTATGGTTACTCTGCTTCGACGGCGCGCCTCGTCGTTGAAGTTCCCGGCGCTGCGCAGGCGTTGTCGGTGAACAAGCTGGACGCAGCGACCTTCACCGCGTTCTCGACGCCGGGCGGCGGGCTGAGCAGCTCGGGCCGATCGGGCAAGTTCCTGATCGACAACCGAGCGCCGGCCACGAAGGTCGTGCACTTCTTCAACGGCAACTTCACCGTCAGCGGCAAGGTGCCGGACTACGCGAAGTACCACTTCTATTTCGCGCAGAAGCAGTGCGCCGTCTCCGACACGATGGAGACCTTCAACAACTCGACCTACTTCACCAACACCAAGCGGTTCTTCGCGGGCACGGTGCAGACGTACAAGCTCGGCGACGCGCAGACGCTGACGTACGCGATTCAGTTCTACCCCGACGACATCATCGCGGAAGAGACGCTGCTCGACGGCCTGAAGGCAGTGAAGGCGGCGATCGCGATTCCGAGCGTGAAGCTGATGTTCGTTGCCACGGGTCCGCAGCAGACGTTTGCCCGCATCGGCGCTCAGGCGACGGCGCTGGGCATCGAGCTGAAGACGATCGACCAGGTGCTGGGCGACATCAAATACGTCGCGCTGAACAACGGGCAGGCGTGGGGCTACCTGAAAATCTTCCCGGCGGATTCGAGCATGCTGCGGCCGATCGACATCCCGGTGTTCGACGATCTGCCGCTCGACCTTTCTGTCGTGGCGGGCACCATCACCAGGGCCTACCAGGACGTGAATTCCCACGTGAACCTGAAGGCGAAGGAACGCAACACCCCGAACATGGTGCTGCGCGATGCGAGCCTGACCCACGCGGTGCTCGCGGCGTTCGCAGACAAGCCAGTGCACCTCACGGTCACGAACGAAGGGTTCACGCTCGAAGCGACGACGCCGGAAATCATTGCCGCGAAGCTTGCCGAGAAGCTCAGCGGGCCGTGGCTGCCGCTGCCGATCGCCGATGACTCGCGGCTGCTCAGCTTCGACGAGCTGTGCCCGGTGATGTCGTCGCTGTGCTTCAACTTCTCGAAGACCTTCGGCGGCAAGGGCAACGGCCTGGGCCTGCTCACGGGCACGCTGGGCCGCGTGGGCAGCTACGGCACGGTGAGCACGGCGACGGGCTACGACCTGAGCCCGCGCGGCTTCGGAGTTCCGGTGAAGTACTACCGCGACCTGATCGCGGCGCCGCAGAATGCAGCGCTGAAGGCGATGGTCGAGGCGCTGGTGGTGGCCGAGAAGTCGGGAGCGCTGGCTCCGGCCGAACGCAACGCCCAGGCGGCGGCGGTGCAGGCGGCGTTCATGAAGGCGTACGTTCCGCCCGCGCTGGTCACCGACGTGACGGCGCGCCTCAACGCGGTGAACCCGGGGGTGATCAACTTCAAGTTCCGTTCGAGCGCGACGTCGGAAGACATCGCGAACTTCAACGGCGCCGGGCTCTACGACAGCTTCGCGATCGAAGCGACGAAGGCCGACAACGCAGATCTGTCGTGCCGCATCGAGAGCGAGACGGATGGCGTGGTCACGAAGCTCAAGGTGAAGCCGAAGTCGGTGCAGTGCGGAATCAAGGCCGTCTACGCGAGCCTGTGGAACCCGCGCGCGCTGGTCGAACGTTCTTTCGCGCGCCTCGATCACGCGACCGCGGGCATGGGCATCGCGGTGAACCCGTCGTACGGCGATGAGCAGGCGAACCTGGTGCTGGTGACGCGCGTCGTCGGCACGGACTCGGTCTACGGGTACACGCTGTCGGTGCAGAAGGGCGAGAACCTGGTCACGAACCCAC
The DNA here is from genome assembly GCA_038206395.1 of Myxococcales bacterium. Taxonomy (GTDB): domain Bacteria; phylum Myxococcota; class Myxococcia; order Myxococcales; family Myxococcaceae; genus JAGSPQ01. The sequence goes on along the minus strand of JBBRAX010000039.1, from coordinate 51,904 downwards.
TGCCCGGCACCCTCACCGAGTTCAACGTCGCATCGTTCTCGGACGCTGGCCGCCCGCCGCGCTTCTCGACCACGCGCTACGCCAAGCCGACTGTCGCAGAGCCGGTGATGACGACCACGCTCCTCACCCCTGCACGGATGATCGAGATCGTCGAGATCGCGAAGAAGATCGAGATCGCCTACTGCAAGGCGAAGCCTTCCTATTACCCGGGCGGCAATTGCAATGACGTCTGGCTCGACACCCAGAAGCCCCTGTCGCTGGACATGGAAATCAAGGTGTTGCCCGATGGGAACCTGCAGTTCAAGCAGGTGCGCGAGTTCCACGGCCGGTAGCAGTGAAGGTATTTCCCGGTGGCGACACTGGGTTTGGCAGGAGGGCCACTCACATGGGCCGAACGCTGACGCTGGTGGTGTTGTCGATCGCTGTACAGGGCTGCGACTTGCGACTGACGCAGCTCGGGAGTCTGGGCCAGGGCGGCGCGGGTGGCGGCGGGGTGCCCTTGGCGCAGTCGCCGGCGTGCGCGAAATACGTCGGCTGCTACGAAGCGACGGGTGGTGTGAAGAACAGCCTCGACCCGTCGTACGGGCCGCAGGGCTCGTGCTGGTCGTCGGGGCAGGCTGCTTCAGTGGCATGCGGCGAGGCCTGCGCCGTCGGCCTCGACGAGCTGCGCCTTCAGCATCCGAATGAAGCGGCGTGCGGCGGCACACCAGGCGTCGATGCGGGCTGCCCCATCGCCTTGAAGCTCAAAGTGGTCGTGCTGTTGGATCAGTCGGGGTCGATGTGCGTCACAGATCCTCCCGGCAGTCAGGGCGGCGCGGCCGGGTTCTGCCAGTCGATCATCCCGCCTGCGGGAGTCACCGAGCCCGCGCGTGTCCGCGCGTTGAAGGCCCTGATGACCCGGCTCGGCACGCGGGGCGCTCGGGTGTCGCTGATTCCTTTCGCGGGAGCCCCGCAGGGCATCCACCCGGCCTCAGGCTTCACCTCGCCTTCCGACGCCGCGCTGCTGACGGCGATCGCGGGCCTGCAGGGACAGCTGGGAAAGGCGACGGACATGCAGAGCGCCCTCGACGCTGCGCTGCAGGTCGTCACTGAAGACATCGCGGCACTGAAGACGACGCCGGCGGGGACCAGCGAGCTCGCCCAGACGCACTACGGCGTGCTGCTGATCTCGGACGGCACGCCGTTTCCCCGCTGCTCGGCCGATGACGCGCTGCCGACCTACGCAGACTCGACGATGCCCGGCGGCATCTGGCCCGACTCGCCTGGCGCCGGCAGCTACTGCAATGATCCCGACGGTGGCAGCAACGGCGACCGCAACCAGAACGCGGCGCTCTTCGCCAGGGTCACCCAGCTGGTCGGCTTGAAGTCGCAGGGCGCGGCACAGGTGCGCTTCAACGCGCAGCTGCTCTTCAACGCGCAGCGCATCACCGAGTGCGGCCCCATCTGCCAGGACCTCTACGGCACCTACGCAGAGGTTCCGGCGGCGCAGCAGCCGCAGGCCGCGCTCACGGTCGCCCGCTACACGCTGCAGCAGTTGGCGAGCAAAGGCTCGGGCTCCTACGCGGAGGCGCTCGACGATTTCGGTATCTCGACGCTGCCGTCCACACTGCCGAACACCTCGTTCGACCCCGTCTGCCCCTGAGCCGCCGAAGTTGGGGATTCTCGTCGCGCTGCTGCTGGCCGGAAGCCCGATCGAGGTCGAGCCGGGCAGCGCGTGCGTGACAGTGGACTCACTGAGGCAGAGGCTCGCCAGGCTGGGTCCGGGGTTCAGCCTGACCATCCGGCGCGCGAACCAGGCGGTCGTGGTCGACGCGGTGCTCGCCGATGGCCGGGCGATGCGACGCGAAGTTCCCGCGCCTGCCGCCGAGTGCGAAGCCGTCGAGCAGATGATCTTCCTGCTGCTCGCGAGCTGGACGAAGGACAGCGGCGTGCCCCTGGTGCGGGCGCCGCCCGTGGTCGAACGGAAGCCGCGCAGCGCGCCAGTCGTGGTGGTGGCCGAACCTGTCGTCGCGCCCAAGCCGGCCGGCCCGAAGCCAGTGCCGGTGGTGGTGGTCGCGCCGCCGCCAGTGGTGACGCAGGCTCCCGCGGCGGTCGCTGGGCTTCCGCCGGCACCTGCCCCGACGCCGGTGGTGATTCAGCTGATGGCCCGCGGGGGCGTGACTGCGCGGACGCCGCCTGCTCCGCTGCCCGCGGCCGAGCTCGCGCTGACCGTGACGTACGGCGGCTGGGGCGTCGCTCTCTCGGGGGGCTTGTCCGACGCGACCGAACGCGCGCTGGGGCCGTCGAAGGTTTCACTCTCTGCTGGGTGGGCGTCGCTCGGCGTCGCAGCAGTGAAGCGGTTGGGAAGCCGGCTCGCGGTGGAAGGAGCGATTGGCGGCAGGCTGCTGGCGCTGGCGGCGGCGGCGACGCAGCGCGCGACGCTGGTCTCGGGTGGCGCGTACGCGGAAGCGGGGCTCACCTGCCGAATCGCCGGCCCGCTTCATCTCGGCGTCTGGGGCAGCACGTCAGTGCGAACGAACGAAGAACGGCTGAGCATCGGAGGCATCGACGCCTACGTGACAGTGCCGCGCTGGCAGTTCACCGCCCTCGCCGGAGCTGGGCTTCAATGGCCCTGACCGTCGACGCTGCCGCTGCTTCGCAGCGCGCGCAGGCCAACGTGCGCGAGCTCTACCTGCGCCACGCCCCCGAGCTGCGCCAGGCGATTCACCGGCTCGCCGGCGGCGTGCTCGATGCCGACGATCTGCTGCAAGACGTGTTCGTCATCGCGGTGCGCCGTGCCGACGCGCTGTCGGCCGCGCAGTCGCCCACCGCCTGGCTCTACGGCGTCGCGTCGAAAGTCGTCTCGGGCCGGCTTCGCACGTCTCGCTGGCGCCGCTGGCTCGGCCTCGAGGCGGCGGCCGAAGCCGTCAGCGGAGACTCGCCGCAGCTGTCGCTGGAACAACGCGAGGCCCGCCGCAGCGTCGAACTCGGGCTCTCGAAGCTCTCAGGCACGCGGCGCGAAGTGCTGGTGCTCTTCGAGCTGCAGGGGCTTTCGGGCGCCGAGGTGGCGCAGGCCCTGAACATCCCCGTGAAGACCGTCTGGACGCGGCTGTTCTACGCGCGTCGGGACTTCGCGATCGCATTGAAGGAGGCAGGCCATGACTGACGAAGAGAAGGCTGCGGCCGCGCTGAAGACGGTCGCGACGATTCCCGCGCGCCCGGTGCACGCCGGCGACTGGGAAGACGTGCTTCACCGCGCCGCGCGCCCGGATCGCAGCTGGCCCGCCCTGGCGCTGGTGGCGGTGGCGATGTTGATCGCGGTCGCGGCAGGGCTCGGGTGGCAGCGGTACCAGGCGCCGACGCTGTCGCCATCGCGCGAGGCGAAAGTGGCAGTGAAAGACGATGGAGCGGTGGCGCTGTCGTGGGGCCGCCTCGAGGTGAAGTCGCGGACGCCGGCGAGGCTGGTCACTCCGCACGTGGTGAGCGTCACTGCGGTCGGGCGCGTCGCCGCCGAAGTGGATTCGCACTCGACCTTCGTCGAGGTCTTCGAAGGCTCGGCGAGCGTCCGCACCGACAGCGAGACGATCGAGCTGCACGCGGGCGAATCACGGCGATGGCCGAACGCTCCTGCGCTGCCCGCGAGCCTTCGCGTTTCCGAAGCGGTGATGCCTGGCGCGTGCGACGAGCGGCCGAAGTCCGAACAGGCCGGGTGTTGGCTGAAAGAAAGCCGCGGTGACGGGCTGTCAGCGCAGGTGGCGCTCTATCGCCGCGGGGCACTGGCCGAATCACTGCGCCGCTTTCCCGCTGGCGTGCTCCACCCGGAAATTCGCCTCGGCCTGCTGCGGCAGTGGATCGAACGGAACCAGCTCGAGGCGGCACTGCGCGAGGCGATCGACTTCGAGCAGGCCTGCCCCGATGATCCGCGCCTCGACGTCGTCCGCGCGCTTCGGCGGACGCTCGAGAGCCGCGGGGTTCACTGAACGAAGAGCTCGAACTGCGCCGGAAACTTTCCTTCGGTCGTGGTGCCGAAGCTGAACACCGCGAAGAGCATGTCGCAGCGTTCTTTCTCGGCCGCGAAGTCGCACGCGGCCAGCTGCTGCTTCAGCTCGCTCAGCGGTACGAGGTTGCCCGGGTCTGGCTTGAACCCCGCCGAGGAATAGCCGGCGTCGTGCGGTGACTCGAAGCGGTGGCACAGCGCGCAGTTCGTCTGGGTCGCGTTCATCTGCACCCTTTCGTAGGGCGCAGCGTCGGCGACGCCGCCATCGATCGGAAACGCGAGCTCGGCCTTCACCGTTCGGCCGGGAGCGACGAGCTGCCCGAACTCCAGCAGGTGCTTGCCCGTGCCGTCGGGCACCACCGCGAGAATCAGCCCGTCGAGCATCAGGAAGAGTCGCGGGCTTCTGCGCCCTTCAGCCGGCTGCGCGCTGAACACGCTGGTGCTCGCCACCACTGCCAGCGGCCGCGGCAGGCCGGCAATCACGCACGGAATGTCGACCGGGCGCGGCAGGGCGTTGATGCGATCCACCACCTGCTGAATCGTCTTCGGCGACGCGTCTGGCAGCCGGCACTTGTCCCACGGCGTGCCCGCATCTATGGGCGGCACGTTGGCTCCGCCGCACCCCACCAGCAACCCGAGACACGCCAGAAACGGTTTCAACGCGCCAGTTTGGCGAGCGCGCTGGTCTTCAGCAGCGCCGGGATGATCGTCTCGATGAGGCCGCTGATCATCGCGTTCTTCCAGCGGCCCGCTTCGGCGATTTCCACCCGGTACTTGTGGTTCGGAATCGCCACGAAACGGAAACGCTCGCGTTGGGTGCCAGTGTCGTCGGCCGAGCTCGCGACGATCGCGCTGGCGCCGCTGGTCACCGTGAAGCGGGAGTAGCCCGCGTCGACCAGCAGCCTCTCGATCTTCGCAGAATCGCCTTTCCCGGGAGTCATGGGCCCTGCAGATACCAGATTGGACCCGATCCGTCCCGCGCCCCTTCCTTCAGTGGCAGATGGTGGTCACGGGTCTGCCAGCCGTTCGACCGTGGTGAGGGCTTGACCGCCACCGAGCGCGAGCCCGTGGATCAGCGCGCGCCGTGGCCCGGGCTCGGCCTGAAGGCGCAGCAGGGCGGCGACGATCCGCAGCAGCCCCCCCGAGGCGTTGAGCCCGAATCGGCGATGATCGTCGATGCGGGTGACCCCGGGCAAAAGCTCTTCGCCCAGACAAGACAACCCCAGAGCGCCAGAGGCCATCGCCTGCGCGAGCAGCGCCTGCGTCTGAGCCGGTGACGCCAACGCGCCGTCGGCCACTGGGTGGTTGGCCCACGCGCACCCCCGCACACACAGCAGCGACGGCTCGCGGCTCAGCAGCAGCGCGCCTGCTCCGCACGGCGCGTTCAGCCGCGTGGGGTGCTCGGGCGGCAACAGGTCGCCGAGCGCTGGCGGGGCGTCGTCGGCCGCGACCACCAGCACCCGCTCGGCCCGCCCATCGGTGAGCAGGCCGAGGGCGACCTGCAGCGCGCTCTCGCCAGACAGCTCACGGGCCGACGTGGTCATCCCGATGCCTTTGAGGCCGAGCTGGATGCCAAGCTGCCCCGCCACCGCGTGGTAGACCGATTGGTAGAACGCGAGCGGGCTGCCGTGCTCAATGCCGCGCCGCGCGAGGCCCTCGAGAAACCCGGTCGCCGCCTGGAGGCTGCCGTACGCGGTGCCGATCACCAGGGCGGTGCCCTCGGCGGGGTTGGCCCCGAGCGCCTCGCGCGCGGCTTCCAGTGCCATCCGTTCGAGCCCACTCATCCGCGAGGTGCGGCTCGTCGCCCGGTCTCCCGCCACGTCGGACCACGGGCTGGCGATCGGCGCATGCGGGAGTGCTGCCGCCAGGTCCCGGCAGTTCGCGATTCCCGCAGCGAACACCCCCATTCCGTGGACGAACGCCACCGGCTGGATGGGTCGGGTTCGGGGGGGCAAGGGCGCCGCGCCGCGAGCCTGGAAGGCAAGGCAAGCGTTGTTGCCGCCGAAGCCGAACGAGTTGCTCAGCACCGCCGAGCCGGCGAACGTGACGCCGCTGGTCGGCACATGCGCGAGTTCGCACGCTGGGTCTGGGCTCTGCAGCCCAGTCGTCGGCGGAGCGCGGTGGGTCTCGAGCAGCGCCAGACAGAGCGCCGCCTCGACCGCGCCGGCTGCCCCGAGGGTGTGGCCGGTGAGTCCCTTCGTCGAGCTCACCCAGGGCCGGGCCACTGCGCCGAACAGCGCATTGATCGCCAGCGCTTCCACCCGATCGTTCGCGTCGGTCGCCGTGCCATGCGCGTTGATGTAGCCAACGGCGTCGAGGGTCAGCCCCGCCTCGTCGATCGCGCCACGCATCGCGGCGACCATTCCCACGCCGGTCGGGTCGGGCGCGGTCTGGTGGTAGGCGTCGACCGCGCAGCCCCAGCCGATCACCTCGCCGAACACCTTCGCGCCCCGCGCTTCGGCCAGCTCCAGCGGCTCGAGCAGCAGGAACGCGGCCCCTTCCGCAACCGCCACCCCCGAGCGCTTCGCATCGAACGGGCGCGGGACCCCGCGGCTCAACAGACGCAACGCGTTGAAGCCCGCGTAGGTCATCAGGCAAAGGCTGTCGACCCCGCCGACCAACGCCCACGGCGCTCCTTGACGCACGCGCAGCGCCCCGTAGCCGATCGCGTTCGAGCTCGAGCTACACGCGGTGGCGAAGGTGTGGCATTCGCTCGAGACCTTCAGCCGCGACGCGAGCTGAAACGCCACTTCTCCCATTGGGTGATGGCGCATTCGCCGCGCGGGCTCCGCGCCCGGCACCCCGAAGGCGCGCGCGAAGGCCTGCTCGGACTCGTAGATGCTGCCCGTGGTGGTTCCGACGACAATGACGCCGGGCGTCGACGGCGAGAAGTCACCGAGCGCATCACGGGCCGCGCACCATCCGAGCTGCACCACGCGCGCGGCGTCGTCTGGGGCGCCTTCGAGCGCGGCCGCGGGCACCTGCCCCACCGGCGAGCCCGCCAGCTGGGGCGCCGCGAACAGGGCGATCGGCCCGAGCGCGCAGGGCTGCTGCACCAGCGCCTCGGCATGGCGCGACAGGCCGCGACCCAGACAGGTCAGCACCCCCACCCCGGTGACAGCGACGCGGTTCACTTACTTCGAAGGGGTCGGCATGCTCCCCTCTACATAATCGCGTGACGTGAAGCATGCAGGCCCGTGGCCGAAACTTCTCGAGGGCGGCTGTGTTCAGCCCCGCATGCGCGCACTTCCCGCCTTCATTCTCTGTCTGGCCGCCTGTGGTGCTCCCTCGACGACGGCCTCCGACGCCGGCGTACCCGACAGCGGCCCGGCCACGGTCACCTCCTACTACCGCGACATACAGCCGCTGTTCGAACGGTCGTGCACCAGCTGCCACAAAGCTGGAGGCATCGCTCCCCTCGCCTTCGATATGCCCGAAGCCGCTCAGGGCCTGGCGTCGCCGATTTTGATCGCGATTGAGAGCAAGCGGATGCCGCCGTTCTACGCGAGCGCCGACTGCAATTCGTACCAGCACGACCCGCGCCTCTCGGCTTCAGAGACGGCGCTGGTGAAGGCGTGGGTGGAAGAGGGCGCTCCATTGGGCAACCTCGCCGACGCGCGCCACGCCGAGCTTCCCCTGGCAATCGTCGTTCGCCCTGACGTGACGATGTCGATCGGCGCCGACTTCGACGCTCGCACGATGGATGGCTCGCTGGACAACTACCGCTGCTTCGCGCTCGACCCGAAGACGACCACCGACGTGATGGTGCCCGCGTACGAAGTGCTGCCCGGCAACGTCGCGCTGGTGCACCACGTGCTCGCGTACACTGTCGCGCCGGCGCAGGTCGCCGAGCTCGAGAAGCTCGACGCCGCCGCGCCCGGACCCGGCTACCCGTGCAAGCAGGGCGGCGTCGGCATCAGCGGAACCATTCAGAACCAGATCGCCGGCTGGGTGCCGGGGGCGATGCCCACCCGCCTGCCCATCGGCACCGCGCTGAAGCTGCCCGCCGGCAGCCGCATCGTGATTCAGATTCACTACAACCTGAACGCGCTGGGCCACGCGGGCGTCTCACCGCTGGACCAGACGAAGCTCGCGCTCGAGCTCGCGCCCACCAACGCCCTGAACACCGCCCGCATTCTTCCGATGCTGAAGCACAACCTCGACATCAAGGCGTTCGAGCCCCAGTCGGTGCAGGTCGGCGAACTGCCCGCCGGCCTGCTCTACGCAGACGCGACCGTCTATTCCGTCATGGGCCACATGCATCAGCTCGGCACGCGCGTGAAGCTCGAGCGCATCGCGGCCGACGGCACCGCCCAATGCATGCTCGACGTGCAGAACTGGGACTTCAACTGGCAGCGCACGTACGAGCTCACCACGCCGGTCAAGCTCGCGAAGACCGACAAGCTGCGCATCACCTGCACGTACGACAACTCGCCGCCGAACCAGCCCGTCATCAACGGCGTGCAGCAGATGCCGCGCGATGTGACCTGGGGCGAGAGCAGCTTCGACGAGATGTGCATGACCTACATGACTTTCACTCAGTAGCGTCCAGGGCTGCCCAGAGGTACGGGGTAGCCCATGAGAATCGTCATCACGCGCGCGAGCCAGGTGCCGCGAAGGAGCTCAACGCGTTCACCACCTATTCCATCAACGCCCTCGGCCCTCTTCGCGTCACCGGTGCGCTGTTGCCGCAGCTGCGCGAGGGGACGACGAAGAAGGTGCTGCACCTCACCAGCGGCATGGGCTCCATCGGCGACAACACCTCAGGGGGCGCGTACGGCTACCGGATGTCGAAGGCCGCGTTGAACATGGGCAACCGCAGCATGGCGATCGACCTGAAGCGCGACGGCATTCACGCCGCGGTCATCAACCCGGGCTGGGTGAAGACGGACATGGGAGGCGAGGGCGCTCCTGTCGCAGTGGCCGAGTCGGCGGCAGGAATCCTCGCGCAGCTCGACGCGCTGTCGGCGAAGATCAGCGGCGGGTTTCTCGACTACAGCGGCAAGCAGTGGCCCTGGTAGAGGCGTTTCTTCTTTCGGTCGAGTGGAAGGACACCGCCCGCGGCGTCGAGCTCACCCTGTGGGCGGCCTCGAACACCAGCGGGCCTGTGCGCGCCACCATCACCGGGCAGGAAGCGGTGATGTTCGTGCCCCGCCACTGGCCGACGCAGGCCGGGCGCCGAGAGTCGCGCCCGCTGCGTACGCTGGAAGGCACCGACGTCGACGCGATCTACTTCCTCAGCCAGCGCGCGCTGCTGCAGGAGCGCGATCGCATTCGTCTGGACGGCGGCGTCGCGCTCGAGTCCGACGTGAAGCCGTCGGCCCGCTTCACGATGGAACGCTTCATCAACGGCGGCCTGGCGCTGAACGGGGTCGCGCGCGTCAGTGGAAACGTCACCACGTTTCTCGACCCCCAGGTTCGCGCTGCCGAGGTGAGCCCGCGGCTGTCGAGCTTGAGCCTCGACCTCGAGACCGATGGGTGGGACGGCCCGATTCTGTCGATCGCCCTCGCCAGCGCCACGAACGAGCACGTCTTCATGGTGCGCGAAGGCACCGACGGCCCAGGCGTTTCGTTCTTTGCGAACGAGAAGCGCGCGTTGGAAGCCGCGTTTGCGCAGATCCGCCTCGCCGACCCTGACGTGCTGCTCGGGTGGAACGTGGTGGAGTTCGACCTTCGCGTGCTCGAGGCGCGCTGCCTGGCCGTGGGTCTGCCGCTGGCAATCGGGCGGGCGGGGGAAACGGCGAGGGTGCTCGCGGGCTCGGGTCAGTCGGTGTCGATCGCGCGCGTACCGGGCCGCGTGGTGCTCGACGGCGTCGCGACGTTGAGAAATGCGTCGTGGGCTTTCGAGCGCTACACCCTCGAGCATGTCGCGCAGAGCGTGCTTGGCCGGGGGAAGAAGCGCGCGCATGGCGTGGACCCGTTGGCCGAGATTCGCCGCATGTACCGCGAAGACCCGGAAGCGCTCGCCGCCTACAACCTCGAAGACGCCCGGCTCGCGCGCGACATCTTTCAGAAGGCGCAGCTGGTCGAGTTCGCCGTCGCGCGCGCGAAGCTCACCGGACTTCCGATGGATCGCCAGGGCGGCTCGGTGGCGGCCTTCGATCACCTCTACTTGCCGAAGCTGCACCGAAGGGGGTTCGTCGCGCACGACGTGGGCGTCTCGTCAGACCCCACTGCGTCGCCCGGCGGCCACGTGCTCGACAGCGTCCCCGGCCTCTTCACCAACGTCGCGTCATTCGACTTCCGGTCGCTGTACCCGAGCATCGTCCGCACCTTTCAAATCGACCCGTTGGCGTTGTGGGCGCGCGGCGTAGATCCGGTGCAGGGCTTCGACGGCGCCGCGTTTGCGCGCGAGGGCGGAATTCTTCCCGAGATCATTTCGCACCTTCACGACGAACGAACCCGCGCGCGAGATGCCGGCGACGAGACGCTGTCGACGGCGATCAAGATTCTGATGAACTCCTTCTACGGCGTCCTCGGAGCGCCCGGCTGCCGCTTCTTCGACCCCCGCCTCGCCTCTTCCATCACCAGGCGCGGCCACGAGATCATCGAACGCTCGCGCGCGTGGTTCGAGGCGAAGGGGATGGCGGTCATCTACGGCGACACCGACTCTCTCTTCGTACAGCTCGACCCCGCGTTGAGCCCCGAGGCGCTGGATGACGAAGGGAAGCGCCTGGCGAAGTCGCTGAACGCGTGGTGGGCCGAGCAGCTCGCCGCCGAGCACCGGCTGACGAGCTTTCTCGAGATCCGCTTCGACACGCTCTACTTGAAGTTCCTCATGCCGACGATGCGGCGCTCAGAGAAGGGCTCGAAGAAGCGGTACGCCGGCCTCAACCGGAAAGGCGAGCTCGTCGTCCGCGGGCTCGAGGCAGTGCGTACGGACTGGACCCCGCTGGCGCGCGAGGCCCAGCGCGAGCTGCTGCGGAAGTTGTTCGCGGGCGAGCCGTACGAGCCATGGCTGCTGTCGCTTCGCCGCCGGCTTCTCGCGGGCGAGCTCGACGATCAGCTCGTCTATCGCAAGCGCCTTCGCCGCGATGTCGACGACTACACGTCAGCCCCGCCGCACGTGAAGGTGGCGCGCCTGCTCGCCGAGGCAGAGACCGAGCAACAAGGGCCAACGCACGAGGTCGAGTACGTGATGACGACGCGCGGACCCGAGCCGTTGGCGCTGCGCACTGCGCCGTTGGACTACCCGCACTACCTCGACAAGCAGCTGGCTCCGGCGATGGACGTCGCGTTGGGGTTGCTGGGCACGTCTTTCGACAAGGTCGCCGGCGATCAGCTGCGATTGGGGCTCTGAAGCATCGTGGGCTCTGCTTCGATTGTGGCGTGTCGCTTCACCTGCGCCCGGCCACGCAGGCGGCCGCTCTTTTCAGAAATCGAGGTGGATGTGGCTGGTTTCGGTGTTCCGGAACCCGCCGTACTTCGCCGCCACCGACTGGATCATCGCCGCGTTCGGCAGGTCGAGGTCGACGGCGGTGCCGCTGTAGTGGTTCGAGCCGGTGCTGTGGTGACCCCCGGTGAGCGCGTTGATCTGAATGTGGCCGCGCTTCGCCATCTCGACCAGCGCCTTCATCATCGACAGCTGTGGAGTGACGTAGCCGCCCGTCGCGGGGACGAAGGCCTTGTCGCCACGCGCCAGGCGCTCGAGGTTCTTGCGGTCAGAGCCGGTCGACAGGCCCGACCAGAAGCTCACGTTCTTCGACTTGAGAAGGAACTGGGCGCAGCCCTTCACCGTGCCCAGGTCCATCGGGCGGATGACGTGGTTCACGCGATTGAGGCCCAGCTCTTTGCGAGCGCGGTTCGTCGCGTCGAGCCCCATCTTGTATTCGGCCGGGCGCAGGTGCTTCAGCGCGCGCGACTTCAGCTTCGCGTTCAGCTGGCGGTCGTGCTTGATCTCGGCGTGGTCGTGCTTGATCACCGCGCGGTCGTGCGCGATCGCAGATCGATCGGTCGCGAGCTCGGCACGTTTGGCGACGATGGTCAGGTGCTGCTTCGCCTTCAGGTCGCGATCGGCGTCGATCTTCGTGTCGAACCGCGACGCGGTGTCGGTGCGGCGCTGGGTGACATCGGCCAGCTGCTGCAGCAGGGCCGGGCGCTGCTGAACGCCCGGAGCCACCGCGTCGTAGTCGAAAGTGTCTGCCTCGAGCTGCGCAGCGATCTCCGACCTCTGCTGATCCAGCGGCTTCAGCGCCTTGTCTTTGGCTGCCACGGTCTTGTCCAACGACTTGTCGGCGCGGTCGAACAGCTTGTGCGCGACGTCGCCGGCCTTCTTGTCCTTCGTCAGCTCCTTCTGGTGCTTCTCGAGCGTCCGCGTGTCCTTGCGCAGGGCCTTGTGGTCGTTGTCTCCCTCGCGGCGCGCCTTGCGCAGCTTCGCGAGGTCGTGGTGGAGCCGCTGAACCGCAGGACTGAGCGCCATGGTGTTGTCTCCGGTGTGAAGCGTTGCCTTCAGGACTTTGCAGAACGGGTGCCCTGCCCAGGCCCCAGGGAGATCAGGCGCTTGGCCTCAAGCGTGTGTGAGGCGCAGGCGGCACTGTCACCTGCAGACTTCAGGGTAGGGTTGGCCGCCGATGGTCCTTTTCTGGCTTGTGCTCGCGTCCGCTCCGGTCGTCCTCGAGGGCTCCATTCCCGGCCCCGTGCGCGAACACCCGGTTCGCGTTCTCGTCTGGACGCCGGGCAATTTCCTGAAGACGCCATCGCAGAGCCTCGTCATCCCCGCCGGCGCTGCGCTGACCTTCCGGTTCGAGGTCGACCTGGGCCAGTGGTGCGTCAGCGCCTTCGAAGACGAGAACGCCAACGGCAAGCTCGACATGGGGTTCTTCGGCCCCAGAGAGCCCAGTGGCTTCTGGCGGCCCTACTCGGCCTGGCGCAAGCCGCGGTTCGATGACGTGGGCCGCACGGTCGACGCGCCGATGAAGGGGATCGAGATCATCCTCGACTGAGGGCGGCTGGGCGTTAGCTTGGGCCAACCATGATTCCTCCTCGCCCGCCCATTCATTCCGCCATCGTCCCCGTTCAGCAGAACTACCACGCAGATCTGGTCCAGGAAGTCGCCGCAGCCGTGGCTGCCGAGAAGGTGGTGGTGGTCGGCGTGAAGTGGCTCGGCCCGGGCAAGGCCGCGCGCAAAGTGCTCGACGCCGAAGGCATTCCCTACAAGTACCTGCAGTACGGCAGCTACCTGTCGGGCTGGCGGCGCCGCCTCGCGCTGAAGATGTGGGTCGGCTGGTCCACGTTTCCGCTCATCTTCATCAACGGCACTTTCATTGGCGGCGCCAGCAACCTGCGCAAGCTTCGCGACGGCGGGCAGCTGAAGCCGATGGTCGAAGCGCCCCGCAGCTGACGGCCTAACCCTGGCCGAGCTGCGCGAGCAGCGTCGCGCGGTGCTCCGGGTCGAACTTCTCGATCAGCGCCTCGAGCGTCGACTGCTGAAGGTCCGGCCACAGCGCCCGCCCCGCGAGGATCTGACCCAGCACCATGGCTGCCGCCGGCTGTTCGCCCGCGCCCGCCATCGCCTTGACCAGCGCGAGGCCGGCCGGGAGTGAGTTGTTGAGCACGCCCGCCGCCGACCGCAGCAGCGCAAGGCTGAAGGTCGGCGAGTAATCCTCACCATCGGCGGCCGCGGCGAGAATCAGCTCGGCCCGACGCGACGACGCCGACGCGCTGATCTGCTTCAGCTGCAACGCCGCGTCTGCCGTCTTCTCGGCCTCCCACAGCGCCCGAGCACGAACCAGCCGCACCTGCAGCTCGAGCGTGGCCTTCGCGTCCTGCCACGTCTTCCCCAACGCTCCGGCCCGGGCCTGTGCGTCTGCGACCGAGATGGCAGCCGCCTCGTCCAGCAGCTCGACCACGACTTCCGGAAGCTGGGTCGCGTACGCGCCGATGCCGAGGTCGAGCAGCCGCAGCTGGCCTTCGACTTTGAGCGCGTTCGCCGGGTCGTCGATGCGGGCCTTCAGCGCTTCGTACACCGCGAGCCGCGCGCCCTTGAGCTTCGACACCGCTGACTTCTTCGGCTTCTTCACCGCCGTGCCCATGGACACTTTCTACTTCAACAGGCCGTCGCTGCGGCGGCTCTGAAGTAGGGTGCGCGCCTCTCGATGCGTTCCTCGATCGTCGCCGTCTTGCTCACCTTCTCTGCCGCGACCTTTGCTCAGCCGGCAGAGCCTGTCGCGGCCGAACCTGTTCCCGCCCCCGCCCCCGAGCCGGGCTTCCTCAGCAGGTTGAAGCTGACGATCGGCCTCGGCGCCTTCGGCGACGCGTACCCGGTGTCGACGGTGAAGCGGTCGTTGATGGGTGGCACGCGGTTCTGGCTCGGCACGCGCCTGCCGGGCTGGTTGGCGCTGCGCGGTGTCTTCGAGATTGGCTACATCACGGTGAACCCGTTTCCGGGCCGCGGCTCAGACGGCATTCTCGAAGGCGCCGGCCTCGAGCTCGCGCTGGACTATTTTCCCAACCTCAAGCCGTTCATCCGCTTCATGTACAACGCCGTCGTCATCCGCCTCTCGAACATCGGCATGGCTGGCTCAGACGGAATTCTGCTGAACAACGGGTTCTTCGTGCACCTCGGCGCGCGCTACGGGTATGTCGAGCTGCACCTTGGCTTCGGCAGGGACTTGTCGGGCGGCTTCGCTCCCGGCGTCGGCTTCAGCCTCAACTGGCTTCACTGAAGCTTCGATAGGTAGCCGATCAGCATCTGGGTGATTTCGTCCGACCAGCGGGCAACCTCGGCCGCGTCCGGGTGTTGTTGTGCCAGCTGCTTGCCGACCGCCGTGACGGTGGTGAACAGCAGCTCGCCCGCGAACCGGCGCTGCCGGGGGCTCGCCAGCGGTGCTGTTTCGACGATGAAGGACTGCACGATCGCCTTGCTGAGCTCCCGCCCCGCGCGTGACTCGGGAACTTCGACGCAGCTCGGCGCCGCCGCATGCAGCGCCGCCTCCGACTGGAAGAACTGGTGAATCATCGCGCCCAGGCGTTCTTCGGGCGGCGTCGCCGGGTCACCGAGAAGCGCGCCCATCGTCGAGCCGGTTCTCTGCCACTCGTCGACCTGCAGCCTGAATAGAATCGCCTGCTTGTTCGGGAAGTACTGGTAGAGCGAGCCGACGCTGACGCCCGCCGTTTCTGCGACCCGAATCGTGGTGAACCGCGAAGCGCCTTCCCTCTCGAGAACGCGAATCGCCGCGACGAGAATGTCGGCGACGAGCTGGGTCGAGCGCGCCTGCTTCGGAACCTTCCTCGGGGTGGCAGCGTGGTGGAGGTTCTGGGTCATGCCCGTTCGCAAAGCAATTGCCGTGCGCGGGCGTTTCCCGGTGAAACCCTTCGAGAACGTGCAGGCCGGTGCACAGCTGCGCACCGGCCGGCACGGGACCTTCAGTGAATCGCACCGCCAGGCTCGAGGCCGCTGGGCACTTCGTCCGGAACCGTGCGATCGAACTCGCCGTCGCTGATCGCCTCTACGTCGGTGGCGTCGCGGCCCTGCGGCGCCTGCACCCCGCGCAGGTCGTTGTCAGGGCAGGGCGCAGGTGCAGAAGCCGAATCGCAGAAGTTACTTCTCTCGCGCGCTCAGCACGTAGGGCACGCGAATCGAGACATCTTCGTTGAGCGCCGCGAACGTGAACTGATCCATCGAAGACGAGACGCATTGGGTGAAAGAAGGCCGGTCGAGGTCATCGGAAACGCGAACCTCGTTCACCCGATGCGGAGCGCTCAGGTCCAGCTCGACCACCAACGTTCCCTGGAGCGTGGGCGTCTGTTTGAGCTCACGCTCGAAGCACGTCTGAACCGCCGCGCGCTTCTGTTCGGCGATCGCACGCGCGATGTGCTCGCCATTTCCATCTTCGATCGAAGGCTCGGGCGGCGCGGCGGGTTCAGTCGGGGCGGCGGCCTCGATCGCAGCTGCCTCTTCAAGCGTCTCTTCTTTCACCACCGGAACAGCCGCCGCGAGCAGCGGAGGCGCCGACAACGCACGCGCACGTCGCGCCGACTTCGCCACGACCGGCTTCGCGCGCCGCTTCGGCGGCAGGGGCGCCAGGTCGGGCTCGGGCTCGCCGACCACGGTCACCACTGGAGGTGCCGCGGCCTCGACCGAAGCCGGACGCGAGAGGGCATACCCGCCCGCCGCCAGCAGCACGCCCACAACACAACCCAGCAACACCCGTCGTCCGCGATGCAACCCGAAGGTCGCGGTGAGGTCCGGCTCGTCTTCTGTGGGCATCGCGCTCTCGTCGGTAGACAGCTCTACCGTTGGTTGCGCGACGCCCTCGAAGTGATCAGGGAATCTCGACGCCCTTGAGCACGGCCTGCTTATCGGCCTCGATGACGACCTCGACGGGGGCGCTCGACTTTCCGTTCATCTTGAAGAGCACCGTGTGCTTGCCGGCTGGCACCTCGAGCGAGCTCGACACCGCCAACGGCGTCTTCTTCCCGGTGTTCTTGCCGTCGATCCAGATCTCGGCGCCCGGCGGCTTCGATGACGCGGCCAGCCTTCCCTTCCCAGCCGGCGCCGGCTTCGCCTCGGCCTTCGGCTTCTCTTCCTTCGCCGCGGGGGCAGGCTTTGCCTCGGCCTTCGGCTTCTCTTCCTTCGCTGCGGGGGCAGGCTTTGCCTCGGCCTTCGGCTTCTCTTCCTTCGCCGCTGGAGCAGGCTTCGCCTCGGCCTTCGGCTTCTCTTCCTTCGCCGCGGGGGCAGGCTTTGCCTCGGCCTTCGGCTTCTCTTCCTTCGCCGCTGGAGCAGGCTTTGCCTCGGCCTTCGGCTTCTCTTCCTTCGCTGCGGGGGCCGCCGTCTCTTCCTTCGCCGCAGGGGCCGCCGGCGCCGGCGCCGGCTTCAGCTTCGCGTGCAGCGCGACGACCGCCTTCTCGGTCTTGGCAAACACTTCGGCGTCTCGCAGCCGCCCGTTCAGCTTCGCGTCGGCAGGAGCCTTCTCGTTCAGCGCCTTGAACCGTGCGTCGATCTCGAAAGCCGTGTTCGTGTACTCGCGATACAGCGCCTGCAGCTCGGGGCTCTTGCTCAGCACCGCGGGGTCGTCGGCAATCTTCTTTTCCACTGCTTCGCGCATCTGCACGTAGACGGGGAAGGTCACCGAGGCCTCCGGCGCCGCAGGCGTGGGCGCCGGGGTTGGAGCCGGAACCTGCTTCTCGCCCTTCGTTTTCACCGCGACCTTCACGTCTTCCTGCGCGGCCTTCACCTGCTCCTGTGCGTCTTCACCGGCCGCGGCCGCCGCCTTCATCGCGTCGTCGGCCTGCTTCTGCGCGGCGGCGATCTGTGCTTCGACGTCGCCACCCGTCACGCCCGCCATTGTCCCGCCGCCGACGCCGGCAGGGGTCGACAGGCGTCCGATGGCTCCGAAGACACCGCCGACGAGCACGATCCCACCGAGCACCAGCAGCACCGTGCGGAACCACTTCACCACCTCGAACTTCACCATCCACGAGTAGGTGACGAAGAGGACCACGACCGTGCCCAGCGCAGACAGAATCGGCTGCACCATCGCGACCAGCCTGAACGGAACCAGGCCGAGCAGGGTTCCGATGCCGGTGGGCAGCACGACCAGCGCGGTCGCCGTCATGAACATCAGGAAGTAGTTGGTGCGCGAGCGCTCGTCCGACTCGCCCTTCAGCTTCATCACCACCCACGAGACCACCGGGTGCCAGATGAAGCCCGTCACCACGCTCGCGATCACCGCGATGATTGCCGGCACCAACAACGTTCCGACGATCAACCCTCCGATGCTCAACGTCCCCGACACCAGCTGCACGATCAACGTCGAGATGAACCCGACCGCGGCGCTGAAGAGGTTCACCGGCAGCGCGTAGGCGATGAGCTCCATTCGCCCCTTCGCCTCGTGCTTCTGTTCCTCGACGCCTTTGCGAATCGTGCCCATCGGGTTGACGATCATCAGCGGCACGGCGGCCAGGTAGAACGCGATCGCCTTCGGCACCGCGACGAGGAAGTACTTAAGGCCCTTGTCTCCGCCCGCGATCACGTCGTCCGCCGGCGCTTCCTCTTCCTGCGGCGTTTCTTCCTCGGGCTCGGCGGCCGGCTTTGCTTTCGCCCGCGGCACCGCCTGGGCACGAACGGTGTGCATCACCGGCCTTTCAGCTTCTTCCTCTTCTGCTTCCGGCTGCTGCTCGTCTGCCGCCACTTCCACCGTCGGCGGGCCCGGCTTCCCCTTCGCAGGCACCGGCGCAAACTGCGGCGCCCCGTAACCAATCAACGTCTTCGACGAAGACTCTTGCGTCACCGGCGCCTGCGCCATCGCCGTCGCCACGCGATCGGCCGAGAACCCGACCAACGTCGCCGTCGTCGACTGCTCTTCGGGACGAGAAGCCGGAGCCGGTGAACGCGGTGCCTGCGCCATCGCCGCCGCCACGCGATCTGCCGAGTACCCAATCAGCGTCTTCGCCGTCATGTCCGGCTCTTCGCTGGCTGCCGCCGGCTGCTCGACCGTTACCGCCGCCGGAGCGCCGTACCCAACCATCGTCTTGTTCGAAGCCTCAGCCGACGCGCGTTCAGACGAGTACCCAATCATCGTGGGGTTCGCCGACTCGGGCTCGGGCGCTTCCTCCTCGACCTTTGGCGCAGACCGCCGCACCGCCTGCACCGACGGCTTCGTGTCGAAGATCGGCGCCGCCATCATCACGACCGTGTGCTGCAGCTTCGGGTCCCAGATCCTCATCACTTCCAGTTGGGTGTCCGACATCGTGATGATGTCGCCCACCCGGATGTTGGTCGCCTCCTTGCCGACCACCACGTCGGCGATCTTCGTGCCGTTCGTCGAGCCCAGATCCTGAATCAGCCAGTCCGTGCCGTCGGCGAAGATCCGCGCGTGCCGGCTCGAGAGGCCTTTGTCCTGCAGCTGCAGGTCGGCCGCACCGCCTTCGCGGCCAATCGTGTGACCTTCGTTGGGCACTTCGATCACGTCACCTGAGGTGAGGTTCCGGAGTTCAATGGGCATGGGGCCGTAAGGCTGCCTGACGTCGCCTCTCGATGCACCAACTTGAAGTGCCAGCAGACGTGCGCGGCGGCTGGCCACCCGTTAGCCCTTCAGCCTTGCTCCGTTCATCCGTTGCCACCTCTATCCGGTCGCATCCCACCTTCCAGCACTCGAACCTGCTGAAGAAGGCGTGGGTCCTGCCCGTGGCGAAGCTCTATTCGCCGCTGTTGTCGCAGGGCTTTACGTCCATCTGCGGCCCCACCAGCGTCGCCAACGTCCTGCGGTCGATGGGCGTCCGCGCCGGCAAGAACCCGCTCAAAGGCTTCGGGGTGAGAGCGATGAGCCTCGACCAGCTCGCTGCCGAATCGTCCGAGATCGTGCCGGCGCCGTGGCGGGTGACCGCCGTCCGCCCGGACTCCGCCGAGGCGCTTCGGTCTGAGCTCCGCGCTTCCAACGACGGGTCGCGCCGCTTCGTCACCAACTTCGCGCGGTCGTCTCTCTTCGGCGGCGGCAGCGGCCACCACTCTCCCATCGGTGGCTACCTCGAGGAAGAAGACCTCGCCTTCGTGCTCGACGTGAACGCTGGCTATGGCCCCTGGCTGGTCAGCACCGAACGTCTTTTCGACGCGATGAACACCGTCGCCGACTGGGCGACCGGCCGGACGCGCGGCCTGGCGCGATTCGAACGCTGACCTTCGATTTAAGCGCTTGCCAGCCGGCCAGCCCTTCAGCGAGAGCAGCTGAAAATGCCCGCGTGCGGCCTCGACTTCGGAACCAGCAACAGCGCCGTGGCCCTCGCGACGGGTGAGGTGCTGCGCGTCGAACCATTGGTAGACCAGCCGCGCCTCTCGCGCTCGGTGCTCTTCTTCCCCGAAGAGACGAACGAGACGCTCACCGGCGGCGACGCGATCGAAAGGTACCTGCAGGACAACGCAGGCCGCTTCATTCAGTCGATGAAGACGTGGCTGCCCAGCACCAGCTTCACCAAGACCCAGATTCGCAACCGCACCCTGTCTCTCGAAGAGCTGATCGCCATCTTTCTGCGCAGCCTTCGCGGCCAGGCCTCCCGCGCGTCAGGCCTCGAGCTCGACGAAGTGGTGCTGGGCCGGCCCGCGCGCTTCTCGGTGGATCCGAAGATCGACGCCTTTGCTGAGCAGCGCCTGAAGAAGGCCGCTGAGCTCGCGGGCTTCCGCAAGGTGTCCTTCGTGATCGAGCCCATCGCCGCCGCGCTCGCGTACGAAGCCACGCTGAACCATGACGAACAGGTGCTGGTCGTCGACTTCGGCGCCGGCACCACCGACCTCACGTTGATGAAGCTCGGGCCTTCGCACCGTTCGCGAGGTGACCGCCGCGCCGACGTGATTGCGTCTTCCGGCGTCTACGTCGGCGGCGATCGCTTCGACGCGGCGATCATGAAGCACAAGCTCTTGCCGTACTTTGGCCAGGGCTCCACCTACGAGGTCGGCTTCAAGCGCATGCCGATTCCCACGTACGTGCTCGGCCGGTTGTCTTCGTGGAACGAGATGTCGTTGATTCGCGAGAAGTCCACCCGCGAGCTGATCGACATGATGCTTCGCAGCAGCGACGCCAAGCCCGCCATTCAGGCCCTTCACGATCTCGTCATCTACAACCTGGGTTACCGCCTCTACCGCGCGATCGAGAAGGCGAAGATCGAGCTGTCGACCCAGAAGGCGACCCACGTCCGGTTCGACGATGAACGGGTGAAGATCGACGAGAAGGTCACCCGCGCCGAGTTCGAAAGGTTCTGCGCTCCGCTGATTGACGAGCTCGAAGAGTGTTCGGATGCGCTGATGGCCCGTGTGCCTCAGCCGGTGAGAATCGACTCCGTCTTTCTCACCGGCGGCTCGTCGCAGATCCCCGCCGTGCAACAGCTGTTCGCCCGCAGGTTCGGAGCGGATCGCCTCCGCACCGCCGACGCCTTCACCAGCGTCGTCGAAGGCCTCGGCCGCGCATCCGACTCGGCGTTTCAGCTCACCGCCGAACGCTGAAGCCGCCGCCACCGCCCATCAAGACGTAGGAGTCTCTGCCTCAAAGGAAAAACCAATGAAGAAGGTGAAGCCGACGAACCCCGATGACGTGACGACCGAGCCCGCGTCGAAGCTCATCGATCAGCGAATCGCCGAGCTGGCCCGGCTGCGCGCACTCATCCACGAGGCCGACCCCGAGGTCGTCGAAGAGTGGAAGTGGGGAATTCCCGTCTGGTCCCACCGCGGTATTCTCTGCACCAGCGAGACGTACACGAAGGCGGTGAAGCTGACCCGTCAGCGGCTGTCCGTGCACCCCGATGATCAGACCCTTCTTTACCTTCGTCGCCTGTGGGTGGCTCGCGTCCTGTTCGCCTTCTGGCTGCGGCGATGGCGGAAGCCTCAAGGTCCTTACCCGCCAGCCATCCCCAGCAGTTCTTCCTCGTCACGCGCGAGCAGCGAGCGCAGAAGGGGGTGCTGGAAGCGGCGGTCGAGCGTGATGGCGTAGAAGGTCTCGGCGATGTCGGGGACGACACAGAGCTCGTGAACGACCCCCTGCCGAAGCTCGTCCCGCACGACCACGGAAGGCACGAGCGCCAGCGCCTCGCTGTCGGCGGCCAACAGGCGGATCATGGCCATGTCGTCGACCTCCGCGAGGATGCGCACCTTCACACCCACGCGCTCGCACAGCGCGTCGAACTCCGAGCGAAGCTCGCTCGCAGTTCCCGGGACGATCATCGGGTGCGCGGCGAGGTCCTTCGGGAACTTGAAGCGGGCGGGAGGTCGTGAGGCGATGATGCTCGCCGGTTGCCGCGCGAGACGACGGCACCGGAAGCGGCGCGGGGCCATGGCCCCGGGAGGTCGGTTCGAGAGCACCAGATCGAGCGCGTGGCCCTCGAGGCGATCGAGCAGTTCGTCAAGACCGCCAGCCTCGAGGTGCAGCCGCACGTCGGCTTGTGCGAGCAACGGTTTGACGAACGACCGCTGGAAGTTTCGCGACAGCGTTGCCACCGCGCCGACGCGAAACAGCTGGTCGCGGCTCCGCCCCTGCTTCAGGGTCGAGACGAGCTCGCCGCCCGCCGCAAAGATGTCTTCCGCGTAGGCGAGGGCCATCGCTCCGGCTTCGGTGAGCACAAGCCGCCGCCCCTCGCGCGCAAACAGCGGCTCGCCCAGCTGCGCCTCGAGCTGCCTTATCTGGGCCGAGAGCGCCGATTGGGCCACGCGGAGCCGCTTCGCGGTTCGAGTGAGATTGCCGTCTTTGGCGACGGCCCAGAAGTAACGCAGGTGGTGGAAGTTGAGCTGATCAGCGAGCACGAAGCATCTCCGCAAAAGAACGATTGAAGCTCTTTTATGTGGTTTTAAAGAACATTGAACGCGGCTACGCAACGGGGCATGGACATGTCGTCGATGGCGCTCGCGATTCCCCTCTCGCTCGTTGCAGGGGCAATGCTCTCCAGAGCCTCTTCTCCATTTACGAGCGCGGTGATCGCCAGCTCGTTCTCGGTTGTGCTCGCGGCGCTCTTCGCGGCAGGCGTCGTGGTCACGTCACGGGCGCCCAGCGACCCACTCTTCAGCGCCTGGGTGCGCGTCGACGCCATCACCGGCGTGATGCTGCTGCTTGTCTGTGCGCTGGGCCTCATCATTGTTCGGTACTCGCGCACCTACCTGAATGGCGACCCGGGACAGCTGCGCTACGCGCGCTGGCTTCTGGCGACCCTCGCGGCGGTCGCGACGCTGGTGGTCGCGAACAACCTCCTGGGCATCGCCATCGCATGGACGCTGACTGGCCTCGCGCTCCACAAGCTGCTCGCGTTCTACGGCGACCGCCCGGCCGCGCTCGTCGCCGCCCACAAGAAGTTCCTCGTCAGCCGGCTGGCTGACCTCTGCCTCTGGTCGGCGCTGGCACTTCTCTACGCCAATGTCGGGAGCCTGAACCTCGACGTCATCGCTCGCTGGGCGCAGGCGCAGCCAGATCTGCCGCCATCGGTGCAGCTCGCCGCAGTGCTCTGCGTCGTCGCCGCGGCGTTGAAGTCGGCTCAGCTGCCGTTTCACGGCTGGCTCACCCAGGTCATGGAGGCGCCGACGCCGGTCTCGGCGCTGCTCCACGCGGGCGTCGTGAATCTCGGAGGGTTCCTGATGATTCGGCTCGCGCCCCTGATGGCGCACGCCCCCGCCGCGCAGCTGCTGCTGGTCGTCGTCGGGATGACGACGACGGTCATCGCGGCGATGGTCATGACCACCCGGGTGAGCGTGAAGGTGTCCCTCGCCTGGTCCACCTGCGCGCAGATGGGCTTCATGCTCGTGCAGTGCGGCCTCGGGGCCTGGCACCTGGCGTTCCTGCATCTGCTCGCGCACTCGCTCTACAAGGCCCATGCATTTCTGGCCGCGGGCAGCGCGGTCGATGCCTGGCGCATCGGCGCACTCACGCGACGACCGCCGTCCCCGTCTGTCTTGCGGCTCTGCGTGAGCGCCGCCCTGGCAGTCGGAGCCGCGACGATCGCCGTCGCTCTCAGCTTCAACCCCTCGGTGCAGGTGCTCACCCTCATCGTCGCGCTGTCCCTCGTCCCGATGGTTGCGCAGAGCGCCGGCTCGCTTGCGACCGTCGCGCTCCGCGTCATCGGCGTCGCGACGCTCTACGCTGGCGCGCACTGGGTCGCCGCGCGCCTCTTCGTGGTGCCTGCGCACGAAGAGACGTCCGTCATCGGCTGGACGGTGGTCGCAGTCGGCTTCTCAGTGCTGTTCGCCGCGCAGTCGCTCGTTCAGCTGCGCCCCCACGGCCGCCTGACGCAGCAGCTGCACACCTGGCTCTTCGCGGGGCTCTACCTCGACGAGTGGTTCACCCGCCTGACGTTCCGCGTGTGGCCACCCGTGCTCTCGCCCCCCCTCACCTCCAGGCAGGCCCCATCATGAGCTCCGCACCGCCCGACCTCGATGCCGCCGTCGCGCGGGCCTGCGCCCGCATCGCACCGACCTGGCCGCTCGATCGCTTCATCGCCGTCAACCCGTTCTGGGGAATGATCGACCGTCCCCTGCCCGCGGTGGCAGGCGCACTGCTCGGTGCGTCGGGCTCGCGCCTGCTCATGCCGCGCGCATGGTACCGCCAGGCCCACGCCGAGGGCCGCCTGCGCAACGAGCACCTCGCGGCCGCCATCGACGACAGCGGCTCGTCCACGACTCTCGACCAACTGACCGAGCTGCTGGCGAGGCAAGAGCCAGCCGTCGAGAAGCGCAGCCGTGTCGTCGATGTCGTCGATGCCGGCCGAGACCTGGTGCACGAGGTGTCCTGGCGCGACTTCGTCACCCACAGCGTGAGCCAGTTCTGTGCCGCGTGGTTCGACGACGGGCAGGCCTCGCTCGGCCCCGACCGCACAGGCGGTCTCTACGCGAGCTGGCGGCAACAGGCCGAGGGCGACAAGTCCCCTTCTCTGTTGATGCGCCTGCAGTCCTATCGCGCCGCCGCCAGAGGCTTGCCGGCGACGGCCAGCGAGATGCTGCAACGAGGCTTGGTGGAACTCGAGGTTCCCGCCGGCGAGCAGGAAGCGTACCTGTGGGGGCTCTTGCTCGACCAGAACGGCTGGGCCTCCTGGTGCGCCTACCAGCGGTGGACGGCGCGGCTCTCGGGCGCGGACGACGCGGCCATCGTCGACCTGTTGGCGATTCGCCTGGCGTGGGAATGGCTGCTGCACACCACCGGCGGCGAAGGTGTCGCCCGAAGATGGCAGCTGGCGATCTCGAGCTGGCCAGGCATCGACGCCGCTGCCCATGCATCGCAAGCCGACGACTGGTTGCTTCAGCGGGCGATCGAGCTCGCCTGGCACGAGACCGTGCTCCGCGAGCTGCCCGCGGGGCTGGCGGCCAGCCGGCCCGAGGCACCTGCTGTCCAGGCGGTCTTCTGCATCGATGTTCGCTCCGAGGTCTTTCGTCGCGCGCTCGAGGCCCAGGGCCCGGCGGTGCAGACGCTGGGGTTCGCGGGCTTCTTCGGCTTACCGATCGCCTATCAGCCGCTCGGTGCGGCCGAGGCGCGGCCACAGCTGCCAGGCCTGCTCGCGCCGCGCCTGCTCGCGCGGGACACCGGGCTCGACGCCGCTGACGCCGCTCAGCGCGCCGGGCGCCTCGACTTCACTCGAAGCTGGAGGTCCTTCATGGCTGGCGCGGTCTCTACCTTCACTTTCGTGGAGGCGATGGGGCTGACGTACGCGGGCCGGCTCCTCGCCGAGAGTCTGGGCAAGAGTCCGCGGGTTCAAGGCGAAGATGCGGGCCTGTCGCGGGCCGCCGCCGGCCGACGCAAGCCGCGCCTCGTCGGCAGCGTCGAGGGTCTCCCGTCAGCCCCTGGCGCTCGCGGCGATCTGGCCGCCGGCATATTGCGCTCGATGAGCCTCACCAGGACCTTCGCGCGGCTCGTGCTGCTCACCGGGCACGGGAGCGAGACGCGCAACAACCCGCACTCGGCCGGGCTCGACTGCGGGGCGTGCTGCGGGCAGACCGGTGAGGTCAACGCGCGAGCGGCCGCAGCGTTGTTGAACGATCGCGACGTACGCCAGGCGCTCAGCGCGCGCGGCATCGACGTTCCCGATCAGACGCGCTTCGTTGCCGGGTTGCACAACACGACCACGGATGACGTCGTGCTCTTCGACCTCGACGAGCTGCCAGCCTCTTACGCCGCCGAGCTCGCTGCGCTGCGCACGCTGTTGGTCAACGCCTCCGAGCGTGCGCGTGCCGAGCGCTCGCCGAGCCTCGGCCTCGGAGGCGTCAAGTCGTCGCGGCTAACCGAAGCAGTGCGCGCCCGCGCGCGCGACTGGGCACAGGTTCGCCCGGAGTGGGGCCTTTCGAACAACGCCTCCTTCATCGTCGCGCCGCGGGAGCACTGCCGTCACTTGAGCCTCGCGGGGCGCTCGTTCCTTCACGAGTATCGATTCGACGAAGACGAAGACTTCGCCACGCTCGAGCTCATCATGACCGCGCCGATGGTCGTCGCGCACTGGATCAACCTTCAGTACTACGCGTCGACGGTCGACAACGCGCGCTACGGCAGCGGCAACAAGGTGCTGCACAACGTCGTCGGCGGACATCTGGGCGTCTTCGAGGGCAATGGTGGGGACCTTCGCGTCGGCCTGCCGATTCAGTCCGTTCACGACGGCCAGCGCTGGGTGCACACGCCGCTGCGCCTCAGCGTGTTCATCGAAGCGCCCCGCGAGGCGATCGATGCCGTCCTCCGAAAGCACGCCCACGTCCGCGCGCTCGTCGCCAACAGCTGGCTCGACCTCTTCCAGATCGACGCAGGCGAGGGTGCCCTCTACGCATGCCGCAAGGGCGGCTGGGTGCAGAGAGCCCATCGGGTGTAGGGCCGCAGATTTCCCCCGAACCGCGGCGGTGACGTCACGGTGTTCCAGGCCCGGCAAGTGGCCACGGCCACCGAAGTGTTCGAAATCAATCGACCCTCGGGTTGCATGGGGTTTGCATCCCCTCTCGACATGAACGACAAACGGACCAAGGCGCGCTTCACTGCGCGTCCCCTGCTGGTTGCCTCGGTCGGCATCGCGATGCTCTCGATGGGTGCCTGTGGTGGCTTCACCAGCGGCAACCTGATGGTTCCCCGCTGCCCCGATGGCGGCTTCGACAACACCGGCCACGACTGTGAGCCGGTCGATGCCGGGACGAAAGACGCGGGGCCGAACGACGGCGGGACGAAAGACGCGGGGACGGACGACGGCGGCCTGGGCGGAGATCACTGAACGCTGTGCTTGAGCTCTTCGAGCTGAGCCTATTGGGTGGGGCGGTCGAGCGTCGCTATCGCCGCCTTCGGCCGGAAGTCGAGCAGCTGCCGTGGGACACGCTCGACCCCTCGAAGTACTCGCAGGACGTGCTGAAGGTCGCTCGGACCACGTGGACTGAAGCGACCTTTCAGGAGCATCGAACCGCAGCCGCCTGCGCCGCCACCCTCAAGGCGCTGATCGCCGCCCGCGCGCCAGTGGATCTGATCGCGATGGCCACCCGCTTTCCCCTCGACGAGATGGTGCACGTCGAGCTGTGCGCCCGCCTGGCGACGGGGCTCGGCGGGGGCGCGCCTCTCGAGCACGACCCGCTCCAGCTGATCGTCGAGCCGGATCGCACGCTGCCGGCGCTGCTCCAGGCGGCCGAGCTGGTGGTGCGAAACTTCTGTGTCGGCGAGGCGCTGTCGATTCCGGTGCTGCGCGGCTCGTGGCATGCCGCCGGGCACCCGCTGATCAAAGCCGTGCTCGGTCGGATCGTAAAAGATGAAGCAGCGCATGGGCAGTTTGGTTGGTTCTTCCTTGATTGGGCCGGCGACAAGCTCAGCGTGGCCGATCGCGAACACCTCGCGCGCCAGGCAGCGCTCACCATCAACTCGGTGGTCGAGCGCTGGAAGGACATCAAGCCGATCGCCCACGAGGAGTCCGACGTCGATCGCCTCGGCTGGATGGAGTCGTCGACCTACGTCGCCCTCGCTCGACGCTCGATGCAGACCAGCGTCATCGAGCCGCTCGAGCGATATGGAATCGTCGTCGCGCCGTGGCTCGTTTCTTAAAGGGACATCCTCTCGATCTCGCCGTCTTCCGGGTGACGGTCTTCATCGTCCTGCTCGGAAGTGTCGATCTCCATGGCTCGTGGAAGTGGGCGGCGCTGCCTGTGGGCGCACAGGTTCCCCCCGAAGGGGCTCCGCCCAGTCGATTGAGCTGGATCGAAGCCGACCAGCTCGAAGCAACAGGCACCCGACCGGCTCTGTCACTGGCAGATCTGCGCGGACCCGATGGAGCGCGCTGGTGGGGCGTCGGCTGGCGGCTGCTGCGGAACCCGACTCCCGAGGCGCTGCAGGCCCACTACCGCGCCCGACGGGGAGAGCCAGCGGCCGACGTCGAGGCCATCGATTTCTTCCGGGTTTCAACGCCGCTGCGAGACGCCGGCGTCCTCACGCCGGTTCGGACCCCGCTCTGGCGATGGAAACTTCGCGACTGACGCTTAGAACGCGTCGAGCTTCTCGAACGCCTCTCGAACGATGAGCGTCAGCGACCTGCGCCCACCCTTCCGCACCCACTGCCGAATGGCGCACTCGAGCGTGGCAACGATGGCGCCAGCGACGACCTCGGCCGCGAAGGCCGACGGGTACGCCCTGTGTCTGACCAGCGTTCCGCTCAGGGCCGCCTTCATCTCGGCCAGCCCCGCGAGTGAAGCGATCTCCAGGGCGGGGTGGTCGAGCATCAGCTTCGCGCGCCGCAAAATGCGTTCGCGATCGCGCGAGTAGACCTCACCGACGCTCACGACCAATGCCTCGACCACGCTCTTGCGCACCGAGCGCGAGGGCAGGCGGGCTTCGATCGCAGCCAGCAGCATCGGGTCGTACTCATCCCACAGCACCAGCGCCTCTTTGGTGCCGAAGCCCCGGTACACCGTCGGCGCCGACACCTCGGCCGCGGCGGCGATCTCTTCGATCGTGACCGCGTCGAACCCGCGCCGTTCGAACAGGCGCAAGGCAGCCTCCTGCACCCGTCGCATTCCCCGCAACCGCCGCTCGCGCCTTCCATCGGATTGCGTTGTGACAGTGACTTTCATATGACAGTTGCTATCACTTTTGTCTGCGAGGCGTACGTCATGACTGAAGACCCTGAGAAGGACCTGCGCGCACGCCTGGGCGAGGCGACCCGCGAGGTGCCGACGTCGCGCCTGGGAAGAATTTGGAAGACGGGCCGCACCGCCGTGGGCATAGGGGCGGCGCTCTTGAGCAAACGTCCCGGTAAGGACCCGATTGACCTCGCCGCGGTGAGCAAGCTGGTGCTGCAGATGGGTGAGCTGCGCGGCCTCGCGATGAAAGGCGGTCAGATCCTCAGCTACATCGACCCATCGGTGCCGCCCGAGCTCCGCGCAATGCTGTCGCTGCTGCAGACGTCCGCCATCGCCAGTGACCCTTCTGCCATCGCCGATGCCGTGCGCGCGGGCCTCGGCGCGCGTTCAGCAGTCCTCCTCAAGCACATGGAGCCAAAGCCCTTCGCCGTCGCCAGCATCGGGCAGGTGCACCGCGCCCAGCTGCCCGACGGCACGCAGGTCGCGGTCAAGGTTCGCCACCCGGGCATCGACACGGCGCTGAAAGGGGAATTCGCGACTGCCGGAGCGGGCTCGTCGATCGCGCGACTCTTCGCGCCCGGTGCCAACGTCGAAAGCTTCGTCGACGAAGCACGGACGGCGATTCTCGAAGAGTGCGACTTCACCCTTGAAGCCCAGCGTCAATCCACCTTCGAACGCCTCTTCGCCGGTGACGCGACGCTGACGATTCCGCACGTCGAGGCCGAGTGGTGCGCGGCTTCCGTGCTCACCACCCGCTGGTCGCCCGGCCGGTCATTCAACGCGTTGCTTGCGTCCAACCCCTCGCAGGCCGAGCGCGATCGCATCGGCGAAGCGCTGTTCCGCTTCTACGTCGGCACGCTCTACCGGCACGGGCTCTTCCACGCGGATCCGCACCCCGGCAACTACGGCTTCCCCGAAGACGGCCGGGTGGTGGTCTACGACTTCGGCTGCGTTCGTTCATTCGAGCCCGCAATCGTCCGCGCCCTCGCGCAGATGACTGCCGCCGTTCGAGCCGATGACTCACGCGCGATGGCGCAGGCGTTCGAGGCCTTCGGCGCCAAGCCCGCCGCCGATGCGAGTTCCGCCGCCCACGTCCGTTCGCTGCTGAGAGGCTTCTTCGGCCCGCTGCTGACCCTGGGCCCGCGCCGCATCGAGCCCGGCGAGGGCTTCGCGGCGCAGCAGCTGTTCAAGGACAAGCGCGCCATGATGCGGCTGCAGCTGCCCGGCCGGCTGCTGTTCCTCTTCCGCCTGCGCTTCGGCCTCTATTCGGTGCTCAGCCAGCTCGGGGCCTGCGCCGATTGGGCGGCTCTCGAGTCGGGCTGGGCCGCGTCGGTGCTGCAGCCCGCCGCGAATCGGCAGTAAGACCCCGCCTGGAAATCCTGCTGTGGAGAACCTGACATGGCGTACGACGAAGGCCTCGCCGAACGGGTGAGAGGCGTTCTCGAAGAGCAGCGCGGTGTCTCCGAGAAGAAGATGTTTGGAGGGCTCTGCTTTCTGCTCGATGGAAAGATGTGCTGCGGCATCATGAAGGACGCCTTGTTGGCTCGGGTCGGCGCCGATCAGCACCCAGCAGCATTGAAACAGAAGCACACCCGACCGATGGAGTTCACCGGGCGGCCTCTGAAGGGCTTCGTGCTGGTGGACCCGGGAGGCCTTGACTCCGAGAAGCAGCTCGAGGCGTGGGTGAACCAGGGCATCGCAGTCGCCCGTCTCTCGCCCTCAAAGCGCCAAGCGCGGCGGGTTTCTCGTCGGCGAACCTGACCGACGACCCGCCCACCAGGCAGTGAAGGTGAGCAGCTTGCGATCGAGCAGCCCCATTGTGGCCGCATCGCGACGCATTCTGGGTCGGTACGTCAGCCGAGGTCGGCCGAGCACGGCAAGCTGACGCGAAAGACACAACCGGTCGGCTGGTCCTCGACCGCGATCGTCCCGCGATGGGCCTCGATCGCCAGCTGGCAGAACGCAAGCCCGAGCCCGTGACTCGGACGCGCGGCAACACCCTGCTGCACCTGAAAGTACTTCTCGAAGACCGCGTCTCGCTGCTCGGCTGGAATGCCTTTGCCCTGATCGATCACGCGCAAAATTTCGTGGTCGCCCTCGGCCGAAAGCTCGACTCGAACGGTGGAGTCCCGCGGGGCGTACTTCTGGGCGTTGTCGATGAGATTGCTGACGACCCGCTCGAGGATCTTCGCGTCCGCGTCCACGCAGTGACCAGGCTGCGCCACCACCAGCTCGAGGGTCTGGCCCCGTTCGACGGAGGCTGCTCGGGCGCGGTCGATCGCGACCTGGGCGACTACGGCGAGCTCCACCACCGAGGTGCGGTCGACGATCAGGGCGCCATCCTCGGCGCGGCTGACGTCGAGTAGATCATTCACCATGCCGGCCAGCTGGGCACTCGCCCCAACGATGTCGGAGGCGGCAGCCCGTTGGTCCGCGGTGAGGCTGGGGTCCTCGAAGAGCCAGGTCGCGTTGACCGATACCGCGGTCAGCGGGCTCTTCAGGTCGTGCACCAGCATCGCTGTCAGGTCCTGCTGGCTCTGGTTGCTCTCGGTCACCGAGACGCGCAGATCGGCCGCGAGCCGCTGCTCTTCGAGCAACTGCAGCACCGCGCGCCGAAGCTCGAGCTGGGTCGTGATGTGTGCTGCAGCGATCACGAGCAGCCGGCGCTGGGTCGCGTTCAGTCTGGATGGCTTCGAATCGAAGACGCAGAGTGTTCCGAGCGCGACGCCGGCGCGGTTGATCAGCGCGACCCCGGCGTAGAAACGCACAAACGGCGCAGCGACCACCAACGTGCTCTGCGCGAACCGCGGATCCAGCAGCGTGTCCGGCACCTCCAGCACGTCGGCCTGAAGCATCGTGTGGGGGCAGAACGCGTGGTCGCGGGGGATCTCGCGGGCCAGCGGGCCATGCACCGCCTTCACCCACTGCCGCTCACTGTCGAGCAGCGTCATCGCCCCGATCTCGGTGCCGCAGACCTTCGCGATCAGCCGCGCATACTCGTCGAACTCACCCTCTGCCGGGGTGTCGAGGATGCGGTAGGTCAGCAGCGTCTTCACGCGCTGGCTTTCGATGCTGTCTAGAATTACCTCCATTGCGGGGCAACTCTACCCCACCCGACAGCTGGCGTGGTTGTTCTATGGATTGCCGGGCCGTTCGCGTCGTCCAACCAGGTGTTGAACTATTCAAGGCACCAGGCCCGACAGCCGGCTGGCCAGTTCCCAGAAGCGGCTCGCCTTCTGAAGGTCGTGTGACTCCGGGCTTGAAGCGAGCTCGCTCTTCTCACCGAAGAAGCGTCCTCCCTTGCCGTTCAGGCTGGGGTCGATGGCCATGAACACCAACGAGTCTGTGGCGGCCGCGACGGTGGTCGCGAAGGGCATGTGAACCAGCAGTGGCGAAGCAACCATCGCTCGAAGGGTCGACGGCTCGATTCCGCCGCGGTCTCTGGCACGAACCCTGGGCAGACGGCGTTGACGGTGATGGGACCCCTCAGGAGCAAACGGCTATCGCAGAATGGCCTGGTAGTTCTGCGGGTCGCCGGGTCGCTCTTCGACGACGGTCAGGGACCACTCGACGACGAAGCCGGCGCGCCGCAGCTCTTCGTCGAGCGCCTCGGGCGCTAGAATTCGCCGGTTCGGATGCACGCCCTCGCCATCGATGACGCGCGTGTCCTCCGCGTTCCTGTCTGAGCATCGACGCCAGAGCACACCTTGTCACCGAGCAGGAAATGATCATCGAAGCGGATCGTTGGATGGCGCGGCATCGTCTCGACAATCACGGCGCCGCCCGGCTTCAGGAGCCTGCGCACCGTTGCAAGCAGCCGTGCGCGATCAGCGTAGGCAATGCAGTGAAGGCAATGACCGTCGACAATCAGGTCGAAGAGGTTCTCGCCCGGCAGCTCGAGAACGTCGTGAAGCGCGAACCGCGCCGGAAGGTGTTGTTCCGCCGCGAAGCGTTCGGCCATGCGGATCGCCGTCAGCGAGAGGTCGACGCCGAGCACGTCGTAGCCGCGCGCAGCGACGTGGCAGCTCACCGGCCCCGTGCCGCAGCCGATCTCCAAAGCCCGCGCCCCAGCCGGCGGCGGTCCGATCATTGGGAGCGCGCGATCGAGAAGCGGGCGCATGTAGAAATCATCGAACTCCCTCCTGTCCCAACAGGATTCCTCCTCGGCTTCGAGGCGGCGATAGGTGCCTTCGTGCGCTCCTTAGTACTTCACACGTCGGAGTTTCGCTGCGGCTCGGCCGCCTGTCTCATTCTTCTTCGACCCGCGCTGGTATGGTGCCTCGAGGCCGGTTCGCAGTTGCTCACGAGGTTGCCATGTCGCCCCGCACAGCCGTCGTCGCGATGATGGCCACCACAACTCTTTGGGCGTGCGGCAGCCCGCCACTGCCCCCGCCCGTCGGGGATGAGGATTGCTCTAATAAGAAGGACGACAACGGCGACGGCAAGACCGATTGCGCCGACCCGAAGTGCTTCACCGCCGCGGTCTGCGGGTTTCGCGCCGAGGTTTGCAACAACGGGCTGGACGACAACGACGACGGCAAGACCGACTGCGCCGACCCGATGTGCGAAGCCCAGCTTTGCGGCCTGGGCTGCACCTGCGTCGCCGGGGGCAAGGCCGAGAGTGACTGCGGTGATGCGACTGACAACGACGGTGACGGATTCAAGGACTGCTCGGATCCGGACTGCGCGGGAACCAGCCGCTGCCGGGACGCCGGCACAGGCGGAGGTGGTGGCGGCGCAGGAGTCGGCGGCGGCGGCACGGGAGTCGGTGGCGGCGGCGCAGGAGTCGGCGGCGGCGGCGCGGGAGTCGGCGGCGGTGGTGCAGGAGTCGGCGGCGGTGGCGCTGGAGTCGGTGGCGGCGGCGCAGGGGTCGGCGGCGGCGGCGGCGCAGGGGTCGGCGGCGGCGGCGCGGGAGTCGGCGGCGGTGGCGCGGGAGTCGGCGGCGGTGGCGCAGGAGTCGGCGGCGGCGGCGGCGTTCCCCCGAACAACGGGCTGCAGGGCCTCTATTTCAACGGCCCGTCTGTCTACGTGACCAACTCGGTCTTCCGGATTGATCCGACCATCGATTTCGACTGGGCAACTGGAGCTCCAGTCGCTGGCATCAACATCAACGACTTCTCTGTGAGCTGGACGGGAAAAGTCGAGGCGCTCTACTCGGAGACCTACACTTTCCACGCGTACGTCGATGACGGGGTGCGGCTGTGGGTCGGCGGCAAGTTGATCATCGACGCCTGGGTTGACGGAGGCGCTCGTGAGGTGAGCGGCACGATCGCGCTGACCGCCGGAACCAAAGCCGAGCTTCGCCTCGAGTACTACGACAAGACCAACGAGGCGGTGATGCGCCTGTCCTGGTCGAGCCCGAGCCAGGCCAAGCAGGTCATCCCGAACGCGCGCCTCTTCCAACCCACGGTGACTTCGGCTGGCTTCTGGGGCGACTACTTCGACAACTACTTCGCCCCGCCTTCGTACATCGGCCATCGCGTCGACGGGCCAGTCGACTTTCTGTGGACCAATGGGCCCGGCATCCCCTCATTCCCGTACACCACCGAGTACGGCGTTCGGTGGACTGGGTACGTCATCGCGCCCGCCACCGGCGTCTACACGTTCCACACCCTCTCGGACGACGGCGTGCGGCTGTACGTTGGCGGCCTGAAGCTGATTGACAACTGGACGAGCCACGCTCCCATCGAAGACTCCGGCGCAGTGACGTTGACAGCAGGAGGGCGTTACCTCGTCCGCCTTGATTACTTCCAGAACACCAGCGGCGCGCAAATCAAGCTGATGTGGACGTTGCCTGCTGGCGTGAAGACGACGATTCCTGCGGCTGAGCTCTTCCGTTGATCCGGATCGCGGTCGCGATCCGGGAGCAGCGCCGTGAAGGAGCCCTTGAAGCCAGATGCCGACGCCATTCGTGCGGCGACCCGAGGCTGCCGCGAAAGCCTACCGACTTCGCGTGCTCGCCCAGCTCGGGCCAGGCGCGACAGAACCAGAACGCGCGACCGTGCGGGAGCAGGGGGCGGTGCATACTTTGCGCGGAGATCGCACCGCAGGCGTCACCTCAACGCCACGGACCCCTGGCGCTGGCACCGCATACACTCGAACGGATGAGCGGACGCGACAAGCCGGGCACCCGGAACATCCCTCGAGCCCAGGCTTCGGGACACGTCGCCTCGTCAGACGCAGCGCGATCACACGCCGCGCTGATCGAGCTCGCGCGCGAGCTGGCTCGAATCGAGAAGGGGCTCGTCGCTCTCGAGAAGAAGATGCGGGACCAGATCGAGGCCGCGTCGCCGGATCGTCGCGAGAGCGCGAGGAACCTCGTTCACTACGTTGCCCTTCGGCAGCTGGATCTGCGCGAGCTGCAGACCCAGCTGGCCCAACGCGGCCTGTCGTCGCTCGGCCGTTCTGAGAGCTACGTGATGCGCAGCCTGCTCGAGGTCTCCGAGCGGGTGAACGAATCCCTGGCGGTGCGCGGCAACGCGGCAGCTCGACGCGAGCTGGCGCACCTCCAACAACGGGAGCTCACCGCGATGTCGTGGGCGCAGGCCAGAGACACGCTCCACCACGCCACCCACGACATCATCGGGCCCCGCCCACCCGATCGGCACATCTCGATCATGGTCACCGCGCCTCCCGCCCACGAGGCGGATCGCGCCTGGATGGTGAAGCTGCTCAACGCGGGGATGAACGTGCTCCGGATCAACGCCGCGCACGAGACTGAGCGCGAGTGGCGCCTGATCGTCCGCGCGCTCGAGGAGGCACAGGCCCTCACCGGCACCCCCTGCCGGATCCTGGTCGATCTCGCGGGCCCGAAGATTCGAACCGGCCCGATCACCGCCGCTCGCTTGATCGCGACCTGGAAGCCCTCTCGGGATGAGCTGGGCGGGGTGACGGCCCCGGCGCCGGTCGTCGTTCGGCGAGGCCCGCCTCCTGTCGGCGAAGAAGGTGGCACTTTCGTGTTCATCGAGCATGAAGCGTTCGGTCGACTCAAAGGCGGAGACGAGCTGCGCTTTCGCGATGCCCGCGGCAAGAAACGCTCTCTGCAGATTCACGAGGTCGGCCCCGAGCAGCTGACGTCCTTCGCCACCGAGCGCGCCTACCTGCTCGAGCAGGCCTCGGCCCGCATCTTCCGCGGCGGCATGCGAATCGGCGCCTTGAAGCTCGAGGTGGGAGGCACGGCGCAGGCAGCCATCGACCTGAAGGTCGGCGATCCGTTCGAGCTGACTCGGCGCAAGCTCGAAGGCCTTCCCCCGCAGCGAGACGCGCAGGGCAAGGTCGAGAAGCCTGGGGTCATCTCCTGTACTTTGCCCGCGGCGCTCGACTCGCTCGAGCCCGGGCATCGCGTTCTGTTCGACGACGGCCAGATCCACGCCGTCGTCCAGCGCGCCAACAAGACCCGCGGCGACTTCCTGCTCAAGGTGGTTCGAACGCAGAAGTCGACCGCGAAGCTCCGAGCCGAGAAGGGCATCAATCTGCCCGACACTCCGATCAACGTGCCCAGCCTGTCGGAGGACGACCTGCGCGCCCTCACCTTCGTGGTCGAGCACGCCGACGCAGTGAGCCTCTCGTTCGTGCGAACCCCCGAGGACGTCAAGGGCCTCCACAAGGAGCTCGCCCGGCTCGGGCGGCCGGACCTCGGCGTGGTGCTGAAGATCGAAACCCGCGCGGGCTTCGAGAACCTGCCACGCCTGTTGCTCGAGGGGCTTCGCAAGCCGCCGCTGGCCGTGATGATTGCCCGCGGAGATCTCGCGGTCGAAGTCGGGTTCGAACGTCTCGCCGAGCTGCAGGACGAGATCTTGTGGCTGTGCGAAGCGACCCATGTCCCGACGATCTGGGCTACCCAGGTCCTCGACACCATGGCCCGCACCGGAGTGCCATCACGCGCAGAGGTCACCGACGCCGCCGCGAGCGTCGCCGCCGAATGCGTGATGCTCAACAAGGGCCCGTTCGTCGCCGAGGCGGTCGTGGCGCTCTCCGACATCCTCCGCAGAATGGAGATGCACCGCGACAAGAAGCGCAACCTGTTTCGAAAGCTGAGCGTCTCGACCTTCGCCGACCGTGGGCCGCCTGGCGCCAGCCTCAACCCGCGATGATGACCTTCATCGCGCGCTCTTTCATCGCGTCGCCGAAGGTGTCGTAGGCCTTCATCATCTCAGCGAGGGTGAAGCGATGGGTAATCAGTTGCTTCGGTGCGACCTTCCCCGCGGCGACTGCCTTGAGGAGCATCGGAATCGTGACGGTGTCCACCAGCCGGGTCGTCAGCGTCACATTGTGTGACCACAGTTTGTCCAGGTTCAGCTGAACGGGCTTCCCGTGTACGCCGATGTTGGCGATATGGCCGCCAGCGGTCACCGTGCTCTGGCAAAAATCAAAGCTGGCCGCGATTCCGATCGCCTCGATGGCAACGTCAACGCCCCGACCTTTCGTCAGGCCCATCACCTTCTCGGCGGCCTTGCCATCGGTGTTGTTGATCGCCGCCGTGGCCCCGAACTTCTTGGCGACCTCGAGGCGATTCTCGTCGGTGTCGACCAGGATGATTTCTGCCGGCGAATAGAACTGCGCGGTGAGGAGCGCGGCCAGGCCAATGGGTCCCGCCCCAATGATGGCCACCGTGTCACCGGGTTTGATTTGCCCGCAGAGGACCCCGCACTCGAAGCCCGTCGGCAAGATGTCGCTCAACATCACCAGCGCCTCTTCGTCGGCCTTCTCGGGAACTGCGTAGAGGCTGTTGTCTGCGAATGGAATGCGAACGTACTCGGCCTGCGTGCCATCGATTTCGTTGCCGAGGATCCACCCCCCGCCATTCAGGCAGTGCGAATACATGGCCTTCTTGCAGTTCGCGCACTTCCCGCAGGCGCTGATGCAGGAAATGATGACCTTGTCGCCGACCTTGAAGCTCGAGACGCTCTCGCCGATCTGCTCGACCACACCGACGCCTTCGTGCCCGAGGATGCGACCCTTCGCGACGCTGGGCACATCGCCTTTCAGGATGTGCAGGTCGGTGCCGCAGATCGTGGTCTTGGTGATCTTGACGATGGCGTCCGTTGTTTTCTGAATGGTCGGCTTGGGCTTTTCTTCAATCGAACGCTTGCCTGGGCCGCCGTACACAAGTGCTTTCATCGGTAACTCCCTTGCTCGGTGATCGGGTTGAGCACCAAGCCGAAATGCAACAACGCGCCCAGTCCCTCGACCCCCTGGCTGACTCGCCGAGGCTCGAGGCCTCGCGGTCAGAATTTGCGCGCGGCGGCGTGGCACGCAAAAGCCGCACGCCGGTGAGGCGCGCGCCAGCGACAAATTGCGCCTTTGGGACACAACCGCTGGGCGTGGCCCGGTTCGTGCGAGGCGATGAACAGGGAACTTCACGGCGGCGGCGCTCGAGATGCGTGATCGCGCCTTCGAAGAACTCTCCCTCGCCATGGCAAGCTACCGCCCCGTGAACCGACCTTTCCTCGTCCTCGTCCTCCTCGCGGCTGGCTGCGGCACGAGAGAGAAGATTGGAACCGCTGTCCTCGCCGAGGGCTGCCTCCT
The DNA here is from genome assembly GCA_038206395.1 of Myxococcales bacterium. Taxonomy (GTDB): domain Bacteria; phylum Myxococcota; class Myxococcia; order Myxococcales; family Myxococcaceae; genus JAGSPQ01. The sequence goes on along the minus strand of JBBRAX010000039.1, from coordinate 13,916 downwards.
CAACAGCGACTGCGACCCGAAGTTCGTCTGCTTGTTTCGGCGCTGTCACCAGCCCTGCGACAAACAATCTGACTGCCAGCTCGGGCCTGACGGAAAGCACCTGAACTGCGTCGACGTCGAGCGTCCGTACAAGGCGTGCCTGCTGCCCCAGGACTCTCGCTGCCTCTACAACACCGACTGTGGCAGCCCGCTCGTCTGTGCCGCCGACCTGCGCTGCCACGCCGAGTGCCTCGACGTCCGCGACTGCGTCTCGGGCCAGGTCTGCGCCGCGGGAACCTGCGCCGCCGAAGGGGAAGTCAACGACGCCGGCAAGCTGACCCCGGGCGTCGACGACGGGGGAACACCAGGGGCCCCGCGCTGCGCCTACAACTCCGACTGCGCAGTTCCGCTGTTCTGCAAGGGCGGCTCATGCGTGCCCGAGTGCAGATCGATGCGCGACTGCCAGGCGGGCCAGAACTGTGAAGGCGGCAGCTGCGTGCTGCCCAACCTGATGACTGATGGCGGCTCTGGCTCGGGGAATGGGTGCCTGCTCAACTCAGACTGCCCGCCCGGTGAGCTGTGTGGCCTCGACAACCGCTGCCGCTACGAGTGCCTCGAGGCGCGCGACTGCAGCCCAGGCGCCTGCTGCTACCAGCGCTCGTGCCGCCGCGGCGCCGCGTGCAACCTGCAGATCGACGGCGGCGTCTTCGACGCGGGCTCGAATGACGGCGGCAGCGACTGCCAAAACGACCTGGGCTGCGTCGACACCAACTTCTGTAACGGCATCAAGCTGTGCGTGAACAACCGCTGCCAGGCTCCAGCGCACCCCATCTGCGACGACTCCAACCCGTGCACCATCGACATGTGCGACGCGATTGCGAAGACGTGCTCGTACGCGTCGATCTCGGTCGACGCAGGGGACGACGATCACGACGGCCACAAGGCCGTTCAGTGCGGCGGCAGCTCAGACGACTGCGACGACAACAACCCGAACGTCTTCTTCGGCCACCCCGAAGACTGCGACTTCGTCGACAACAACTGCAACGGCGCGATCGACGAAGGGCTTTGGCGCGAACGTCCGGGCAGCCGCATCTCGCTGCACGGCTCGGCGCGCTACCCCTACTGGGCGGGCAAGCCCGGCGTGGCGCGGGTCGACGGCGGCTTCGTCGCGGTCGTCGCGTCCGACACCATCGACGGCGCGCTCGAGGCCTTCCGGCTGACCGACTCTCTCTCTCTCATCCAGGGCCCGGTGCAGATCTTCAAGTCGAGCACCCAGTGGGTAAACCCGCCGGGCCTGCCCAACGTCTATGGGCGGCGAATGCTCCGGCCGACGGTGCAGGTGAATCCCTCAGGAGAGCTGCTGATGAGCGCCTGGGTCGGCGACGCCCAGGGAGTCACCGCCTGCCCTCCCTCCAGTATGTGGACCCTTCACACGCCGGTGTTCCGCACCGACGGCCTGCTGACGGCGCCCCGCCAATGGGAAGACCTCGACACCGAGAGCGTGTCGGCGTTTTGTCCGACCTCCATCGCGCCCGAGCAGTACTACCCGCGGGTGACGTCGGCCCGCATCGCGTGGTCCCCGGCCGCGTCGCGGTGGATCGCGATGTGGGGCACCAACGCGGTCTCCACCCCGGTGCACGAGCTGACCGCTGCCTATTTCGACAGCGATGGCGGAGTCACGAACCGGCACGACCTGCTGCAGATGCCCGACCCGAACCTCTACTTCACGCCCTACTACAACGGGGTGCCGCCGCCCTTCCTGGCGCCCGGCCCGACGAACGTCTTCGTCGCTTTCGACAGCCAGGCGTCGAACGATCCGAGCTGGGTCCTGATGGATCCGAGCCTCAACTCGCGCGTCTCACCCGTACGCGAGCTGTTCGAGGTCGGCAGCCGGATCACGGCCGTCGGGCTCGCGCCGCAGGGCTACTTCATGGTCAGCCGCTTTGGGGCCACGACCTCGATGCGCTTCTTCTCGACCGATGGCGGGAGCCAGCTCGGCGGGCGATGGACCCTCGAGTCGTACCAGGGGCCCACCGGAAGCCCGCCGCGCGGCTTCGACGGCACCGAAGAGCTGGCGATTGCGCCATTGCAAGACGGCTTCGTCTACATCGAGAACAAGTGGCCCAACGCGTCGTTCGGGTTCATCTCTTCGAAGAACGACGGCGGCATCGTGAGCACCTCGCTGCCGATGGCCTCGACGCTGCGCTCGGGCTTCACCGTCGTCCCGATCGACGATCGCACCGTCGGCGTGATGTGGACGGATGGAGAACTGAAGCGGACGCTGATGGAGTGCGCCCCGTAGTCTCTAGAAGCGACCGCTGATCGTCAGTGCGTTCGGCCCGACGCCCACCTGCAGCGACGACAGCGGAGCGAGCGCATCGTTTCGCGGCGCCGCGTCGTACCGGTTCGGATCAGGAGCCGTGAAGAGCGCGAAGCCGCCCGCACCCGCCATCAGCGCGCCGATGCCGAGCGTGACCAGGCCGGCGACCTGGATCGCTTCCTTCTCGCTCACCACCGGGCCCGCCGCGGCGAGGCGATCGGCCGCGGCGCCGCTCATCGTCGAACGCCACCCCATCAGCGCCGCGTCGAACTCGCGCTCGGCTTCGAGGTACGGGCCTCGATTCACGGCGACGATCGCGACCCCCCCGGCGACGGTCGCGACGCCTGCGGCGACCCCGGTGATTCCCCAGAGGCGGTGCTGATCGGCGCTCTTCTGCAGCTGCCCTCGCAGCTCGGGCGTCGGCTCGAGCCGCACGTGCACCCCGAGCACCTCACCCCGCGGAACCTGCACCTCGCGCTCGACCGGAAAGAAGCCGTCGCGCCGCACCAGCAGCACGTGCCGGCCATGCGGAACCTCGATCGCCCCAGTGACTCCCGCGGGCTGACCATCGACGGCGATCACCGCCTGGTTCTCGGACACGTGGACCTGAAGCGTGCCCGTCGACGACAGATCCACCTGAGGTTCGAAGCGCAGCGTCTCTCGCGCCCCCTCGGCCAGCTCAATCGCCACCGACAACGGGCGGTACCCCTCGCGGCTCAGCGACAGCTCATGCTTGCCGGGGCTCAGGCCGATCGCCGTCGTCACCGGAGTGCGCGCCACCTCGCGGCCATCGACGCGGACCTCGAAGTCCGAAATCGGGCAGACGATGCGCACCTGCGCCGGCGAGAGCGTGCTGCGCAGCAGCGTCGGTTCCAGCGTCTGCGTCGCGCCCGGCGTCAGGGTCATCGCTTCTCGCCACGGCAGATGTCCCTGCGCGAGCACGGTCAGAAAGCGCTGACCCGGGTTGAGCGCGATTTCCTCACCAGAGGCGACGGGCCGCGATCGCCCATCGACCTCGACCAGCAGCGGCTCTTGCACGTCAGTCGTCAGCTTCACGTGGGCAATGCGGGCGGCCTGTTCCTCGCGAAGCTGCTTCGCGCGCGCGACCCGTTCGACGGGGAGGCTTCCTGGCGCGGCGATCAGCGCGTCGAACCGTGCCACCGCCTCGACCGGCTGCCCGAGCTGCGCGTGGGTCATCGCGAGGTTGAAGAGCACCGCTGGGGCCTGGGTGCGCGCGTACACCTCTTCGAACTGGGTCAGCGCCTGCGCGTAGCTCTCGGCATCGAACAGCCGCACCCCGCGCGAGAACTGTTCTTTCACCGTGGCGTCGGGCGGCGCGCCGGCGGCCGTGACGGAAGCGAGCAGCAGGCTGAGGGCCGCGTGCTTCATTTCGTGGGCGCCGGCTCGAGCTCGCGCACCAGGTCGGGGTTTCGCGCGGGCAGCGGCGACGTCGGCCTGACCGGCGCTGGCTTGACGACCAGTGGATCTGCCGCGGGCGGAGGCGGCTCCGGCGGCCTGTTCACCGGCACGACGGCGGTCGGCACCTCGACTGCCTTCGGCCCCACTGCGGGCATCCGGTTGCTCACGAACCACGAGGTGCCCACGCCGATGAGCACGAGGGCGGCGATCCCCAGCGCGAGCATCCACGGCTTGCGTTGGGTCGGCCCGGCCACCGACAGCACGTCGAGCGACAAAGCCGACTCTGGCGCTGACTGGTACTCGAGCAGCATCGTGCGCACGTCAGCCGCCGACTTCGGGCGCGCGGCGGGCGATCGCTCGAGCAGGCGGCGAATCAGCCGCTCGAGCGTGGCCGGCGCTGGGTGGGCAAACGACAGGATCTCGCCCCGCGTCTGACGACCGTAGACGGCCAGGGCGCCTCCTTCCTTCGAGAACGGCGGCGCGCGGTTGGCCATCTCGTACATCACCGCGCCCAGCGCATAGAGATCTGCCCGCGCGTCGACGGTCGAACCGAGGATCTCTTCGGGCGACGCATAGTGCGGCGTCCCCACCATCACCCCGCTCGAGGTCAGCGGCCCGTGCTCGTCATCGCCGGTCACCGACCGCGCGAGCCCGAAGTCGAGCACCTTGATCAGATCGCGGCCAGCCGGCTCGTCGAGGACGATCACGTTCGCCGGCTTCAGATCGCGGTGAACGATCTGCTTTCCGTGGGCCGCCTCGAGCGCGTCGCACAGCTGCAGCGCGATGTGCGCGACGCGATCTGCGGAAAACGGCCCCTCGGCGCGAATGACGTCGTGCAGCGTCCTGCCGGCGCAGAGCTCCATCACCAGAAAGAGCATCCCGTCGGGAGCCTGGCCGAAGTCGACGACGGCGACGATGTTCGGCTGCGACAGCGACGCAGCGAGCTTCGCCTCGCGCATGAACCGCTTCACGCTGACCTCGTCGGTCTTGCCGCGCTGGATCACCTTGATCGCCACCTCGCGGCCGACCGAGTGCTGCAGCGCCCGATAGACCGTGCCCATGCCACCAGCCGCCAGCCGATCGCGAATCGTGTAGCGGCCGTCGAGCTCCGTGCCGAGCAACGGGTCGACCGGGGTACCTGCGCGCACGAGGTTCGTGCCGTCCGTCGGGCAGCGGCTGGTCGGCGGAGCGAACGACGCTCCACACGTCGGGCAAACCCTCTGGCCTTCGGCGGGCGGCATGCGAGCGCGTTGAGCTTAACCCCAAGAAGCAACGCACGCGGCTGTCGCGGCTGACGGTGAACACGTCCGGCGGTGGTAGCGGCTGAAACTTGGCAGTCCTGCGCGGCACTCTGCGGCGCACGGGGGATTCAAATGAAAGCGATTGTTCTGGCAGGACTTCTGCTCGCGGCATGCGGGCGGGAGCGTGAAGCAGCACCGCCCGAGATCCCAGTGGGCAACGGGAAGATGCAGCTGCTGGCGCCGGGCGTGTTCGCCGAGCCGGGCCTCAGCGAGGCGGATCATCGAACCCTCTTGCAGGCCCACGCCACGGCTGCCGCGAAGGTGAAGGAGTACTTCGGCGAGCCGCACAAGGGGCTGCCGCTGGCGCTCTTTTGTCACTCCGCGATGTGCAAGGTGACTTTCGGTGCGCCGCCCGCGGCTGCGGCTTCGCCGGACCTTGGGTTCGCGCGTGATGGGTTTGTGAACCCGAAAGGCTTTGTGACGACGCCGGTGGTCGTGGCGACGGGGCCGGTTCCCAACACGGCGCTGATCCTCACGCACGAGCTCGTGCACGCCGAGATGAAGGCGTGGGTGCCGTACGACGCGCTTCCGACCTGGTTCATGGAAGGAATTGCGACGTTCATCGCAGACGAGCCGAACTGCTCAGCGGCCCCAGCTGTGTCTGTTTTTGACGTCAGGCAGCTCGATACGAAGGAAAAGTGGCAGGCGCATCTGCGGACTGGGCGGGTCACGCTGAGCACGTATTGCCATGCCCGCAACGAGGCGGCCCGCTGGGCGGGGAAGTTCGGCGACAAGACGAGCGCGGGGTCGGCGATCCGCGCGGTCTGCCAGGCCGTGGCGCGAGGGGAGTCCTTCGATCAGTTGACGAGCCAGTAGGGCAAAGCCAAGCATGAAATGACTTTCGCTCCTGAAGGAATGGGGCGTAAATGCTGCTTGGGGCGATCGCGTACTCCCCAGGGGCGTCGTGACATGCATGAACGCCACGGTCAGGGGCTCTCGTGATCGCAGGCATGGCAGTGGCGTGGTGCCTGCATGCCGCTGATTGTGTGCGATCCCCTGAGGGATTCCCACCGAGGATCCCCCCCCCAATGACCGTAACCTCCGCTCCTTTGCGCAGCACCCCCAGGCTCAACGAGAGGATGCCCACTGGCATCGAAGGCTTCGATGCCCTGCTCGCAGGTGGCCTGCCTCGCAACCATACGACGCTGCTGGTCGGTGGGCCTGGCTGCGGCAAGACCCTGTTCGCCCTTCAGTCACTGGTGATGGGGGCACGGGAGCATGCCGAGCCGGGGATCTTCGTCGCGTTCGAAGAGTCCGCGAAGAACCTGATGGACAACGCGGCCACGCTTGGGTGGGACCTTGGGAAGCTGAAGAAGTCGCTGTACTTCCTCGATGCCCGGCTGCCCCACGCGCACGTCCGGGGCGGCGAGTTCGATCTGCTCGGGCTGCTCACCGCAGTGGGCGCCAAGGCGAAGGCGATGGGCGCCACACGGGTTGTCTTCGACGGAATCGATCGGCTGCTCAGCCTCTTGGCCGACCCGCTGGCAGAGCGCCGCGAGATGGGCAGGCTCAGCGATTGGCTGTCGGATCAAGGGCTGACCGGAATCATCACCTGCAAGACGCATGATGGGTCGGTCGGCACCCTCGATCGCACCGCCTACCTTCAATCGCTGGCCGACTGCGTGGTCACGCTCCAGAACAAGCTCGTGGGCTCCCGGCCGGTGCGCCTGCTGCGCATCACCAAGTGCCGCGGCCAGGCCCACGTGTCGGGTGAGGTGCCGTTCGCGATCACGCACACAGGCGTGAAGGTGATCAGCTTTCACCCCGAGAAGCGCGAGCGGGCCACGTCGCAGCGTGTGTCCAGCGGCGTGCCTGCGCTCGATGCCATGCTGTCGGGTGGCCACTACCGCGGGTCGTCGGTGTTGGTGTCGGGCTCCCCGGGAACTGCGAAGTCGACGGTCGCCGGGATGTTCATTGAGGCCGCCGCCAGGCGCCGTGAGCCAAGCATGTACGTCGCCTTCGACGAAGGCGCGGGGCAGGTCGTGCGAAACCTGGCAGCGGTCGGGGTTCGGCTTGCGCCGTATGTGAAGTCCGGGGTGCTTCAGGTCGTGTCTGAGCGCAAGCTCGAGAAGAACCCCGTCGAGCACGTCGCGCAGATCATCGAGCTGATCGAAACGCATGACGTGCAGTGCCTCGTCCTCGACCCCATCTCGGCACTGGCAGGTTCAGGCGTCGACGCCATGGCCGAAGAGCTCGTGGTTCGCCTGCTCGACTTTGCGAGCTCGCGAGGAGTCACCGTGCTGTGCACCTGCACCCGCGGCTCGAGCCTGTTGGGCAGCGGTGATGGGCTAATGGAAGAGAGCGCCGCCGGAGTCTCGAGCATCGCCGACACGTGGATTCACCTCACCCACGTCGTGCAGCAGGGCGAACGCCGCCGCGCGCTGACGATCGTCAAAGCGCGCGGCATCGGACACTCGAACCAGGTGCGCGAGTTGCTCCTCAGCCGGCGGGGCGTCGCACTCGGCGAGTTGACCGAACCCTTCGAGCCCGTGCCCGAAGTGGCGGTGTCGATGAGGCGAGGGCGCCGGTGAAGTCGACCCCCAAAGACACAGTCGACCCGCCGATGCTGAAGCTGCGTCTGTACGTCGCGGGGAGCTCACCCAACTCAGCGATGGCGGTCGCGAACTTGAAGAAGCTGCGCCAGGGCCCGCTGGGTGAGCGCCTGGAGCTCCAGGTCGTCGACGTCTTCAAGGAGCCCGAGCGGGCGCTCACCGAAGGCGTCCTGGTGACGCCGATGCTGGTGAAGCTCGCTCCGCTTCCGGAGTGCCGGATCCTCGGCAACCTCAGCAACACCGAAGCGGTGCTTCGCGCCCTGGGCTTCTGGGAGTACTCGCCATGATTCCTTTGACCCCCGTTGACGGCGAGCTCGCGCAGGTGAAGCAGCAGCTCGTCGATACCCAGGCCGCCTTCGACGCGCTCGCGAGCGGGCAAGTCGACTCGATCGCCTGGCCCACCGGCCCGATGCTCGTGCGGCAGGCCCAGGAAGCGCTGCTGCGGTCGGAACAGAAGTTTCGTTCGCTGATCGAGCACCTGCCGAACCTGGTCTGGGTCCATCGGCACGGGCGACTCGTCTATGCCAACCCCAACACGTTGCGCAGCGTGGGGTGTGAGGACGCTGCAGAGCTCGTCGGGCGCGAGCTCACCGACTGGCTGGCTTCCGTGTCGGCGCGCGACGCGCGGCTCAATCCCTACGAAGTGCAGCTGCGGCAACGAAGTGGGTCGGTCTTGGCCATCGAGGCGACGGATCAAGCCATCGTCTATGACGGCGATCTGGCGACGCTCACCGTGGGCCAGGACATCACTGAGCGAAAGCGTCTCGAAGCCCACGTGTTGATTGCCGACAGAATGGCGTCGATCGGGATGTTGGCGGCGGGCGTGGCTCACGAGATCAACAACCCGCTCGCGTTCGTTATCGCCAACCTGGAGTTTGTCTCCTCGCGAGTGGGCCGCTGGGCGAAGGAGCACCCAGAACAGACGGATCCCCTGACCGACACGTCATCCGCCCTGAGTGATGCGCTGCAGGGGGCCGAGAGGGTTCGGCTCATCGTTCGCGATCTGAAGGAATTCTCGAGCCCCAACGACAGCCAGCGCGGGCCGGTGAACGTCATCCACATGCTCGACGCGGCGGCCAACATGGCGGCACACGAGATTCGCTACCGCGCCCGCCTCGTCAAAGACTACGGAACTGAGCCCTTGACCGTGGATGGCAACGAGGCGCGGCTGTTTCAGGTGATCCTCAATCTGCTCGTGAACGCGGCACACGCGATTCCCGAAGGGGACACAGAAGCGAACGTGATTCGGCTCAGCGCCTGCCAGGATCCCGATGGCCGGGTGCGAATCGAAGTGACGGATTCGGGGAAGGGCATGACGCGCGAGGTGCAGGCCCGGCTGTTCACCCCCTTCTTCACCACCAAACCCAAGGGCTTCGGCACCGGGCTGGGGCTGTCGATCAGCCAGAAGATCGTGGCCTCGCATGGCGGGGACATTGAGGCCGAGAGCGCGCCAGGAAAGGGCTCGACGTTTCGCGTCCTCCTTCCATCGCTGGCTCCCTCGCGCAGGGTTGCAGGCACTTCCCTCAAGGTCGGTAGCGGCCGGCGAGGGCGGGTGCTGATCATCGACGACGAGAAGATGCTCGGCACCTCGCTGAAGCGGCTGTTGAGCTCCGAGCACGACATCGAACTCGACACCAGCGCGAAGGCGGCCCTGTCACGGCTCGCCACGGATGATGCGTTCGACGTGGTGCTCTGCGACATGATGATGCCGGACATGACCGGCGCCCAGCTGTTCGAGGCAATTTCCGTATCGAACCCCGCGCTGGCACGCCGATTCGTGTTTCTCACCGGCGGCGCGTTCACTCCGGAGACGCAGGCGTTTCTCGAGAGCATCACCAACCCCGTTGTCGGAAAGCCGATCGAAGTCGAGCAACTGCTGACGATCATCGCAGGGGTGATCGCGCGCTCACCGAGCCCCGCCGCGTCTCACTGACTCAGCCTGCCCTCGAAGCGCTTCGCTGGGAGTCTTCCGCGCCGTTCGTGTTTCACAGCGACGACGCGGGGAGCGCCCGCCGATCTGATCGACGCAATCCGAATCCGAGGGGGCGGCGGGTGGGCACCCGGTTGCTGTCGTCATGCGCCTCGCGGCCTTGCAGCGACAGGACCTCAGGCATCGTCAACTCCGTGTCTGAATAGTGGAAGCCATTGAACCCCGATGGCGTGAAGCCAGCCCCGGCGATTCTTTCTTTTTTGGTCATCGAGGTCCCTGTGTCAGGGCCCCGCGAACGATGCCGTCAGCCCAGAACGGCACGGCTCCCTGGGAGCGTCGTCCAACGGCAGGGCCCACGGCCGATTACCGCGAGACGGGGGTTCGATTCCCTCCCAGCCGTGATGGTTCGTGACGCATCTGGTGAGGCGACTGCCCTGTCACGGCAGCGAGACGGGTTCGACTCCCGTACGGACCGCAGAGAAGAAGAACGCCGACCTGGCCGTGGTGGTCCAGGCAGCCGCCTGAAGAGCGGAACATCTCGGTTCGATTCCGAGGGTCGGCACACGCGCGTCGATCGATAAGCCCATTGAACATTTCCCCCGCGAAGCTCAACGCCGTGCCAACAGGCAGCGCAACCAGGCCGTCGCGCGGTAGCTGCCATCGGCCTGACGGAACGGAGCGATTGCCTTCGCGTAGGCCTGGGTCACGACGTGCTCGTCGATCTGCTCCATCGCCCTGACCGCGTTCCCCGTCGACGTCAGACCAAGCATCGCCGCGGTTTTGTCCGCATAGATCCAGGGGCTGTCGACATCGAAGACCTCGATGGGCTCGAGTCCCGCGTCTGTTGCGAACTGCCTCAGGACAGCTTCGTCAGACAGCGCGAACGGGCCGGGTGCTCCAGCGGCGGCAGCCGTCTGGGTCTCCAAACGTCATGATCACGACCGAGCCGCCTGGCTTGGCGACGCGTCCGGCCTCCCGCAGCGCCGCAACCGGGTTTCCCGCGTACTGAAACGAATTGAAGCCAGTCACCACATCGAAGGTTTCGGCAGCGAACGGCAACTCCTCCAGATCGCCCTGCAGGAAGTCGCCCGTCGGTACCCGCGTTCTTGCGATCGACAGCATTGCCTCCGCCGCGTCCACGCCTGACACCTCGGCTCCACGCGCAGCAGCCATCTGTGCCGCCATACCCGAGCCGCAGCCTGCATCAAGGTAGTGGGTCCCTGGCCCGACGCGCGTGCGTTCAAGCACGGCGTGGAACACCGGGCGAACCGTGCCTTCCTGAAAATCGGCCCAGTCCGCCGCGCGCGCACCCCAAAGACGACCGTGTCCTTCTGCGGTCCTCGGCTTCAGTTCGCGGCTCATTTGCGACCTCGCGCAGTCGACATCCACCACTTTCTAGTGGTCAGCCTCACGCTGCGGCAAGGAAGCAGGGCTCACTCGCCCACTTGCCGTCACAGTCGCCGTCAGGGCCGGGCGTCGGCGTCTCAGTTCGAGCCCCGGCCTCTGCCTTTCTTGGCGAGCGGTGAGCGGCGACCGGCGACCCGGTGCGCGTGCCAGCGGTCAGCTCTTCGGAAGCCCAGCGACGATCTGTTCTGAGACCTCCCAGAGCTTCTTCGCCAGCGCAGCGTCGTCGGCATCGCCGCGGGCCTTCGCCACGTTGGAGTCAGCAAAGTACTCGCCGCTGACCTGCTCGGCCTTTGGGTTGGCGGCCACATAAACCTCGGTCGCAGCCCCCTGGGCGATGCTCTTGAGCACCAGCGATCCGAACAGGCCGAAGAAGAAGGTCATCACCGGGTTCATGTGCCGGCCGAGGTTGGTCTGGATCACCCCGGGGTGCACCGCGTTGGCCGTCTTCTTCGTCCCGGCGAAGCGCCGCGCGAGCTCTTTGGCGAACAGCAGGTTCGCCAGCTTCGATTGGCCGTAGTTGCGCCAGCCGCTGTAGCCCTTCGAGCCATCGAGGTTGTCGAACTCGATCCCTTCTTTGGGAGCCATCGAGTGCGCTGCGCTGCTGAGCATCACCACCCGACCCGTCTCGGTCAGCTGCTCCAGCAGGCCGGTGACGAGGATGAAGTGCCCGATGTGGTTGGTGAAGAACTGGAGCTCGTACCCGTGTGCCTTCTCGAGCTTCGGCAGCGCCATGATTCCTGCGTTGCAGATGATCGCGTCCAGCTTCAGGCCCTGGCCCTTCACCGTCTCGACGCAGGCGCGCACGCTCGCCGGGTCTGAAAGCTCGCAGGCGATCGGCACCGTCTTCCCGTTGATGGCGTCAGTGGCGGCTTTGGCCTTCTCGAGCGTCCGCGCGGTGCCGACCACGCGGGCGCCACGCAGCGCCAGCACCCTCATCGCCTCCTGCCCGAGGCCCGAGTTGCACCCTGTCACCAGCACAGTCTTGCCTTCGAGCGACACCCCATCGGTGACCTGCTCGGCGGTCGACCCGTAGCCGAAGCCGCTCGGGCCGTTCGCGGTGAAGTGCTGGTAGAGCGACATGGGGGGCCCCGAAGCGGAAAGAGGAGGCCATGTCTAGCGGGCGACAAACCGACCTGCACAAGTCTTTGGTGCGGCCGCCATGGCACGGTTGTTCCTCGGCGGATTTGGGTGAAGCGCCTCCGATGATCCCAGCTGACCGAACTTTTGCGCCTACGGCTCGGCGTGCGTGAAGAACCGGGTCACCATGGTCTTCATCTCGATGAGCGCTCCAAGCTCGCGCATCTCCGGTACGCCCTTCACCTCACTCATCCACGCGTCCATCTGCTCGCGGCGCTCGAAGCGCATCACCATCAACCACTCTCCGGTCGCGTCGTCCTTCGCGAGTTCACGACCGAGGTACCCAGGCCAGCTGCTGATGCGCCCCGCGCGCACCCGCGCCTCGACGGCCAGCAGCGCCACGTCGGTCACTCCGGGCTTCACCTGGAACGTCGCCGTCTCGACCGAATGCGCCACCTTCAGCTTCAGCCACCGGCGGTCCGGAGAGCGGTCGGATCGCCGTGGCCCAGTCCTCGAGGTGGTGAACGCGGACGATCTGATCGCCCGCGAGTTCATGGATGTCCGTGGTGTCGATGGTGAACGACTTGGTCCCGTCGAGCTCGAGCCCCATGAAGCTGCCCTTCGGTGAGCCTGTCGCGACGCCGCGGACGGTGACCTTGTCGCCGTCGACCACGAAGTCCTTCGGCGCCCACCGTAAGTTCGGGATCAGCTTCCAGAAGTACTCGACCTGCTTCAGCACGCATCTGAGTCGAAAGCTCGCGGACATGCGACGGGTGCTCGTGGGCGCTCCGCGGTACATCCGACCATTCGGGAACTTGTCGTCGCAGGGGCCGGCATCGCGACCCTTCCCGAGGTCACGGTGCGCGCCGAGCTGGCGCGAGAAGGGCTGGTCGAGGTGCTGCCCGGCTGGGCGGTGGCGACTCTGGGCATCTTCGCCATGTGGCCCTACAACGCACAAAGAGGGGGCCTCACGGCGCGATTCGTGGAGTTCATGGCTCCCCGAGTCGCTGCCCTGTTTGGACCCGCGCAGGGCTGAGAAGCAAGTAGCGCCGCCCGGAGAGCGAAGCGGCGACGACCGTGACAGCGCCTTTTCCTGGCGCGGGCGTGCGCTCCAGAGGCCGGCATGGCGACCGGTGGCTGCAGGTACGCGAGGAGGGCAGGGCGGAGCCGAAACGCCGGCAGCGCAGAGGACCGACGTTGTGTCTGAGGAAGTCGGTAAGGTGTCTGCCGAATGGGCGACCTACTCACGACCGTCGAAGTCGGCCGAATTCTCGGAGTTCATCAGTACACGGCCGGCCGCTTCATCGATGCCGGCGCGCTGAAAGGTTTTCGCACGGCAGGCGGACACCGGCGCGTCGCCGCGTCGGACCTGCGTCGGTACCTCGTCGAGCAGTCGATGGCGATTCCGGCCGAGCTTGGAGACGGGCTCGCCGACCTTCGGCTGCTGGCCATCGATGGTGAGCAGCGCGCGCTCGACGCCCTCAAGCAGGCGTTCGCGCCATTCTCGAGCGACGTGGTGCTCACCCTGACGGCTTCGTGGGTGGAAGGGCTGTTGGTGCTGGCAGGCGTCCGTCCGGCCGGCGTCCTGGTGGACCTCGAGATGCCGGGGGTCGACGGGCTCGAGCTCCTCCGCCGCCTGACGGCCTTCGCGCCGCTGAAGGGGACGAAGGCGATTGCGATGACGTCCCGGTTTCGCCCCGACATTGTCGCCAGCGCGCTGGCTGCCGGCGCCGTGGCCTGCCTCGAGAAGCCCATCAACGCAGCGCAGGTCCTTGGCTTGCTGAAGCAGGGCGCTGCAGAACCGCGGCCCGACGGCGGTCGTCATTCGCCTCCAGGCGCTGGTTTGTCTGTTAGTCAGTCAGGCATGTCCTTCGACCAACAACTGCGGGCGATGATTCAGGAAGAGATTCGTGGCGCCATTTCACCGCTGG
>JBBRAX010000038.1:0-72401 GCA_038206395.1 Myxococcales bacterium | reverse complement strand
CCGCATCCTGATTCCGATGCTCAACGAGGCGTGCTTCGCCTTGATGGAAGGCATCGCCTCGGCGGCCGACATCGACACCGCCATGAAGCTCGGCACCAACCAGCCGATGGGCCCTTTGCAGCTCGCGGACTTCATCGGCCTCGACACCTGCCTCTCCATCGCCGAGGTGCTTCACAACGGCCTGGGCGACGACAAGTACCGCCCCTGCCCGCTGCTGCGTCAGTACGTCGACGCCGGCTGGTTGGGGAAGAAGACCGGGCGCGGCTTTCACACCTACTGAGGAGCGGCGGCATGGCTTACGAAACGATTCGCCTCGAGGTCGAGGAAGCGCTCGCGGTCCTCACCCTCGATCGGCCCAAGGCGCTCAACGCGCTCAACAGCCAGACGCTGGAGGAGATCGATCTCGCGCTCAACGAGATCGCCCACAACCACGCGGTGCGTGCGTTGATCGTCACCGGCGGAGGAGAGAAGGCCTTCGCGGCCGGCGCGGACATCGCCGAGATGAACGGCTACTCCCCCGAGAAGGCTGGTCACCTGAGCGGGCTCGGGCATCGCGTCTTCCACCGCATGGAGTCGCTCTCGATTCCCACCATCGCGGCGGTGAACGGCTTCGCGCTCGGCGGTGGCTTCGAGCTCGCGCTCAGCTGCGATCTTCTTTATGCGTCGGAGAAGGCGAAGTTCGGTCTGCCGGAAGTCGGCCTGGGCGTGATCCCCGGCTTCGGTGGCACCCAGCGCCTCACCCGCCTGGTCGGGCGGGGCAGGGCGAAGGCGATGATCTTCACCGGCGACACGCTCGACGCCCGCCGGGCCCTCGAAGTGGGGATCGTGCTCGAGGTGCTGGCCCCCGATCAGTTGATGGCCCACTGCCGCGCGGTGGCGGCGACCATCGCGAAGAAGGGACCGCTGGCGATCGCGCAGGCCAAGCGGGTGATCGAGTCCGGCGCCGACGTCGACCTCCGCAAGGGCAACGAGCTGGAGCAGCAGGCGTTCGCTCAGCTGTTCGGCACCGACGATCTTCGCGAGGGCATGGCGGCGTTCCTCGGCAAACGCCCCCCGGTGTTCCAGGGGCGCTGACGTTGTGCGCCGCTGTACGCGAAGCGGCGCGTGAATAGAGTTCTCCCCCTTTCCTCTGACCCGGACCTCCGATGGACTTCGAGCTCACCGAGATTCAACGCGACATCCAGAAGCTCTGCCGCGAGCTCGCTGCCCGCGAGCTGCAACCCCGCGCGCGGAAGTGGGACGAGACCCATGCTTGGCCCACCGAGGGTGTCGCGAAGCTGGCAGAGCTGTCGCTGCTCGCCGTCGCGGTGCCCGAGGCCTACGGCGGCGCGGGCCTCGACAACGTCTGCTACGCGCTCGGGGTAGAGGAGATCTCCCGCGGGTGCGCGTCGACCGGCGTGATCATGAGCGTCAACAACTCGCTCTACTGCGACCCGGTGATGAAGTACGGCACCGAGGAGCAGAAGCAGGAGTTCCTGGTCCCCTACGCCCGAGGCGAGAAGCTCGGCTGCTTCGGGCTCACCGAGCCGGAGGCAGGGTCGGACGCTGCGGCGCAGCAGACCGTCGCGGTGCGGGACGGCGACCACTACGTGATCAACGGCTCGAAGAACTGGATCACCGTCGGCCCCAAGGCTGACGCGATCGTGCTCTTCACCATGACCGACAAGGCGGCGGGCAACAAAGGCATCACCGCCTTCCTCGTGCCCACCTCGACGCCCGGCTTCAACCGCCAGCCACCCGACAAGAAGATGGGCATCAACGGCGCCCACAGCTGCACCATCTATTTCGAAGACATGAAGGTCTCGGCGAAGAACATCCTCGGCAAGGAAGGCGAGGGCTTCAAGGTCGCGATGAGCACGCTCGACGGCGGCCGCATCGGCATCGCCGCCCAGGCGATCGGCATCGCGCGGGCCGCGTTCGAAGAAGCGCTGGCGTACTCGGCCGAGCGCAAGACCTTCGGCAAGCCCATTCGGGAGCATCAGGCGATTGCGTTCATGCTCGCCGACATGGCGACTGAGCTCGACGCCGCGCGCCTGCTCACCCTTCGCGCTGCGCTGATGAAGGACAAGGGCGAACGCCACTCGCCGCAGAGCGCGATGGCCAAGCTCTACGCCAGCGAGATGGCAGGCCGCGTGACGAACAAGGCGCTGCAGATCCACGGCGGCATGGGCTACTCGAAAGAGATGGACGCCGAGCGCCACCTGCGCGACGCCCGCATCACCGAGATCTACGAAGGGACGAGCGAAATTCAGCGCATCGTCATCTCTGCCAACCTCCTCAAGGATTGACGATGAAACTGCTCGCGATTGCATTCGTGGCGATGACGCTGGCCGCCGCTCCGGCGAAGGGAAAGAAAAAGGGAGTGACGGGCTCGAGCGACGCGGGAATCGAAGAGGTCGTCGACGCAGGCCTGCCGCCGCCGCCTCCTCCGCCTGAACGGCCGTCGGGCTACCCCGACATCGACAACCTTCCGTTCACGCCCACCAGCATCCAGACGGTGGTCGGCTTCTGGAGCCCGAAGATTCAGGGTTGCTACGAAGAGACCCTCGCTGGCAAAGAGAAAGCGCTCGAAGGAAAGCTGATGACGTCTTTCGTGATCATGCCGAACGGGCTCGTGAAGAAGCAGGCGGTGGTGAAGAAGGGCACGACCGTGAAAGAGCCGAAGCTCTTCGAGTGCGTGCTCGCGGTGATCGGGACGATGCAGTTCCCCAGGCCGGCCGACGGCAAAGATCACCCCATCGAGTACCCGTTCAACCTCAAGGCGATCGAGTAACGCCTTGCAGCTCGACCTCACCGAAACGCAGAAGCTGATTCGCGACACGGCGGCGCGCTTCGCGAAGGACGTCGTCGCTCCGCGCGCGCGGCAGACGGACCGCGAAGAGAAGTTTCCCGCCGAGGTCTACCTGCAGATGGGTGAGCTCGGGTTGCTCGGCGTGAACCTGCCCAGCGAGCTGGGCGGCGCAGAAGCCGGCGTCGTCTCGTACGCGCTCGCGATGATGGAAGTCAGCGCCGCGTGTGCGTCGACCTCGGTCGGCATGGCCGTCACCAACATGTGCGGCGAGCTGATCAACGCGTTCGGCACCGACGCCCAGAAGAAGAAGCACGTCGTCTCGCTCACGTCGGGCAAGGCTGTCGCTGGTGCTTTCGCGCTCTCCGAGCCGCACGCCGGTTCCGACCCCGGAGCGCTTCGCACGAAGGCTCTGAAGACGGGCAGCGGCTGGGTCCTCAACGGCGCCAAGCAGTGGATCACCTCGGGCGCATACGCGGGCGTGATGGTCGTGTGGGCGCGCACCAGCGGCGAAGGCACGAAGGGCCTGTCGTGCTTCATCGTCGAAGGAAACACGCCGGGGCTGATCGTCGGCCGCGCGGAAGACAAGATGGGGCTTCGCGGCTCCAACACCGTGCCGCTGACTTTTGAGAACTGCGAGCTGCCTGCCGACGCATTGCTCGGTCGCGAGGGCGACGGCTTCAAGCTGGCGATGATCGCGCTCGATGGTGGCCGCATCGGCATCTCGGCCCAGGCATGCGGCGTGGCCCGCGCGGCGATTGCGGCGTCCGTGCGGTACGCGAAAGATCGCAAGGCGTTCAATCAGCCCATCGCCGAGTTCCAGGCGCTGCGCTTCATGCTCGCCGACATGCAGACCCAACTCGACGCCGCCGAGCTGCTCTGCTTTCGCGCGGCGGCGATGAAGGAAGCGGGCCGCCCGTTCACCCGCGAGGCCTCGATGGCCAAGCTCTTCGCCAGCGAGATGAGCAACCGGGTCTGTGATCGCGCAGTGCAGATCCACGGGGGCTACGGCTACATCGATGAGTTCCCCGTCGAGCGCTACCTGCGCGACGCCCGGGTTCAGACGATCTACGAAGGCACCAGCGAAGTGCAGCGGCTCGTCATCGCGCGCGAAGTCATCAAAGCGGCCGGCGCTTAAAAGGACACCCGACATGAAAAAGCTCACCTTGCTGCTCCTCGCAGCCGCCCTCGTGGCCTGCGGCCAGAAGCCCAAGCCAGTCATCGACTCGGGGCCTGAAGAAGATGCGGGCACTGACGCCGGCGTCGACGCAGGCCGCGAGAAGGGGGTCGAGCCTCCGACGGGTTACTCCAACGCACTGCTGTTGCCCGACGGCAACCTCCCGAGCGTGCGCGTCGGCATCAGCGCGTCGATGGCGCTCGACCAGTTCAACCACCCGATGATCGCGGCCGTCTACACGGACCCGAACAACGATGGGATTCACATCGATGACTCGCTGGTCTTCACCCGGTGGAATGGGCTCTCGAAGACGGCCGACGGCGGCACGTTGGGTTACCAACCGGCCGTCACCATCGCGTCGATCGGTGAGATCGACCTGACCGAGCCAAACCGCCAGATCTCGTTGGCGCGCGACCCGATGACCGGGACGATTGGCATCGCCTACGTCACCGAGCTGAAGACGGTGAAGATCGTGCTCTCGAACGACGAAGGCGTCACGTGGTCGCCCGAGACGGTCAGCCTTCCCAACGCGTCGGGCCACCTGCTCAGCAACCCGGTGTTGGCGCTCAATGGCGGTGTCACCCACCTCGCGTACTTCGAGGCAGAAGCGCCGTGCGGCTTCACCGACTGCGGCCAGGTCATCTACCGCCGCCGCGCCGGCAAGGCGGCCTTCACCGACTCGACCAGCCCGGCGCCCGCGGGCACCGACGTCGCGCTTGCGAAGCCCATCTCGATGGCGGTCGATTCGGCCGGCAACGCGGGAGTCGCGTACTTCGTGGGCCCCGCGCAAGCGGCGGGCGGCGCGGTCAGTTTGCTCTTCTGGCGTCCCTCGGCCACCACCACGGGCAAGGTCGCCGACAGCGGAGCAGCCCCTGTTCCGAAGCCTCCGTCGGTCAGCCTCACCTTCAGCGCAGCGAACCCGCGCGTCGCCTACCACCTGCCGTCCGCGGCCTCGGTGAACGCGCAGCTCTGGTACGCGGCTGCGACGGATGCGGCGGGCACGACTTTCACGCCGGTCGAGATTCCGCGGAACGGTGCAGGTGCCATGTTCGAAGCCACGTCGAAGTTCCAGGCGATCGCCGTCGCTGCCGGAGGAAAGATCGCCATCGCGGCGAACCTCGACGGCCTGCCCGTAGACCAGGTCTGCAAGGGCGGCCCGAAGCTGGCCGTTTCGACCGACGGCGTGGCGTTCGATACCTGCCGGCCGGTGAAGACGGGTGTTCCGCTCTTCGGCCAGGCCGGTTTGTGGATGAGCGCCGCTTTCCACAAGGCGGACAAGGTCACGCTGGCCTTCACGCTCGAGAACAACGCGAACCCGCTGATTCGCGGCGGCGTGATCGTCTTCCGCGAGCCCTAACCGGCGTCCTTCCGGCCCAGCTCGAAGCGCTGGGTGAGCTTGGCCGGCTGGTCGACGATCTTCGACCAGTCGAGCCCATACACCGCGTTCGACAGGCAGGTGCGCGGGCCGAACGGAATCTCGACGTCGTGCTCGAGCCACGAGCGCTGCAGGCCATTGGCGTCGATCTCGAAAGCGATCATCACGTTCGCGGGCGGCGAGTCCCATTCCTTCAGGCAGTCCTGCACGTCTTCTTCGAGCGTCTCGAAGCCGTAGCGAAGGATCTCAAGCTCTCGCGCTGCGTTCGGGCCTGCGTTGTCGCGCTTGTCGACGGGGCCCGGCGCTCCGCGCGGCGCGTCGACGGCGAGCGCCTTGAGCACCACGCCTGCCTCGAACGTCGGCTTGATCAGCGGCACCTCGACCAGGGCGGGCGGTGTCTTCCGTGTCATCGGCGAACCCTGATCCTGCCCCGGAATTCGCCCGGGCAGGCCGGCTTGCGGCGCGTCGGGAGCGATCGCGGGATCCACTTCGCGCGCAGTCAGCCGCGCGATGCCCAGCACCACCAACACCCCAATCAACCCGAACAACCCCCAGCGCTTCTTCATTCGTGCTTGAGCATCTTGCGAAGGGCGGCGTCGAGTTCCTGCGCCGTCGGCACGCGGCGGGCAGGCGGGGTGACGGCGGGCGGCAACCGCACCAGCTGCTGCTTGATCGGGAAGTCGTCGTAGGCCCCCGACTTGTTGGCGTCGACGAGGATCGCGTTGGTGAAGCCGACGGGCCGCGACTCGTTGGCGGTGCAGACGCCGCCAGCGCAGCTGACGCCATGCCACGCCATCGGGAACAGCGTGGGAGCCGCCGTGCTGCCGCGCACCATCGCGACGTACCAGGTGTCGGCGGTGGGGCTGACAGTGAACTTCTCGGTGACGTGGATCTTCCGCGCGGTGAAGCCGTTGAGGCCCGGCACCGCAACCAGCGGCAGCATCGTCGGGTCGTAGTCCTTGAAAGCGAGCCGGCGGGAATCGGGCCACTCTGAGTTGGTCGCTCCGTTCAGCGCCTCGCGTCCCGCGGTGTGCGTGTAGATCTCGATCGCGGTGAACTTCATCCACTCGGGCGCCTGGACATCGACGGTGAGCTCGATCGTCTCGCCGCCCGCGGCGTCGATCGACAAGGTGTCGCCAATCTCAGCGACGGGTCCACCGCCGGTCTTCTGCGCCTTCAGCGTGATGAAGGGCCCCGACGAGGCGATCGCCTTGTGCGCGCGAATGGCCTCCGCGAACTTCGGTACGTCGAAGGAGAGCGGCGCGTCGATGCCCGTCCGCACCCAGGTGCGCCCGTAGCCGCCGACATCGGTGTTCACGTTGTGGGAGTCCGACACGCCCGTCGCCGTCTTCACCTGCCCGCGCGAGAGAAAGGTCATCCAGTCGTTCATCACGCCCAGGTTCGGCGTGATGCCGTTCTGCACCTCGATCGCGTCGAAGGCGTTCGAGAGCAGCTTGGTGTCGGCCGCGGTCGCCGCGGGGTTGGGCACCATGCGAAAGGTCTCGGGCTTCTCGTGGGTCGCTGAAGTGGCGGTGTCGACCTTGAGCCGGGTCAGCGAGCCGCCGCTGCCTCGCGGGTGGTTCATCTGCAGCACGACCCCGGGGAAGGCCGTCTTCAATCCGGCGTAGAGCTCGTCGAGGCGCAACGTCGGCCCGTCGCCGCCTGCCCAGTCAAAGGCGTCTCCTTTCACCACCGGGTAGGCCTGCTGGTGCCCGAAGTCGAAGGGCGTCACCTCGCAGCCGATCATCGAGGCGATCTGCGCCTGCGCTCCCATCTGGGTGATCAGCGGGCCGAAGTCGGTGATCACGTCGTGGTCCGTCGAGACCAGCACGTCGACGCCTTCCGCCAGGTACGACGCGATGCGCGCCGGGTTCGCCACCGAGCTGTCGGCGCTGGCGACCGCGTGCACGTGAAGGTCTGCGCTCATCCACCCCGTGGTGTCGACCACCCGCGCGAGCGTCGCCGCGACCGCCGCTCCGCCAGTCGTCACGTCGATCGCCTCGCCGGTCGTTGGGAAGGTGTCGGGCCAGGTCGAGTACTCGGGGCCGCGCGTGACGAACAGCTGGTACGCGCCGGGAGGAAGCAGCAGCTCGAGGCTTCCCGACGCCGGCACGTGGCCGACCGCGGCGATCGTCGAAGGCACCTCGTCCACGTCGTAGAAGGGCCGGTACCGCGAGGTCTGGAAGGGGCAGGGGCCGGCCGGGCAGATCACCGTCACCTTCGCGCTGAGCCCCGCTCCGAACGGATCCTTCACGGAGACGCTCAGCTTCCGCGAGAGGCCCACCTTCAAGTCCGCGCTCACGCTGCCCGTGCTCGGCACGGTGACGGCGGTCGGCGCTTCGATCGCATGGCCCAGCTCACCCGCCACGACCGTGTAGTTGCCCGGCGGCAGATCGACCTTCGACTTGCCCGCCGCATCCGTCACCAGCACCGTCTTCTGCTTCGTGCCTGAGTCGATCACCGCCACGCGCACGCCCGCCGCCGGCATCGTGTCGTCGAGCCGCGTCACCATCACATCCAGGCGCGCGCGCGGCGTCGAGTCGAACGCCTGCATCTGCGACAGCGTGTCGCCCAGATCGCGCCCCACGAAAAGATCGCGAAGGTACGTGCGCTGATCTGCGCTAAGAATTCCAAAAGAGCCGGGCCGCTTCGTCGCCGCCGTGTCGACCCACGTCAGCAGGCCCGTCTGCCCTTCGCCGCCTGCGAGCGTGCCGACCACTCCGCTGACGTAGAGCAGGGCGTTTAGCGGCTCGGGCGTCTTCGGATCCGCGAACTTGTAGCTGCGCACCGCGTATGCCACCTCTTCCGCCTGGTACCCGTACCAGGGCGAAGGATCCGCCGTGCAGCCCTTGGCGCCCATGCCGTTCTTGCAGCTGCCCGGGTTGAAGAAGTCGCTGACGCCGCCCTGCTCGAAGAGATCGCCGACGCTGGTGACGATGTTCGTCTGGCCGCTGTTGCAGAACGCCGTCAGCACCCGCACCCGCGACTCGCCCGGAGACAGCACGTAGTAGGTGGTCGCCTTCAGCGACAGCGCCTCGTTCGGGTCCTTCACCAGCTTCACCCCCCCGAGGTACTCCTCGATGATGTTCGGCACGTTGATGTAGTCGTTCACCGCGTCGGTGCCGGTGGCGGCGATGATCGCTGGGCCGCCCTCAGTGCCTGCCTGCAGCACCTCGACCTTCTGGGTGTTGATGGTGCGGCCGAACGCGTAGAGCACCTCCAGCTTGCCGACTTGATCCCGCCCCGGCTGCCCGGCTGCGCGCTTGAGGTCCGCGTCGATGATCGTGCCACCGTAGGGCGCCGCGCCGATGTGGCGGTACGGCCGCTGGATCACGACCCGGATCTTGTCGTTCTCGAGCAGGTAGTCGCCCACCATGCCCTGCGCGAACGGGCCGCCGACCCGCTGATCTTCGGTCTCGATCTTCACCGCGCGCGCGCTGTTGCCGACGTTCGAGAAGAGGTTCGTCGCGGTGAGGTCGACCTCGCAGCGTCCCGATGGCTCGGGGTCGGGAATCGGCTTCTTCGCTGAAGGGCATGCCGAGCACGCCACCACACAGAGCGCCGCGAGGATCCGTGGTTTCATTAGAGCCGTTTAGCCCACAACCCAACGTCGTTCGACTCGCCCGAAGTCTCAAGTTAGGGTCAGCTTCCTTCCGTATGGCGATCACACGCACCGAGGCCGAGCTCCAGTCGGCAATCGAGACGATGTTCCGGGTCCGGGCCGTCGAGTCTCCTCCCGACGATCAAGGCGAGCGCACCATCTGGCACCGCGGCCACAAGGGCGCCGACCTCGTCACCTGGGTCGATGCGTTCGGCCGCGTCACCCGGCAAGAGCTCTACCTCTTTGATGACTGCCTCATCTGGGAAAAGGCCTCGGGCGTGCGCACCGGTGAAACGGCAGAGCACGAGGGCAGCAAGCTTGGGCCGTCGCCCGACGGAATCACCTTCGACTCTGGCGCTGACGACATCCGCATCGGCCGCGCGCGCAAGGCGCTGCAGGGCTACGCGGGCCTCGACAAGTTCATCCTCCACGCCCGGCTGCTGGTCGGTGGCGAGAAAATCAGCGACGAGCGCCTCGTCACCCGCAATGCGCGCGCCGTCAGCGAAGAGCACGTGCGCCTCGAGAACGAACGGCAGACCGCGCCCGAAGGCGCGCGCCAGGGCCAGCGCCTCGCCCTCATTGGCATGGCCGTCCTGGTGGTGGGCCTCATCCTCTGGATCCTGCAGCTGCTCACGTGAGGTTCCGCGAAGCGCAGCGCGTCGCCGCTTTCGGCACCACCGTCTTTTCCGAGTTCTCGCGGCTGGCGAACGAGCACCAGGCGGTGAACCTGGGCCAGGGCTTCCCTGATTTCGACGGGCCGCCCGAGGTGAAGCAGGCCGCGCTGGATGCGATCAATGGCGGCCTCAACCAGTACGCGATGGGGCACGGCGCGCCGAAGTTGCGGGAGGCGATCGCCACCCACGCCCGCCGCTTCTACGATCAGGCCGTCGATCCCAACTCGATGGTCTGCGTCACCAGTGGGGCCACCGAGGCCATCTTCGACGCCGCCCTCGCGCTGCTCGACCCAGGCGACGAAGCCGTCGTCTTCGAGCCCTTCTACGATTCCTACGTCGCTGCGATCCAGATGGCCTGCGCAACACCCCGCCACGTCCGCCTCTTTCCACCCGACGCCCGCCACCCCGCGTGGTGGTTCGACGAGTCCGAGCTCGCGGCTGCGTTCTGCGAACGGACCCGCCTCGTCTTCGTCAACACGCCCCACAACCCCACCGGGAAAGTCTTTACCCGCGACGAGCTGCAGCTGATCGGTGCCCTCGCCACCAAGCACGACGCCATCGTCCTTTCCGACGAGGTCTACGAGCACCTCGTCTTCGCGCCCGCGCGCCATATTCGCATCGCCACGCTTCCCGGCCTCGCCGATCGCACGCTGACCTTGAGCAGCGGCGGCAAATCGTTCTCATTCACCGGCTGGAAAATCGGCTGGGCGATTGGGCCTGCGCCGCTGATCAAGGCCGTGCAGAAGGCCCACCAGTGGGTGACCTTCGCCACCGCTTCGCCCTTGCAGGCCGCGATCGCCACCGCGCTCACGCTCCCCGACTCGTACTTCGACGGCTTCGCGTTGATGTACCGCGCCAAGCGCGACCTGCTGTGCGACGCGCTGTCACGCGCCGGGCTCACGCCGCTGGTGCCCGAAGGCGCGTACTTCGTGATCGCGCGCACCGACTCGCGGCTCAAAGATCACCCCGACGACTTCGCGTTCTGTCGCTGGCTGACGACGAAGGGCGGGGTGGCGGCGATTCCTCCGTCGGCCTTCTACAGCGACGCCCACAAAGCCGAAGCGCGGGCGCTGGCGCGATTTGCTTTTTGCAAGACGGATCCGGTGTTGCTGGAAGCGGCGCGTAGGCTTTCCGCTCTGTAAGGCCGCTGGCCCGGTGGTCGCTCGGGTGGTATCTCGCCCACACATGGCCCGCTCTGCGAAGCACGTCTCGAAGAAGGTCACCAAGGCGAAGGCAAAGTCGAAGGCCCCGGCAAAGTCGAAGGCCCCGGCAAAGTCGAAAGCGAAGCCTGCGAAGCTCTTCGACGCCGCCGCCGTCACCGCGCTGATGGCGGACGTGCGCCGCTGGCGGAAGAATACGCTCGGGCCGATGACGGCGAAATCGCCGCTGCGCCAGGCCGTGTTCCAGACCGACTCGGGCGTGCCGATTCCCGACGTGATGACCGCCGCCGATCGCAAGGGCGCAAACCCGGCCGACCTCGGGCTGCCCGGCGAGTTCCCGTTCACCCGCGGCGTACAGCCGACGATGTACCGCGGCCGCTTCTGGACAATGCGCCAGTTCGCCGGCTTCGGCTCGCCATCCGACACGAACAAGCGCTTCAAGTACCTCGTCGGGCAGGGGATGACGGGGCTCTCGACCGCTTTCGATATGCCCGCGCTGATGGGCTACGACGCGGACCATGTGATGAGCCGCGGCGAAGTCGGCAAAGAAGGCGTCGCCGTCTCGACGTTGAAGGACTTCGAGATCCTCTTCGACGGCATCGCGCTCGACAAGGTCACCACGTCGATGACGATCAACGCGTCGGCGATCGTCGCGCTGTGCATGTACATCGCGGTGGCCGAGAAGCAGGGCATCCCGATGGCGAAGCTGGGTGGCACCATCCAGAACGACATGCTGAAGGAATTCATCGCGCAGAAAGAGTGGATCGTGCCCCCGCGCCCGTCGGTGCGCATCGTGGTGGACATGATCGAGTTCTGCCAGCAGCACATGCCGCGCTGGCACGCCGTCTCGATCAGCGGGTACCACATTCGTGAAGCCGGAGCGACGGCCGCTCAAGAGCTGGCCTTCACCCTCGCCGACGGCATCGGCTACGTCGAAGAGTGCGTGAAGCGGGGGATGAACGTCGACGACTTCGCTCCGCGGTTGAGCTTCTTCTGGGACGTGCACAACGACTTCTTCGAAGAGGTCGCCAAGTTCCGCGCCGCCCGCCGCATCTGGGCGAAGGTGATGCGCGATCGCTTCGGCGCGAAGGACCCGCGGTCGATGCAGCTGCGCACCCACGCGCAGACCGCCGGCGTCTCGCTCACCGCGCAGCAGCCCTACAACAACGTCGTTCGCACCGCGCTGCAGGCCCTCGCGGCGGTGCTCGGCGGCACGCAGTCCCTTCACACCAACTCGCTGGACGAGACGTACGCGCTGCCCACCGAAGACGCCGTCACCATCGCGCTGCGCACCCAGCAGCTCATCGCCTACGAGTCGGGCGTCGATCGCGTGGTCGACCCGCTGGGCGGCAGCTACTACGTCGAGCACCTCACCGACGAGATGGAAAAGCTGGCCAACACGTACATTCGCCGCATCGACGAGATGGGCGGCATCATCCGGGCCGTCGAAGAGCAGTTTCCGCAGAAGGAAATCGGCGAGAGCGCGTATCGCTGGCAGCGCGAGGTCGAGCAGGGCGACCGCACGATCATCGGCGTCAACGCCTTCAAGAGCGCACAGAACCAGCCGATCGAGCTGCTCAAGATCGACGAGAAGGTCCACCAGGAACAGGTCGAACGCATCGCCGAAGTGAAGGCGATGCGCGATCAAGCAGCCGTCGACGCCGCGCTCGCGAAGGTCGAGGCCGCCTGTCGTGGCACCGACAACCTGATGCCTCCGGTGCTCGAGGCGGTGAAGGCCTACGCGACGCTGGGCGAAGTGTCCGACGTCTTTCGCAAGGTCTGGGGCCAGTACCGAGAGGGCGGGCTCTTCTAAGATTCTCAAGACAAGGCGCCATGCCCACCCTGAGTAGCTTCTTCGCGATCTTCACCGACGGCACAGTTCCTCGCGCTGACATGCCGGTTCCCCCGGGCACCTTCGTGGTGCTCGAGCCGATCGTGCCCATTCCCGTCTTCTCGCAGGACGATGAGCTGTTTGGGCCGCACGCGCAGAGCTTCGTTCGCGCGCCGAAGAAGCACGGCTGGCTGTTGACCGTGACCCGCGAGGTGAAGGGCGGCGCGGGCACCTTCTTCTCCGACGTCCACAAGATTCTCGTTCAGGCGTCGAAGGGGCATCTGGGCTTTGGCATCGACGTGCTGCGCCTGTGGCCGTTTCCGCTTCACAAGGTCGACGAGCTGCCCGACGACCCGTTCGCCGAAGACTTGTTCTCGGTGGGCTTCGCCGAGCAGGGCGAGCACGGGTTTCGCGCCGAGACGATTGGCCTCGCCAAGCTCGCGCAGCGCGAGCTGTCTTTCGAGTTCTTCGGAAAAGATCTGCTCGAAGACGCGGCGCTGTTGTGCGCGCACCTGGCCGACTGGGCGATGGGGCAGGGCCGCCGCGTCGGCCACGAGCAGACGATGGCGTACGGGTTCGATCGCGTCTTGTTCCGCGCCATCGAAGGCGTCGAGGCGGGAGGCCCGTTTCGCGGCTGGCACCCTCCGGTGATCCAGAGGCTGCTGCCCGAGAGCCGATTTGCGGGGGTCGGCGTCGCGCAGGTCCTGACCTATTCCTCGTCAGGCAACGAGCCCACGCCCGACATGACGACCACGCTGCGCCGCGCGTTGGAGCAGCGCATGGTGCTCGAGGCCGAGAACCTCACTGGCGAATCGCCCCACCAGTCGGCCACCGCCGAAGCCTGTGCGTGTGCCGGAGGGCCCGATGGGCTGCGCGGCACCCGCCATGAGCCCCGGGCCCAGAAAGACAGCGGCTGGTCTTTCACCTGCCACAAGAGCCACCCGAGCTCCGATCTCGGGTCGCTGACGCTGGGGTCGCTGGCCCACCGCGCGCCGCAGATCGTGAAGTACCTGGCCCTGCCGCCCGGCTGTTCGATCGATTTCGTCGCGGGTGACGTGGTCATCGACTCGGCCGCTGCCCGCCGCGACGAAGACGACGAGCCCGAGGAGTCGGACGACGTCTGATGCCGAGCCCGTTCTTCGGTGAGCTGTACCTGCGCAGCACCCGGCCTTTTCTCGACCCGAAGATCACCGCCGCCGAGCTCGACTACCTCGAGGCGCGCCTGCTCGAGCTGAAGCTCGAGGGCCCGGTGCTCGACTACGGCTGTGGCCACGGCCGCCACCTCGGCGCCGGCCTTCGCACCGGGCGAACCACCTTCGGCATGGATCGCGATCACCCGTCGCTCTGCGAGGCGCTTCCGATCGCGCCCGTCGTGCGGGGTGACTTCTTCGCGCCTCCTTTCCGGTCGGGCTCGCTGGCCGGAATCTGGGCCTGGTACAACTCGGTCTTCACCTTCGACGACCCCCAGATCCGCGCGCTGTTTTCGCAGCTGGCCCGGCTGCTAAAGCCCGGCGGGCTGCTGCTGCTCCACACCCTGCCGCGCGAGAAGCTGTCGAATGATCCGACTTCTCACTTCAATGGCCAGCTTCCCGACGGCTCACACCTGATCGAAGACGTGGCGTTCGACGAGGCCTCCGGGCGCGATCGGGGCCGCCGGACGCTGACGCTTCCCGATGGCCGGGTGCTCGCAGCGGACTATTTCATTCGGTATTTTTTCAAGGGCGAGCTCGAAGCCTTGCTGGAAGGCGTTGGTTTTCGGACTATTTTCGTGCATGGAGCACTCGACGCCAGCCCACTGACGGGACATTCGGCCGATTTGATCCTGGGAGCACAACGTGGGTGATCGAAAGCTGCGCATCCTGGTGGCGAAGCCGGGCCTCGATGGACACGACCGGGGCGCCAAGATCATCGCCCGTGCCCTGCGCGACGCAGGCATGGAGGTTATCTATACAGGGCTGCACCAGACGCCCGAGATGATCGTCAGCGCGGCCATTCAGGAAGACGTCGACGCGATCGGGATGTCGATCATGTCGGGAGCACACATGACGCTCTTCCCCGCGGTGATGGAGTTGCTGCAGGCGCAGAATGCGGGCGACATCGCGGTGTTCGGCGGCGGCATCATCCCCGACGACGACATTCCGAAGCTGAAGGAGAAGGGCGTGGCGGCAATCTTCACTCCCGGCAGCAGCACCCAGGACATCATCCAGTGGATCCAGCAGCACATCTCGGCCAGCGCCTAGTCGGCTCGGTACTCCCGCCGGCGGTCGACGTCTACGAGGTCGGCCCTCGCGATGGGCTGCAGAACGAGCTGCGCACGCTCGCCACCAACGACAAGGTCCGCCTGGTTGACGCGTTGGTCGACTCGGGCTTGCGGCGGGTCGAGGTGACGAGCTTCGTCCCGGCGAAGTGGATCCCGCAGCTCGCCGATGCCGAGAAGGTGCTCGAGCGCGTTCGCCGGCCGCCGGGGGTCATCTTTTCCGCGCTGGTTCCGAACCTCAAAGGGCTCGAGCGCGCGCACGCCGCCGGCCTGCAGGAGGCCGCCGTCTTCATGTCGGTGACCGAGAGCCACTCGAAGAAGAACCTGAACAAGACCGTCGCCGAGGCGCTGGCCACCGTTCGCGATGTCACCGCCGCGGCGATCAAGCACGGCATGCGCGTGCGGTGCTACCTGTCGACCGTCTGGGGCTGCCCTTACGAAGGCGCCGTTTCCGTCGAGCAGGTGGTCGCGGTCTGCCGACAGCTGCAGGGGCTCGGCCTGTACCAGCTGTCGCTGGGCGACACGATTGGGGTGGGCACTCCGTCGCAGACTGAGACCATCGTGCGCGAGGTGTCGCAGCATTTTGCGCTGCCGCAGCTGGCGCTTCACCTTCACGACACCCGAGGCACCGCGCTGGCCAATGCGCTGGTCGGTTTGCAGCTGGGCATCACCACGCTCGACTCCAGCACTGGCGGCCTGGGTGGCTGCCCCTACGCCCCCGGCGCGGCCGGCAACCTCGCCACCGAAGATCTCGTCTACCTGCTGCAGGGCCTCGGCATCGAGACCGGCGTGTCGCTGCCGAAGCTCGTCGAGGCCGGCCAGCTCGCGCAAGAGCTCATCGGCCGCAAGCTCTCGGGCAAGTACCTTCAGGCGGCGATCGGCGAGCGCGAGAAGGCGCTCAGCCGCGCCAACGGCTAGTCGGAATCGTCGACCAGCGGGTTTCGAGATCGCAGGCTCGGGAAGCGGCCGAAATCGCGATCCGCTGTCCACAGCTCGCTGACCCCATGCTCGAGGCAGAGCGCCGCGATGCGCGCATCGTGAACACGCGCTCCGGTGATGCGCCCGGTGCGCACCAACATCGAGAGCCGCTCGAGATGGCCATCGCCTTCTGCGAGCAAGGTCAGGGTCGGCGAAGACAGCAGCTCGGAAAGGAAGTCCATCGCGCGTTCGGGCTTCGTGGGCGGAGTGAAGATCGAGGCATGGGTCACCTTGGCGAAAAACTCGTGAACACAGGGCCAGGGAATCGCCCAGGTGCCGGAACCTTCAGCCAGCGTCCGGACCCAATACGCGGCACGCGCGTGCCAGGGGCTCTCGACGCGGTGCGCGTAGACGAGGAGGTTGGTGTCGATCGCGATCACGGCTCGTGAACCGTGGGCAGCTCGTAAGCAAGGTCGCGCGGCAACGACCAGTCGACGCCCGGCTGGAGGCCCTTGCCTTTCACCGTGACCAGGTTCAGGCGAAACGGCTTCCGCTTCTTCTTCCGCTCGGCCAGCGCCGCCCGCAGCCCTTCCTCGACCAGGGCGCGTAAGGTGCTGCCTTCCTTTGCTGCGATGCGCTTCGCCTGCTTCAGCAGCGCCGACCCGATCTCGATCGTCGTCTTCATATGGGTACCCATATCACCAGGCCCCACCACCCAGCTAACCGCCGAACAGCCCCTTCAGCCAGGCGAGGAACCGGCCGAACAGCCCTTCTTCCTGCACCGGCGCCAGCGCTACCACCGGCGCCGCCGCCGCTTCTTCTTCCAGCTTCTGCCGAACCGCGGCGGGTGTGTCTCGCGTCGTCAGCGTCGCCACCACCTCGCGCCCCGACTTCTCTTCCTTCGCCGAGACCTTCAGCAAGCACTCGTTGCTCACTTCGAACGTCACCGTCACGTTCACCGAGCCTCGCGGACCCTTCGGCAGGCCGGTGAGCTTCAGCGTGCCGAGGTATTCGTTTTCCTGCGCGCGATCGCTCTCGCCCTGGAAGACGGTGAGCTCGAGCTCGGCCTGATCGTCCCGGGTGGTGTGGTGCATGTGCGTGCGCTTCACCGGCAGCGACGAGTTGCGCGCGATGATCGGCTTGAACCGCCCTCCGGGGATCCCGACGCCGATCGCCATCGGCAGCACGTCGATCAGCACCAGCCCGGCCTTTGCGTCGATGGACTTCGCGAGCAGCGACGCGCCCAGGGCCACCGCTTCGTCGGGGTGCACGCTTCGCGCAGGCGCCTTGCCGAAGAGCGCGGTGATCTTCTCGTGCACCAGCGGAAAGCGGCTCTGGCCACCGACGAGGATCACTTCGTCCACGTCGGCTGGGGTGAGGCCCTTGCTCGACAACACTTCCTGGCAGACCTTGATCGTGCGCTCGACGAGGCCACCCGTCAGCTCGACCAGCTTCGCGCGGGTGAGGGTGACATCCAGATCGTAGGGCTTGTTGTCGATCATCGTGATGAACGGCACGTGGATGCGCTGCTCATTGCGTTCAGACAGCGCGCACTTCGCCCGTTCGGCGGCGTCGGTGATGCGCTGCATCGCGACGCGGTCGCCGACGAAATCCAGCTTGTTCTTCGCGGCCCACTCGGAAAGCAGCCACGCGACGATCGCGTTGTCGAAGTCGATTCCGCCGAGAAACGTGTCGCCGCCGGTGCTGACGACTTCGTAGACGGTGTCGTTCAGCTCGAGCACCGAGGCGTCGAAGGTGCCGCCGCCCAGGTCATAGACGAGGACCTTCTGCGAGAGCTTGCGGCCCCAGCCGTACGCGAGGGCGGCCGCCGTCGGCTCGTTCACGATCCGTTCGACGTAGAGCCCGGCCAGCCGCCCCGCCTCACGCACCGCCTGCCGCTGGTTGTCGTTGTACCAGGCGGGCACCGTGATCACCGCGCGCGACACGGGCTCGTTGATCTGCAGCTGCGCCAGCTCGCGCACCTCGCGAAGGATCAACGCCGAGATCTGCTGCAGCGTGTAGACGCGATCGCCCAGGCGCACCGCGGCGTCGCCGTTGGGGGCCGCGCAGACCTCGTACGCGAACTTGTCTTTGATCTGCTGGACGACTTCCGAGTCGTAGGCCCGGCCGACCAGGCGCTTGGCGCCGTAGACCGTGAGCCGCGGGTTGGTGAGCAGCTGCGCGCGGGCAGGGTGGCCGATCACCAGCTTGCCGCGGGCGTTGAGCGCCAGAATCGAAGGCACCGTGTTGTAGCCCTCGCGGCTCTTCAACACCTGGGGCTTGTCGTCCTTGGCGAACGCCGCGCACGAGTTCGTGGTGCCCAGGTCGATGCCGATGATCGGGCCGGTGCGAAGCGGCTCTGTCGTGGGCTCCTCGAATGCGGGGGCTGACACCTGGCTGGTCGCGCCTTCGACGATCACGCGCCCTGAGATCTGCGAGGGCAGCGGCGCCGGCGCGGCCGAAGCCGGAGGAGGCGGAGCGACCGCGCCTGGCGACGTGTCCGCCGGGCCGACGTTCCTCGGTAGGGGCGGCTCGGTCGATCGCAGGTGCGGCATCGCGGCGCCGGCCGAGTCGAGGAAGCGCTGGCTCGTCTCGTCGAGGGTGAGGAACTTGAGCCCCATGCCCGAGATGCCTTCGCCCTTCTGGCCGGTGACGAAAGCGACGACGGCCGAGGCGTGGATCAGCCTGTCTCCGTTCGCGAGCTTCAAGTCGAGCGTCACCGGCGTGCCGGGCGCCTTCACGGCCTTGCTGCGAAGGTAGATGCCGCCGCGGGTGACGTTCGAGCCGTACTTCTGGAGGAATTCCTCCGGCGTGGCGAACGGCAGTTTGACGGCGAGGCCGATGGGCGCGGGTGTCGTCACGGGATGAACCAGCTTGCTGCGTCGCACGGCACGTTCAAACTTTCCAGCAGAACGTGTGCCGTGTAATAGCCATTCATGCTGCCTACGGAGCTCCGGCTGGGCCTGACTTTCGACGATGTGCTGCTGTTGCCTGCGGCTTCGAGTGTGCTCCCCGGCGATGTCCAGCTGGGCACGCGCCTGACCCGGAACTTGAGGCTGCCGATTCCCCTGCTGAGCGCCGCGATGGACACCGTCACCGGCGCGCGGATGGCGATCGCGATGGCGCAAGAAGGCGGCCTGGGCATCATCCACAAGAACATGTCGCCCGCTGAACAGGCCGCCGAGGTGGCCCGGGTGAAGAAGCACGAGTCGGGCATGGTGGTGGATCCGGTCACGATCGAGCCGGGGGCTCCCTTGTCGCGGGTGATGCAGCTGATGCAAGAACACGGCGTCTCGGGCATTCCGGTGGTCGATGGCAAGAAGCTGGTCGGCATTGTGACGCGGCGCGATGTGCGGTTCGAGAAGAACTTCACCCAGCGGGTCGAGCAGGTGATGACGCGGAAGCTGGTCACTGGCCGGGAAGGAGTGACGCCGCCCGAAGCGATGGAACTGCTTCACAAGAGCCGCATCGAGAAGCTGCTGGTGGTGAACGACCAGGGCGAGCTGCGCGGGTTGATCACGGTGAAGGATCTCGAGAAGCGGCGCGTGTTCCCAAACGCAGCGAAAGACAGCAAAGAAAGGTTGCTGGTCGCGGCGGCGGTGGGCGTGTCGGGCGATCGCGAGCAGCGCATCGAGCTGCTGCTGAAGGCGGGCTGCGACGTGATCGTGATCGATACGGCGCATGGGCACAGCAGGGGCGTGCTCGATGCCGTTCGCGACACGAGGAAGAACTTCCCGCAGGGCTTCGAGCTCATCTCGGGCAACGTCGCGACAGGCGAGGCGACGCGCGCGTTGATCGACGCGGGCGTCGACGCGGTGAAGGTGGGCATTGGCCCGGGCAGCATCTGCACCACGCGCGTCGTCGCCGGCGTGGGCGTGCCGCAGGTCACCGCGATCGATGAGTGCGCGCGCGCGGCTGACGCCAGCGGCGTGCCGATCATCGGTGACGGGGGGATCAAGTTCTCGGGCGACGTGGTGAAGGCGATCGCTGCGGGCGCGAGCACGGTGATGATCGGCTCTTTGTTCGCGGGCACGGAAGAGGCGCCGGGCGAGACGATTCTGTACCAGGGCCGCACCTACAAGGCGTACCGGGGCATGGGCTCATTGGGAGCGATGCGCGAAGGCAGCAAAGACCGCTACTTCCAGGGCAGCGTCGAAGAGCCCGGCAAGCTCGTGCCCGAGGGCATCGAGGGGCGCGTCCCCTACAAGGGCACGGTCGCGATGAACGTGTTCCAGCTGCTGGGCGGCCTGCGCAGCGGCATGGGGTACACGGGCTCTGCCACCATCGAGGAGCTCCGCACCCACGCGAAGTTCGTGCAGATCACCTCGGCCGGCTTGAAAGAGAGCCACGTGCACGATGTGATCATCACCGAGGAAGCGCCGAACTACCGGATGGAGTGAAGCGCCGCGTCCTTCACTTCCACAAAGTGACAACCCGCCGCAGCGCCTTCTCGCACTCGCGGGGGCCGACGGCGACGGTGAGCAGGCGTTCGGGGCGGAAGTATTCCTTCGCCACGCGCACGAGATCCGCAACCTTCAGCGCCTCGACCTCGCGGCAGCGCGTGGCGAAGGTCTTCGGCGGGCGGAAGAGCTCTTCACCTGCGAACCAGCCGAGCAGATCGCCCGGGAAGTCCTGCTGAGACTCGACCGCCATGCGGTACCGCACTCGGACGCGCCGCATCTCGTCGGCCGAGATCTTCCCCGCCCGAAGCGTGTCGATCGTCTTCAAGATCTCGCGCACCGTGTCGGCGACCTTCGCCGGCGCAGCCGCTCCATCGATCTCGAATGACCCCGCGTCGTGAAACGCCTCGATCGTCGCTCCCACCGAGTACGCAAGGCCCCGCTTCTCGACCACGTTGAACGGCAGCCGCGACGACAGCCCGTCGTCGAGCACCCGCCGCAGCGCCGACAGCGCATGGAAATCGGCATGCACCTCGGGCACCGTCGGGAAGCTCAATCGAAACGACGTCTGCGACTGATCATCCTTCGTGAAATCCAGCCGCGGCCCCACCGGCGCATCCGGCGGAGCGTCTTCCATCACCGAAGGCCCCGCCTTCACGTGCGCGAAGGCCTTCGTCGCCCGGGCGATCACCTCGGCGCGCTTCACCTTGCCCGCCACCGCCACCACCATGTTCCCGGCGACGTAGTGCTTTCGGTAGTGCTCCTTCACCTGGGCCAGCTTCAGCGCCCGCACCGACTTCAGCGTGCCCGCGATCTTCAACCCCAGCGGGTGCCCGCCGAACCGCTGCGCCTTCGACAGGTTCTCCACGTCGACGTCGCGCCCCTTCTCGTCCACCTCGTCCAGCATCTCTTCGAGAATGATCTCTTTCTCGAGCGTCAGCTGCGTCAGCAGCGGCCGCGTCAGCAGATCGCCGAGCACATCGAGGGCCACGCCCACGCCGTCAGGGTGAGAGGGGGTGAAGTAGTACGAGAGATCCCGCGAGGTGATGCCGTTCAGGTTCCCGCCCACGGCCTCGACCTTGGCGTTCATCGCGACCGTGTCGGAGTACCGCCGGCTGCCGCGGAAGAACAGGTGCTCGAGCGCGTGGCTCACCCCGTTGTTCGCCTTCGTCTCGTGCCGCGAGCCGACCCGCACGTAGACCGACACCATGGCGCTGTGCAGGTGCGGCGTCTCGACCGTCACCAGCCGCAACCCCTGTGGAAGAACATCCTTGAAGTAACGAAAGCCCGTCATGCGCGCGGCAACCGAATCACGAAAGTGGCTCCCTGGCCTGGCTCGGAAACAACGTCCAACGAGCCGTGGTGTGCCTGCACAATCTGCCGCGACAACGACAACCCCAGCCCCGTGCCGCTGGCCTTCGTCGAGAAGAACGGGTCGAACACCTTCGCGCGGGTCTCCGGGTCGATGCCCGGGCCCGTATCGCCTACCGAGATCTCGACGCTGCCATTCACCACGCCGGTGCGAAGCGTGAGCGTGCCGCCGCCCCGCATTGCCTCGCGCGCATTTCGAATCAGGTTCAAGACCACCTGCCGCAGCTGCCCTTCATCGACCATCGCCGATAGCTTGTCTGCCCCGGGCTCGCGTTTCACCTCGATCTTTGCACGCGCGAGCTCTTCTCCTGAGAATGCCAGCACCCGGTCGAGCAGGGCGTGCACGTCTTCCGGCTGCAGCGACGGGCTCGGCAGCCGCGCGAGCCGCAAGTGTTCCTCGGTCACCTCGGTGAGCCGGTCGACCTCGTGCGAGATCGCCTTCAGCAGCGCCACCGCCTCGCGGCCTTCCTCGGGCGAGGCGAACTTTGCCGCCTCGATCTGATCCTGGAGCAGCTCGACGTTCAGCCCGATCGACGACAGCGGGTTTCGCACCTCGTGCGCGATCTGCGCCGCCACCCGGCCCACCGCCGCCAACCGTTCGGCCAAAAGCAGCTCGGCCTGCTTCTGTTTGAGCAGGGCCTCGCGCTCTTGCAGCGACCTGGCCATCGCGTCGAACTCGCGGCCCAGCAGTGAGATCTCGTCGTCGCCCTTCAGCCCAATCTTCGCCGAGTAGTCGCCGCGCCCGATGCGCGAGGCGCCTTCGATCAACGTCCGCACCGGCCGCAGCGAGCGCGCCGACAGCGCGGTGGCGATCAACCCGACCGCGATCGCGAGCACGGGGAGCACGATGATCGCGGCCCCCGTCACCCTCTCGCGCTCCTGCGCCCGCGCCACCCGTTCACTGATGCGTGTCTCCAGCGACCCGTGCAGCAACCGCAGGTTCACCCCAATCGTGTTTTCCTGCGCCTGCAGCCGATCGAGCCGCGCCTCGGCCGCCGTCCAGTCGGGGTTGTTCTGCTCGAGCAGCGTGAACGCGGACTCGGACAAGAGCTCGTACTCGGCGTACTTCACCGACAGCTCGTCGAACTTCCTCGCCACCTCGGCCACGAACTCCTTCTCGTTCTCCGGAGCGAACTCCATCACCTTCTTCGCCGTCTGCTGCCCCGCCTTGATCTTCTCGGCCATCAACCCCGGGAAGTAGAGCCGGGTGAGCCTGATCAGCTGCCGCCGGGTGTCGACGTTGCGTTCATCGCGCAGCCGGTTGGTGTCGCGCTCGCGGTTCTTGTGGAAGGTCTCGATCGCCGACGCGTCCTGCGTCAGATGCAGGTAGCCTTCGGAAACCAGCCGGAACTCCACCTGGTTCCGGTGCATTTCAGTGACCGAGAAGAGTGAAACGGCCCCAAACGTCACCAGCACCACGGCGTAGCCGAGGAAGATGCGGGTGGCGAGAGAGAGACGCATGGGATTGAATATCTACCGTTCTGCCGTCTAAATAGCGGTTTTATCAGCCGAATCGGAAGTCCTAACATGCGCTTGCCCCTGCTCATCCTCGTCGCGTCCTCTCTCGCGCTCGCCGCGAACCGCCCGACGATTGTCATCGTGCCCTTCTCTGTCGGCGAAGGTGCCTCCGACGGGGCGGCCACCAAGTTCACGCGCCTGCTCAACGAAGAGCTGCGCAGCCGCGACGACGTGATGGAGGTGATGAACGCTCCGGCGATCAAAGCCGCTCCCGTCGCTGAGAAGCCGGCCCCCGCCGCGGGTGGCGCGAAGAAGAACGCCCCTTCCCCCGAGGCCACCGCCGCCCTCGCCGAAGGCAAAAAGGCGCTGGGCGACCTGCGGTTCGAGGACGCGATCGCCTCGCTGAAGAAGGGCATCGAGCTCTCGCTGAACGAGCCAGGCACCGCCGACTACCCCGCCGTGCTCGAGGCGTACATCTCGCTGGGCGTCTCGGCGTTCCGGGTCGGCGACGAGAAAGAGGCCACCGCCGCGCTCTTCAACCTCGCGCGCCTCGACCCCAACTACACGATCCCCGCTGGCTACCCTCCGATCTTCGGGCGCGAGTTCGAGAAGGCGAAGAAGAAGGTCGCCAAGCAGCTGAAGGCGTCGATCTCGGTCGAGGGCCCCGCGGGCTCCACCGCTTTCGTCGACGGCCGCGACCTGGGCATGGTGCCGGTGCTGGAAGAAAATCTCGCTCCCGGCCTGCACTACGTGAAGGTCGAAGGCGCGAAGGGCGAACGCTATGGCCACACCGTCGACTTGAAGACGGGCGTCTCGAAGGTGAAGGCGACGTTCGGCGGTAGGGAAGAGAAGCCGGCCGCCGCGGTCGCGACCAGTGGAGGCGTGGCAGATCCGCGCGTCGGAGCCCTGGTCGATGACGCTGCTGCCCAGCGCATCGCCGCATACACGAAGGCCGCCGGCGCCGAGTACGCGATCGTCGGCCTCATCTACCGCACCGGCGATCAGCAGTTCACCGCGGGCACGGCGCTGTACTCGACGCGGAAGGCGAGCCTGTCGTCGTTGCCCGCAATCAGCTTCGACTCGGATGTGCTGACCGCAAACGTCGAGGCCTACAAGCTCGCCGACGGGCTGCAGGAAAAGATGGCCGCGTTTTCCTCGTCGAGCATGCCGATCGCGCTCATCACCAAGGCGGTGGTGAAGGCGTCGGGCAAGACGGGTGGCAACACCGGCAGCGGCGACATCGCGGCAATCACGCCTGAACGAAAGGCGATGAAGGCGCGCGACGCCGAGAAGCCGAACCTGACCCCCGACAACGTGCGGGCGCTCGATAACAAGAGCACCGTCGTCGACGACGACTCGAAGCCGCCCGATGAGCCGCCGCCCGGGCCCGTCGTGAAGTCGGGTGGGGTGCCCGTCTGGGTATGGATTGTCGCCGGCGTCGCCGTCGCGGCGGGGGGGGGCGTGGGCGCTTACTTCGGAGTGACGCAAGCCAATCGGCCAGTGACGGGGTCGGTGACCGCGACGTGGTGAAGCCCTCCTGGCCCTTGCTGGCCGCGGCGCTGATGCTTGCGTCGGCGGCGTGCGGGCCGAAAGAAAACAAGATCGAGGTGAAGATCGTCACCTCGGCCTGCGACGCGAAGGTCGACCCGTTCGCCGGCGTGAAGTTCGTTCGCGTCCGCGTCACCGGCGACGGCCTCGACGTCCCGCTCGAGTCCGTGGCCGCAGCGTCAGGCGATCGCACGATCACGATCCCGCAGATTCCCGCTGGCAAGGGCCGGGCGATCGAAGTGCGCGGCTACGACAATGATCCGACCGCGGGCGGCAAGGTCGTCTCGGTCGGCAAGTCGCTGCCCTTCGTGGTGGCCGACAGCGTCGACCCCGCGGCCGAGCCGCTGAAGATCAACATCTTCCTTCGCAAGGTGAACGCCTTCACGCCGCCGTCGACCGCCGCCGCCCCGAAAGACTGTCAGCGCATGAAGCTGCCGCGCGCCGCCCACACTGCGACGCTGCTCAACAACGGCAAGGTCTTCATCGCCGGCGGCTTCAACTTCACCACCGGCAGCCAGACCCGCACGCCGCTGTCCGAGGTCGAGCTCTTCGACCCGGCGACCAACTCGTTCACCAGCGGCCCCGAGATGACGCTGTCGAACGGAAGCGTGAAGCTGCCGAAGGCGTTTCACACCGCGACGAAGCTGCAAATCGGGCAGGTGCTGATCTGGGGCGGCGAGTCGTACTCGGGTGGGGCGGCCAACACCGTCTCGCCGTCCGCCCTGATCCTCATCTTCGACCCCGACGTGAACGAGTACGTCGCGATCCCGCGCAAGCCTCCTGCTCCGGCGGCGATTCCGCGCACCCAGCACAAGGCCGTCATCGACAAGAACGGCAAGGTGCTCGTCGTCGGAGGCCTGACGCGTGTCGCGGGCCTGGTGCCGGTGGAACAGGTCGAGTGGTTCGACCCAGCGACCAGCGAATACAAGGTGGTCAGCGGCGTCACGCTGCCACGCGCACAGCCGTCGGCGGCGGCGGTAAAGGCGGGCGAGCTCGTCGCGGTGGCGGGGGGCACCGATGGCACGGCGATGGCGAACGAAGTCGTCTACTTCAAGTGGGACAGCACGGGGTTCAAGCTCCAGGCGCTGGCGCAGCCGCCTCGCCTCGCGCTGCCGGGCCGCCGGGGAGCGTCGGCCGCGACGCTGCGCGGCGGGCTCGATCTGCTGGTGCTCGGCGGCTACTCGGATCCGGATCCTTCGAAGGTGACGCCCATCGCGTCCTCGGAAATCGTCGGCACGTCGACGACCCAGGTGACGGTCGGCCCGACGGTGGGCAGCAGCGGCACGGGCGGGCGGGGCGACATCTGCTCGGTGCAGCTGAACGACGGCACGGTGCTGGCGATCGGCGGGCTCACGGTCGACGCGCCGGGCGCCGCGGGTCGCAGTGATGGGTCGACGGTGATCCTCAAGTCGACCTCCGAAGGCGCCGCCCAGGGCGTCGTCGGCCCCGAGCTCGCGGTGCCCCGCTTCCTTCACAGTTGTACGCTGCTCGCCGACGGCTCGGTGCTGGTGCTGGGCGGGCTCAACGAGCAGGCTGCCATTCATGAAGTGCTGCAGGACGCCTGGATCTACCAGCCGGCGCCGACGGACCCCTAAAGACCCATGAGACTTCGCAGTGGCTTGTTGATCAGCCTGTTGGCGATCGCTTCGTGCGCACCGAAGCAGATCACCATCCAGGTTCAGATTCAGACGACCTCGTGCGAGGCGAAGACGGATCCGTTCGCGGGGGTGCAGTTCCTTCGCGTCCGGGTGACGGGCGACGGCATCGAGACGCCGCTGGACTCGATCGCCCCCACGGGCGGGTCGACCCGCGAGATAACGATTCCCGAGATCCCCGCTGGCAAGAACCGCGTGATCGACGTTCGCGGCTACGACGCCGACCCGCTGACGGGTGGAAAGGTGCTGTCGGCCGGCAGGTCGCTGCCCTTCGAGCTGCCCGACGTGATTCCAGATCCGGCCGACAACAAACCGATTCCGGTCGCCGTCTTCCTGCGCAAGGTGAACGCGTTTTCGCGGCCGTCGACGCAAGCCTCACCCACTGAGTGCCAGAACATGCGCATCTCGCGCGCGGGCCACACCGCGACGCTGCTCAAAGACGGCCGCGTCTTCATCGCTGGCGGCTACAACCTGATGCAGGGCTCGACCGCCAAGGTCTCGCTGTCCGAGACCGAGGTCTATAACCCCGTCACCAGCGCCTTCGAAACGTCGCCCCGCATGACGGTGAACCCCACCGGCGCGATCTGGATCCCAAAGGCCTTCCACACCGCCACCCTGATGACCAGCGGGCAGGTGCTGCTCTGGGGCGGAGAGACGTACACGGGCGGCGTCAACAACTACCCGGCCCCTGCGGCGATCATCCTCGTCTATGACCCCGAGTACTCGCAGTACGGCGCCGTGCCGAACCGATCGTCTCCGTCGCCGATTCCTCGCACGGGCCACAAGGCAGCGATCGACAAAAACGGCAAGGTGATGATCGTCGGAGGCCAGACGCGCAGCGCCAGCCCTCCCGCCGAGCTCGTGCCAGTCGACCAGGTCGAGTTCTTCGACCCGGGCACAAACCTCTACAAGGTGGTCGACGCCGTCACGATGCCCCGCATGCAGACCGCGGCGATCGCGGTTCGCGAGGGGCAGTTCATCGCCGTCGCGGGCGGCACCGACGGGGCGGGCTTGATGAACGAGGTCGCCTTCTTCAAGTGGGACAACGCGGGAGCGGTGGGCACCTTCAAGCGCGAGATGCCGCCGTCGCCTCCGCAGCTCGCGCAGCCGGGCCGCCGCGGCGCAGCCGTCGCCACGATTCGCGGCGATGCCGACCTGCTGGTGCTGGGCGGCTACACCGACCCGAAGATTCCGCTGTACCCCGCGGTCACCGCCCAGGTGCCCAGCGCCTCGTCCGAGATCGTGAACACCGCGACGTCGGGTGTCTCGCCGGGCCCTTCGGTGGGCTCCAGCGGCCCGGGTGGACGTGGAGACATCTGCGCCGTGCAGATGGCCGACGGCAAGGTGCTGGCGATTGGCGGTTACACGTTGGACGGCACCGAAGGCCGCAGTGACGGCTCGACGGTGATCATCAGCAGCAACGCGGCGGGCGGAGCCAGCGGCATCGGCGGCCCCGCGCTACTGGTTCCGCGCTTCCAGCACACCTGCACCGCCCTCGCCGACGGCACGGTGCTCGTGCTCGGCGGCGTCAACGAGCAGGCCGGCAACCGCGAGATCCTGAATGATGCGTGGATCTACCAGCCGGCGCCGACCACTCCGTAACGTCAGCTTCAGGCCTGCGCGGGCGGGACGACCAGGGCGGCCGCTGCGGCAGCCTCGGGTGCCGACGCAGCGGGCGAGGGCAGGGGAGAGGCTTCCATCGCCCGGCTCTGCGCCTCTTCCGCCGCCTTGTCTTCCGCGGCCTGCTTCTCGTTCACCTTCAGATCGCTGGCCGCCGCTTCGTCTGGCGTCAGCTCGACGCGCTCGGCGCGAATGCCCGACTTCGCCTCGAGATCCTTGATCGCCCGCGCCATCAGGTCGCGCTCGAGCATCAGGCGGTTCACCCGGCGCTCGATCGCGCGGAACTTGTCCTTCGCGAGCGTGCCTTCCTGGCGGGCCACTTTGAGCTGGTGGGTCGCCGCATCCGCGCGGCCCTTCGAGTTCTTCATCGCCTTTTCCAGCTCGGCGATGCGCTGGCGATCCTTGGTCGAGCCGGCTTCGGCGCGCGTGATCTTCTCTTTGTCGCTTTCCGACAGCTCGCGAATGACGCGCTGAACCGGCAGGGGCGCAGGCACGGGCGCCTCCGGCACGGGAGCAGCGGCCGCCACCATCGCCGCGACCGGGGCCGGCTTCCGCTTGCCGTCGTCCTTCTCGCTCTTGAGCTTCTGAAGCTGCTCGAGCGCGTTCGAGAGCTCCATGCGGGTGGCGTCGAGCTGAATCGAGGCCTGGCGCTCGACGTCGGCGCGCGCCTTCACGAGATCGCCATCGGCCTTGCCGGCTTCCTTCTGCTCGAAGACCTTCTTCTTCGTCGCCTTCAGCTCGTCCTTCAGCTCGGCGAACTGCTTCTTCACCTCGTCCAGCTCGCGGCGCTTCTTCTCGAGCTCGGCTTCGGCTTTCGCCGCACCGCCCTGGTTGCGATCGCCCTGCGACGACGTCGACGTGGGGGCCGAAGCGTCCGACGCGCGCGCCGACACCGGCTCAGCCTTCGAGCGCATCATCAAGAGGTACAGACAGACACACAGAGCTACCGAGACCAGCACGAGCGCAAACGCCACGGGTGACACTCCTTACCAACGAAGGGAAACGACCGAGCCCCGCGTATCACCCAGCCAACCGCCCCAGCAAGTCAGGCCTTGATCGAGAAGAAGTCGCGAATCTTGTTGAGCAGATCGGCCTCCAACCGGCCTTTGCGCGCGGCTGCCTCGAGGTCGAGCCCCTCGCGCACCGCGATCAGCTCGACGCGGCGGCGGGCGAGCACCTTCGCGACGTCGGCCGCGAGATCCGGCCGGCGCTGAATCACCGCCTTGAAGATCTCCTTGTCGAGGCGAAAGCACTCGGCGTCCGACAGCGCGATCACCGTCGCCGAGCGCTTCTCGCCGGTGAGCAGCGACATCTCGCCGAAGAAGTCGCCGCCCTTCAGGCGCGCCACCTCTTTCTCGAACCCGCCGTCGGCGACCCGAATCGCGACCTCGCCGTCGTCGATCAAGTACAGCCAGTGGGCCTCGGCGCCCTGGCGGGTGATCACCTCGCCGCGGGTGAAGGGCGCGTAGGCGAGGCCGCGGGCCAGCTCGTCCTGCTCGTCTTCCGAGAGGCCGCGGAAGAGCTCGACCCGGTTCAGCGCGCGGCGGCGGCGCTCGACTTCCTTCTTCAGCTTCGCCTCGGCGCGCATCGACGATTCCTCGGTGAGGAAGATCGCGTGGGCCGGAATCGACAGGCGCATGCCGTGCCGCTGCAGCGCGAAGTACACCAGCGTGCGCACCTCGCTGTCGGTGGGATCATCGTTGGCGAGATCGTTGAGCATGTACCGCACCGCGTACCGCCCGTAGCTCTCGGCCAGATCCATCAGCACGCAGTTCGGCGCTGGGTCATTCGCGACGCGATCGAGCTTGGCCGACCGCACCGCGTGGGTGACGTGCTCGATCACGTCTGACGGCTGAAAGCGGTAGTCGACGTTGAAGTACACCCAGCGCCGGAGCAGCCGGGGCGAGCCATGCCGCCGCCCGAGCACGTGCACCTGGCCCTTCATCATCACGCTGTTGGGGATCAGCACCGTTTCCCAGTTGCGCGTCTCGATCGCGGTGTACCGCCAGCGGATCTCGAGCACCTTGCCCGTCGCGTCACCGACTGCAATCCAGTCGCCGACCTCGATCGAGTTGTCGACCTGCAGCGCAAGGCCGCCCGCCACGTTGCTGATCGTGTCCTGCAGCGAGAGGCCGATGACGGCGGTGCCGACCGCCGAGGTGGCGATCAGGCCTGACAGGTTGACGCCCGAGTTGGAAAGAATGGTGACGATCGTGATCAGCGAGGCGACCGCCACGATCACGTCTTGCAGAATTCGGGGCACGTGGAGGCGCGCGCGCGGCAGCAGGCCCGCGAACAACAACCCGGCGATCATCCCCACCGTCGCTACTCCCGCCAACGCCGCGGCCGGAATCCGGAAGTCGGTGTACCGCGGAGAACCCGTCGCATGCAGCGTCGCCGCGATCACCAGGCAGACGAGGTGCATCGCGAAGAAAAAGCCCAGCGCCTTGAACCGGACCTCCTGGTTCTTCGAAAGCGTCCGCACCACGAGAAAGGTGATCAGGAAGAGGGCCGACAGGTAGAGCGTGCGGCCCTGCTGCGCCTCTTCCAACAACGCGTCCGAGAACCCCATCGCGCGTAGTGTAGGCTGCGCGCCGCCATGGGCCACCTCGAACTCACGAAGAAGAACAAGGTCGCCAGCTTCCGGAAGCTCGCGATCGGAACCTGGAAGACGACCTACGACCCGACGGTCTACGGGACGCTGACCGTCCGAATGGACAAGGCGATGGCGTACATCGAGAAGTTCCGCGAGGTGACGGGGAAGCGGCTCACCGTCACCCAGCTCGTCACCAAGGCGTGCGCCGAGGCGCTGAAGCGGTGCCCCGACGCGAACGCGATCTTGAGATTCAACAAGATCTACCTTCGCAAGCACGTGAACATCAGCGTGCTCGTGGTGCAGACCGACGGCGGCGAGGGCAAGGTCGACCTCACCGCCGCGAAGATCGAAGACGCCGATCAGAAGACGCTGCTGCAGATCGTCGACGAGATGAACGCGACGGTAGAGAAGGTGCGCCAGCGCAAAGACGTCGCGCTCGAGAAGGGCAAGAGCACTGTGCAGCTGATCCCCTTCATGCTGATGAACGTGTTCCTCAAGCTGCTCGGCCTGCTGATGTACACGTTCAACATCGACCTCACCTTCGCGGGCATGCCGAAGGATGCGTTCGG
The DNA here is from genome assembly GCA_038206395.1 of Myxococcales bacterium. Classification (GTDB taxonomy): domain Bacteria; phylum Myxococcota; class Myxococcia; order Myxococcales; family Myxococcaceae; genus JAGSPQ01. Next base: position 41,403 of record JBBRAX010000038.1, on the reverse strand, counting down.
TTCGCTCACCGTCACCAACGTCGGATCTCTGGGCCTCGAGACGGCCTACGTGCCGCTGGTGCCCTACACGCACGTGCCGATCTTCGTCGCGCCAGGCCTGGTGAAAGACGTGCCCGTGATCGAAGACGGGAAGATCATCCCTGGCAAGGTGATGAACATCAACGCAAGCTTCGATCACCGCTTCATCGACGGGTACCACGCGTCAGTGCTGAGCAAGACGCTGCGCGAGATGATGGAAAACCCTTTCGAGAGCTTCGACAAGCTCGAGCAGTTAGGTGCGTCGCTGCCCGCCGTCGCGGCGCCGTCGACTCCGGTGCCCGACTGACGCACCATCAAACGAAGAACCGATCGGTCACGCCCGCAGTCCGCTGAAGGATCGTCGTCCAGCCCACCACCTGGTCGACCTTCCCTTCGACCTGCGACGGCGAGATCCCCATCGCCGCCATCGAGCCCGAGCAGGCGAAGAGCTTTGCCTTGCCGCTGGCCCGGACCACCTCGAGCAGCTCAGCGAGGGTTGGGACTCCGCGCTTTTCCATCTGGTCCGCGACGTCTTCCCTCAAGTCCGGAGCGCCCAGCGGCCCTTTGATCAGCCGCTCCAACGCCCACCAGAAGAAGTAGAGCTCGGCTTCTCGGCCCAATGAGGTGGCTGAGGCGGCGATCGCCAGACCCTGGTGAACGGCGTCATACGCGCCGCTATTGAAGAAGACAGTGACCGGCTGCACAGGGGCCTCTTAAGACCTTTCGGGCTCGACCTTCGACCGCCGAGTAACACATGTCAGTGAAAACAATGGATTGCGAGTGGAATTCAGACCCAACCCCTGGCTAAAGGCCACCTGCCTCGATGTCGCCCGCTCCCGCCAGACCTTCTGAGACTTCGCTCCGCAAGGACGTGCACCTCGATCTGTGCGCGACGGGGGACGTCGCGCCGGCCGAAAACTCGACCCTGCTCGAGTGCGTGAAGCTGGTGCACTGCGCCATGCCCGAGCTCGCCGTGTCTCAGGTCTCGCTCGCCACCAGGCTGTTCGGGAAGACCTTGAAGGCCCCGCTGCTGATCACCGGGATGACGGGCGGCACCGAGCGCGCCGGCCTGGTGAACCAGGATCTCGCGCGCGCTGCCGAAGAAGCCGGCGTCGCCTTCGGGGTGGGCAGCCAGCGGGCGATGGCGGAAAATCCTTCGTTGCTGAAGAGCTTTGCGGTTCGCCACGTCGCGCCCACCACCGTCGTGATCGGCAACATCGGCCTTCGCCAGGCCGCCGCGATGGGCGTCGATGCGCTGCGCACCCTTGTCGAGTCCATCGGTGCCGACGCGCTCGCCCTGCACCTGAACCCCGGCCAAGAGCTCACCCAGCCCGAAGGCGATCGCGACTTCCAGGGCGGCTATGACGTCGTGAGCCAGCTGGTGAAGGCCTTCGGCGACCGCTTGATGGTGAAGGAAACCGGGTGTGGCATCTCGCCCGAGGTGGTCCGGCGCCTGGTCGACTGCGGCGTGCGCACCCTCGACGTCTCGGGCCTGGGCGGCACCTCGTGGGTCCGCGTCGAGCAGCTGCGCGCCACCGGCATCGCCGCCGACGTCGGGGCCGCCTTCTCTTCGTGGGGCATTCCGACCGCCGCGGCGATCGCTTCGGCCCGCAAGATCGCTGGCCCCGGTGTGACGCTGATCGCCTCGGGCGGCCTGCGGTCGGGCCTCGACGTGGCGCGGGCGATTGCCCTCGGCGCGAACCTGGGCGGCATGGCGCTGCCCCTGTTCCGCGCGCAACAGCAGGGTGGGCCCGCTGGCGTAAAAGTTGCGCTCGAGACGGTGTTGACGACGCTTCGCCACGCGCTGGTGCTGACGGGGTCGCGGGACGTCGCGGAATTTCAAGGGAAGCCGAAGGTGGTCGTGGGTGAGTTGAAAGATTGGCTGTCGGCATGGTGAAGAGTCCGCCCGGGTCGGGCAGGGGGCAGGTTTGCAAAGCGAAGCGCAGCTGAAAGTTACCGCCGAACGCAGCAAGGAGAAGCCGCAGATGAACACGACGGTCACTTCCCGCTTGTCGGGCTTTCACAAGCTGCCGATGGCAGAGCGTCTCAACACGCTGAGCAAGATGTTCAAGCTCACCGCGGAAGAGTCGAGCTCGCTCAACGGGCACAGCTCGCTCGACATGGTGACGGCGAACCAGATGATCGAGAACGCGGTCGGCACTTTTCACCTGCCGCTCGGGGTCGGCCTCAACATGGTCGTCAACGATCGCGAGTACATCGTGCCGATGGCGGTCGAAGAGCCGTCGGTGGTCGCGGCCGTTTCCTTCGCCGCGAAGATCGTGCGCGAGGGCGGTGGGTTTTTCGCCGAGGCCGATGACCCGATCATGATCGGGCAGGTGCAGCTGACCCGCTACGGCAACCCCGAAGAGGCGACCGCGAAGCTGCTCGCCCACAAGGAACAGCTGCTGGCGCTGGCGAACAGCTTTCACCCGTCGATGCTGAAGCGGGGCGGGGGCGCGAAGGACATCGACGTGCGCGTGCTGCCGGCGCCGGAAGGGCCGAAGGCCGAGCCGCTGCTGGTGCTGCACCTCTACATCGACACCCAGGAGGCGATGGGCGCCAACCTGATCAACACGATGGCCGAAGGCATCGCTCCGATGGTGGAGCAGCTCACCGGCGGCAAGGTGTACCTGCGCATCCTCTCGAACCTGGCCGACCGCCGCCTCGCGCGCGCGACCTGCCGCATTCCGGTTCCCGCGCTCGCCGACTTCGACATGCCGGGCGACGCGATCGCCGAAGGCATCGTGCAGGCGAGCCGCTTCGCCCTCGCCGACCCGTACCGCGCATGCACCCACAACAAGGGCATCATGAACGGCATCGACTCGGTCGCGATCGCCACCGGCCAGGACTGGCGGGCGATCGAGGCCGGCGCCCACGCCTACGCGGCGCGCGACGGGCAGTACCGCCCGCTGTCGACCTGGACGCTGGAAGAAGGCCACCTCGTCGGCCGCATCGAGATGCCGCTGGCGCTCGGCACCGTCGGAGGCCCGATCAAGATCCACGCGGGCGTGCAGGCGGCGCTGAAGGTGCTGCGCGTGACGTCGGCGCGTGAGCTCGCGATGGTGATGGTCTCGGTTGGCCTCGCCCAGAACTTCGCCGCCGTCCGGGCGCTGGGCTCGGTGGGCATCCAGAAGGGCCACATGGCGCTCCACGCGCGGTGCGTCGCGGTGACGGCCGGTGCGCGCGGAGACTGGGTCGAGAAGATCGCCAACCTGCTGGTGCACGCCGGCGCGGTGAAGGTCGAGAAGGCGCGCGAGATTCTGGCGGCGCTGAGCCCGGAAGAAATGGCTGCGGCCACCGGGAACTAAAAAAGCGTAAGAGCCAGCAGTGACCTCATTTTTTGCGCCGGGCAAGTTGATCCTCCTCGGCGAGCACGGCGTGGTCTACGGACACCCTGCGCTCGCTGCTGCCATCTCACGCGGTGTTCACGCCTACGCCGAGCCCAGCGCTGCTTCGCAGCTCGAGCTTCCCGATGGCCTGAACGAAGCGCAGCAGGCCGCGCTCGAGAGGGCGTTCGCCGTCGCGGCGAGGCTGACGAAGCACCCGAAGGTGTCGGTCTCGGTCAGCAGCGATCTGCCGGTGTCGATGGGCCTCGGCAGCTCGGGCGCCCTGGCAGTGGCGGTGACCCGCGCGCTGCTCGACGCGGCGAAGCAGAAGCCCGACCTCGCTCGCATCGAGAAGATCGCGCTCGCGATGGAAAAGGAGTTTCACGGCACGCCGTCGGGCGTCGACCACACCACCAGCGCGCGCGGAGCGATGGTGCTTTACCAGAAGGGCAAGGTCACCACGCTCAAGGCCCGGCGCCCGGTGAAGGTGCTGGTCGCCCTGGTCGGTGAGCGCGCGTCGACGAAGTCTACCGTCGCGGCGCTGCGCGAACGCCAGGCGAAGTGGCCGAAGCGCTACGCGCGAATCTTCCAGGAGATTGGCCGGCTCGCGAAGGAAGGCGCCGACGCGGTGAAGAAGGGCGACCTCGACGCGCTGGGCGACTTGATGAACTTGAACCAGGGCTTGCTGTCGGCGCTGCAGCTGTCGTCCGATCGCATCGACGCGATGACGCGCCGCCTTCGCGCCCATGGAGCGCTGGGGGCCAAGCTCACCGGCGCCGGCGGCGACGGCGGGGCGGTGATCGGCCTCTTCCGCGAGCCCGAGCACATGATCAAGCTGCTGCAGAAAGAGGGCGTCGACTGCTTCGCGAGCCAACTCGCCGGCCCGATCGCGCTGTAGAAGGACCCCCTATGAAGGCCACTGCCGTTGCCCACCCGAACATCGCCCTCGTGAAGTACTGGGGCAAACGCGACGACGCGCGGATCCTGCCCCACCAGTCGAGCCTGTCGGTGACGCTGGCCCCGATGCACGTCACCACGACGGTCGAGTTCGGCGGCAGCGGCGCGGACACCGTCGAGCTGAACGGGTCGCCCGCGAAGGGTGGCGAGGCGACGCGCGTGATCGCAGCGCTCGACGTGATCCGCGCGCTGACCCCGAAGCTCGGCAAGGCGACGGTGGTCTCGAAGGGCGACTTTCCCGCGGCGGCAGGTCTCGCCAGCAGCGCGGCCGGGTTCGCCGCCCTGGCGGTCGCGGCGCGATCGGCGGCGGGGCTTCCGCGCGACGTGAAGGCCGAGTCGGTGCTCGCGCGCCAGGGCTCGGGCTCGGCGTGCCGCAGCATTCAGGGCGGCGTCTGCGTGTGGAAGAAGGGCATCGCCGCTGACGGCAGCGACAGCTTCGCCGAGCAGGCGTTTCCAGCGGCGCACTGGGAAGACCTGCGGCTGGTGGTGGCGATGGTCAGCCGCGAAGAGAAGGAAGTGAAGTCGCGCGACGGCATGAAGAACACCGTCGACACGTCGCCATACTACCCAGCGTGGGCGGTGAGCGCCGACGCAGAGATCGCTCCAGCGCTGCAGGCGATCGGGCAGAGAGACCTTCACGCGATCGGGCAGCTGGCCGAACGCAACGCCTGGCGAATGCACGCCACCGCGCTCGCAGCGGATCCGCCTCTCTGCTACCTGAAGCCCACGACGCTGGCCGTGATCCAGGCGCTCGCGGTTGAACGGAAGGAAGGCCGGCCGATGTACTTCACGCTCGACGCCGGCCCGAACCCCGTGATCCTCACCGACGCCGCCAACGAAGCGCGCGCCGTCGACGTGGCGAAGGCCTGTGGCGCGATGGAAGTCGTGCGCTGCCACCCGGGCGGCGACGCCCGCCTCGTCGACACGCACCTCTTCTAGAAAGACACGCCACCGTCGCGCGGCACGGGAATCTGCAGCGGCAGCAGCTTGGGCGGCGCGGCCTTGTCGCCGTACAGCGCGCGGTAGATGAAGTAGTCGGCGGTCACCTGCTTCACGTAGCCGCGCGTCTCTTTGTACGGAATCTCTTCGACCCACATGTCGAGCTGCAGGCCGGCGCGCTGAAGCGCCCACCTCACCACCGGCGTCGGGCCCGCGTTGTACGCAGCGGCGCAGAGCGACGGGTGGCTGAAGCGTTCCATCAATGCCGACAGGTACCAGGTGCCGAAGACGATGTTCGACTCAGGGGAATAGAGCTCGTCGGGCTCGGGCGCTTCGATCTTCAGCGCCGCGGCGATCGCCCGCGCGGTCGGAGGGATGAGCTGCATCAGCCCGCGCGCATCGGCGCTGCTGAACACCTCGGGCTTGAACGCCGACTCGCGCCGCATGATCGCCCAGGCAAGAAACGGGTCGAGGCCGCGCTCGCGAGACAGCCTTTCCACCGAGTCGCGGTACGCGCGCGGGTACATCAGCGCGACGGCCTCGGGCTTCTTCTGGGTGTAGACGGCGCCCCAGAGGAAGCGGGCGGCCAGCGCGTGGGCTCCGCCGAACTCACCCAGCGACTGCAGGCCGTGCCCGAAGCGCAGGGCGTCGGCCGCGTTTCCGACCCGCGCGATCTGGGTCACCGTCTCTTCCCAGGCGTCGCGCAAGAGCCCCGCCTTCGACAGCTCGAGCGCCAGCTTCAGCTCGGCCGGAGCGGCGGCGGCTTCCAGCGACTTCACGCCGTCGGTGACGAAGGTGGGCGGCGGCTCGAGGCCAAGCTCCCGCAGCCGCTCTTGCGCCAGCAGCGCGTAGAAGCTGCCCGGCGCGGTCGCGATCACGTCGCGGTATTCCTGCGCCACGCCGCCAGGGGGCACTGTTGCGCCGCCGTCGATCCCGCGAGAAGTCGAGGAACCTGCCGCCTGCGACTTTTCGTACCTGGCCTGCTGGCCGCAGCGCGCCGCCCAGTAGCGCGCCTGCGGCACCAGGGCCGAACGAGGGAACTCGGTGAGCAGCGAAGCGAGGGTGGCGCGCGCCTCGATGAAGTTGTTCTGGCGCAGCTGCGCGTAGGCGCGGAACCAGCGCGCCTCGTCGCGCTTCTTCGAGGTGGGGTGCCTTTCTTCGAAAGACGCGAAGTCGGTGACGGACGAGGCGAAGTCGCCCGCCTGCATCGCGACCCAGCCGGCCAGGTAGGCCGCTTCGTCGGCCGGCGCCTCGTTGGGGTACTTCTGATCGATGGCGACCATCATTGCGCGCGCCGCCACGTTGTCGCCCGCGCGCAGCAGCTTCCGCGCGCGCAACATCATCGCGCTCGCCGCCGCCCACGCCGGGCCCGCCATCGCCGCGTCGACCTTCTCGTACGCTTCCTTGTCCTGGCCTTGCGCGAAGAGCACCGCCGCCCGCGCCAGCGCCACCGACGCCTTCATCGACTCGCTGCGCTTGCCGAGGCCCACCTCCACCGCGTCGAGCTCGGCCGCGGCCGCCTTCGTGTCGCCTGCGACCAGGAACGCCGACTGCCGCGCAAACCTCTCGTCGTTGGTGAAGACGACGGCCTTCTTCACCTGCTCGAGCCGCGTCGCCGCGAGCGCTGCATGGGGGTGCGCCGGGAAGCGCACCAGCAACGTCTTCAAGTCTGCTTGCCCCTTCACTGCCTGCCCGCCGTGAAGCCGCGCGAGCCCGCGCCAGTAGAGAAGGTCGGGGTTGTCATCGGCGTTCGCCGCCTCGAGCAGGGGCAACGCCGCCTTCACGTCACCCTGGGCCAGCAGCAGCTCACCCGTGCGGACGCTGACCTTCTTCTTGAGCCAATCAGGCACGGCTTTGCCGATCTGCTTGAAGGTCTTCAAGGCGGCGGCCTTCTCGCCCGACCACGACAGCGCTTCGCCCAGGTACCAGGCGTGAAAAGGCTCGAGCGGCTTCGGCGGCGGCCGCGATCCCAGCTGCGCGACTGCAGCCGCCGGATCCCCCTGCGACAGCAGCAGGTACCCGGTGAGCAGAGACAGCCGTGCAGCGTCGGCGCACTCGGGCCCTTTGCCCACCGTCGCGAGGCAGGCCGACAACTCGGCCTTTGCGGTGCTCAACGCCGTCGAACGGTGCACGCGCACTGCGTCGATCAGCTCGGCCGACTGGGCCCAGGCTGCTTCAGCCAGCAACAACGACGTGACGATAAAAGCGCGAAGAGAGGGTCGCTGGTTTGACATCGGTGTTCTTAGGTAGCTAAAGCCTCGCTCGCTGCTGAAGGGGTTTGAGAGAGGGGAGTTTCCGTCGGGGGGATGTTCCGAGTCAGGGGAGGCATAAACTTAATGAAGCCGTTTCCGACTGAGTTGCCGCAAAGCATCAATCCAGAGGCCGGGCCCAAGAGGGCTGGAGTTGAAACTCACCGGAACCTGAACTGCTCGCACTACGACAATTGCCTCGATGAGGCAGTGCGTCGTGGCTGGCAGAGCTTTACGTGCATGAAGTGCCCGCTCAACGAGCTGGCGATGGCTCCCCAGATGGGGATTGAGGCCTACGCCACGCAGCGTCGGGCGATCTGAAGTCATTCACAACCGTTTGAGCGTCACGACACCGCGGCGGAGGAGATCCTTCAGGGTCTCCTCCACCTCGATGGGCGACGTGTCGATGCGCGCGATCACCTCACGGGGCGGCACCCGATCTTCGCAGATGAGCCGCGCGACCTCGAGCCACTGGCTCGGGCCAACCTTGTTGTAGATCGCGTACAGATCCTCGTTCACTTCGATCTGCGTCGCGGCGACCAGCAGGCCTTCGCGCATGCGCTTCTCGTTCTCGGTCAGCGTCGCGCACGCTTTGGCGATCAGCTCGGAGGTCGGGTGGAAGAGCGTCTGCGGCGACTGCGCGAGGCCGAAGCGAATCATGCCTTCTGCGTTTCGCGAGCCGATCATCGCGTTGAAGGCGCGCTCACCCTCGGCGTTATAGCGGCCGGCGACGGCGGTGGCGTGCACGCACCGGCCGCCCTGAAAATACAGCTGGTAGCCCGCGAAGCTGTCTTTCGCCTCGATGCGGCCGTCGAAGTGCCGCGTCTCGAGCTCGGCCAGCAGCCACTGCGGCCCGACCTGGCCGATGTCGCACGCGAAGTCGGTGCCGTCGATGATCTGCAGCGCAGTGAGCACGCGCGGCTCGAGCAGCTTGCGCACCTGGCCTACCAGCGCGTCCATGCGCGTGCCCTTGCTGAAGTAGCCCTGCGCGCCCGCGTTCATCGCCCGCAGGCCGTCGCGGTAGTCGTCGTGGCACGAGAGAAAAGCCACCGGCAGCTCGCGCGTGCGGAAGTCGTCGCGCAGCATCCGCAGCATTCCCCAGCCGTCCATGCGCGGCATGTTGAGGTCGGCGATCACCGCGTCGAAGCCGCCCGCTTGCGCCGCCGCGAGCCCCTCGAACCCGTCGCGCGCGGCCGTCACCGAGAAGCCGTGCTTCTTGAAAAGGGTCGAGAACATCTTGCAGAGGCCGTCGTCGTCGTCGACCAGCAGCAGCTGCGCTCCCATCGACGCGACCGGCGACGGCTGCCCGCGCGCGGGAGTGAAGGGCATCTCGAAAGGCTCGGTGGTGGCGGTGGGCTCGGCCTCCATCGTGCCGACCACGACTTCTTCCTCGTCGCCCGTGCCTTCGCCAACCTCGATCACCACCCCCGCGCCATCGCCACCGGCGCCGTGAACTTCGGCGAAGCTCCACTGGGCGTTGGGCTGGGCGACCATCGAGACGAGCGCCTCGATGCCCTGCAGCTTCTTGAAAGTGGCCTTCTCGAGCTTGCCGAGCAGAAACGTGGCGTGGCCTTCGTTGGGCGTGCGCGGGTCGAAGGTCAGCGAGCCCGACCGCTTCGTCTTTCGCAGGTGCTCGACCAGCCGGGCCAGCATGCGTGAGTCTGCGGTGCCGCTGGTGCTGCCCTGGCGCGTCGACAGCTCGCTGAGGATGTGGCGAATGCCGCTGGGGTGCTTCGCGGGGTCGAACGGGCGGGGCAGCACGCCGACGACGCCGGTGCGAAGGCCGAGCACGAAGGTGCGATCTTCCACGTCGTTCGCGATCACGACGATCGGCAGGTGTGCCCACTGCACGTCGCCCGACACGGCTTCGAGCACGCTGTCGACGAGCTCCGAGCCGATGTCCTCGAAGAGCACGATCATCGCTGGCTTCAGCTGGTTGAGCGCGCCGCCAAGCTTCTTGGGGTCGCTGATGAAGCGGTAGAAGAGGCCCGCCTGGTTGAAGGCCTTCGCGATCGGAACCTGGGCTGTCTTGTCGAGATCGATGCCGAGGATCTTCGGGCCATCCGTCATCGTCAGACCCTCACCACGCCGCGGCGCACCAGCTCTTTGAGGCCCGCGTCGATCGCGTCCTGCGGCAGGTCCAGGTGCGCGGCCAGCTTCGCCGGCTCGAGCTTCGCTTCGACGATCGCGCGCAGGATCCGGAGGTCGGCCGCCGAACCGACGCGGTCGAACAGCGACGCGAGCTCGGGGTCGACGGTGAAAGACGTCGCCCTCTTCAAGCGATCGTCCGTGATGCGCTGCTCGAGCGTCGCCACGGCCTCGCAGGCCTCGGTGACGGCTTCCACCAGCCACGGCCCCTCGGGCTCGTCGGCGCCGGCGGGGAAGGGGGTGAACATGCCTTCGGCGCCGCGCGAGACGATGAAGGCGCTGATCGCGTGAACGCCGGTGGCCTTCTTCGCGCCCGCTTCGGCCAGCCCTTCGACCATGTGCCCGCGGTCGACCTTGATCCGGTAGCTGCCCCAGTCGTCAGAGGCCTCGAGCAGGCCGCTGCAGTCCTGCTCGCCCAGCGTCTTGAGCAACCACTGCGCGCCCAGCGACGAGACCTCGAAGCGTTTCAGCGGCTGGCCGGTGCGAAGCGTTTCCCAGGCGGCGACGCGCGGCTGGGCGAGGATCCGCACCCGCTTGATGAGCTCGTCTGCGTGCCCCGTCTTGCGCAGGTAGTCGTGCGCACCCGAACGGGCGGCCTTCAGGGTCTCGCGGTAGTCGTCATGGGCCGAGAGCACCAGCACTGGCAGCTCGCGGGTGCGGGCCGAGCCTTTGAGCAGCTTCAACATGCCCCAGCCATCGAGCACCGGCATGTTGAGGTCGGCGACCATCATGTCGAAGTTCTGTTCGAGCGCGAGCCGGTGCCCCTCTTCGCCGTGATCGGCCGAGACCACCTCGAAGCCGCTGCGTTCCAGCTGCAGACCGTAGAGCTTGCGCAGCGCAGGATCGTCATCGACCAGCAGCACGCGCGGCTTGTAGCCCGGGGGCGCGACGGCCTTCTGAGCTGGCGCGGCGACAGGAATCGTCGTGACCCCGTCTTCCCAGCGCCACGCGCCATCCTGTAACGACAGCATCTCGTCGATCGCGGCCGACCCTTCCAGCGGGCCCATGCGCGCGTAGCTGATGGCGCCATGATCGACGATCGCGCGCCCTTCAAAAGGCGTCCCCGGGTTTACGACCAGGCTCCCGTTCGACTTCTCGCGCCCGAAGTACTCGAGCAGCAGGTAGCGCTGCAGCTCGGCTGGGGTCAGCGACTTGCCGCGATCGAGCTGGTCGAGCATCGAGAAGACGTCGGTGAGGCGATCGACGTGCTCGGGCTCGAAGGGCTTCGTCCACAGATCCACCGCGCCGCCGAGAAACGCCCGCACCTGGTCGCGGGGGGTCAGCTTCGACGTCAGGAAGATCACCGGAAGGTGCGCGATGCCTTCGAACGCCCTGAGGCTGTGAAGCACCTCGCGGCCGCTGAGCACCGGCATGTTGATGTCGAGCACGATCAGGTCGGGCCTGAACTGCTGCGCCGTCGGCACCGTCAGCGTCGGGTACATCAACAGCTGCACTGCGTAGCCGCCCGCGTGTAGCAGGTCGCCCGCGATGCCCAGCACGAGGGCATCGTCGTCGACCAACATCACGCGGCGGGGCTGGGCAGGAGAAGTGGGAGTCATTCTTTGGTCGAGGCGTAGATAATCACGAGCCAGAACTTTGCTGCGCCGTATGTCGGTGAATCTCCTCGAACCACTCCGATTCCGACGTGCTCGTGCTTCGGGTCGAAGAGGCTCTTCGAATCATTGACCAGCGCCGGGCTGTCGGTGACAAAGAAATCGATCGAGACGCTGCCCAGGTCGTCGCGCGCCGCGAAGACGCGCTCGTGAAGGTTCTCGTTCGGCAGCTTCGCCTTCGGGGTGTTGAGCTCGAGGGCCCGTCGGGCGTGCGAGGTGGCCAGGTCATCCAGCACCCGAGACCGCTTCAGCGGCTTCAAGCCCCGCAGCCGCCGCGCTTCGGCGATCGCGTTCGCGGCCTCGACGGTCGAGTCTTCGTCTGATCGGGCGACGGTGGGCGTCGCGAAGAGCTCGACCAGCAGCGTCTGGTTCTGACTGTTCTTCACCACCCCGATGCCGGCGCGCGCATAGATGGGGTCGAGCAGGTTCTTGCGGTGGCCGGGGCTGTGCTCGATCGAGAAGTGGGCGGCCAGCGGGCCGTTCGCAAGTCCCAGGTTCTCGCCCGCCGAGCTGTAGCGGTAGCCCGCCGCGTTCATTCGCGATCGAAGATCGCCGCCGTCGGGCGACACGTGGGCGAAGAAGTTCTCTTTGGCCAACCGTTCGGCATACGCCTGCGCGATCGAGTCGAGCTCGAAGTCGCGCGCGAGGGCCTTCTGCGCGCTGGCGACCCTCAAGGCGTTGATGCGCAGCAGCACGCGCGCCCGAGACTCTTCCAACGCCACCGGCTCGCGCTCGGCCATCGGCCCGTCTTTCGAGGGGGCGAAACCGACCTGGACGAAGAAGAGCGCCGCGACCTGTGGGCCCTTGGCTCCGCGCGCGAGCACCTCGACCGTGTGCCGGCCATCGCCCGGCAAATCGATGGAGGCGCACAGCCTGCCGCCCGACTCACGCGCGGCGTACTTCTCGACCTGGCCGCCAGGGCGGGTGACGAACACCTCGGCCGACTTGAAGGGCTCGTAGAGCTGCGCGCACAGCTTCTGCGGAGCCGTGGGCGGCTTGCCGAACATCCGCGGAAAGGGCGACAGATCCATTCGACGTTCAGCCAGCAAGATGACGACGGCGGCGAGGTCGCCGCGCTTGATCGCTCCGATGCCGATGTGGCTGCACGGCTCGTTGGTGAGATCTGACTGCTTCGCCAGCGCCAGCAGCGGCTCGGTGCTCGGGCTTCCGCGCAGCACGAGCGCGCGCGGCGTGGCGTCGTAGCCGCCGGCTTCCGACAGCGCGGCCGTGAGCGTCAGCAGCTCTGCCGCCTGGCTTGCGTTGCTGTCGATCGCACGGGCCGCCAGCGTCCGGGCGGCCTTGGTGAGGGCCAGGTCGAGGGTCGGGTTGCTGCGGCCGACGCGCTCGAACTGCTGGGCGATGGCCTGCTGCGCCTGGGCCTCGAGCTCGACCGAAGGGTTGACGGCGGCGAGGACCAGCAGCAGCGGGGCCGCGATCATCCCTTCACCCGGAACGCCAACGACTTCACGACGTTCGCTCCGCCCAGCTGTGCCTGCAGGCGGGGAAGCAGCGAAGGCGCGCGGCGGGCCAGCTCTTCGGCCCACGCCCGGTTCTGGGTCTGAATCAACAGCGCGCCTCCGATCAGCGACAGTGGTTCCGCGTTCTTTGCGATCTGCGGCCCCATCAGCTCTTCCCAGATCGCCTTCAACGGCCCGGCCGCCGTGGTTTGCAGCGCAACCCGACCCAACGCCAGCGGCAACACGTCTTTGATCGAGGTGAACTTGCGCATCGATGCTCCACTGAGAAGTCTGTCAAAACAGGGCGCCGATGTCGTGCTTTCACCGCCGCTGTTCGAGGGAAATCGCGGCTGTTCTTTGGGGTTTGACAAGCCTCTGGGTGATCCGTCAAATGCCGCCGTTTTTCACTCTGTAATTTCCCCAAGCAGCACCAAGGAGCTTCTGATGACTTTGTTCCCGCGCACTTTGATGATCGCGCTCGTGGCAGCCGGCGTGACCGTGACGGCCTGTGGCGGTACCAACCCGATCCCTGATGGAGGCACCGGCGGCGGCGGCGGTTCCAGCGGTGGTTGCTTCGAAGACTCCGAATGTCCCGACAAGGGCGGGGGGCTCTTCTTCTGTAACACCACGACCAGTGCGTGCGAGCCGTCGTGTCGCGTGAAGGAAGATTGCGGAGCGGCGAAGCGTGGCGAGTTCGCCCTCGCGTACTGCGCGTCGGGCCTCGGCTGCGAGTGTGACGAAGGCAAGTGCGTGGGCAGCCTCTGCTCGGCCGACGCCGACTGTGGCACCACCCAGGTCTGCCGCAGCGGCGCGTGCGTCACCGAGCCGGCCGCGAGCACCGTGGCGACCTGCCAGGTGATCCCCGACTACGTGGTGGTCAAGCAGGGTGAGAAGGCGAAGTTCTGGGTCTCGGCCTGGGACGCGGCGAAGGTCCCGGTGGTCGTCAAGACTGGCATCGTCTGGTCGGCGGTGAACGCGTCGGTCACGGCTCCGGCCGCGGTCAACGGTGCCAGCGCCGAGTTCACGGGCGGCACGCCGAACGCGATGGCCGAGGCCGCCGTGAAGGCGACCGTCGGTGGCAAGGAGTGCACGGCGAAGGTGCGGGTGATTTCGAACGTCGCTCCGGTTGCGGGCACGGTGAGCGTGATTGTTTCGGACGAGCTCAGCGGCCGCCCGATTGCGGGCGCTTCGATTCTCGCGTCTGACAAGGACACGGGCCTCGCGATTGGCGCTGCAGTTGTGACGGATGCGAATGGCCAGGCAACGGTGCTGGCGATCCCGGGCACGTCGGTGACGGTCACCGCGTTCCACGCCGACTACAACTACCTGACGATCAGCAACTACGACATGGCGGGCTCGCGCTTCCTGTCGTTCGTGCTGCGCCGCAACCAGGTCGACAAGTACGGCGGGTACAAGGGCACCTTCAAGAACGTGCCTGCGACCTCCAACGTGCACGCTGGCATCTCGGGCGCGTCGCTGGCCGGCTCGATCACCGACCTCTCGTTCGCGCAGCTGCTGGGCCCGAGCGTGAAGACCCGCGTGAAGATCGGCACCGCGATCGACCAGATGGATGTGCCGCTGCCGGCAGGCATCTACCTGGGCTTCACCGACCAGGTGATCAAGGGCCAGGTCTCGGCGCAGGGCCTCGCGGGCACCTGCGTGACGACGGCCGGCGTTCCGGACGAGGCGGCCATCGCAGCCGGCACGTGCGGCACCCGAACGGCGTGGGCGCTGGCCGGCGACGTTCCGCTGGGTGACCTGCCGATCGACGCGGTTGCGGGCGGCCTCAACATGATCGACTTCGGCAAGGTGCTCTCGCGCATCATCCCGATCTTCAAGAAGTTCAACAGCTCGGTCGTGCGCGACGTGCAGTTCACGCTGAAGACCACGCCGAAAGACGGCATGGGCGAGCCGGTGTTCAGCGACACCGCTGAGTTCACCACCGCGGATCACAACTTCTTCCAGTCGGGCACCACAACGACCACGGAAGTCCCGCTGGCGTTCAACCTCGTCACCAAGGTCCCCGAGCTGCCGAAGTTCAAGAACACGTACGTCGACGCGGCGATTCTGCTCGGCGGCGCGATTGTTCCGGGCCGCGGCGTGGTTCCGCTGGGCATCGGCGCGGCGGTCAACACGGACGCGACGCCTTCGAAGACGGACCCCCAGTCGGACCTGGTGACGCCGGGCCTCGTCACCCTGCGCATGTCGCCGACCCACCACGGCATCGAAGGCTCGCAGTACGGCATCGTGGCGCTGGGCCTTTCGCTGAAGAGCATCACCGACGCGAGCGCGGGCCTGGCGACGTCGGCGATCTTCTCGCGCGTCTTGGAGAACCGGCTGAAGTTCGACCCGAAGGGCACCACGCCGGTCGACATCGGCGCGAACTTCCCGGGCTTCCCTGAGTCGGCGAAGTACAACTTCACCAGCTCGGCGGCGGGCGGCATCAACGGCCGCAGCTTCAAGTTCAGCAGCGCGACGGAGTCGAGCTCGGCCGGGGCGTCTTTCACCCGCGTCGTGTTCACCGACTCGGCGGACCACACCTGGGTCATCTTGATGGATCCGGCGGCGGCCACCACGGGCTTCACGCTGCCGACGCCTCCGGGCACGTTCGGCGATCGCACGTTCTTCACGGGCATGAACACGGGCTCGCGTTCGACGTTCCTCGTTCAGCAGATCCGCCTCAATGACAACCCGTCGGCAGCCACGGGCGCGGCGATCTCGTTCAACAAGCTGGTCGAGTTCAACTCGACGAACGCCGACCGCCTGGTCGACTTCACCACCGGCTTCAGCCTCGTCGACTACGACCGCCCGTCGGTTGTCTGGAAGACCCCTGCCGCTGCAGGCACGAACGTCGCGAAGGGCAGCGCCGTCGTCGTCATCGTGAAGGGCTTCAAGGTCGGCGCCACCCTGGCGGAAGACGGCTTCGTCCGTCTTTCGGTCACCCCGGCGAACGCGATGTGCCCGGACGTCGACGTGAAGACTGACGCGTCGAACGGGAAGCAGGAAATCTCGATCACCGTGCCCGCGGCCTGTGTGCAGGCGAACGCGACGCTGACCGCCACCCTGGTCAGCACCGCGGGGATGCCGATCGTGCCGGGCGTTGCGGCGAGCATCGGCGCGAACATTCAGTAGGCGTTCGCACCCACAGCAAGCCGTCGTCCTTCGGGGCTCCAACCTTTTGAACGGTTGGGGCCCCGTTTGTTTACTAGCGTCGCGCGCCATGAAGACTTCGCGATTGACGGTCGACCTGAACCTCGCCACCTCCATACAGCTCGGACCTTCGGGCCTGGCGATGTCGCAGTTCACCTCTCTGGCGCCGAAGGCAATCGAGTCGCACGACGCGCTCACCACCGCCCATAAGACGGGGAAGCTCGGGTTCATGGCGTTGCCCGATGATCACGCAGCGAAGGACGCGGCAAAGGCGATCGCCAAAGAGCTGCAGGGCGCGTTCGACGATCAGCTGGTGCTCGGCATCGGCGGCTCCAGCCTCGGCGCCAAAGCGCTGGTGACCTCGCTGTGCCACCCCTTCCACAACCTGCTGAGCAAAGAGAAGCGGGGCGCGGGCCTGCGCACCTTCTTCCCCGACAACTCGGACGGGACGACCTTCGCGCGGCTGCTCGAGCTGGTTGACCTGGGCAAGGCGGGCATCGTGGCGATCACGAAGTCGGGCGGCACGGCCGAGACGTGGGCGCAGCTGCTCTACCTGCAGGAAAAGCTGGGCGCGGCGGCGATGAAGAAGCAGGTGGTGGCGGTGACGGACCCGGCGAAGGGGGCGCTGCGGTCGGTGGCGACGGCGCAGGGCTGGCGCACGCTGCCGGTGCCTCCGAACATCGGCGGGCGGTTCTCGGTGTTCACCGCGGTGGGCCTGCTCCCGGCGGCGGCGGCGGGCGTCGACGTCGATCAGCTGCTCGCGGGCGCGTCGTCGATGGTGCGGCGCTGCGGCTCGTACCAGCTGTTCGACAACCCGGCCTACCTGCTGGGCAGCGCGCTCTACCTCTTCGATCGCGAGCGCGGCCGCCCGGTGCACGTGTTCATGCCGTACGCGGATGCGCTGCGCGAGACGGGCGACTGGTTCGTGCAGCTGTGGGCCGAGAGCCTGGGGAAGAAGAACCACGGCCCGACGCCGATCGGCGCCGTCGGAGCGACAGATCAGCATTCGCTTCTTCAGCTGTTGATGGAAGGGCCGAACGACAAGGTCACCATCTTCGTCGCCGTCGAAGAGCCGCGGGTCGACCTGTCGATTCCGAAGGGCTTCGAAGACCAGCCCGACGTGAAGTACCTGAACGGGATCACCTTCAACACGCTGCTGGCGGCAGAGCAGCGCGCGACGGCGGCGGCCCTGGCTGCGGCGGGGCGGCCGTCGATCACGATCACGCTGCCGCGGCTCGATGCTTTTGCGCTGGGCGAGCTGATGATGCTGCTCGAGATCGCGACGGGGTTCGCGGGGCCGCTGTACGGCATCGACCCGTACGATCAGCCCGGCGTCGAGGCGGGGAAGCGGTACGCGTGCGGGCTGCTGGGGCGCCCGGGCTACGAGGACGCGGCGGCCGAGCTGAACAAACGGCCGAAAGCCGACGCTGCCTGGGTCGTCTGAGCTACCATCGCCGGCCCAGATGGCGAAGACCAAGACCGTCATCACGGTCATCTCCAAGATCTCGGATCGCCCCGTCACGCGTGACGCGGCGTTGGTCGTGATTCACGGGCTCGACCTGGGCCGCAAGTTCGATCTAATCAAGTCGCCGACGATCGTGGGCCGCAGCTCGAAGGCCGACATCCAGATCGATCAGGAATCGATCAGCCGGAACCACGCGAAGCTCTCGAGCCGCGACGGCAAGGTGACTGTCGAGGATCTCGGGTC
Source organism: Myxococcales bacterium (assembly GCA_038206395.1). Lineage (GTDB taxonomy): Bacteria > Myxococcota > Myxococcia > Myxococcales > Myxococcaceae > JAGSPQ01. The sequence goes on along the minus strand of JBBRAX010000038.1, from coordinate 23,838 downwards.
GACGAATGGATCCTTCGTCAACGACGAGCCGGTGACCGGTGAATTCCCGCTTCGCAACGGCGACCTGGTGAAGATCGGGCGCACGATCTTCAAGTTCATCGCGGGCGGGAACATCGAGGCCGCGTACCACGATGAGATCTACCGGCTGACCACGGTCGACGGGCTGACCCAGGTGTTCAACCGGCGGTACTTCGAAGAGACGCTCGAGCGCGAGCTGTCGCGGTGCAATCGCTACGGGCGCGCGCTGTCGCTGGTGCTGCTCGACATCGACTTCTTCAAGGCCATCAACGACACGCACGGCCATCTGGCCGGCGATCACGTCCTCAAGCACGTCGCGTCGTCGCTGAAGACACGCGTCCGTCGGGAAGACATCGTCGCTCGCTACGGCGGAGAAGAGTTCGGGCTGCTGCTGCCCGAAGTTGATCTCAAGGGTGCCACCGCGCTGGCCGAGAAGGCCCGGAAGCTGATCGAGAAGACGAAGTTCGAGTACGACAAGCAGGCGATTCCCGTCACGGTCTCTGCCGGCGTCGCGGCGCTGAGCGCAGATCTCGCCGATGGAACGGATCTGATCCGCCTCGCCGACACCCGGCTCTACGAAGCCAAGGAGTCGGGCCGCAACAAGGTCTGCGCGTAGCGCACCTCGCCGACACGTTCGTTGGCTCATTCGTCTCGCCTGACTGCCCGATGCGGGGCAGTCAAAGCAGCGGCAGCACTTGCATTCGATGGTGGGCGGAAGATCCGACTGTGCGACGTCCCCGAAGGTTCGGTAGGCCGACCACGCTCGCTCCACCCCGTTCGCATAGCTGCTCTTGCCGACCCCTATCGCGCAGGTAGGGAACCTCGGAGTGCTCGAGGAGCAGCACGAAGCTGCGCTCGGACGCGCAGGCGCCGAGAGCGCGGCCGATCGCCATGCCCAACCCAGTCCACGGACCTTGCGCCAGCAGGCGCTCGGCGATGGGCACCGCCGCCTCGAGCTCGAGTCGGCAGGTGAGCTCGAGCCCGAGCTCGATGGCCCCTGGATCGCCTTCGACCGAGCGCATGAGGAAGGTCTCGAGATTGGCGAACGCGCTCTGGTGTGCGGTGCGCTTCTTCGGGCAGACGAGGCTGCCCTCGAAGAGGCGAGCGCCGCGGCCAGCGCTTCCTCGGCCATGCGGTGCGACCACGTGCGAAGGTACGACTGCTAAAGCTTTTAGAAGACGCTGGTGCGCTCGCGGAGCATCGCGGTGAGCATCCCTTCGATCGTCGCGCGGGTGCGGTCGTTCATCTGGGTGACCCAGGCGAGATCGTCCTCGCTGCCGTCGAGCTCCATCGGCTCCGCGAAGCGGATGTGCCACTTCGCGGGAAGGGGCGGGACGGTGATCGGCAGGTACGGCAACCCGAGCAGGCGGCCGGGGAGGCGCGCGAGCAACGGCATCGACTCTTCGGCGCCGACGATCGCGACCGGCACGATCGGCACGTTCAGCCGCGCGGCGAGCTTCACGTAACCGCCGCGGCCGAAGCGCTTCAGCTGGTACCTCTCGCCGAAGGGCTTCGAGATGCCCTGAATGCCTTCGGGGAACACCGCGACCGGGCGGCGCTCTTCCAGCAGCCGCGTCGCGTTCTCGGGGTTTGCCCGCACCGCGCCCAGTCGGTTCGCGAGCACGCCGATGAAAGGCGCGTGGAACACCTGGTCTTCCATCAACCAGCGCGCGTCCGGCAGATCCGCCCGTTCGCGGCGCAAGGCCAGGTACAGCATCATCCCGTCCAGCGGCAGCGCGCCCGAGTGGTTCGCGACCAGGATCACCGGACCCGCCGGCACGTGATCCGCGCCTTCGACGGTGACCCGGAAATACCGGTCGTAGAGGAAGTCGGACAACGGCTCGAGCGATCGCGTCAGCGACAGATCCTTGCCCCACACGTCGAGCTCGGTGCCGCCCGCCACGCCCAGCGCCGTGCGCGCCGCATCGAAGAGCCCACGCGCCGCCCCTGCCAGCGGCCGGATGATGCCGCCCCGGAAGACTGCTCGCGCGAACCCCAGCGCCACCACCGGGCTGCGGCTGTCGTCCCGCCCGACTTCGCGGGCCGTCATCATCGCAATCTCGTCACGCGGCGCGACGCGCACCTCGACCATCTCGGGCGAGAACGCGTGCGGCACGGCCTTCTCTTCGCGAAGGTTCGCTACCACTTCCGGCGAGCCGTGGTGCGCGATCGCTTCGGCGCCGATCACTTCCAGCACCTCGGGCGAGTGCGCGTGCGGCACGAACTCTTTGAGCCGGGTCGGCGGCTCTACCAACTTGCCCATCACGAGCTCGGGTGAGCCCGAGTGCGGCGTGGGGACGCCGTCGATGAGCAGCACCATGTCGGGCGAGCCCGGGTGCGACGTCGGTTCCCAGTCGCGCAGCCGCTTCGGCGGAGTTCCCAGCACTGGCGAGTTCGCGGGCGGCGCCTTCTTGCTCATCATCTGGCGCACGCTCGCCTTCGCGGGCTTGTTCTTGGCGGCTGCCTTCGGCCATTCCTTCTTTCCGCTGCTTTGCGGCGCGGCCTGCTTCGCCGCCTGCGGCCGGGGAGGGCGGGGCGGCTTCGCGGGCGCCATCGGCAAAGGCTTCGGCGTCGGCGGCGCCGGCTTCATCGGGGTCTTGATCGCCGTCTCTTCGCGCGCGGGGGCTCCACGCAGGAAGGGGTCATTGCCGAGCACGCCTTTGGCCATTTACGAGGCCCTCCGCACGGCGGCGATCGCATCGCGCGCTGGCCACTTCGGCAGGAACTGCAGATCGCGGGCGGCCCGGCTTCCATCGGCCACCCAGCTGTAGTGCAGGTAGTCCATCAGCGGCGGCAGCGCCGTCGGAGCGCCCACCGCTTCGAGCGCCCGCATCGCGCTCACCAACATCGTCTTCGGCAACGGCACCGACTGCCCGCCCGACAGCTTCACCACCGCCGACAGCGGCAGCACACCATCGGCCGCGACGTTGAAAGCGCCCGACGCCTTCGTGAACAACGCCGCGTGAAGCGCATCGGCCGCGTCTTCCTCGTGGAGCACCTGCCACAGCGGGTCGAACCCCATCAGCGTCGGCACCACCCGCGTTCGCAGCCACCGCGTGATCGGGTTGTCAGACGTCGGCCCGACGATCGGCGCGAACCGCAACACCAGCACCTGCATCAGCGGGTGGGCCGCACGGAACGCCTGCAGCTGGTGCTCGACCTCGACCTTGTCGTTGACGAACCGGCTGCCCGGGCAACCCGCGAGCCCCGTCGCTTCGGTGATCAGCGCGGGAGAGCTGGCGCGCGCCCCGTAGAGCGCGGTGAGCGAAGGAAAGATGAGGCGCTGCAGGCCCAGCGCACCCGCGGCGGCGAGCACGTGCATCGAGCCGATCACCTCGAGCTCGTGGGCGAAAGCGGCGCTGCGCACGCGCGAGCTGATGAACGCCAGGTGGTACAGCGCCTCGACGCCCGTGTCGGCCAGTGCTGCCTTGAGCTCGTTGTCGGTGCCGGGGCGGGTGAGATCCACACGGCGGAACTCGACCTTCTTCATCGGCGTGGGCGCGGCGACGTCGAGGGCGATCACCCTTTCGACGCGCGGATCTTCGGCAAGGCGCGGCAACAGGAGGCGGCCGAGATCACCGGTCGCCCCCGTGATCCCCACCACCAGACCGTTCTTGCGTTTTGACTCCCGGCTCCCCACCATCGCGCCCGCGCATGTACCCCAATCGACGGGGCCTTGAAAGACTCGCTCTCGCGCTGGTGCTGCTGGCGCCGGCGGCATGGGCGCACGACGCCGACGTCATCTACGTGATGCTGACGGAACAGCCGGGCGGCGCTCTGGAAGAAGCGGTCACGCTGACGGCAGGGACGCTGGGGCAGCTCGCGCCGGTCGATGCGGATGGCGATGGTTCGCTGACCCAGCCGGATCTCGACGCCCGGGCCGACGCGATCGCTGCCGGCGTGTGGGATCAAATGCCCCTGTCGCAGGGGGAAGCCGAGTGCACCCGCACCGCTGGCCAGGCGCTGCTTCGCGACGGCTACGTCGAGCTGCTCTCTCGCTTCACCTGCCCGGCGGGGCCGCTGAGCCAGGACTTCAGGATCCTTCGGGTGCTGACGAGCAACTACCGCATCGTGCTGGGCCGGCAGCTGGAAGGTGAAGCGGGCAGGGCCTTCGCCCAGGGCAACGTGCAGAAGCTGCTGATTCCCCGCGGGCCCCACACCGAGGCGCGCGGAGGCTTCGGGTTCGACGCCGGCCTCCGCGCGCCCCTGGTCTCTTTCGACGTCACGCTCGTCTGGCTGCTCACCCTGCTGCTCGCGGAATCGGTGCGGGCCGTGGCTGAACGTTGGGCGGTGCTCGCGCTGGTTCACGCGTTGGTGTCGTTGTCTCTGGGGCTCACCGGCGCGTCGGTGCCCGAGGTGCCGGGCGCGCTGCTGGTGGCGATCGCCAGCGCCGCCTTCGGGCTCGACGTGCTGGCGAAGGGTGAGGCGCGGTTCGTGTTGCCGATGCTGGGCGTGGTTTCAGCGGGCGCGGCGCTGCGGCAGACGGTGGGCATGGGCCTGCAGTTCGAGGCGGGGCAGGCGGTCGGACTCGCTGTCGTGGCGCTGGTGGCGGTGCCCGTACTGCGGATCATTGCCCGGCGGCCGGGCTTGAAGAAGAAGGCGGCGGCGGGACTTGCGTGCCTCACGCTGATGGCCGTCGGCTTTTCTGTCGTTCAAAGCGTTCGCAGTTTCTGAAGTAGCATCCGCGCCAGACATGGCCCGCGAGTCCTACGACGATTTGATCATGCAGCTGGGCGACCTCGCCCGTGAACGTCTCGCCAACAAGACCAACCCGCCGCGTGCGATGGAACAGGTGTTCGCCGCCGAAGACGACGTGCTGGCGATTCGCGACGAGAAGGCAGCGCTCGACGCGCAGTTGAACGAGGAAGACGGCCACTACCAGGACTTCCTCGATCAGCAGGAAGCCGAGCGCACTGAGCAGCAGCAGATCGTCAAGAAGTGGAAGAAGGCGGTCGAAGGCATCGAGGCGCGCAGCCGCGACCTGCGAAAGACGATTTCGACGTCGAAGGCGACGATGCGGTACGAGAAGGTCAGCCTCAAGCGCGCCGAGCAGAAGCACACCGACATGGAGCAGGCCGAGGCGCACGAGACGAAGAAGATCGCGCTCTCGAAAGAGAACCTGAAGAAGGTGCGCCTGCAGCTGATGCGCAAGCAGCGCAACATCGAAGACCAGGAAGCCGAGTTCCTGCTCATCCTCACGCCGCGTCCCGGCCAGCCCGGCGCGCAGGGCATCCTCGCCCACAAGCGCCTGCTGGAAATGGAAGACGAGGCCGACACGCGCAAGGCCGAGCACGAAGACCAGATGAAGGCGCTGGATAAAGAGATTGGCGCCCGCGAAGAGGAAGAGAAGGACGCCGAAGCAGGGCTGGACGACGCGATCTTCGCGCTGGGCGAAGAGTGCTACTCCGAGCGGATTCCCGACCCCGCGCTGTCGGCCATCTACCCGCGCATCGACAAAGCGAAGTAGTGGCCTGCGCGGCTTGACGCCCGCCGAATCCCACGCCTAGGTTCCGCGCCCTTCCATCGCCATCGTGGCGTTAGAGGTGCTTTTGAGCGTTTTGCCCCCGCTCAACAGCCAGACGTGTGATCGGGGTGCGGTACGTCGCAGCAAGGAAACCTCTCACCTATGCAGCAGAACCTGAACCAGCCGGGAATTGAAGCAGACGAAGATTTCGCCTCGATGTTCGAAGCCTCGCTCAAAGAGCGTGGCGCAGATGGTCTCCTCAAAGAGGGTGAGATCGTCAAAGGAACCATCGTCCAGGTGACCAAGGAGTTCGCGGTCATCGACATTGGTTACAAGTCCGAAGGCCAGATTCCGATCTCCGAGTTCACGAACGCGAAGAACGAAGTCACGGTCAAAGCGGGCGACATCGTCGAAGTCCTGCTCGAGAGCCGCGAGAACGACACGGGCATGGTGGTCCTCTCGAAAGAGAAGGCCGACAAGATGCGCATCTGGGACGAGATCAGCGCCGCCTGCGAGCGCGACGAGATCGTCAAGGGCATCATCGTGGGCCGCGTGAAGGGCGGTCTTCAGGTCGACATCGGCGTGAAGGCGTTCCTCCCCGGCAGCCAGGTCGACATTCGCCCCGTGCGAAACCTCGACCAGTACCTGGGCAAGGAGTTCGAGTTCAAGGTCATCAAGTTCAACAAGAAGCGCGGCAACATCGTGCTGTCGCGCCGTGTCCTGCTCGAGAAGCAGCGTGAAGAGCAGAAGAAAGAGACGCTGAAGAACCTGAAGGAAGGCGCGGTGATGAAGGGCCAGGTCAAGAACCTGACCGACTACGGCGCGTTCATCGACCTCGGCGGCATCGACGGCCTGCTGCACATCACGGACATGTCGTGGGGCCGCATCGGCCACCCGAGCGAGATGTTCAACGTCGGCGACGAAGTTCGCGTCGTCGTCCTCAAGTTCGACCCGACTGCCGAGCGCGTCTCGCTGGGCCTCAAGCAGATCCAGGAAGATCCGTGGCACCGCGCTGACGAGAAGTACCCGGTCGGCACCCGCGTCAAGGGCAAGGTGGTGAGCCTCACCGACTACGGCGCGTTCATCGAGATCGAGCAGGGCGTCGAAGGGCTCGTGCACGTGTCCGAGATGTCGTGGACCAAGCGCGTCAAGCACCCGTCGAAGATGCTCGAGCAGGGCAAAGAGGTCGAGGCTGTGGTGCTCGACATCGACCCGAAGGCGAAGCGGATTGCGCTCGGCATGAAGCAGATCGAGCAGAACCCGTGGACGCTGCTGGAAGACAAGTACCCGATTGGCTCGGTCATCAAGGGCCAGGTGCGCAACGTCACCGACTTCGGCGTGTTCGTCGGTGTCGAAGAGGGCGTCGACGGTCTCGTGCACGTGTCCGACATCTCGTGGACCCAGCGCATCAAGCACCCGGGCGAGCTCTACAAGAAGGGTGACGAAGTCGAAGCGGTGGTGCTCAACATCGACGTCGAGAACGAGCGCTTCAGCCTCGGCATCAAGCAGCTGACCCCGGATCCCTGGGACACGCTGCCTGAGCGCACCCCCGTGGGCAGCCGCGTGAAGGGCAAGATCACCAAGGTCACTGACTTCGGCGCGTTCGTCGAGATCGAGCCGGGCATCGAAGGCCTGGTGCACGTGTCCGAGATCAAGGACGAGCGGGTCGAGAACCCCCGCGATGTCCTCACCGAAGGCCAGGAAGTCGATGTGAAGATCATCGACATCAACAGCCAGGATCGGAAGATCGCGCTGTCGATCAAGGCGCTCGCCAACGAGGGCTCGGACGACTACCGCGAGTACCTGAAGAAGCAGGCGGAAGGCTCGCGCGCTCGCCTCGGCGACGTGATGGCCAGCAAGCTGAAGAAGTAGTCAGCGCTTCGCCGCAACGAAGGTCCGGATCCGGTCACCTTGAAAAGGGTGGCCGGTTTCTTCGTTTTATCGATGGATGCGGGGCGGTGGGCGGCGCGTTATACGTGCGCGTGCTCCTCTTTGAGATCCTGGTCATCGTGGGCCTGGTGTTGCTCAATGGCGTGCTCGCGGGCGCAGAGATCGCGGTCGTGTCGCTGCGGAAGACGCGGCTGAAGGAGTTGGTGGCGGAAGGGCGGGGGTCGGCGCGGGCGCTGCAGCGGTTGCGCGACAACCCCGAACGCTTCCTCGCCACGGTGCAGGTCGGGATCACCGTCATCTCGGCCTTTGCCGGCGCCTTCGGAGGAGCGACGTTCTCTGAAGATCTCGAGCCCATGCTGGCGGCGGTTCCGGGGATCTCGGCGTGGGCCCCGCAGCTGTCCCTGGTGATCGTCGTCTGCCTCATTTCCTACCTGTCGATCGTGCTCGGCGAGCTGATGCCCAAGTCGCTGGCGCTGCGGTCGCCCGAACGCTACGCGCTGTTGATCGCCCGGCCGATGCTCGCCCTGGCCTTCATCGCCCGGCCCGTCGTCTGGTTCCTCACCGCCAGCTCGAACCTGGCGCTCAAGCCCTTCAAGGATCACACGACGTTTCTCGAGGCACGCCTGTCGTCCGACGAGCTGCGGCAGCTGGTCGACGAGGCAGCCCAAGCGGGATCCGTGGATCAGAAGGCTGGGCAGATCGCTTCTCGCGCGCTCGACTTCGGCCGCCTCATCGCCAGCGACGTGATGGTGCCACGGCTGAAGGTGATCGCGGTCGACCGGCGGGCCACTCCAGAGGCGCTGCGGCAGGCGCTGCTCGAAGAAGGGCACACGCGGCTGCCTGTCTACGACGGCAACATCGACCACATCGTCGGCTACCTGAGCATGAAGGAGGTGCTGGCCCTGGGGTGGGAACGCCAACTGCTGATCGTCGAAGACCTGCTGCGCCCGGCGTACTTCGTGCCGATGTCGCTTCCCGCCACCGAGCTGCTCGAGCAGATGCGCGCCCGCCATCAGCCCTTCGCGATCGTCGTCGACGAGCAGGGCGGCACGGCCGGCATCGTCACCATCGAAGATCTGCTCGAGGAGCTCGTGGGCGAGATCTTCAGCGAGCGCGCGAAGGCTGCGCCTGAGATCCTCAAAGACCCCGATGGCTCGGCCCGCATCACAGGCCAGGTGCCCGTGCGCGAGATCAACCGGGCGCTGGGGTTCGAGCTGCCGGAAGACGGCGACTTCACCACCATCGCCGGGCTCGCTTTGGGCCTCGCCGGCCGCATCCCTTCGGTCGGGGAGCTGCTGAAGACCGCCAATGGGTATCTGTTAGAGATTCTCGACGCGACGCCGCGAAGAATTCGACTTATTCGAATCAGCCGGGCTGCTAATCCACCCGGCTGACCATGGTCGAACTGCTCTCGTCCCCGGAAGTCTGGCTGAGCCTCGCGACGCTCGCAGCACTCGAGATCGTCCTCGGCATCGACAACATCATCTTCATCGCGATTCTGTCGGGCCGGCTGCCGGTTGAGCAGCGCGAGAAGGCGCGGAAGGTGGGGTTGTTGGGCGCCTTTGTCTCTCGCCTCGGCCTGCTGGCGACGCTCGCCTGGATCGTGAAGCTGGATCAGCCGCTGTTCACGGTGGTCGGCAAGGACTTCTCGGGCAAGTCGCTGATCCTCCTCGCGGGGGGCCTCTTCCTCATCTACAAGGCGACCAAAGAGATTCACCACAAGCTCGAAGCCAGCGATGACGACGGCCAGACGGCGAACTCCAAGGCAGTGACGTTTGGCGGGGTGCTGTTTCAGATCATCCTGCTCGACATGGTGTTCTCGATCGACTCGGTGATCACCGCGGTCGGCATGTCGCCGTACATCGCGGTGATGGTCGCGGCGAACCTGATCGCGCTGATCGTGATGCTGCTGCTCGGCCGCCAGGTCAGCGAGTTCGTCGAGCGCCACCCGTCGGTGAAGGTGCTCGCGCTGTCCTTCCTGCTGATGATCGGGCTCGTGCTCATCAGCGAGGGTTTCGGCGCGCACATCGGCAAGGGCTACATCTACGGAGCGATGGGCTTCAGCATCTTCGTCGAGCTGATCAACATCCGCACCACGCGCAAGACCAGACCTGTCGCCCTGAACCAGGTGCCTCACACCGCCGACATCGCCAGGACTTGAGGGTCCCGCAGCCGAACCAGAGGCCGCAAGGCAGTCGCGCTCAGCCTTGAAATCGGGCGGGTTTGGGGCGAGAAGACGGGCGGCTTCCACCCCACCAGAAAAGAGGTTCCCATGGCCCGTGACGTCGTCATCGTTGGTGCTGCCCGTACTCCGATTGGTGCTTTCCAGGGGGCGCTGGCCTCGCTCACCGCTCCTCAGCTGGGGGCTGTCGCGATCAAGGCAGCCCTCGAGCGGGCAGGGGTGAAGCCCGACGCGGTCGACCAGGTCGTGATGGGCAACGTGCTGCAGGCGGGCGTCGGCCAGGCCCCCGCGCGCCAGGCGGCGATCTACGCCGGCCTCGCCAACACCACCCCTTGCATCACCGTCAACAAGGTGTGCGGCTCGGGCCTGCAGGCGGTCGTTCAGGCAGCGCAGGCGATCGCGCTGGGCGACATCGAAGTGGCCGTCGCGGGCGGCATGGAGTCGATGAGCAACGCCCCATACCTGACCCACGCGCTTCGGGGCGGCGCCCGCATGGGCCACACCGAGTTCAAGGACGAGATGATCCTCGATGGGCTCTGGGATCCGTACGACAACATCCACATGGGCAGCTGCGCCGAACAGTGCGCAGACTCGATGAAGATCTCGCGCTCGGCGCAGGACGAGTTCGCGATCGAGTCGACGAAGCGCGCGATTAAGGCGCAGCAAGACGGCGCCTTCAAGGCCGAGATTGCCCCCGTCAGCGTCCCGCAGAAGAAGGGCGAGCCGGTGGTGGTCACCGAGGACGAAGGCCCGAAGAACGCGAGGCCCGACAAGATCGGCGGCCTGAAGCCGGTGTTCAAGAAAGACGGCACGATCACCGCCGCGAACGCCTCGTCGATCAACGACGGGGCCGCCGCGCTGGTGCTGATGTCTGCCGACCGCGCGAAGGCCGAAGGCCGCACCGTGCTGGCGAAGATCACCGGCCACGCTGCCGCCGCGCGCAAGCCGGCGGAGTTCACGATCGCCCCCGCCGACGCGATCAATAAGCTGCTGACGAAGGCGAAGCTCACCACCAACGACATCGACCTCTGGGAGATCAACGAGGCCTTCGCTGTCGTCTCGATCGCCAACAACACGCTGCTGAAGCTCGACCCGTCGAAGGTCAACATCCGCGGCGGCGCCGTCGTGCTCGGCCACCCCATCGGCGCCTCGGGCGCGCGCGTGCTCGTCACCCTGATTCAGGAAATGCAGGACCTCGGCAAGAAGCGCGGCATCGCGTCGCTGTGCATCGGCGGCGGCGAAGGCATCGCGATGATGGTCGAGCGATGAACAAGGTCTTCACTTCGGCTGCCGACGCGGTCAAAGACATCCCCGACGGCGCCGTGATCATGTCGGGCGGCTTCGGCCTCTGCGGCAACCCCGAGAACCTGATCACCGCGCTCCACGACAAGGGCGTGAAGGGCCTCACGATCATCTCGAACAACTGCGGAACCACCGACCTGGGGTTGGGCGTGCTGCTCAAGGCGAAGCAGGTGAAGAAGATGATCAGCAGCTACGTGGGCGAGAACAAAGAGTTCGAACGCCAGTACCTGTCGGGCGAGCTGCAGGTCGAGCTCAACCCGCAGGGCACCCTGGCCGAACGGATTCGCGCGGGAGGCTGCGGCATCGGCGGGTTCTTCACTCCGACAGGGGTTGGCACGGTGATCGCTGACGGCAAAGAGACGAAGACCATCGACGGCCGCGAGTACGTGCTCGAGCTGCCGCTGAAGGCAGACTTCGCGATCATCCGCGCGTGGAAGGCGGACACCTATGGCAACCTGGTGTTCCGCAAGACGGCGCGCAACTTCTCGCCGCTGATGTGCATGGCGGCAAAGACGACCATCGTCGAGGTCGAGCACCTGGTGCCGGTTGGCGAGCTCGACCCGGATCAGATTCACACCCCGTCGATCTTCGTGAAGCGCATCGTCAAGAGCGTGGGCCTGCAGAAGTGGATCGAGAAGAAGACCGTAAGGAAGGCGAGCTGACATGCCACTGACCCGAGAGCAGATCGCGGCGCGCGTCGCCCAGGAATTCAAAGACGGCTTCAACGTCAACCTGGGCATCGGCCTGCCCACGCTGTGCGCCAACTACATTCCATCGGGCGTCGAGGTGCTGCTGCAGAGCGAGAACGGCCTGCTCGGCATCGGCCCCTGGCCCGTCGAAGGGCAGGAAGACGCCGACCTGATCAACGCCGGGAAAGAGACCGTCACCGTCGTCCCGGGCGCGTCGTACTTCGACTCGGCGATGAGCTTCGGGATGATCCGCGGCGGCCACGTCGACATGGCGGTGCTGGGCGCGATGGAAGTCAGCGCGGCCGGTGACCTCGCCAACTGGACGATTCCGGGAAAGATGGTGAAGGGCATGGGCGGCGCGATGGATCTCGCCATCGGCGCCAAGAAGGTCTTCGTCGCGATGGAGCACGCCAACAAGGCCGGCGAGCCCAAGATCCTCGACCAGTGCTCGCTGCCGCTCACCGGCAAGAAGTGTGTGCACTTCCTCGTCACCGACCTCGCCTTCATCGAAGTCACGCCCGACGGCCTCGTGCTGCGGGAGCTCGCCCCCGGTGAGACGGTCGAGTCGGTGCAGAAGCTGACCCAGCCCAGGCTCAAGGTGGCCAGCGATCTAAAGACCATCAAGGTCTGATGAAGACCTTCGATCAGGTGCTGGCCCGGTTGAGCACGATCGACCAGGCCGAGCTGCCCGGCCTCGGCTGGGCGCTGGCCCACTGCGCCCAGAGCCTCGAGCTGTCGGTGACGGGGTTTCCCACCCAGAAGCCGGCCTGGTTCCAGAAGACCATCGGCCAGTTCGTCCTGGGCCGCTTCCTCGACAAGGGGGCGATGTCCCACGACGTCTCGGCGGCGATTCCCGGGGCGCCGGACGTCGATCGGTCGACCCCGGTTGCTGAAGGCGCTCGCCGGCTGCGCGCGGCGATTGGCCAATTCCGGCTGCACAGCGGGCTGTACAAGCCCCACGTGGTGTACGGCGCCGTCCAGCGGGACGACTACGAGGCGGTGCACGCGATGCACATCGCCAACCACCTCGGCTGAACGTTGACTGGCGGTGGGTGGCAACACGGGTATAGTCGCCGCGCCATGGCTGACAAGTCGGACAAGAAGAGCGTTGCTGAGAAGTCTGGCATCGCCAAACGTCAGAACGACAGGCTCCAGCACGAGCTGCTCGTGGCTTACCGCACCGTCGATGGCTTCATCACCGACTGGGCAGTGAACATCAGCCGGGGCGGCATGTTCATCAACACCCGCAACCCGCTGGCGCTGGGCAGCACGGTGAAGCTGATCATCTCGCTCCCCGATGCGGCCTTTCCCTTCGACCTCACCGGCAAAGTCATCCGCGTCAGCGAGTTCGACAACGCCCAGAACCAGGTGCCGGGCATGGGCATCGAGTTCGTCGACGTCGACAACGAGAAGCAGGAACGCATCGAACGGTTCGTCGAACGGCTCCGCAAAGAGCTGCCCGACGCCGAGATGCCGCGCAAGAACCCCTGAAGAGAAGCAGGGCTGTGAGACGGGAAGAGCTCCTCATCGAACGGCTGGCCAAGTCGGGTGACGGGGTCGCGCACCTGACCGGCCGCACGATCTTCGTCGAAGGCGCGCTGCCAGGAGAGCGCGTCATGGCCGAGGTGGTCGAGGCGGGGCGGGTGCTGCGCGGGACGATCGTCCAGCTGCTCGTGGCGAGCCCGTCGCGCCGGGTGCCGATGTGCCCGCTGGCCGACCGCTGTGGTGGCTGCGACTGGATGCACGCGACCGAAGCGGTGCAGCGCGAACAGAAGCTCGAGATCGTGCTCTCGGCGCTGGAACACCTGGGTGGGTTTGATCGCGCGTCGCTGAAGGTGTTGCCGGCCGTGGTGGGCGAGCACGCGCTGGGCTACCGGCGGCGGGCGGTGATGCACCCGGTGGGAAAGCAGCTGGGCTTCTACGGGCGCGAGAGCCACGCGGCGCTCGAGGTCGAGTCGTGCCCTGCGCTGGTCGCGCCGCTGCAAGGCCTGCCGTCGAAGATCGCCGCCGCGCTGGGCAACGCGCTGAAGGACGTCGAACAGGTGCACCTGCTCGAGGCGGGCGGAAAGCTGGCCGTCTCGCTGCACCTCAAAGACGACGTGAAGGAAAAGACGCGCGAGCGGGCCGAGAAGCTCAGCCGCAGCGGCGTGGGTGTGGTGCTGGTGCCGAAGGCCGGGCACAGCGAGACGTTCGGCAAGGTCGAGCTGGCCGATGGAAGCGTCCGGGTGCGGCCCGATGCCTTCGCCCAGGCCAACGCCGAGGTGAACACCCGCCTGGTCGCTGCCGCGGTCGAAGGGCTGCAGCTGACGGGAAAGGAGTCGGTGCTCGAGCTCTACGCGGGCAACGGCAACTTCACCTTCCCGATCGCCAGCAAGGCGGCGCAGGTGCTGGCGGTGGAGTACTCGGCGATCTCGCTGGGGCTCGCGCAGAAGGTGGCGCACGGCATTCGTAACGTGCGGTTCGTGCAGGGCGACGCGCTGAAGATCCTCGAGGGGCTGGCGAAAGAAGGGCGCAAGTTCGATCGCCTGCTGGTCGACCCTCCGCGCACCGGGGCTCCGGGCCTGGGGTTACTCGCGGCGAAGGTCGCGCCTGCGCGGCTCGTCTACGTCGCATGCGACCCGGCGGCGCTGGCGCGTGACGCGGAAGATCTCGCCGCGCACGGGTACAGGCCGGTGAGCCTGCAGCTCTTCGATCTCTTTCCGCAGACGCACCACGTCGAAGCGCTGCTGGTGATGGATCGCTGACGTGGACGCCCGCATCGTCGAGTTCGCCGAGGTGCTGCGCCAGAACGGGCTCAAGGTCGCGTTGTCCGAGACGATGGACGCCGCGCGCGCCGCCGCCGAGCTCGGCCTCGCCGACCGCGATCAGTTCCGCGCGTTGATGCGGGCCACGCTGTGCAAGCGGGTCGCCGACGTCGGCACCTTCGATCGCGCCTTCGAGTTCTATTTCACCGGCGCCGCGAAGACCTTCGAGGCGATCGACCAGGCGCTGGCGAAGCGCATCGCGGAAGAAGGCCTGCTCGAAGGTGACGACCTGAAGATGATCGTGTGGATGCTGCCGCAGCTGGCGGCCGGCCTTTCACCGATGGCGCAGGCGGTGGTCGACGGCGATCGATCGCGGCTGGCGCAGATCTTCCGGCAGGCGGCGCTGCAGCTGGACTTCGGGCGCATGCAGAGCTCGCTGCAGACGGGGTTCTTCACCCGGCGAATGCTGATCGGCGCTGGGGTGGAACAGCTGCGATCCGACCTGCAGTCGCTGCAGGGCGAGCTGGGCCGGCGCGGCCTGTCTGGCGGCGGCGTCGAGGTCGTCTCGCGCTACCTGAGCGAGGCGATGCGAAAGGTCGAAGACGCCGCGCGCGCTGAGGTCGATCGCCAGGGCAAGGCGCGGCTGAAGAAGGCGACCGGCGGAATCAACGATCGCGCGTTTCACACCCTGTCACGGGCCGAGGTCGAGCAGGCGTCGCGGGCAGTGCGGGCGATGGCCGAGAAGCTGAAGTCGCGCCTGGTGCGGCGCGGGCGCAGCAAGCGCAAAGGGGCCCTGCACCCCTTGAGGACGCTGCGAAAGAACATGACGGCGGGCGGGATCCCGATGGTGCCGCACTTCCGCACGCGGCGGCCGCAGCGCCCCGAGGTGGTGGTGCTGTGCGACGTCTCGGACTCGGTGCGCAACGCGTCGCGGATGATGCTGCTCTTCGCGTACACGATGCAGGAGCTCTTCACCCGCGTCCGCAGCTTCGTCTTCGTTTCCGAGATCGGCGAAGTCACGAAGCTGTTCGAGGACTGCGACGTCGAAGAGGCGATCGATCTCGCCACCGCCGGCGAGGTGATCTCGGTCGCCAGCAACAGCAACTACGGCCACGCGCTGGCCCGCTTCTCGCGCGGCTACCTGGGGAGCATCTCGCGCCGCACCACTGTGCTGGTGATCGGCGACGGGCGGAACAACTACAACCCGGCCAACGTCTGGGCGCTGGAAGACTTGAAGCGGAAGGCGAAGCGGGTGGTGTGGATCTGCACCGAGCCGAAGACGTCATGGGGCTTCGGCGATTCCGAGATGGGCAACTACTCGAAGGCGGTGCACCAGGTGGTGACGGTGCAGACGCTGGCAGATCTCGAGAGGGTCGCGGCGCAGTTCGTGCCGAGCTGAACAATCACTTCTTTCGCAGCGAGGCCTCGAGCGCGACCGCCTGCAGATCTCCGGGCCGATCGGCCAATGAAGCCCGCACCAGCTCGAGGGCGCGCGCGCGATCGGCCGGCTTCTTCGACACCGCCAGCGCCTCGGCCAGCGAGAGCCGCGTCGACGCGAGAAGGGCCGGGTCGACGCCCGCTGCCTCACGCAGGCCCAGCGCGCGGGTCAGCAGCACGGCTCCTTCGTCGGCCTTCTTCAGCGCGCAAAGCGACTCGCCGAGCCCGGTGAGGTTGAAGGCAAGATCGCGGTGCGACGGGCCCAGCAACCTTTCGCGAATGTTCAGCGCGCGGCGATCGAGCTCCACCGCCCGGGCCGGCTTCCCTGCGGCGCGTTCGACGGCGGCGAGGTTCGTCAGCGTCACTGCGACGGTAAGCGTCTGCGGGCCGGCGGCCTTCTCTTTGATCGCCAGGGCCCTCTCTAACGCCGTGCGCGCCTCGTCCAGGCGCTGGGCCTCGAGCAACACGGCTCCGAGGTTGGTGAGCGTGATTCCCACCGACAGCGCGTCGCCCCCGAAGGCGCGTTCTTTGATCTCCAGCGACTTGCCGAAGGCCAGGAGCGCGGCGGGGCGATCGCCTTTCTCGTTCAGTGCGTTGCCCAGGTTGTTCAGCGTCTCGGCGACGGCGGGGTGCGACGGGTCCAGCGTCGCCTCTTCGATTTCCTGCGCCTTGCGGTACGCGGCGATCGCCTCGTCGTACTTGCCGGCCGACTTCAGCGCGGTGCCGACGTTCGTCCAGCCCCGAGCGACCAGCGGGTGCATCGCGCCATACGCCTGCTGCCGCAGTCCGATCGCGCGCTGGTAGCCGGCGACGGCTTCGTCGTAGCGCCCGCGCGACCACGCGAGCACGCCGAGGTTGTTGGCCAGCATCGCCTCGAGCTCGTCGTTGCGGCCGATGCGATCGACCGCGGCCCGCGCGTGCCGGCCTGCGATGTCGGCGTCATCGAAGCGGCTCGTCAAGGCGCCGACGCCGACCCTCTCGATCCACGCCCGCGCCGCCAGCTCGTCTTCCCGCGCGGCTTCGGCGTCCAGCGCCGCCTGTTCGAGCAGCGCCTCGGCCCCCTTCGCGTCACCCTGACGGAAGGCAAGGATCCCGGTCAGCAGCCCGGCTTCCGCGCGCGCGCCGCGATCGGTCGAGGCGCCTGCCTTCGCGAGCAGCTCGCGGGCGAGCTTCAACCCTTCGGCGTATTTGCCGGCGTCGAGGCGGGCCTTCACCCCGGCCAGCTGCGCCCGCAGGGCTTCGGCTTCCGGGCCGACCACCACCGGAACCGGCAGGGCAGCGGTGCAGGCGTCCAGCGAGGGCAGCCCCAGCGACGTCGCCATCGCGCGTTCGACGATCTCGGCGTCGGCCCGGGTGAAGAGCTGCGCCACTGCCTGCACGTCGTTCAGCCGGCGCCCCAGACAGACGATGGTGCGGCCCAGCGCCTCGTCCTGCGCGTCTTCCTTCGCCTCGCACGCTTCGCGCCGCAGCTGCACCCACCGGGTGGTGTAGCCGTCGATCGCCTTTGCCGCGTCGGCCCAAGCGCGCGGCGCGAACGGCTTGCCCGTCGCGGTGAAGGCGTTCTGCGCCTGCGTCTTCACCTGCGCGTCCCAGACGCCGTCGAGGCGCTGATCGATCGACCCACACCGGCTGCCGGCGCCGCGCGTCGACTGCACGGCCGCCGCGATCGTGATCGCCACCACCGCCGCCGCGCCCACCGCCGTCCACTGCCGCACGACGGCCGACTTCCGCCTCGAGAGTCCGATCAGCAGGGCGTCGATCGATCGATACCGGTCGGCCGGGCTCTCGCTGAGGCCGCGGACGATCAGCTTCCGAATGCGCGGCGGCACCCGCGCGTCACGCGGGGCAGGGCGAATGCGGTGCTGCGCGATCTCGACCGCGATCGCGCCCGAGCTGTCGCCGGCGAACGGGCGTTCACCGTAGAGGCCTTCGTACAGCGCGACGCAGAAGCTGAACTGATCAGAGCGCGGATCCGTCGGCTGGCCATACAGCTGCTCGGGCGCCATGTACGCTGGAGTTCCGAGCACGGTGCCCGGCGGAGTGATGCGCCGCTTCATCGCCCCTGAGCCCGAGTCGGTGATCGAGTCGGGCGGCTCGTCTTTCTTCGCGGGCTCGGCCTGGGCCTGTGCCAGCCCGAAGTCCATCACCCGCACGCGCTTGTCTTTGCCGATCAGCACGTTGTCGGGCTTGAAGTCGCGGTGGGTGAGCCCGACCGCGTGCGCCGCCGCAAGGCCCCGGCCCGCGTAGAGAAAGATGTCGAGCACCTGCGCCCACGTGCGCGGGCGGCCCTTGAGCCACTGCGTCAGCGTCTCGCCCTCGACGAACTCCATCGCGACGAACACCTGGTCGCCGATCAGCCCGACGTCGTGAACGGTGACGACGTTGGGGTGCGCGAGCCGGGCCATCGCCTGCGCCTCGCGCAACAACCGCAAGCGCAGCTCGGCTGACGCACCCGTGCCGTGAAGGTCGGATCGCAGCAGCTTGATCGCCACCTTGCGATCGAGGTCGGGATCGTACGCCGCGTAGACCTCGCCCATGCCGCCCTTCGCGAGCCTCTCGAGCACGACGTACCGCGACAGGGTGCTGCCGCGCTGGTAGGCGGCCCCTTCATTTGGAACCGGGGTCACGTTCGACACCGCGGTGTCGGCCAGCGCTTCTTCGGGCGTCAGCCGAACGTCGCGAAGCACGTCGACGGGCGTCGGCAGCGACTCGAATTTTTCTTCGAGCGTCGTGCGCCGAGGAGCGATCAACAGCCGCGGGCCACACCTCTCACAGGTGCGCGCGTGCTCGGCGTACGCGTCCAGCTGATCTTCCGGGGGACAACCAAGCGGCACGCAGGCAACTCTAGCTGCGCGCGCGCCACTTTCCATCCGAAGAAGAAGGTTTTTCGGCAATGAATACTGAGGCTTGCGGGTGACG
This sequence comes from Myxococcales bacterium, assembly GCA_038206395.1. Taxonomy (GTDB): domain Bacteria; phylum Myxococcota; class Myxococcia; order Myxococcales; family Myxococcaceae; genus JAGSPQ01. The sequence continues at coordinate 5,193 of JBBRAX010000038.1, read as the reverse complement.
CTGGCGAGGCGCGGCTTCGATCGCGTTCTGCGTTCGGCCGTAGGGTTTGCACTGCAAAGGCAGTCAAAGGGGCAGGAGCCGCACAAAAATGAGCCGGATGTTCGCCGCAGTGGCCGTGCTGATCGCCGCAGCGCCCGCAGTCGCGCAGGTCTGCTACCGCCTTCCTTTCTCGAACCCGAACCTGGCCGATGGCTGGGGCTCGACCTGCTGTGGCCGCACCAACCCGCATCGAGGGGTCGACTTCCCGCAGGCTTCGGGCACGGCGATACCAGCGGTCGCTGACGGCGTGGTCGTGCTGAAGACGTTCAACGGCTGCCTGGGCAACGTGATCGTGGTGCGCCACGCCGACGGCATGTTCTCTGGCTACAACCACCTGAACGCGCAGTCGACGCTGGCGATCGGCGCGGCAGTCACCATCGGGCAGACGGTCGGCCGGGTCGGCAGCACGGGCACCTGCACCACGGGCCCGCACCTTCACCTCTCGATGGCGCCGACGGTAGGCGGCTACGCGTCGGGCACGACGGTGAACCCGTACACGTTCATTCAGGCGCGCTTGACCTGCAACACCGCCCCGCGGGGCGCGCTCGATGCGGCGACCTGCGAAGGCATCTCGGGCTGGGCACAGGATCAGAACGTGCCCACCTCGGCGATCGCGGCGCACGTTTACATCGGTGGCTCGGCAGGTCAGGCGGCGGCGCACGGCTACGCGTTGAAGGCCGACCTGAACCGCGCGGACCTCTGCACGGCAATCGGGTCTTGCTCGCACGGCTTCTCGATGCCAGTGCCGCTGAGCTACTTCGATGGCGTCTCGCGGCCGGTGTTCGCGTACGCGATCGACTCGGCCGGCGGCCCCAACACGGGCCTCGGGCAGAAGACCTTGAAGTGTGACGCCGCGCAGCTGCCACGCGTGGCCGAAGGCTCGGTGCGCCGGTTGATCACCAGCCTGGCCGCGCTGACCGCCTGGAAGCTGCCCCTCGACGAGATCGGCACGGTGACCGAGGAAGCGCTGGCGGCGATTCCGCTGGGTCCGAACCTCGAAGACGTGCCGACGCTGGTGAAGTTTGGCAACGAGGCCGCGGTGTACGTGAAGGAGTACGGCTCGATTCGCCACATCGGAAACCCCGGCATCTTCAGCGCCTGGCGCTTCGGCGCCTTTGCGACCGCGCCGGTGACAGACGAGCCCAGGTACCTCGTCGGGGCCGACTGGGCGCCGTGGCCGCACCTGCTCAAGGCCTCGGGCGACAAGGTGTACCTCATCGACTCGCCGCCGCCGCTGTGGGCCGAGCTGAAGTCCGACAACGTGCCGGCGACGATGACCGCGGGCTCGGTCGCCGAAGTGACGCTGCACCTGCTCAACAAAGGCTGCCTGAAGTGGGACGCGTCGATCGAGGTGCTGTCGACTCCGCGGGGCGTGGACAGCGCGCTGTGCGACCCGTCGTGGACCTCGTGCACCCAGGCCTCAACGTTGACCGCGACCCACCCGGGCGAAGAGGGGCTCGCCACTTTCAAGATCAAGGTCCCGTCGAAGCTGGGCCCTTCGACGGCGTGCTTCGGGCTGGCGAAAGGCAGCGTCTGGTTCTCGGACGTCGGGCAGAACGGGCCCGCGGATGAGGCGATCTGCAAGACGATTCAGGTCATCGCCGGCGCTCCGACGAAGCCGAATCCGGGCACGGGGGGTGGCGCGGGCAGCATCACTTCGGTGAAGACGGGGTGCGCGCAGGGTGGGTCTTCTCTGGCCGGGTTGATGGGGCTCATCGGGCTGCTCGCGTTCGTGCGGCGTCGCCGGTAGCTTCCCCTTCATGGCGGACGAGCGAACCCTGAGGCTGGCGCACCACGCAGTGACCCCCGAGATCCTGGCGAAGTACGAGCAGTTCGTCGCCCAGGAGCTCGAGGGCAAGTCGGCCGCTGATGCCTTGCGCAACACCGGCCTCACCGCCGACCAGGTCGCCCGCACCGCGTCGGCGGTCAACGCCTTCTGCCGGCCGCGCGTGCTCAAAGAGCGGCTCAAGACGGTCTCGGCGAAGACGCCCGAGAAGCAGATGGGAGTGCTCGAGGCGCTGAAGAAGCCCATCGACGACACCGACTTCGTCGCGCTCTATGGCGCCCAGACCCACCAGGTGCTGCTCTCGCGGGAAGAGGGCCTCATCGAGCTGCGGCTTCGCACGGCAGCCGACGCGGGTTGATTTTCCCTTCCCGAAGGGCCGATAAGGCCCGGCAAGCCCCATGAAGCGCTATTTCATTCACACGTTTGGTTGCCAGATGAACGTGAACGACACGAACCGGATGAGCGAGGTGCTCACCGGCCTGTCGTACCGGCCGACGCCGGTCGCCGAAGACGCCGATCTGATCATCCTCAACACCTGCTCGATTCGGGAAAAGGCCGAGGACAAGCTGTTCTCTGCGCTGGGCCGGTATCGCCAGGTGAAGACGCAGCGCGGCGCGTTGATTGGCGTCGGCGGCTGTGTCGCGCAGCAAGAGAAGGACAAGATCTTGAAGAAGGTGCCGTACGTCGACTTCGTCTTCGGCCCCGACAACATCCACAAGCTGGCCGAGATCCTCGATCGCGTCACGAACGAGCGCGAGCGCGTGGTCGAGACGGCGTGGGTCGACTCCGAGCACTACGTCTTCCCGCAGGCCGACCCGTCGACGTCGAAGGGCCGCGTCACCGAGTTCGTGACGGTGATGAAGGGCTGCGACAACGTCTGCGCGTTCTGCGTCGTGCCGCACACCCGTGGCCGCGAAGTCAGCCGTGCGTTTCCTGAAGTGATGATCGAAGTCGCTGCGCTCGCCAACGCCGGCGTGCGCGAAGTGACGCTGGTCGGGCAGAACGTGAACTCCTACCAGGGCGGCATCGGCTTCGACCAGTTGCTGCTGCGCGTCGCCGAAGTGCCGGGCATCGAGCGCGTGCGGTTCACCACCAGCCACCCGCACGACCTGTCAGACGGGTTGATCGAAGCCTTCCGCACTCAGCCGAAGATCGCGTCGCACTTTCACCTGCCCGTGCAGAGCGGCTCGGACTCGGTGCTCAAGCGCATGCGCCGCGACTACACGGCGGCGGCGTACCTCGAACGGTTGGCGAAGCTTCGCGCGGCGCGGCCGGACATCGGCGTGACGACCGACATCATCGTGGGCTTCCCCGGCGAGACCGACGAAGACTTCGAGCTGACGATGCAGCTCACCGAGTCGGTGCGCTACGACAACCAGTTCAGCTTCGTCTACTCGTCGCGCCCGAAGACGTCGGCGGCGCTGCGCGAGAAGGAGTGGGGCGAGATCCCGCACGAGATCAAGGTCGCCCGGCTCGACCGCCTGATGAAGGCGCAGAAGAAGATCGCCGCCGAGATCAACGCGCAGCACCGCGGGCAGACGGTCGAGGTGCTGGTCGAGGGCCGCTCGAAGACGGACGCCACGAAGCGCTTCGGCCGCAACCCGCAGAACAAGGTCGTGAACTTCGAAGGCGACGCTCCCATCGGAGCCATCGTCGAAGTCGCGATCAGCATGACCAGCGTCGGCGCGCTGTACGGCAAGCAAGGCCGCACGGTGCTGGCCCCCCAGATCGCGATCGCGGACTCCGCGGTGGCCGCCGAGCTGTGCGAAGTCGCCTGATCGCTGTCGCCCCGGCGGTGGCGTACGCGGGGCTGATCTTCTTCCTGTCGTCCCAGTCGTCTTTTCCCGTGCCGAGGCCCATCTGGAGCTTCGACAAGGTGATCCACTTCGTCGAGTACGCGGTGCTGGCCTACCTCGTCGGGCGCGCGCTGCGGCCGTGGAAGTGGGCGGCGCCGGCGGCGATCGTGATCTCGACGCTGTACGGCGTCAGCGACGAGCTTCATCAGTCGTTCGTGCCGGGCCGCATGTCGGATCCGTACGACGTGGCCGCCGACGCGGTGGGCTCGATGCTGGGCGCCGCTGTCTTCAGTTTTCACACCCGGCGGTCGTCGCGGGTCTAACTTCGAAGATCAAGAGGGGTGCACATGGTGAAGAGAGTCGCAGCGGTGGTGGTGTTGGTGGGCCTGTCGATCTCGGCCGCGTGGGCGGGCAGCGTCAGCAAGTCCTCGTGCACGTTCAAGGGCAAGAAGCTCTACGGCAAGATCCAGGTCGTCACCGCGTTTCCGGACGTGAAGGTGCAGGTGGTGACCGCGTTTCCCGACGTGAAGGTGCAGAACGTGACCGCGTTTCCCGACTCGTGCGGGAAGTGGCAGATGGTGACCGCGTTTCCCGACACGAAGGTGCAGTTCGTCACCGCGTTTCCAGACGTGAAGATTCAGTACGTCACTGCGTTTCCAGGAGTCCCGTGATTCTGCCGGCGTTGGTGGTGGTGCTCGCCGCTGCGCCGGCCGAGCCGAACCTGGAAGCGTGGCTGCAAGACTTGCGGGGCGAGCCGGCGCCGAATGCGGTGCCTGCGCTCAGGTCGCGGGCGGCAAAGGTGAAGAAGGCGAAGGGCGACGTGCGAGAGGTGTACGCAAAGGTCGCTCCGGCGACGGTGTTGATCCGCACCGGGCGCGGGTTCGGCACGGGCTTCGTGATCAATGACCAGGGCTACATTCTCACCAACCACCACGTGATCGCGCCGGCGGCGGTGGTCGACTTCAAGCAGCAGGTGATCGTCGAGCTCGGCCGGCTGGATGCCGACGGGCTGATGGAGAAAGAGAACAAGGGCCGAATCGCCTGGGTGCTGAAGTCGGACCCGCTGATCGACCTCGCGGTGATCAAGCTCGATTCGCCTCCGGCAGATCTGAAGCCTTTGAAGATTGCCGAGAAAGATCCGACGCCGGGTGAGCCGGTGTCCGCGCTGGGCAACGGCGGCATCGGCCTGCTGTGGGCGATCAAGGACGGCGAGATCTCGAGCATCGGGAAGCTGGCGACGCACCTGGCGCTGCTGGTCGGCTCCGAGTGCCAGGTGAGCACGGATCCCGCGATGGCCGAGGCGTGCAAGAAGTCGCGGGTCGGGCTCGAGGCGCAGCGCAAGTCGATGGCCGAGCGCGTGCCGGGGCTGGTGATTCAGACCAGCTGCACGATTTCGCCCGGTGATTCGGGTGGGCCGTTGGTGAACCGCGCGGGCGAAGTGGTCGGGGTGAATGCATTTCTGCGAAGCGACAGCAGCGCGCCGGTGGCGGCCAACTTCCACGTGCACGTGAAAGAGGTGCGTCGGTTCCTCGCCGAAGTTCCGGCCGAGCCGCAGCCCCGCATCGCCCAGCC
>JBBRAX010000037.1:0-74134 GCA_038206395.1 Myxococcales bacterium | reverse complement strand
ACCGGGCCCCGGCCGCCATCGCCGCCTTCGAACGCCTCGTCGCGCCGCGCGTCCTTGCCTCCATCCGCAAGCTCGGCGCCAACCCCGCTGAGGCCGACGAGCACCTCCAGGCGACCCGCACCCGCCTCTTCGTCGACGACGGCGGCGCCCGCTTGAAGACCTACCGCGGCCTCGGCAGCTTCGACGCCTTCGTCACCACCGTCGCGGTTCGCGCGTTTCTCAACTCCCACCAGAAGCCGGCTGCCGCCGGAGGAGACGACCAGCTCGCGCAGCTCCCCGCCGCCGTCGACCTCGAACGCGCCCTCGCCCGCACCGGCCAGCAGCAACACTTCGCCAACGCCTTTCGCCAGGCGCTGGCCGAGCTCACCCCGCGCGAACGTTCGCTGCTGCGCTTGAACCTCGTTGACGGCATCTCGATCGACGCGCTCGCCCCGATGTACGCCGTCAGCCGCGCCACCGTCGCCCGTTGGCTCGCGTCCGCCAGGCACGCCCTTCAGTCACGCACCGTCGCCGCGCTCTCCCGCCACACCCAGCTGGCCGGCGCCGACCTCGACGGCCTGATGGCCAGCCTGGAAAGCGGGTTCGATCTTTCCCTTCGCCGCTTTGTCGCCGAGGCCTCGCCCGAATCATGAATCACCCCGACGACGCGCAGCTCGCCGAGCTCGCTGAAGGAACGCTGAAAGGAGAGACGCTCGAAGGGGTCGAAGGCCACGTCTCGCAGTGTGAGACCTGCCGACTCATGCTTGCGCAGCTGCTCAAGGCGCTGGTGCCCGAGGCGTCGTCCAGCGGCCCCCACAAGGGCCTCGTCATCGGCCGCTACGTCGTGCTCGAGCCCATCGGCGCCGGAGCCCTGGGCGAAGTCTTCGCCGCCTGGGACACCACGCTTCAACGCACCGTCGCGCTGAAGTGGCTCTACCCGTCGGTGCGTGAGGCCGATCGTCCCCAGCAACGCGAGCGCTTGATTCTCGAAGCGCGGGCGCTGGCGAAGGTGCAGCACCCGAACGTCGTCGCCGTTCACGACGTCGAAGCGCAGGGCTCGCACGACGTCATCGTGATGGAGCTCGTCGCCAACGCGAAGAGCCTGCGGGGCACGATGTCCGAAGGCCGCCCGTGGAAAGACGTGCTGCCGGTGTTCCTCGACGCGGCGCGCGGGCTCATCGCTGCGCACGCGGCCAGCGTCATCCACCGCGACTTCAAGCCCGACAACGTCCTCGTCGACCCATCGGGCCGCGTTCGTGTCGCCGACTTCGGCCTCGCGCGATCTGGCTCTCACGCCACCGCGGTCGACGCCGCCTCCAAACGCAGCACGCTGTCGGGCACGCCCGCATACCTCGCCGCGGAAAGATGGCAAGGCGCCGACGCCACCGAGCTCAGCGATCAGTTCAGCTTCTGCGCCGCGCTCTACGAATGCCTCGGCGGCAAGCTTCCCTTCGACGAGAAAGACCCGGGCCGCCGCATCGCGCAGATGAAGGTCGGCGCCGCGCCGTTGGCCACCGTGCCTTCGGCGATTTCCCAGGTCGTCGTTCGCGGCCTCGCCTTCGAGCCTGAGCAGCGCTGGCCGTCGATGGCCGCGCTCAGCGCCGCGCTCTCTACCGCCAGCCACCGCCCCGAACGCATCCGCGCTGGCCTCGCCCTCGCCGCCGTCGTCACGCTCGCCCTCGGCAGCGCCGTGCTCGCCATTCGCCAGGCGGCCGGGCGCTGCGATGACGTCGCCATGCCAATCGATGCGGCGTGGAACACCGCGCGCAAAGAGAAGGTCAGCGCTGCTTTTCTCGCCACCAATCACCCGGCGGCCGCCGAGCTCACCCCGCGCGTGCTCGCCGCCGCCGACGCCGTCGCGACCAGCTTGTCTTCGCTGCGCCGCGCCGCCTGCGAGGCCACGAACCGGCAGGGTGAGTCCGAAGCCGCGCTGGCGCTTCGCGACGGCTGCCTTCAGCGCCGCGTCGCCGACTTCGCCGCGTTGGTCACCGTCTTCGAGTCGGCCGACAGAAAGATGGTCGAACGTGCCATCGGCGCGCTCGAGCAGCTGCCTTCCGCGAAGGAGTGCCTCGACGTCGCCGCGCTCGCCGCCATCGACCCCCTTCCGGCTTCCCGCGCGCTCGTCGACGCCGCCGCCCAGAAGGTCTCCCGGGTTCGCGCGCTGCGCCTCGCCGGCAAGACGAAAGACAGCGCCGCGCTGGCCGAGGAAGCAGTCACCGAAGCCCGCGCCGCCGCCTGGCGCCCCCTGCTCGCTGAAGCGCTGGGCGAGGCGGGCAGCACCCTCGAACGTCTGCAGAAAGGCGACGAAGCCCGCGCGAAGTACCTCGAGTCGCTGAACCTCGCTTTCGCCTCCAACGATCTGCCCGAGGCCTATTCCGCCGCGGTCGGCCTCGCGTACCTCGACGGCGTCAACGGCACGCGCCTTCAGGCCGCCGAAGCGTGGGTCGCGGTCGCGAACGGGCTCATCGAACCAGCGGGCCTGAAAGGAACCGCCTCGGCCACCCGCGTCGGCAACGCGATCGGAGTCATCCACGTTCGCAACAACCGCCACGCCGAAGCCGTGAAGACGTTTGCTGATCTCGCCCGACAGCTCGAAGCATTGGGGATGAAGAAGACCGTCGCGTACGCCCGCGTGCTCGCCAACGCCAACGGCGCGCTGCGCGAAATCGGCAAGCCCGACGAAGCGCTCGCGTTGTCGAAAGAGTCGTTGCAGATCATGGAGGCCGCCCTCTCGCCGAACCACCCCGACGTCTCGACCGCGACCAACAACATCGGCAGCGCGCTCGCCGACATGAAGAAATACGACGAGGCCGACCCGTACTTCCGGCGCACCGTCGAGCTGCGCACGAAGCTCTTTGGTGCCGACTCGCCTGTGCTCGCGACGCCGCTGTACAACCTGGGCGAGCTCGCCTTCCGTCGCGGCGATGGTGAGACCGCGCTGACCGAGTACGGCCGTGCGCGCGAGCTGATCGAAAAGGCGCAGGGGCCCGATGCCGACGACGTCTTCGACGCACGCATGGGCGAAGGCCTCGCGATGGGCCTGCTCGCCCACCACCAGCAATCGCTGGATGTGCTCGACGCCACGCTCCCCGAGTTGATGAAGCGGAAGCTGCCGGCGTGGAACATCGCCCAGGCCCAGCTGGGCATCGCGCGCGCCCTCAAGGCGCTGAACAAAGACCTGCCCCGCGCGAAGGAGCTGGCAAAGGCAGTCGCGGCGCTCGAAGGCGAACGCCACGCCGAACAGCGCGCCGAAGCCGTCGACCTGCTAACTCGCCTTCCGTGAACAAAAAAACCGTCATCATCCTCGTCTGCGTGGCTGTCGGTGGCTGCTGCCTCTTCGGCACCGCGACCATCGGCGCCGCGATGCTCTTCGGCGAAGATCCACCGGCGTCCGACAACAGTGCACCTGGCGAGACAGTGGTGGTCGAAGGCGCCGCACCGAAGCTCGGCGGCTACCGCCTCGCGGGCGGTGCGACCGTCACCGCCGAAGGCTTCGCCGATGGGCTCGAGGGCGGCTGGCTGATGATGGACGGCGCGGCCGTCGACTCCATCGACGAGATCACCAGCGGTCACGTCACCGTTCGCACCTCGCGCATCGGCGAGCTCTGGCACTACCTCTTCGAAGGCGATGGCACGTACATCTTCCGGTACCACCTCTCGACGCAGTCGATCAAAGCCATCTACGTCGAGAAGGGCGCCTGGTCGTCCGACGGCGCGTCGCTGACGATGAACCCCGAGTCCTGCACTTCGAAGGCCTCGGGCTTCAAGCAAGATTGTCTCGAGGCCGGCGAACGCAGCTACGCGCTCGGCACCCTCGACATGGAAGAGCTCACGCTAGACTCTCGCGTCGGCGAGCACTTCCCCGGCCTGCGCCTCACCGGCCCGTTTCCGTCGTGGTGCCAGACGCAGCCGCCCTACCGGTATCGCGAGCTGCAGCGCGTTCAGTAGCCGCGAATTCTTCGTAAGACCGCGTGCGCCGTCGTCGATTCGCCCTGCGCGTCCAGCGCCGCTTCCAGCTTTCGCGACAGCAACGTCGCCTCGAACGCTTCCTGCCGTCCAGCGGCGTCGAGGTCGTGCCACGCCGGGTGGCTCCTCACGCGGCCATCACGATCTCTTTCCCGGTGCGCGCTCGTCACCTGCTCGATCAGGATCTCGTCCATCTACCGGACCTCCAGGTCGACGCCGCGCTTCCTCAGACACTCGGCCAGCAGCTTTCGCGCGCGCCCGTAGTTCTGCAGAAACGTGTTCGTCTTCATCCCGAGCTGCAGCGCCAGCGCCGCGTCGTCCTGCTTCCCACCCGAGCTCAGCCGCTGCTCGAGCGCGAGGCCCGGCTGGCGCGGCAGCTTCTTGCGGCACTCCAGAATTGCCTCTCTCAGAAACGGATCTGGCGCCGACGGCTGAGCTTCCGCCTCGGCCGCCAGCTCGTGCTCGAGCGCATCCAGCTGCTCCTTCGTCGGCGCAGACCGCCGCAGCTCGCTGATCGCCGCATTCCGCGTCGTCGTCACCGCGAACCGCAGCAGCGCATTCGACTTTCCGTCTGAAACGAACTTCGGCGCCACCTGCCACACCCGCAGCAGCGCTTCCTGCAGCACCGCTTCGGTGTCGAGAAGCGTTGCGAACGCGCGCAGCGACTGCCGCAAAGACGGCTCGGCGCCGGCGATCCACCGCCCGAAGGCAGCATCATCGCCGGCACCGATCGACGCCAGCTGTTGGGCTTCGGCGTCCATTCTCTTCCTTCAGCTCAGCTCGAGCACCAGGCGCGAGGCGCCCGACTTGAAGTGGATCTTCACCGGCTGCCCCATCGTCGCCGGCACCAGCATCGCCAGCGTCAGCGTCACTCCATTGATCGCGGTGTGGGGCGTCGTCGTCCGCGACGCATCCACCGTCACGTTGAGGAAGCTGCCGTCGGCCAGCTCGACCACCACGTCCAGCGGCGCCCACACCCGCTCGCCACCGGCCAGCGTGAACTGCACCGCCAGCTTCCCGTCTTTGTTCAGCACGATGCGCGCGGTGAAGGTCTGCGCCGACACGTCCTTCGCCGGCATCGGGTGCGACTTCTTGCTCTGCCGAGCCCGCTCCTCCGACCGGACCACGTCCATCGGGGCCGGCTCTTCCTCTGCGAAGCCGTCTGCGTCATCCATCGACTCGTCGACCTCCGTGAACGGCGCGACGAGCTTGTCGAGGAACCCCGACTTCGCCGGTGCCGGAGGCGCCCCCGCGCTTCCCGAAGACCGGCGCGCCACCGAGGTCATCTCTTCCCTCAGCCGCGTCGGGGCTGCCGCCATCGACCGCGCCGCGCCCATCGGAGCCGCCTGAGCTGCAGGGTAGGGCGCCGTCGCCGGACGAAGCCCCACGCCTTCCGCCGACATCCCGAAGGGCAGGTTGTGCGGCACCGTCTCCAGGCGCTTCGGAGCGGTCGGGTCGACCTGTTGCGTCTTGCTCGCCGCGACCCAGCTGGTCAGCCGCGTCGAGATCTGGAAGTTGAGCCCCAGCTTCTCGACCTGCGCATCAATTGGGCCCCGCGCGCCACCGGCCGCCAACTTCGTCTCCAGATCCTCGACGCATTCCCTCGCGAACAGCGCCGCGATCGCCGCGCTTCCTTCACCCCGGTTCATCGGCTTCACCGTCAGCCGTTCGAGGTAGCCGCCCGTCGCCGTCTTGCCGCGCACCACCAGCTCGCCGCCGGCCGGGTTGAGCTTGAAGCTGAGCAGCGCCGGCGAGCCCGCGAACAAATCCATCGGGTGCTCCGGCGCCACCGCCACCAGGGCGCTGCCCGACACCTCGATCTCGGTGACGAGCGGCGCAGTCGTCCGCGCCAGCAGCCGCCGCGCCGCCACTTCCGCGTCTTCCCCGATTCCCATCGTGATCTCGATGCCGCGGCCCGCGCGCGCCGCCGGCATCGTCAGGCTCCGGTTCACGCCGCTGCCGATGCCCACCGTGTGCACCCGCGAGCCGGCCGGCAGCTTGTTCACGATCGCGTTCAGCACCTCGTCCTCACTGCCGATGAGGCCGTCGGTGATCAGCACCACCTGGCGCTGGGCGTCTTTGCGCAGCGGCTTCAGCCCCTCGATCATCGCCTGCGCCATCTCGGTGCTGCCACCCGCGCGCAGGTTTGAGAGCCACGCCTGCGCCGCCGACTTGTTGCCGGGGCTCGCCTCCTGCGGCTTCGACTTCCAGCGCCGCGGCTCGTTGCTGAACTCGATGAGCTCGAGGCGGTCTTGCACCGCCAGCGTGTCGATCATCGCGCTGATGATTCGCTTCGCCTGATCCAGCGGGTGGCCTGACATCGAGCCCGAGGTGTCGAGGAGCACGAGCAGATCGCGCGGCACCGACTCGATGCGCACCGCCGGCGTCGGCGGCACCAGCGTCAACAGCCCAAACGCCGTGTCCGACGGCTCACCCGTCACCGGCCGCGCCAGATCGAGCTCGGCGCCCACCATCAGCCCCGCCGCCTGCCACCGCACCACCACGTCACGATCCAGCGGCACTCCCTGTTCCTCGTCGAAGCTCAAGTCGTAGCGCTGCAGCCCCTTCGCGGCGTGGAGCGGGTGTGACGGCGAGTACGGCTTCACCGACACCTGATCGCGCACCGACATCTTCAGCGACAGCTTCACCGGCAGCTCGGTGTCCGCGATGTCGACCGTCACCTTCGCCGCGTCCGCCACCCGGCCCACCGCTCCCAGGTACCGCGGTGCGACCACCGTCGGGAACCGCCACTCCCACGCGCCATCGGGAAGCCAGGTCAGCTTCTGGTCGATGGTCAGCTCGGCCACCACCTCGGTGTACGGAGGAATGTTGCCGACCTGCTGCGTGAAGAGGCTGCTGCGTTCCTGGTCGAGGATCGCCGCCGTGCGCCCGTCGAGAATCGCTTCCTCGAAGCGGTCGCGGGCCTTCTTCTTCGTGTCGACTTCCCCGATGATCCGTTCTTCCCCGATGCGGAAGGCGAAGCCACTGACCGCCGCATCTGCCGGCAACGGCACCTGGTAGGTGACCTGCAGCGGCTCGCTGTAGGGGTTGAAGAACTTCTGCTCGAGCACCACCCGAATGATGCCGCCCTTCGCGTCGGCAGTCAGCGCGGCGGCCTTGAGGGGCAGCGTCTTGCCGTCCGCGGTGACGAGGATTCCGCCGTTTCCGTTGTGCTGCGACAGGTGCTGCATGGCCATTTTCGACATCGCGTATCTCCTGGGTTGAGGGCTTCAACCGGCTCAACGCAAAAGCTTCGAAATTGGTGACAGCACCCCGGTGCGATTCACGCCGTCTTCGAGTTTCGCTACCAACCTTCGGAATTCATTAGAAAATCGGCCGACCCGTTCGTGACGAAGCAGCCAACCCCCGAGTTGTCAGCCCTGGTCAGTTCGCTGCAGCAGCGCGCCGGCCCAGGTCAGCCCGCTGCCCACGACGCACAGCGCAATCGCTGAGGTCAGCTCGGGCGAGTCCCACACTTCCGACAGCACCGACGGCGCGCCAGCCGCCCCGGTGTTGCCGCGGTGGTCGACGTTGTACCGATGCCGCCCCGGCAGCACCTCCGCGCGCTTCGCGATCGACTCGAGCATCCGCAAGTTGGCCTGGTGCCCGATGAAGGTCAGGTCTTCCGCCTTGCCGCCCGACTTCAAGAACCGCCCGCGCAATTCCTCGAACACTTCGCCGCCGCGCTTCACCGCGAAGTGCTGCACAGCCGGGCCCTGCTGCGTGAAGTGCCCGAACCGCGGCACCTTCACCTTGTCGGCGCCCGAGGGGTCGCCGCGAAGCAACGTCTGGGTCACCTTCCACCGGCCAGGAATCCGCGGAGACAGAATCGCCGCCGACGAGCCATCGCCCCACAGCACACAGCTGTTGCGATCGCTGTAGTCGACCACGCGCGTCGAGTTCTCTGGGTTCACCACCAGCACGTAATCCGGCAGCCGTTCTGGCCGCATCGCCTCGAGGAAATACAGCTGCGCCCCGAAGCTCGAGCACGCGCTGGCCAGATCCAGGCTCGGCGCCTCGATGCCCAGCTGCTCGGCCACCCGCGCCGCTTCCGCCGGAATGCACTCGTCCGGCGAACAGCCACCCGAGAGCACCATGCCGATGTCCGACGCCTTCAGCCCCGCGCGCGCCAGCGCCAGCTCGGCGGCCTTCGCTCCGGTCTGCGCGTTCGACATCGTCGCCGCTTCGAGCGCCGCCCGCGGGTCGCGGTTCCGCGTCTGGCGGATGTAGTCCAGCGGAAGCACCGTGTGCCGCTTCCGAATGCCGACCCGTTCGACGATCCACTGATCGCTGGTCTCAATCTCCAGCGACTCGAGGAACCCGTTGCTAATCACCGTCTCAGGGTGAAAGTGACCGAGCGCGTGCAAAAACATGGGCTGATCCCTACTTTGCCCAAAACAGCCCCTACCCCTAGGAGTTTCTAGATGGCGTTACGATTGGGTGAGACGGCCAAAGCGACGACCCTGCTCCCCAGCGGGCTCAAGACGGTGAAGCAGCTGACCTGATTTACGGAATCGGAGGCAGCCCGACGCCCGACGACTTGTTGGGCGACGTAGGCGCCTTCACCCCGTTGGGGTTGATCGCCCGTTCGACCATCGCGAGCCGCGCCAGCACCTGCTCGTACAGCTGGTCGACCTTCACGTGCAGCTGCGTCACCTCGAGGCCGGCGCGGATGTTCGCGTCGTACTCGACGTCTGATCGAATGCGGTCTTTCACGGCCTGGCGGCTCTGGCTGATCAGCACCATGCACGAGAGAAAGATCGCCTCGAGCGACACCACCATCGTCAGCAGGCCGAACGGGTAGGGGTCGAAGGTCTCCATCCCCTTCACCATCCCGGTGTTGATCGAGATCCACGCCGCGAACCAGACGACGTGCATCAGCAGAAAGCTGAAAGTGCCTGAGAACGCGGCCGCGAAGTCGGCGATCCGTTCGACCACGGTCAGCCGTTCTTCCACCGCTTCGTTGGGGCTGCCGACCACCCGCGTGCCGATCAACTTGTCGGCTTCCCGCAGCCGCCGCCCGATGACAGACAGCACGTCGAGCGCCGCCGTCGGGTGACGCGTGAACAGCAGCGTCAAGTCGTTGCGATCGATGCGCAGCGCGCGCGTTTCCTCTATCGCCACCGCCGAGGCCGAGCGCGGATCTCCGTCGAGCAGCGACAGCTCACCGAAGAAGTCTCCGACCTTCGCCGTCTCGAAGACGATGCGCTGGCCAGTCGTATCGAGCACGAAGATTTCCACTTCGCCCGACGCGACGATGAAGATCGAATCACCCGGGTCGCCGCGCTTGAAGACGTTGGTTCCGGCGGGAATCTCGACCGCCTCAATCTGCGCCGCGAGAAGGTTGCGTTCCTCTTCGTCGAGGCGCTCGAACAGCGGGACGTGTGCCAGCAGGGTTGCGTCGGCGGCCATGGATGAGGCCCGGAGACTGTGATCAGCCCGGTGGATTCCGCAACGGCGGACTCGCGTGGTACGCCTTCGGCCGTGAAGCGCGCGCTCGTTTTGCTGCTGCTGGTTGGCTGTAATGCTGAAGGCCCGATGCGGGAACCCCACCCGGTGTCCGTTCGCGACGAGCTGCGGCCCACCGACACCTCGAGCGGCGAGATGTGGCGCTTCCTGCCCTCCGACACCGTCGAGCGCTACGACGCGCCCGACGGCGGCTACCGCGTCCACTTCACCCGCCTCGCGAAGAACGCCGTGCCCGCCACCGACGTCAACGCCGACGGCACGCCCGACCTCGTCGAAGCCGTCGCCTCCGTGTACGTCGAGGTCGGCGCGAAGTACCACGGCGAGCTCGGCTTCCGCCGCCCGGCCAACGACGTCGCGCTCGCCAGCAACGGCGGCAGCGATCGCTTCGACATCTACCTCGTCGACTTCGCGTTCTCGGCCGACGGCGCCTTCCGCACCGACGCGTGCACCGGCGAGAAGTGTATCGGCTACGTCGTCCAGGAAAACGACTTCGTTGGCTACAACTACCCGAACGCCACCGTCGCCACCCGCATCCTCGGCAGCCACGAGTACTTCCATGCGGTTCAGGCAGCCTACGACAACAACCAGGGCGCGAACTTCTCTGAAGGCACCGCCGTCTGGGCCACCGAGCACTTCGACCCCACGACCAACGACTTCGAAGGCTTCCTGCCGCAGTTCCTGGCCCGGCCCGATCGTTCACTCGACACTGCGCCGACTGGCCCCGTGTCTGGCTACGCGTACGGCTCGGCGCTGTTCTTCGAGTTCCTCTCGCAGAAGTACGGTGTGCCCATCGTCCGCAAGCTGCTCGAGCGCACCGAGAACGGAAGCGGCCACCCTTCAGAGCCCGCCGACGCCGCCAACCCCCGCTGGCTCGTGCAGCTCGATGCGATTCTGAAGGCCGACCACCAGTCGTCCTTCGCTGAGGCGTTTCACACCTTCATCTACTGGAACTTCTTCACCGGCCCCGCCGCCGACGCGACGAAGTCGTACGCGAATGGGGCCGCGTATCCCGCTCCGATGATGACCACCGTCGCTGCGCCGTACCGCGTCGACAACCAGCGCGTCTTCTACGCTGCGAGCGCCTGGTTTCAGGTTCCCGCCGCCGGTCGCGCGACGATGGGCGCCCAGCTCGTCGACGACCCCGCCACCGCCGAAGACGAAACGGCCGGCATGGCGCTGGTCATTGCCGTCCGGCGCGGTGGGGTGAACTCCCTCGCGCTGCCCATCACCGACGTGAAGTTTGCGGCAACCTTCGACACGTCGGGAGCAGCCACCCTCGTCGTCGCCGTCGTCAACACCGCCCGCGAAGGAAACGCCGGCGTCTTGAGCAAGCGTCCCGGCCTCTGCATCGGCTCACCCGACGAGCTCTCTGCTTGCGCCAGCGCCCTTCGCCCCGCGCCCGATGCGGGCATCCCGGATGCGGGAGTGCCGGACGCTGGCCTGCCGGACTCGGGAATCCCCGATGCCGGAACACCTGATGCCGGAACAGCCGACGCAGGAATCCCCGACAGCGGAGTCACCGCGGTCGATCCGCCCAAAGGCTGTGGTTGTTCGACGGCGAGCCCGGCCCTCGGAGCCCTGCTCGTCTTGGCCTCTGCGCTTCGCCGCCGCTACGCCGCAGCGAACTGACGTTCGACCAGCCGCTTGTAGATGCCTTCTTCGCTGACGAGCGAGGCGTGCGTTCCCGTCTGCGCCACCCGCCCCGCATCGAGCACGATGACGCGGTCGGCGTCCTGCACCGTCGACAAGCGGTGCGCGATGACCAGCGTCGTTCGGCCCTTCATCAGCCGCTCGAGCGCTTCGCGAACCAGGTGCTCGCTCTCGGCGTCGAGCGCGCTGGTCGCCTCATCGAGAATCAGCATCTTCGGATCCTTCAACACCGCGCGCGCGATCGCGACCCGCTGCTTCTGGCCGCCCGACAGCTGCACGCCGCGCTCACCGACCAGCGTCTGGTACTTCTCGGGGAACGTGCTGATGAAGTTGTGCGCGTTGGCCATCTTCGCCGCCGCCTCGACCTCGGCGTCCGTCGCCGTCGGCCGCCCGTAGCGAATGTTCTCGGCCACCGTCGTCGAGAACAGCAGCGGCTCTTGAGCGACCACGCCGATCTGCTGCCGCAGCCAGTCCTGGTCCAGCTCGCGCAACGGCACGCCGTCCAACAGCACGCGGCCGGCTTGTGGGTCGTAGAGCCGGTACAGCAGCGAGGCGATGGTCGACTTGCCGGCGCCAGAGGGGCCGACCAGCGCGACGACCTCGCCCGGCTTCAGGGTCAGGTCGAACCCGCGCAGCACCGGCATGTCGAGCCGGGTGGGGTAGGCGAAGTCGACGTTTTCCCACGACACGCGCCCTTCGAGCTGCGGCAGCACCCGGCCTTCGCCCGAGTTCAGCAGCGGCTTGCGCTCGAGCAGCTCGAACACCCGTTCAGCAGCGCCTGCGGCCCGGTTGTAGTCGGCCCACAGCTCGCTCAGCGCGCCCAGCGAAGACGCGACCATCACCGTGTACATCAGGTAGACGATCAGCGTGCCCGGCGTCAGCTGATGCTGAATCACCATTCGCGCGCCGTACCAGAACACCACCACGCCCGCGATTCCGACCGCGAAAGACGCCGCGCCGATGAAGGTCGCCGTCAGCCCGATGCGGTGGAACGCCAGCGCCAGCGAACCTTCGACGGCGGTGCGGTAGCGCTTGAGCTCCGTCTTCTCGGCGGCGAAAGAGCGCACCGTGCGAATGCCCGACAGCGACTCCTCGGCGACCTCTGACGACTTCGCCAGCGCGTCCTGCACGTCCTTCGACAGCTTCCGGACCTTGCGCCCGTAGAACACCGCGCCCAGCGCCACCGGCGGCACGATCGCCAGCATCAGGGCCGTCAGCTGCGGAGACGTGATGAACAGCAGCACCATGCCGCCCGCGACCGCGACGCCGTTTCGCAGCGCCATCGAGATGTTCGCCGACACCGTGTTCTGCAGCACCGTCGTGTCGGCCGACAGCCGGTTCGTCAGCTCGCCTGTTTTCTGCGAATCGTAGAAGGCGATCTCTTGCGCCATCAGGCTCTCGAACAAATCACCGCGCAGCCGCGCCACCACGCGCTCGCCCGCCTTCGAGAAGAGGACGTAGCGCCGCGCGATCGAGATGCCGAGCACCCCGAAGATCACCGTCATTGCGATCGCCGCGCGATCAACGTTGGTCTTCGATTTCCCGGTCACCTCGGCGTACTCCGCCTTGGCTGCACGCACATCGTCTTCCTTCCCCGCAGCCTCGGCGGCGACGACGCGCTTCTCGGCCTCGACCACGTCCTGGTTCCGGGCCGCGTCGATGATGAAGCGGATGCCCTGCGGGAACGCGAGGTTCATCGCGCTGCCCATCAGCAAGAAGATGGTGCCAAGGATGATCGACGCCCGCTCGGGCTTCGCCAGCTTGAGCAGCCGCGCCATCGTCACGCGCGTTGCGGCTTTCGGTTTCTTCGGCTCGGCAGGCTTGGCCATCTCGCGGGCAACGTAACGGTAGTTGACCCCTGCTGCCCCACAATTCACCCTTCTTCACAGCCGCGGGGGCGTATCGTCCTGCTCCGAATGTCAGCGACTCCAGAGGACTCTCTGCTCGGCCGCATCGCGCTTCACTACAAGCTCGCGAACCAGGCCCAGATCGACACCGCGCTCGCCACCCAGCGCACCGAGAAGCCCCGCGCCCGGTTGGGAGAGATCCTCGCCTCGCAAAACGTGCTCTCGGCCGAACAGCTGCAGTGGCTGCTCAACGCCCAGACCCAATACCTCGCCAGGCAAGCTGGAGCGCCGGCGCCTTCCGCGCCTGCTCCAGCTCCCGCGGCCAAACCTTCGGCACCAGCGCCCGTTGCCTCCGCTCCGCGCCCCGCCGCGCCCAGCCGGCCGACCGGGGCGATGCCGACGCTCGAGCAGATCCTCGCCAAGGCCGTCGAAGCCAAAGCGTCCGACGTCCACGTCCACTCTGGCGCGCCGATTCAGTTCCGGATCAACGGCGTGCTCAAAGAGATCAAGACCGGCGCGCTCGACGCCGACACCACCGCCGCCCTGTTGACCTCGGTGCTCACCCCCGAACAGAAGGCCCAGCTGCTCGAGACGTTCGATCTCGATCTCGCCCTTCAGCTGCCCTGCGGCCGTTTCCGCGTCAGCATGTACAAGCAGCAGCGTGGCTTCGACGCCGTCTTTCGCCCCATCTCGGCCACGCCGCCCACGCTCGAGCAGCTCGGCCTGCCCGCATCGATGAAGCGCCTCACCGAGTTCCACCAGGGGCTCGTGCTCGTCACCGGCCCCGCAGGCTGCGGCAAGTCGTCGACGCTCGCCGCGCTCGTCAACATGGTCAACGAGTCGCGCCACGACCACATCATCACCGTCGAAGATCCGATCGAGTACGTCCACAGTGGCAAGGGCTGCATCGTCAACCAGCGCCAGGCAGGCAAGCACACGCTGAGCTTCGCCAACGCGTTACGCGCGGCCCTTCGCGAAGACCCCGACGTGATCGTCATCGGCGAGCTGCGCGACCTCGAGACGATGGCGCTCGCGATCACCGCCGCCGAGACAGGCCACCTCGTGATGGGCACGCTTCACACCAACAACGCGATCCGCACCATCAACCGCATCCTCGACGCGTTTCCGCCGAAGCAGCAGTCGCAGATCCGCGCGATGGTCTCTGAGTCACTGCGCGCGATCGTCTCGCAGCGGCTGCTGCCGTCGGCCGATGGGACGAAGCGCGTCGTCGCGACCGAGACGCTCTTCGTAAAGCCCGCCGTCTCGAACCTCATTCGCGATCAGAAGACCTTTCAGATCCGCAGCATCATGCAGACCGGCAGATCCGAAGGCATGTCGCTGCTCGACGACTCGCTGGTCGACCTGGTGAAGGCGAAGCTCATCACCAACGAAGCCGCGAAGCGGGTCGGGGAAGATCCGAAGCGCTTCCTCCCGGGGGCGGGCTAGATGGCGCGCCTCGACAAGCTCTTCAAGTACCTGAAGGACCACGGCGGCAGCGACCTTCACCTCGCCGCTCCGCTGGTGCCGCACATTCGCCTCAACGGCGAGCTGCAGAAGGTGCCCGACTGGGTGCCTTTCACCGACGCCACGCTTCGCGATCACTTGAAAGAGATCGCCAACGAGAAGCAGTGGGCGCACTACGAGAAGAACCTCGACGCCGACTTCGCCTACGCGCTGTCGGGCGTCGCGCGCTTCCGCGTCAACTACCTGAATCAGGAGAACGGGGCGGCCGCCGTCTTCCGCATCATCCCCGAGAAGATCCGCACCCTCGAAGAGCTGAAAGTTCCCGCGGGCATCGCTGGCTTCGCGGACCTCGAACAGGGCCTCGTGCTCGTCACGGGCCCCACCGGCTCGGGCAAGTCGACCACGCTCGCGGCGATCATCGATCGCATCAACACCAACTCGACCCGCCACATCATCACCATCGAAGACCCCGTCGAGTTCGTGCACCAGAACAAGTCGTGCACCATCAGCCAGCGCGAGGTCGGCCCCGACACCCAGTCATTCTCCAGCGCGTTGCGTTCAGCGATTCGCCAGGATCCGGGCGTCATCCTCGTCGGCGAGCTCCGCGACATGGACACGATCGCCCTCGCGGTCACCGCCGCCGAGATGGGCGTGCTCGTGTTCGGCACGCTTCACACCAACAACGCGCCGAAGACGATCGACCGCCTCATCGACGCGTTCCCCACCGATCAGCAGTCGCAGATTCGCACCATGTTGTCCGAGTCACTGGCCGGCATCGTCTCGCAGTTGTTGCTGCGCACGTCAGACGGCCAGGGCCGCGTCGCGGTGAACGAAATTCTTCTCAAGACCCCCGGCCTTCCCAACGTCATCCGCGAAGGCAACACGCCGATGATCCATTCGATCATCCAGTCCGGAAAAGGCATGGGCATGCAGTCGATGGACGACGCGCTCTACGCGCTGGCGAAAGCGAAGACGATCAACGGCGAAGAGGCCTTTCACAAGGCCACCGACAAGCGGCGCTTCGACGAGTTCGTGAAAAGCTAGCGCTTCGCGTCCAGCCGCCGGTAGACGCGGTCGGTGATCAGCACCAGCACGTAGGTCAGCGCGATCACCATCGCCGTGAGCAGCCAGTACAGCGGCCAATCGGCCTGCTTGCCCCACACCGCGTTGAACGAGAACCCGACGAAGGGCAGCCGGTAATACAGAAGCATCTCGTGGAAGAAGTACGCCGCCATCGAGGTGCTGCCGAACGCGGTGATGAACTTCACCGGCGCTGAAGCCGCGAGCTTCGGCCCGATCTTCTGTTCCGCCGCCAGCAACACCAACAGCGCGCCCATGATCAGCGTCCAGCGCCGCGCGCAGTTTGCCGGGTTCGTCACCCAGAAGTTGTGCGGTGGGTAGAGGTCGCGGAAGAAGGGCGTCGCCACCCAGATTCCCACTCCCACCGCACCGATCATCGTCACCCAGCGCACCAGCGCCCAGAAGTCGCCCAAGCCCGCCGTTGCACCTGCCGACGCGCCCAGAAAGACGTAGCCCGCCCACGGCAACAGCCCGAACACCGAGCCCGTCGACGTGTTCAGCAGCCAGTCGATCGGCGGCACGTGCTCGAGCAGCGGAGACACTGCGAACACCACCGCAGCGAGGCCGAGCGTCACCCACCGCAGCACGCCCGGCTTCGATGCGAGCAGCAGCAACACCGGCAGCAGAAGAAGGAGCGACAACCCGATGCAGTGAAGGATGTCGAGCCGCAGCAGCCACTTCGGCTGCGAGAGCAGCGGGAACCACACCCAGTTCACCAGCGTCGCCACCGCCAGCACTTCTCCGATTCGCCGCAGCGTCTTCGGCAGCCGGCCTGGCTTCCCCGCGCTTCGCACCTGCACCAGCGCCAGCGAGAACCCCGCCGAGAAAGTGAAAGCCGGCGCGACCAGCCCATCGAGCCACACCAGCGTCCGAAACAGCGGCTCGCCCTTCAGCCCGGGCAACAGCAACACCATCGCGTGGCACTGGATCATGAACAGCACCGCGAGGCCGCGCAGCCAGTCGAATGCCTGCACCCGCGCCGCCACCGTCGCACCCATCGATTTTCGAAGGGTGTCACGGTGCCCGAAATGGGATAGAAAAATTTCCCATGAGCGCCCATTCCGACCCTAAGCAACTGCCTGCCGTCTGGCGTCCTCCGCAGGGCGGCGCGGACATTCAGCACCACCAGCACGAGTGGACCAGTGGAACCCAGGGCGGCGGAAAAGTGCCGGCCGACTTCGAGTGGACGAGCAACCCCCGCGTCTACGCCGAAGACCTCGGCGCCAACGTTCGCCCCGACCACGTGCCGCATTCGGCTCCCGTCGCGCCGCCTGCAGTGAAGGCTGCTCCCGGAGCGCCCTCCGCCGCCGCGTCATCCACGTCCACCGCCGTCCCGCACCAGAACCCGGGCGCCGCGGCGAACGGCGCTGAAGCTCAGAATAGCTCGGCCACGAAGAGCTGAGTCGCGGTCGCGGCAATCACCGCCGGCCCTGCCACCCACAACGACTTCACCTGCGTCGACGGCGGCAGCCCTTCGTTGCCGTCGCGCCACACCGCTCCGCCATCATCCGAGACGCGCACACCCGTCATCGTGCCGGCGAACACCCGCGTCCCCGAGAAGCCGAAGCTGAAGGGCTGCGCGCCCACCGTCGCCGCCTTGAAAGTGTTTCCGTAGTTGCCCGAGCGCTGCGTGCCCACCGCCGTCTGCACCAGCACGTACGCGCCCGCCGCCGCGAGTGCCTGCACCTCGCCCGTCACCGCCGCAGCCGTCCACGTCGCGCCCGCGTCATCCGAGTGCATCAGCTTCTTGAACGCGACCACGCCAAAGATTCGCTGCGCCGCCGACGAACCCACCAGCACCGTCAGCGCCGCCGTCGGCGACCGGACCTTGAACGTCACGCCCTTGTCGCTCGACGCGAACAACCCTGCTGACGTCGCCAGCAGCAGCTCGCTGCCTTTCTTCAAGAGCGCCACGCCGCCCGCTGGAGCCCCCGCCAGCCGAGCCACCCCGTCCTTGCCCCAGTCGAGCCGCAGCAACCCATCGGTCGTCGTCAGGTACAGCGACAGGTCGACCCGCGAAATCGAGGTCACCTTCTCTGCTGCGTTCAGCGGCAGCGCCACCACCGTCCATTCCTTCGCCGCCGAAGCGAGGCTGAACAACTGCCCGTCGACCACCAGGTAGACGGTGCCATCGAGGTGCGCGATGCCGTGCGGATTCGCGCTCGCAGGAAGCCCCGACGACAGGCCCTGAAACGAGGTCATCCGCGCGCGCACTTCCACGGGCGTCGTCGGCGTTTCCGGAGTCACTTGCGGACCCGTGCCCAACGCCCACTCCGCCTCGCCCACGCAGCCCGTGAGGAGCAACACGACGACGGCAGGGCGGATGTGCATCACTGTAGGAATTGTCGCACCCGGCCCGTGTAAAGTTGCGCCCCATCTCATGACGTTCCGCGTCAGAGCGCGTCGCCGCTCGTGGACCCAACCGGCTGTCCTCCTTCGGCTTTCACGGTTCGATCGAATTCGATCGAATGAACTGTGACGCGGTGCGCCGCGCCCTACCCTGGCCTCAGGGCAGGCGAGCGGTAAGGAACTGGGCCAGCTTTCGCAGCACACCCATCGGAATCGCGTGGGGTCCGTCGAAGGCCACGAACTCAGGGGGACTGCCCGATTCGGTCAAAACATCTCGCAACCGCTCGGCCGCATCGAACCGCAGCACGGGGTCCATCGTCCCGTGCGATTGAAAGATGGGCAGGCCAGCGCGCGCCTTCGCCTTCTGCTTCCAGACGTCTTCGGTGAGCAGCGTGCCCGAGAGAATCACCAGCGCGGCGGGTGCCTCTGGAAGGCGCAGCGCGAGGTCGGTGGTGATCATCGCCCCTTGAGAGAAGCCGCCCAGCACCACCTTCGACATCGGCAGCCCCGTCTGCGCCGTCAGCTCGTCGACCAGCTTCAGCATCATCGCCCGCGCCTTCGCCATCCCTTCTGGCTCGCGCTTGCGGAACTCCTGCAGGGCGTCGAGGTCGCCTGCGTTCAGCGCCTGAATCTGCTCGAAGTCGATCAACCACCACGCCTTTGCATCGCCGTACCCCATCGACGCCAACGACAGCGGCGCGGCCGGGAAAACGAACCGCACCCCTTTGAGCCCCGGCGCCAGCGCCACCAGCTGCTCCTCGAGCCCGACCAGGTCATCCCCCGGAGCGCCGAACCCATGGCAAAGCACCACCACCGCCCGCGGCGCAGCTTCGCCTTCCTGCAGCACTTTGCACTCGAGGCCACCCAGGGTCGTCGTCATCCGCATGGGCCGCCTTCTGGTGCGGAAAGCCGCCGACCGTCAACATGGCCTTGACCCCAACCGTCGGTTGTATTCGCCTATGGGACCCGTGCCATTCGCCCTCAAAGTCACCCGGGGTCCCGGTGAAGGCTCCGAGTTTTCCTTCGAAGAGAACGAAGCGAAGCTCGGTCGCACCGCCGACAACGACATCGTCGTCAAAGACTCGGGCGCCTCGCGCAGCCACTGCCGCGTCTACAACAAAGGCCCCGGCCGCTACTTCGTCGAAGACCTGAAGAGCGCCAACGGCACCAAGCTCAACGGCTCTCTGCTCTCGCAGGCCCGCGAGCTCAAGTCGGGCGACAAGATTGCGATCGGCGACGTCGAGTTCACCTTCACGATCGCCGGCGTCGGCAACGACACTGCGCTCCACTCGCCCGTCGAAACCGGCGACCAGGAAGATGAAGAAGAAGAGTTCGAGAACGAAGACCCGAACGCAACGCTGCTCAAGCCGCCGCGCAAAGACGCCGAGCGCGAG
The DNA here is from genome assembly GCA_038206395.1 of Myxococcales bacterium. Lineage (GTDB taxonomy): Bacteria > Myxococcota > Myxococcia > Myxococcales > Myxococcaceae > JAGSPQ01. The sequence continues at coordinate 54,936 of JBBRAX010000037.1, read as the reverse complement.
AAGCGCACCGCCCGCAAGCCTCCCCAGGTTCGCCACGACACCGAAGCCGAGCTCGGCACGGTGCCCCGGGGATCTCCGCTGAAGGAAAACTCGACGATGGAAGTCGAGATGGTCGCGCCGGGGAAGCTGCAGGAAGACAACGACACCTCGACGAAGGAAGTGCAGGTGCCGCCCCCCGCGGCAGTTCGTCGGTCGGCCAACCTCGCCAAAATCGACGACAGCACCCGCGACCTCGGCATCAGGAAGGTGCCCGACGACAGCACGCTGCCCGCGAAGCGGAACAACGCCCTCGCCTCGATGACGACGCAGCCTCCGTCCAGTGAGCCCGTCGAGCTCTCGGCCGCCGATCGCCTTCGCAAGCGCCGCGACCAGCAGAAGTCGGCCGTTGGCCGCATCGCGATGCAGTGGGCCGACCTGCCAAAGGCCGCGCGTTTCGCCTTTGCCGCCGTCGGTGGCCTGATGGTGCTCGGCACCCTGGGCTTCGTGGTGATGCAGGTGATTCCGAAAGACACGGGTCCCAAGCGCGTCGAGCCAACGGACCTCATCGTCAACGCCGCCGGCCTCAAAGACAGCTTCGGCCTTGGCGAGGAAGCGACGTGGCAGCGCGCCGACATGAAGCTCTTCAACTTCACGCTCGCCTCGCCGACGCAGGTCGTCGCGGTGCTTCACTACGGCGCGCGCGACATCTCGAAAGAAGAGGTCACCGTCACCGTCAACGGGGCCGAAGTCGGCTTCGTGCCTCCCGACACGCTGGACGCGAACCGCGACATCGAGCTCGTGCTGCCGCCGAACATCGTCAAGCCGCGCGAAGGCAACCAGCTGGTGTTCGACAGCACCAGGAATCCCCCGGGCAACGAATCATGGCGCGTCTTCAACATCTGGATCGAGATCATCCCGATTCCCGAGCTCTCGGCCGAAGAGACCGCGCGCCTCGCAAAGGACAACATCATCAGCGCTGATCGCCTGTTCGAGACCCGCAGCATCGGGCCTGAGAACCTCTTCAAGGCGTGGAAGGTGTACCGCGAGGCCTGGCTGTTGATGGAGTCAATGCCCGACAAGTCGGCGGTCAACGAGATGAACACCTACGCCCGATCGCGCATGCGCGAGCTGCGGCCGATGCTCGATCAGAAGTGCAACGGCCTGATGGTCGAGGTCCAGAAGCAGCTCAACTCCCGGCCGGCGAAGGTGAAGGAGGCGATTCAGACGTTGAAGGACGTCGAGCGCTATTACCCGACGCGCGAGCACCCCTGCTTCGGCTTCTCGAAGTCGATGCTGTCGGACATGGAAGCCTTCTAGGTGCGCTAAGAAGCGCAGCCCAATGGACCCCAACGCTCCGGTAAAGAAGCAGCGCTCGCCTCTGTTCTACGTCGCCATCGGTTGTGGCGGCCTGGTGGCGCTGATCCTGCTCGGCTTCCTCGTCGTCACGCTGCTGGTGGTGCGCGCCGGCAAGGGCCTCGTCGACGGCATGACCGACCCGAACCAGAAGGCCGCCAACGTGACGAAGATGATGGGCAAGGCGCCCATCGGCTACCACCCGATCATGACGATGAGCGTGCCCCTGTTCATGGACATGGCGCTGCTCGGCGACAAAGAGATGTTGGCCGATGGCGGCGTGCCCGACTTCGACAAGGGCTTCATCTACTTCCGGATCATCGCCAACGAGCAGTCGAACCGCGCGAAGGACTTCTTCGACGGCAAGGTCGACGACACCAGCGCGCTGAAGGGCAGCGGCATCAACGTCGACGTGAAGGACATCTTGCGGCGCGGCGCGCTGAAGACCGCCAGCGGCTCGGTGGTGAAGTACGTCGCCACCCGCGGCACGATGGAAACCCAGGGCACCGCGCGCCAACAGGAAACCAAGTCGGGCATCAACACCGTCCTCTACTTCGAGTGCGTCGCTGACACCGCCGTGCGCATGGGCGTGTGGATGATGCAGGACGTCGACCCCGAGCTGCCCACCGACCAGCTGAAGCTCGAAGGCACCGTCGCCGACGAAGCCGAGATCGCCCGTTTCATCCAGCCGCTCACGCCCTGCGGAAAGTAACGCATGCTCTTTCTCGTAGTCGCGGCGCTGATCGCGGCAGCTGAAGTCGACGACGCAGGCGAAGCGCCAGATGCCGGGGCGCCCGCCGACGTCGATGCGGGCTTCATGATTCTCACTGTCGAGCCGTCGCCGCCTACCTTCGCGATGATCGAGGTTCCCGACCCAGGTGAAGCCGCTCCCATCTCTGCCGTCGCTGAGCCCATCGACCCGCCGCCAGGCTTCGTCAAAGGCGAGCTGTCGGTGTTCCTTGGCAGCGATCGCCTCACAGTGAAGAACAACCGCATCGGCGTCTCGGCCGGCGTGGATCAGTTCGGCTCGGCCTACTACCTGCTCGTCGAGCCACAGGTCGACCTTCGCTTCTTCGACGCGAAGTGGGGCGTGGGCTTCGGCGTCCCCCTGCGAATCGAGCTCTTGAGCTTCGAGCGCGACGCCGAAGGCGAGCCGTTTCGCTACCTCGGCCGCATCCGCAAGGGCGACTGGGACACGTTTCACGATTTCGGCCGGCTGCTGAAGTACGTCAACTACGGCCGAAAGGAAGACAACCTCTACGTCAACATCGGCCAGCGCTACGCCTCGACCATCGGCCACGGCACCATTCAGCGCCGCTACGCCGCGAACATCGACATCGACTACCCGCGCGTCTCGGCCGAGGTCGATGCGTACAACGACTTCGGCGGCTTCGAGCTCTTCACCAACGACATCCTCGCGTGGAACCAGCTGGCCGGCATCGCCTTCATCAAGCCGCTGTGGTTCCTGAAGAGCGACAACCTTCTCGTGAAGTCGTTGTCCCTGGGCGTTTCGGGCGGGTTGGACTGGGACGCTCCGCTGAAGCTGCGCACCAATGGTCTGGGCGTGCGGCAGATCGCCGACGGCCGGTTGCTCGCCGATTCGGCGCCCGCGGGCATCGTCGGCTTCGACGTCGAAATGAAGGTCTACAAAGACGACAACATCGACGTGAAGCCGTACGTCGACTACTCATTTCTTGTCGGCGGAGAAGGCGGCCTCACGATTGGAGCGCTCGGCCGCTTCAACGTCGGCAAGTCCATCGTCAGCGCCTTCCGCCTCGTCGCCGAGCTGCGAATCTTGGGCAGCCACTACAAGCCCGGGTACTTCGACACCTTCTACGAGGTCGAGCGCTTCATCTACGACGACGTCGGCCGGAACCAGCTCGGCTTCTTCGACTACCGCACCAAGCTCGACGCCATCCTCAACGGCGGCCTGGGCGCGCGGCAGGGCTACTACTTCGAGGCGAGCTGGGGCATTCGCAACGCCGTCGGCGTGACGTTGTCGCTCGAGGGCGTGTCGAACTCGGCCGCGAAGAACTTCGTCGCGCACGTCGAGGTTCCGCTGCTCAGCTTCCTGCAGGTGTTCGGCAGCTTCTACAAGCGCCGCTTCGGCGACTTCGCTGAGTTTGGGAAGCTCGACGAGAAGACGGTGCTCTTCGCCGGCGCGCGCTTGAAGATCCTGCCGTTCTTCTTCATCAACGGCCGCGTCTACAAAGCCTTTCGCGTGAACCCCGACGTGCAGCGCTACGACAACCAGCTGGGCTTCGTCATCGACGCTGAGCTCGGCTACGAGTTCGGCGGAAAGAAGGAAGCGCCCAAAGAGCCGCGCAGCTGACCGTGCCTACTCGACGCCAGCCAGGCCATCCCAGAAGTCGCAGTCAGACGCGCGAACCGAAGCGACCATGCCTGCTCCTGCGTTGCCCAGCTCGAGCGCGTCATTGCCCGTCGCCGTGAAAGCGGGCCACTGCGCCGCTGCCGCCGTATTCGGGTCGTCGAACTTCGCCAGCTGCGTCCAGTAGCCCTGCATCAGCTCGCTGAGCGCAGTGGCCGCAGGCACAGGAGTCGTCACGCCCAACGCCGCGAACGTTCCGAACACGAACGGCAGCTCGGCCCCATGGGTGGCTCCGATCAGATCGCCCGCCGGGCCCGGCGATTGGTAGCTGAAGAAGTACCGGTACACGGGCTGGGTCTGGCCGGCGGCGAGGGCGCGCGCGATGCGCCGGGTGCCACAGGTGAAACTGGAGTCGGTGGTCGCGGCGATCAGCGCCTTGCGCGGAGTCGTGAAGCGCGACGCCGGGTACTGCGCGAGGATCTGCGCCTTCAGCGCCAGCCCGTATTGTGCCTGAATCGCTGCCTCGTACTCGGCCACCGTCTGCACGTTGGCCACCATGCGCGAAGTCTCATCGGCGTTGGTCCCGATGATCACTGCCGCCAGGTTGTGTTTGCCCTGCTTCATCAGCGTCGTCGGGTAGTCGGGGATCACGACGCCGTCGATCGCCGGGCCGTAGCGAAGGCCACGGGCAAGCGGGCCCGCGACGGCGGGCAGCATCGCCAGCTGCTTCGCGCTGACCCCGCGCAAACAGATGAGGGCGTCGGCCGCGGACGAGCAGCCGGAAGCCTGCACCACCGGCGCCATCGCGGTGATCGCGTCGGCGAGGGTCGTCTTGTAGATGCCCCCGCTCTCGATGGCGGCGGTCTTGAACAGCCCCTTCGCTCCCGGAGCGACCAGCTGAATGACCGTGTCCTGCGCGCCACCCGATTCTCCGAACACCATCACCTGGTTGGGGTTGCCGCCGAACGCGCGGATGTTGTCGCGCACCCACCGCAGTGCGGCCTGCTGATCAAGAATTCCGTAGTTGCCCGACACGCCCGCGTCGCTTTCACCGTTGAGCTGCGGGTGCGCGAAGTAGCCGAGCGCTCCGAGCCGGTAGTTGATTGCCAGCACGACGACGCCCGAGTGGGTGGCGAGGTCCTGCCCCGAGAAGAGGCCGTTGTTGTGAGACGACGAGCCGGTGAGGTTGCCGCCGCCGTGAATGAAGACCATCACGCCCGCATCGGCGGCGCCGTCCTTCGACCACAGGTCCAGCGTCAGGCAGCTCTCGTTTCCCAGAAAGCCACCGTCAGGGTCGAGCTGCGGGCAGATCGGGCCCACCATCTCGGCGAGCCTCACCGCGGCTTCACAAGAAGGGCGCGCGGGCGGACGCCACCGCAGCGCACCCACCGGCGGCGCAGCGAACGGCACGCCGAGCCAGTGCCAGGTGTCACCGACCTTCACGCCCTGCTGCGGGCCGCTCTCGGTCGGCACCAGCCCGTCTGCCGACGCTCCGGTGTAGACGCAACCCGCGTCGATCGAGCCGGCATCCGCTGCGTCGCCGCCTCCGCCTCCCCCACTCGCGCCGCTGTCGGTGGGCGCCAAAATCGTGGAACCACAACCGATCAGGAAGAGACCGAGCACCAGGACGAGCGATCTTGTGGGCATGACTCGCTGGAACCCGGGACGCGGCGGGCAGTTGCGGGGGTCTTCACGCTTCCGCGGCTACTTGCCCTTCGGGGGCGTGTCGTCGCACATCTTATCGCAGCGCTTCATCGCGACTTCGCACATGTCCTTGAGGCAGCTGTCGACGCTTTTGGCCGCGTACTTCCTACAGGCCTTTTCACACTGCGGCTTGATCTCGGTCTTGCAGCCGGCCTTGCACTGCGCCGGAGTCGCGGCGAGCGCAGGCACAGCCAGCAGACACAACATCGCGAGCAGTGGCTTCAGGGAACCGAACACTGGAGCACATAGTAGACGCTGTCGTAAAAACCGTTCAGCCCTTCCCAGAACAGCCGGAACAGTGGAGCCGTGCCGCGGCCGTTGACTCCCGTCGGAATCGGCACCGCCAGCAGACCCAACGCGCCCAGCGACAGCACGAAGGTCACCACCGAGTATTCCACCATCGCCTGGCCGCGCCGCGCTGCCGCCCAGGTCCGTCGAAGGCTGTCAGCGTTTCTTGGCATTGCCGGCTCCGCATTGGGCTTCGCACTGCTGTACCGCCATGTCGCACATCTTCTTCGCGCAGTCGGCGGTCTGCTTCTTCGACTTGCTCGCGTCCTCGCACGCCGACGCACACGGGCCGCGCACCCCGGCGCATTGCACTTTGCAGTCATCCTTTCCGGCGAACGCCGCCGTCGAGATCAACAGGGTGAGCATCGCGAGACGCTTCATTGGAGCCCTTCTGTGAGTGACTGCGGTTGGTTGGCGTACTGTACCATGAGGCCAATCTTCGACCCTTCGGGGGTGAGCACCACCGACAGGTGCTCTTTGTCTCGCCTGAAGTCCATCGCGGTGCGAACAGGCGCAGAAGCATGGTCGGCGATTTTCCAGCCATGTTGCTTCAAGTTCTCGCGCATCCACCCTTCGACCTCGGCCACGGGGCGGTTCTTCACCTCGCTCCACACCGTCGTCTGCTTCAGCTCGCCTTCGCCCAGGTCGAACACCTTTGCGGCGTCGGCATACGGCGGCAGCTCGACACCAGGAGGCAAGCGGGTAGGGTTGTCGAGCAGGTCCATCGGGCGCGAGGCCGACACGAGCACGGCCGTCTGGCGGCCTTCTTTCATCACGCTGACCAGGTGCATCGTCCCCGCGAGAATGTCGATGCCCGCGTCTTCCGGCGGCACGCCCATGAAGTCCGGCTGCAGCCAGCCCACGTAGCCCGATCTTTCGCTGTAGCGGTGGCTGACCAGTGGCCGCTTCTCTTTGCGAAACGCCGCTTCGTAGAACGCGATCACCGCGTCGACGCTGTCGTCCGTCGTGAACCACGCCACCGCCAGCTGCGAGCCCTGACCCTTCAGCGTGTCGGCGACCTTCTTCGGCACCGCGCGCGGGTAGGGGGGAATTCCTTCCAGCGCCGCCTCGGGCGGAGCCGTGATGTCCACCGACATGCCGCGCACGCGATCGACCGTCGCCGACTGCGACATCACCTGGTCGATGCGCTCGTCTTCCTGCGACGCCTTGATCCAGTACGCGCCGGTGCCGAGCACCGAACCCAGGGCCATGACCCCGAGAAAAAAGAAGGGCAGGCTGATGGCGCGCGGCTCGGCCACGCCACTACCAGGTGCTCTCGGAGACGCCGAAGTACGAGTTCTCGCGCGAGCCGTGCGTGTCTTTGACCCGCGAGTCCGACCAGGCAGACGACGGGTGCTTTTTGATGATGCCGAAGTCGTGGCCCGGCTCTTTGTTGAAAGACAGGTGCAGCGTGCTCGGGTCGTCGCCCGTGAACCCGTCGTCGTTTGCCGTGTCCTTGATCAGCTTCTCGTCGTCGAGCTTGTCGAAGAAGTCGTCGGCATCATCGAACTTCGCGTTCTTGTCGTAATAGACCTTCACCCGGCTCTTGAAGCCCGAGTCGAAGAGCCCGCCCGGAATCATCGACATGATGTCGAAGGCCGAGTCGACGTCGCCCGGCAGCTTCAGCGCCCAGTCGTCGTGGAGCACCGCGAACTGCTGCTTCTCGAGCATGAAGATGTTCGCCGACGCCGCGCCGTAGTGGCTGTGCACCGCGCCAGCCAGGTGCTCGGCCTTCGTCAGGTTGTCCATCTGGGTGAAGCCCGCCATCGCCTGCTGCACGATGAAGTAGTTGAAGACCCCCGCGCGGGCCGAGCAGGTGGTGATGCCACCGCCGTTGTAGCTTGCGTCATCGTCGATCGACGGCGTGTTGGCGTCGCGCGAGCATTCGATCTGCTGGCCGCCTTCGACGATCCAGCACACGTGCGCCGCGAAGGCCTTGTGGTGGCGGCTGCCGTCGTTGTCGCACTCGTAGTCCACGTCGTACGAGTTGTACGTGTACGTGTGGTCACACCAGGCGTGCCTTTCGTTGGAGGCGATGTCGCCCCCGTTGCTGCTTTCCTGGTCGATGCCCGTCGCGTCCCACGGTGAAGAGACGACCGCCTCGAGCATGTCGAGGCGGTGCCGCAACAGGTCGTCCAGAAAGAGGCTGTAGAAGATGATCGGAACCATCACGATCAGCAGGAGCGACAGCTCGAGCACGGCCTGCCCGCGCGCCTTGATGCGCAGGGCTCTCAAAACTCGTACCCCTCGACCGGCACCTTGTCTGCGTTCTTCGCGCCGTCCGTGTCACCTGCAGTCTCGGCGGCCTTTCGCGCCTCTTCGCGCGACATGAACGGGTGCAGCTTCGCCCGCCAGAACGGGTCGAAGAAGTTCGGCGGCGCCTGCCAGTTGCCTGGCTGGTGGAAGTACGTCTTCGCCTTGCTGATCGCGTAGCCCGGCTTGCGCGGAATCAGCTGCACCCGCGCCTTGCCCGAGCCCATGTCGAGCTCGAGCTCGCCCTTCTCACTGACCAACCAGGCGTTGCGGTCGCGGCCTCCACCGCTCATCTTTTCAGCGAGCGTGTCGTAGCGGGCCGATGCGTACGAAGTCGGCTGGCCGAAGTCCTTGTCCTTGTCGTTCACCGCCCGGAAGTTGATGAAGCAGTTTTTCTCGTCGCCGCAGACGTCTTCGTTCTGCATGCCCTTGTACTTGTCGTGGTCGCCCTGGTGCGCCCAGCCCGGGAAGTGGGCGCCGCCGCCTTCGTCCGAGAACACCCAGACCGGCAGCGCCATCACGCCGACACCGTCGTGCCAGCTGGTGAAGAAGGTCGTGATCACCGACGCGCCGACGCTCTTCGCCGTGTCGGTTTGGTTGTCGCCGAGCATCATCGTCGACTCACCGGTGTAGGCATTTCCAAACTTGAAGACGATGGGGTTGCCTTCGTTGTTCTGGATGTCCTTGAGGAAGTCAGAGCCCGACGCCTTGAAGTCGTCGTGTTGGTCGGTGACGGTGAGCAGGTGGTCGTAGAAGGGGCGCATCGCGTTCGCCGCGTTCTGCATCACGGTGCTGCGGTCGCTGTTCGACGAGGCGCTGCGTTCTTCCGGGCCCTCGCACTTCAGGTCACTGCCCTCGAGTGCACAAGCGAACGTCGCCTGATTGTCCTTCGTGAACTTGTCGTACTCCTTGATTTCTTTCGCGTTGATGTTCCTCAACGTGCCCGGAATCGACTCAATCGCGCCGTTTGCGTTCTTCAGCACTTCCTTCTGCGCCTTGTGAATGTCGTCGACCATTTCCTTGATCGAGCCGACGGCTTTGTTGAACTTCTCTTCGGCGCCTTTGACCTTGTCGTTGTAGTCGGACCACTTCTGGAAATACTTCGCCATCACGACAAAGGCCTCGATCATGTGGGCGCAGTGGATCGCGCAGAAGCAGACGATGGGGCAGAAGGATTGGGCGAGCTCCATCAGCGCAATCATGATGAAGGCGATCGCGCCGCTGAAGAGCGTGGCGGTGGTCGCCGACGCGGTGTTCATCCACGCGTGCACCGTCATCTGCGCGACGACGGCCGCGGCGATCGCGCGGTTCGAATACACCATCGAGTTGAAGGCGCGCGCCTGGACGATGGCGCTCGAGTAGGCCGCCGCGTCGCTCGTCGACTGCAGGCGAATCTTCTCGTGCACCACGTTGTTCAGCGTGAACGTGAGCATCATCATCACGGCCAGCACGAGCAGGGTGAGCACCCCCAGCACGATGGTCTGCCCGCGGGTCTTGAGGACGATTCGGGTGCGCATCGCGGATCTCACTTTTTCGGGAAGCTCAGGATGCATTCGTTCGAGCCCGGAATCTCGAAGCCACCCTTGGAAGGAAAGAAGTTCGACTGCATGCGGTGAACGAAAGACATGCGAATCGGCAGGAAGTACTTGCCCGACTGGCCCAGCGAATCCACCGTCGCGTCGCTGCTGGCGATCTTGGTCGAGTTGGTCTTGCGAATGCCCTGAATCGCGCCGTTCTTCGCTGTACCGAGCCGCGTCACCTGCAGCAGCTGCTCACTGACCTGGTCGGCGCGGACGATGTTCCAGATCACCATGTTCGCGAAGGGGATCACCATCCGGTAGTGGAAGGTGACCTGAACGGACAGCTTGCCCTTGTCCATCGTCTCCCAGCTGCTCGCGGCGTTCATCGTCGCCGCGTCGTCGAAGTCGACCGAGCTGCCACTGACCGTCGCCGTGGTCGGGCTGCAGATGCGGATCTCGACCACCTTCAGGCTGGTCGCGTCGGGGTACGTGTTGTCCTTCATCCGATCCCACGCGGTCTTGAGATCGCTGTCGTCGCGGGTGCGGTTGTACGCCTCGCCCCCACCTCCGGACTGGTAGCCCACCACCGGCAGCAGCACCGCCAGCGCGGCGTTTTCCATCACCTTCATCTTCGCGCTGTGAATCGCTCCCGCCCGGGCCGCCTTGTACGCGGCGTACTTGCCCATCGTGCGGCCCTGCTGCAGCAGGCCAAGCTGCAAAAGCCCGAGAATCATGAAGACCGTCAGCGGCAGCACGATTGCCGATTCGACCATCGCTTGACCTGAGTCGTGCCGAGACATCGATTGAATATCGGCGTTTAGAGAAATAGGTCGCATCGGTCGATCGGACTTGTGAAGCGCGTTTGCATTGGGGGCTGCGAGGTCAACGAGTCCAGCGGGTTACGGATCGTTACCGACCCCTTGTTTCCGAAGCGGGCCCGCCAGTCACACCCGGCGCCGGATTGTGCCCGAATCGCCGCGAATAAGCCTCTGGCGTATTGAGGTTGTCGAGCACCGCGGCGTCTTCCACTTCCAGGGCGTGTAGGGAAAGTGCGCCGGTCGCCTGCTCGAGGGTCTGGGCGTGCGTCGCGAGCAGCTTTCGCGCGCCGGCGGCAGACAGCCCCAGTGGGTGGGCGGGCAGGCCCTGGTGGTGGACGACGACTGCGGCGTGATGGTCCAGCGCCCCGAGCACTGCGCGCACCGTCGAAACCGAGATCGCCGGGATGTCGACGGGGTGGATCAGCACGTGGGTCGACCCTTGGGCGAGCGCCGCGCGCAGGCCGGCCTGCACCGACGACCACTGCCCATCGCCCCACCTGGCGTTCAGCACCATCGGCAGCAAAGGGTGGGCCGCCGAGATCTCCGCCGCGTGCGCGCCGGTGACGATGAGTGGCGCGGCCCCCGCTTCGGTGAAGGTCGCGGCGAGACGGCTGACGAAGGTGTGACCATCGTCCGCGGCGAGCAGCGCCTTCGGCACGCCCATGCGCTGGCTCTTTCCACCGGCCAGAATGATGGCGGTCGCCTTCACGCGTTCCTCACGGCACGATGCGAAGGCGCCAATGTACCAGCTGCCCAAAGACCTGGCCGACCCGATTGGAGTGACCCGCGTCGCCCGCCTCACTGCGCTCGATCGCACCGGAGTCGAGGTCGCCGCTGCGATGCGCCCGGGCGGGCACGTGCTCCAGGTCAGCAACGGAAAAGGGCGCGACTTCGCCTCGGCGGCGCGCGGCGCACTTCACGAAGCGGCTGAGCTCTGGGCCGCCGAGCAGCCGCCGCACGAAGAAGTCTGGTCCACCGCTGCGGCGCTCGACGCGGTGATGCCGGGCGAATGGTTCGGCGGCGAGGCGAGCACGCTTCGCACCGGCTGGGTGCGCGGGACGCGGCTCGATGGTTCGCCCCGTGACGTCTGGGTTCCCACGGGCGCCGTGCACTGTGGTCCGGTCGGGCTCGGGCCGATGGCAGCGCCATGGACCTCGAACGCGATGGGCGCTCACCGGCAGCTGGGCGCGGCGCTGCTTCACGCGGCGTACGAGGCGTGGGAACGCGAGGCCCTGGCCGAAGTGCTGCCCGAAGGTTGGCTGCCGAAGGACTTCGCGCGGCGGCGGCTGACGACGGCGCACGCGTTCGAAGGCTTCGCGCTCGAGGTGTTTGATTTGACACCGAAGGCAGCGCTCGCTCCCGTTGCAGGGGCGCTGCTGCGCGAGCTCGATGGCGGCCCGATTCCACTCACCGCGGGCTACGCGTCGCGGCCGACGCTCGCCCAGGCCGTCGAAGCGGCGGTGCTCGAAGCAGCGCAGTCGCGGCAGACGGAAATTCAGGCAGCACGCGAGGACGTCGCGGTGCCGCGCACGGTCGACGTCGAGGGGCTGTGGAAGGAAGTCGCGCGCGCGAAGCGGTCGACCCGGGCGGCCGCGCGCGGACCCGCGACGGCGGTGAAGCTGGTGCAGCGGTTTCGCCGGCCGGTGGCCTTCGTCGAGCTCGCCGCGGGCCGGCTGCCGATTCGCGTAGTAAAGGTGTTGGTGCCGGGCTTCCGCGTGTCCGAGCTGCTGCAGTGAAGGCGCGCCGCTGGTTCGCCTTCGTCGGGCCGACGCTCGCTGCGGCCGAGGTGCGGAAGTTCGGCTGCGAGCTGTTGGCTCCCGCGCGGCAGGGCGACGTGTGGCGGGCGCTGGTCGAAAGGCCGGCCGCGCTGGTGCTGATCGACGGCGTGTTCGAAGCGCAGCCGTCGGTGTGGCACCACGAGCTGCGCGCGGCACTGGGTTCTGGCGTCGCCGTCTTTGGAGCCGCCAGCATGGGCGCCCTTCGGGCCGCCGAGCTCTGGCGCGAAGGGATGATCGGCGTCGGCGAAATCTTCCGTGCGTTTCGCGATGGTGAGCGCATCGACGACGCCGACGTGGCGGTGCTTCACGCCGAGGCCGAGCACGGCTTTCGCGCGCTGTCGGTGCCGCAGGTGAACGTCGACCACGCGCTGTCGTTGGCCCGCCGCGCGAAGGTGGTAAGCCCCGCGGCAGCCAGGCGAATTGGGTCGGCTTCTCGCGCGCTGCCGTACGGCGATCGCAGCTGGCCGCGGCTGCTCGGGCGCGACCCGGCGATGAGAGAATTTCTCGCCCGCACCGACACCGACTTGAAAGCGGCCGACGCGCGCGCGGGGCTGACGGCGGCGGCAGAGTGGATCGCGTCGGGCGCCGCGGCCTTGCCGGTGCACGTGCCCCTGGCGTCGTCGCACGTGCGCAGGCGGAGGCTCGTCGACGCGGTGCCAGGCGCGCTGCAGCGGGCCGAAGGTTCGGACGATGCCGAGGCGCTGGCCGACCTGGGGACGCGTCGGCGGTTGCTGGCTGGGTGGGCGCGGGCGATCGGCCTTCGGCCCCAGGGGGTCGAAGGGTGGCTGCAGACGCTGCCGAAGGCAGGACTTTCGGTTGATGAGGCGCAGCGGCTCGCCGAGGATCTCGCGCTGGAAGCGCAGATGCTTCGCACACCCGAACGTTGGTTGGCGGACGGCGCGACACGGTTGGAAGGCCTTGCTGATCAGGCAATGGTGCTGGGACGCTGGAAGGGCTGATGCGAATCGTCTCGTACAACGTCCGTTACTTTGGCCATGCGCTGAAGGGCCTCGCGAGCACCGCGGGGGCGAAGACGCGAATCTCGCGCGCCATCGCCTCGCTCAGCGAGCCGCCCGACATCGTCTGTCTGCAGGAAGTCGAGACCCGTTCTTTCCGCAGCGGCGTCGCGAATCGCGGCGGCGGCGCAGACGAGACGCAGCTCGAAGCGTTCATGCGGCACCTGCGCGAGAGCCTTCGGGCCGAGGGCGTTCAGGCCGTCTACCAACCCTGGTACTTCCCCGCGCACACCTACGGGCTCGGCAAGGTGAAGCTGTACACGACCGGCCTTGCGATGCTGGTGAACACCGAACGGCTCTCGGCCATCTCGGGCAACCACGAGAAGCCCCAGGGGGTGACCTTCTTCGGCGAGAACACGCTGCGCCGCGCGAAGCAGACGCGCATCGTCGCGCACCTGCACCTCGAGAACGAGAAGGGCAAGAAGTTCCACGTCTTCAACACCCACCTGAGCCTGCCGTCGCCCTTCACGACGGAATTCTGGAAGCAGAAGATCAAGATGGGCCACGGCAAGAACCAGCTGGCCGAAGCAAAGGTGCTGGGCGATTTCGTGAAGGTGAAGAGCGAGGGCGAGCCCTTCGTGCTCGGCGGCGACTTCAACTCTGCGCCCGACTCGCCCGTGTACCGCTACCTGGTCGAAGAGGCGAAGCTTTCAGGCGCGCAAGAGCTGCTCAAGCAAATCGACCCGAAGAACCCGAAGGGCTTCTCGACGGCGGGCTTCATGAAGCTGCGCATGCACCTCGACCACCTGTTTGGCTCGGGGGTCACCTTCCGCGATCTCGAAGACACGTACTCTTTCGGCTCAAAGGCCGGCCGGTTCGACGGCCTGTCGGATCACGTGCCGCTGATCTCGCGCTTCGAGCTCGGCTGACGCCGGCGCAGGTCGAAGAGCTCGTACTGGTCGGGCGGGACGTGGTTCATGCCGCCGTCCAGGTAGAACAGCGCGTCGCCGTCGCGCGCGCCGAGGCGGTACCGAACGGCGTCCTGGTCGAGGGTGAGGCCGCGAATCTTCCCGTAGGTGATGGGGTTCGGTTCGACCCAATCGCCGAGCAGCTCGCGGCACTTCTTGTCGCTGATGTGGCCGATGCCCTGCGAGATGCCGCGGGGCAGGGTGCGCGGGTCGAAGCGGCGGTCGGCGCGGCCGACTTCCTTGACCGAAGGGTTCGCTGCGCGGTGGAAGAGCATCCCCTTCGCTTCGCCGGCCTTCGCCGCGCCCTGCTCATGAAGCGGCGTCAGATCCAGCGGGCCTTCGCCCGGCCAGCGTTCGACCCGTTCGTCGAGGAAGCGGTTGATCGCGGCCGCGGTGGTGAAGGCATCGCGGTTCTCGACCTGCAGCCAGCGAAGCTCGGTCGCGGTGACTCCCGCATGCACCAGCAGCAGGTTGGCCGCGGGGGCGACGGCGAGGCGCGCGCGCCTTTCTTTCAAGAGCCGCGTGACCAGCACCCGCTGAGCGACGTCGAAGCAGGAAAAGTCGCGGGCCAGCACTTCGGCCTTGGGCACGGTTGGGTGCTTCTCGACCAGCGCGGCCTGCAGCGCGGGGTCGACGTCTCCGTTGCGGTAGGCGAGGTCGGCTTCGGCGCGCGCGATGCGGAAGGCGTCGTCGGTGAAGGTCGAAAGCTCTCCGACGCGCACCAGGTCGTGGTTGCCGAAGACGATCTGCACCTGGTCGGGCGGGTGTGCGGCCAGCCACGCGAGAATGGCGCTGCCTTCGCGGGTCGCCTGCACGCGCTGGTCGGCCTTGCCCCAGTCGAAGTGGTCGCCCATCGAGACGAGGCCCACGTCACTGGCGAGCCGGCCTTCGTCGTTCAGGAAGCCATGCAGATCGAGAATGGTGAGGAAGGTAGCCAGCGGCGCCTGGGGATCTCCGACCGCGACGGTGGTGAGGCGGAACTTGCCGTCGTTGGGGACGAGGACGAGGGCTTGCGCGTCTTCGATTGCGCGCTGGTGGGCAGTGGCGACGCGGGTCGACATGGCATTCATGGTAGGCGTCTTCGCCATGGATGTGGGTGATGCCGCGCTGCTGTTCGGCGCCGCTTTCGCAGGCGGAACGTTGAACAGCGTCGCGGGCGGCGGCAGCTTCCTCACTTTCCCCGCGCTCGTCTTCACCCACGCTGACCTGGTGGTGGCGAACGCGACCAGCAGCGTGGCCCTTTGGCCCGGGTCAATCGCCAGCGCGCTGGGCTACCGGGAAGAATTGAAGGCCGAGGGCGCGAACCTGCGGTGGCTCGCGGCGCTGAGCGCCCTGGGCGGGCTCATCGGCTCGCTGACGCTGATCGCGACGCCCTCGTCGATCTTCAATACGCTGGTGCCGTTTCTGATGCTGCTCGCGACGCTCGTCTTCACTTTTGGCGAGAGGCTTCGTGCAGGCCTCAAGTCGGCCGAGGCGTCGCGCCCGGTGGTGATGGGGGTCCAGCTGGCGATCTCGATCTACGGCGGCTACTTCGGCGGAGGCATGGGGCTGATGATGCTCGCCGCCTTCACCCTGCTGGGGATGACGCAGCTGCACCGGATGAACGCGCTGAAGTCAGGCCTGGGCGTGCTGATCAACGGCGTCGCGGTGGCGATCTTCGCGATCAGCGGAAAGATCGCCTGGGCGCCCGCCGGGGTGATGGTCATCGGCGCGGTGCTGGGAGGCTTCGGCGGGGCGTCGCTGGCCCGCAAGGTGGCGCCGGCCAAGGTCCGCCCCGTGGTGGTCTGCATCGGCTGGACGATG
The DNA here is from genome assembly GCA_038206395.1 of Myxococcales bacterium. Classification (GTDB taxonomy): domain Bacteria; phylum Myxococcota; class Myxococcia; order Myxococcales; family Myxococcaceae; genus JAGSPQ01. Next base: position 39,187 of record JBBRAX010000037.1, on the reverse strand, counting down.
ACTGCCGCCTTCTTCTGGCGGCAGTTCGGTAGCGGATCCTAGTACGGCAGTTCAGAAGTTCGTGCACCGCTGGGACGCCGCCCCATCCCCATTGGCTGCGAAGTTCGCCTTGCCACTGAGGCGGCTCGACGTCCGATCGGGGCACGGACTTCTGAACTGTCGTACCAGGGAACTGGCAGGTCAGCTCTCGATGCCGCCAGCGTAGAAGCCGTCGAGCACTTCCTTGTACTTGGTCTCGACGACCTTGCGCTTCACCTTCTGGCTGGGCGTGAGCTCGCCGTTCTCGAGGGTGAGATCCTGAGGGAGGATCGCGAACTTCTTCACCTGCGAGTAGTTGGCGATGCTGGCGTTCAGCTGGTCGAAGGCGGGCTTCAGCAGCGCGTGGACCTTCGGGTCCTTGACGATCTCGGCGTAGTTGCCGGCGACGCCGTTCTCCTTTGCCCACGCGGTGATCGCGTCGAGGTCGACGGCGACCAGCGCCGTGCAGAAGTTCCGGTTGTTGCCGTGAACGAGCACGTTGCTGATGTAGGGCGAGAGCAGCTTGAGCTTGCCTTCGAGCTCCTGCGGGGCGACGTACTTTCCGACCGAGGTCTTGATCAGATCCTTCTTGCGGTCGGTGATGCGCAGGTTGCCCTGGGCGTCGAGCTCGCCGATGTCGCCCGTGTAGAGCCAGCCGTCTTTGATCGTCTCGGCCGTCGCTTCGCCGAGGTTGTGGTAACCGCGCATCACGCCGCGGCCCTTGATCAGAATCTCACCGTCGCTGGCGATCTTCACTTCGGTGCCGGGCGCCGGCGGGCCGACGGTGCCGAACTTGTAGCTGTCGGGGCGGGTCACGAAAGAGAAGGCGCTGGTCTCGGTGAGCCCGTAGCCCTCGAGAATCAGAATGTCGCAGGCGTGGAAGAACTCGGCCATTTCCCGCGACAGCGCTGCGCTGCCCGAGACGAAGTACCGAAGGTTGCCGCCGAACAAGGCCTTCAGCTTCGAGAACACCAGCTTGTTGGCCAGGTTCGCCTTGATCGCCAGCATGCCGCCGACGGGCTGCCGCGCCTGCTTCAGCTTGCTGACTTCGCGGCCGACGCCCAGCGCCCACTGGAAGATCTTGTACTTCATGCCGCCGCTCGCTTTCGCGCCGCCGACGACCTTGTTGTAGACCTTCTCGAAGATGCGGGGCACGGCGGCGACGAAGGTCGGCTTGACCACCGCCAGGTTCGCGACCAGCTTGTCGACGCGGCCGTCGACCGCCGTCTGGAAGCCAATCTTCAGCTGGGCGACCTCGAGCACCTTGCCGAAGCTGTGGGCCAGCGGCAGCCACAGGTACTGCACGTCGTCCGGGCGAAGAATCTGCAGCTCGTCGATCGCCTCGGCTTCGTAGACCCAGCAGTCCTGCGTGAGCTCGACGCCCTTGGGGCGGCCCGTGGTGCCCGACGTGTAGATGAGCGTCGCCAGCGAATCGTTCTTCACCGACTTGCCGATCGCTTCCCACTCGGCCACCGAAGCGCCGCGGCCCTTCTCGAGCAGCTCGGCCCAGCTGATCACCCAGCCGTCGTGTCCGCTCTTGCCGTCGATGCTGATCACCTTGCGGACCTTCGACAGGCTCGCCTTCTGCGAGACGAGCTTTTCGATCTGCTCTTCGTTCTCGGCGATCACGAAGGCGGTGTTGGAGTCCTGGACGATGTAGCCGCAGTCGTCAGGGGTGCTGGAAGGGTAGATGGTGGTGGTCGCTCCGCCGGCGCAGAGGATGCCCATGTCAGCGCAGATCCACTCGTAGCGGGTGCCGGCGAGAATCGCGACGCGCTCTTCGTTCTGCAGGCCGAGGGCGCGAAGGCCCATCGAGATTTCCCGAACCGTGACGCCGAAGTCCTTCCACGAGACGGACTTCCACGAGGTGCCTTCGACGAACTGGTACGCGGTGCCGCCGGGGGTCGCGCCGATGCGGAAGTGAAGAAGGTCGGGAACGGTTTTGAAGGTCTGACCAGCCAAGGTGCCTCCTGGGGCGGTTGCGGCAAACGAAGGGGCCCGACCTTCCCATAAAAAGAAAAACCGGCCCGTGCAATTCGCAGGGGCCGGCGGGTGCTGAACCTGCAGCGAGGCAGTGGCGGGTTACTTCCGATCGGCCGCTTCCTTCGCCTGCTTCTCTTTGTACTTCTTGATCATGTCTTCCTGCTCGTTCCTGGGCACTGCCGAGTAGCGCGCGAACTCCATCGTGAACTCGCCCTTGCCCTGCGTGGCCGAACGGAGGTCCGTCGAGTAGCCGAACATGTTGTTCAGCGGAACTTCGGCGATGGCGGTGAGGTACCCTTCCGCGTTCGAGGTCTCGAGAATCGTGCCGCGGCGCTGGTTCAGCTGGCCGACAACCGAGCCCTGGAACTCTTCCGGTGCCGTGACTTCGACCTTCATCATCGGCTCGAGAATCACCGGCTTGGCGGCCGCGTACCCTTCGCGGAAGCCCATCAGCGCGGCGGTCTTGAAGGCCATTTCGGACGAGTCGACCGCGTGAAAGGCGCCGTCGTTGACGACGCAGCGCACGCCAGAGACAGGGAACCCGATCAGCGAGCCCTTCTCGACCGCCATCTTGAAGCCCTTGTCGCAGGCGGGAATGAACTCGCGGGGAATCGCGCCGCCCGAGACTTCGTCGACGAACTCGTATGTCTCGACGGCGTCGGCCGGCAACGGCTCGAGGTAGCCGCACACGCGGGCGAACTGGCCCGAGCCACCCGTCTGCTTCTTGTGCGTGTAATAGAACTCGCCCTTCTGGGTGATGGTCTCGCGGTAGGCGACCTGCGGCTTGCCCGCGATGACTTCGCACTGGTACTCGCGCTTCATCCGCTCGATGTAGATCTCGAGGTGGAGCTCGCCCATGCCGCTGATGATGGTCTGGGCCGACTCTTCGTCGCGGTGAACTCGGAAGGTGGGGTCTTCCTTCGTGAAGCGGTTCAGCGCCTTCGAGAAGTTCGCAGTGGCCGCACGCTCTTTCGGCGCAACGGCCAGCGAGATGACGGCGTCCGGCACGTGCATCGACGTCATCGTGATGTGGATGTCGCCGTCGGTGAACGTGTCGCCCGAGGCGCACTCGACGCCGAAGAGCGCGACGATGTCGCCGGCGCTCGCCGTCTCGATGTCGTTCATTTCGTTGCTGTGCATGCGGACGATGCGCGGGATCTTCAGGCGCTTGAGGTCGCGGCTGCAGTTCACGATGAAGTCGCCCTTCGAGATCGTGCCCTGGTAGCAGCGCATGTACGTCAGCTGACCGTAGCGGCCGTCTTCGAGCTTGAAGGCGAGGCCGACGAAGGGCTTCTTGAAGTCGTGCTCGAGGACGACGGGCGCCTCGTTGTTCTTCTGGTCGTGGCCGATGTTCTCGACTTCCTTCGGGTTCGGCAGGAAGTCGCAGATCGCGTCGAGCAGGGTCTGAATACCCTTGTTCTTGTACGCCGAGCCGCACATCACGGGCGTCATCTTGAGCGCGATGGTGGCGCGGCGAATCGCGGCCTTGAGCTCTTCGTTGCTGATGGGCTCTTCGTTGATGAACTTCTCGGCGAGCTTGTCGTCGACGTCGGCGACCAGCGTGATGATCTCGGCGCGGGCCGCCTTCACTTCGTCGGCGTACTCGGCGGGCACGGGCTCGGTGCGAACCACTTCGCCCTTCTCGCCTTCGAAGTAGAACGCCTTGCCTTCGATGGGGTCGATGACGCCGAGGAAGCGGTCTTCGGCACCGATCGGAACCTGGATGGGAACCGGGTGGTGGCCCAGCTTCTCTTTGAGCATCTGCGCCACGCGGCGGTAGTTGGCGCCGGCGCGATCCATCTTGTTGATGAAGGCGATGCGCGGAACGCGGTAACGCTTCATCTGGCGGTCGACCGTGATCGACTGCGACTGAACGCCGGCGACCGAGTCGAGCACCAGAATGGCGCCGTCGAGCACGCGCAGGCTGCGCTCGACTTCGATCGTGAAGTCGACGTGTCCGGGCGTGTCGATGATGTTGACGTTGTAGTCCTTCCATTCGGCGTAGGTGGCGGCCGACTGAATCGTGATGCCCTTCTCGCGCTCGAGGTCCATCGAGTCCATCTTGGCGCCAACCCCGTCCTTGCCGCGGACCTCGTGAATCTCGTGGATGCGGCCCGTGTAATAGAGGAACCGTTCGGTGAGCGTCGTCTTGCCAGAATCGATGTGCGCGGAGATGCCGATGTTGCGGATGCGTTCGAGAGGAATCTGAGCCATGGTGCCGCCGCACATACCGAAACCTCGTCCGGATGGGAAGCATGGAGCCGAACCTTGGCTGACGAATCGCCGCTGCCGCCCGTGCCGACCTTCGGCCCCGGCGAGAGGGTCTGCGGAAACTGCAAGCTGTGGTCAGCGATCTCGGTCGACTCGGGCCGAGGCTGGGTGGGCCAGTGCCGGGTTCAACCTGCCCGGGGCCTCTTCGTGCCCTCGGCCCCCATTTGCGACGCCTTTGCTGCCCGGGGTGGGGTGAGCCTGCCGAAGCGGCTGGCGACGCCAGAGCCCCAGCGGGTGAAGCGGATCCAGAACATCGCCCCGGTGATTGTCCGCCGGCGGGAAGACGGCACCGCGGCGCTGCCAGTTCGCGCGGCGGCCGTCTCAGCCCGCGGCAGCGAGCAGGTCGACTTCGGGCCCGACATGAAGCTTCACGACTCCGACTTGCAGTTCTCGGGCTCGACCCCCACCCCTTCGACAGGAGTCTCGATGACGCGCGCCGAGCTGATGGAAGTCTTTCTCGAGGCCACCGGCCAGGCCGAGGTGTCGCTGGCGCCGAAGTGGGAAGGCGGCATGGTGCAGATGGTGCCGAAAGACGGGCAAGCGAAGGAAATCCCGATCGACTCCCTCTTCCACAAAGTGGTGATGGTGCGCGACCGGCTGCGGACGCTGGAACAGAAGCTCAACGCGCACCCGAAGCTCACCGACGCCGAGAAGGTCGAGATGCAGCAGTACGTCACGCGCTGCTACGGCTCGCTGACCACGTTCAACGTCCTCTTCCACGAGAAGGGCGACCAGTTCATCGGCCAGAAGGGCGACGAGTAGCCCGTCAGCCCGCCTTTCGCAGCCTGCCGTCGCGCTGCATCGCTTCGACGAGGCGCGCGCGGCCGCGGTTGAGGGCGCTCTTCACGGTGCCTTCGGGCAGGTGAAGCAGCTGGGCGATTTCCGGGTAGCTGAAGCCGCGGAGCTCGCGAAGGGTGAGCACGTCGCGGTGCTGCGGTGAGAGCTGGGCGAGCGCCGCCATGAACATCTGGTGGCGTTCGTCGCCCAGCAGGTGCTCTTCGGGGCCATCGGTGGGCTGCGTTTCGCTGAGCAACTTCGACCTGCGTTTGCGGGCGCGAAGGCAGTTGATGCTCGAGTTGACGAGGATGCGGTGCAGCCAGGTGCTGCAGGCGGCCTTCCCGTCGAAGCGCACGTTCTGCGAGAAGAGGCGGATGAAGACCTCTTGCACCACGTCTTCGGCCTCGTCGGCGTCCTGAAGAATGCGGCGGGCAATCGCCAGCGCCCGTTTCCGGTGCTGGGCGTACAGGTCATCGATGGGGGGCAGCGCGGCCGAAGCATCCATGCCCCTTTGAACGGGCGGGCCGCCGAAGCGATCTACTCGTCGTGGTTGCCCGTAAGTCCCCAGTCTTTCAGGCGCTTGAACAGCGTCGACCGGGCGACCCCGAGCTCCTTCGCGACGCGCTCGCGGTTGTCCTTGAAGCGCTGCAGGTAGATTTCAACGATTCGCCGTTCGAGCGACTCGAGCATCTGAACGAGCGTGGTGCCGGGCGGGAAGTCGGGCAGCTGAACGTCTTTGTTCACCTTCGCCTGCACGTCGAAGCTGATGTCGGTGCTGTCAATCATCGCGCCTTTGCGCAGCAGCAACGCGCGGTGGATGACGTTGCGAAGCTCACGAATGTTGCCCGGCCAGGTGTGGCCTTCGAGCTTCTGCACCGCCGCCGGGGTGAGCCGCACCGGCTGGCCCTTGGGCGAGAATGCTTTCAGGAAATGGTCCGAGATGTTTGCGAGGTCGGACATGCGGGCGCGCAGCGGCGGCAGCGTGAGCGGGATGACGCAGAGCCGGTAGTAGAGGTCTTCGCGGAAGGCGCCCGACTTCGCCGCGCCCAGCAGATCGCGGTTGGTGGCGGCGACGATGCGGACGTCGACGTTGATGGGCTTGCTTGCTCCGACGCGCTTGATCTCGCCCGACTCGAGCGCGCGGAGCATCTTGGCCTGCAGGTCCAGCGGCAGCTCGCCGATCTCATCGAGGAATAACGTGCCGCCGTCGGCCTCTTCGAAGGCGCCTTTGCGCGCGTTGGCGGCGCCGGTGAACGCGCCCTTCTCGTGGCCGAAGAGCTCAGACTCGATCAGCTCTTTGCTGATCGCCGCGCAGTTGACGGGAATGAAGGGCTGTTCGTGGCGCGACGAGCGCGCGTGAACGGCGCGGGCGACGAGCTCTTTCCCGGTGCCCGACTCGCCGAAGATCGCCACCGCCGCCGTCGACGGAGCGACGCGTTCGATGAGCTCTGCCAGCTGCCGCACCGATGGATCGTTGCCGATGATCCCCTGGTACACGCCGCTGCGAACGTCGCCCCCCTGCGGTTCGAGCACGAGCTCGGCCTCGCCGATGCGCAGCATCGTGAACAGCGGCACCTCTACTTCGTAGATGCGCGCGTTGCCCAGCCAGGTGCCGTTGGTCGACTGCCTGTCTGTGAGCAGGAAGCCCGACTCGTGCCGCGTCACTTTGAGGTGACGGCCCGAGATGAACTTGTCGTTGAGGATGAGGTCGTTTCCTGCATCCTTGCCGACAGTGAAAGTCTCGGCCTGCAGCTTGTGCACCTTCTCGTTGTGGCCCTGCCGCACGCGAACCTGCGCCGGCATCTTTCGCGTTTCGGATTTCGGAGCGACCTCCGTCCGGTTGCTGCCCACTTCCGTCGCGTCGCGTTCGACCTGCGCCCGCACCCGGAACACCGCCCGCCACTGGCCGAGGGTCAGGTCGGCGCCGTCAGGCATCATTGCCTTCGTCTCGAGCTTGCCCGAGACGAGGGTGCCCTTGCCCGACAGGTCTTCCATCGTGCAGCGCTCGCCCTCGATCGTGAGCGCGACGTGCTGACGCGAGACCTCGGGGTCGGGAATCACGACGTCGCAGCTTTCCCCCCGGCCGAGCACGGTGCGTGCTCCATCGATGCTGAACCGCAACACCTCTTCCCCCCGGCGGAAAAACACGAGCTCGGCCATGTCGGGCGACCTAACACGGCTGCAATGGGCGCGAAAAGGCCGGTCGGCCGATGGGGGCACTCGCGCGGAAGCCCCACAGTCGGGCCGCCGATGCGCGATTCCGGACAAGCGGTGGTCGAGACCGCAATCACCCTGCCGCTGACGGTCTTCCTCGTGCTGGGCACGATTCAGCTGTTCATGATGCTGCAGGGCCGGTTGATGGCTGAGCACGCCGCGTTCAAGGCCGTGCGCTCGGGGGTGGTGAAGCACGGCGACTGCGAGGCAATGACCCACGCGGCGATCGCGGCGCTGCTGCCGAGCTTCACGTCATACCTGGGCAGCGCTACGCCGGGCGCCACCCCCGAAGACAAGCTGGTCAACGCCTTCCGCGCGCGCACGGCGGGCGTGCCTTTTGCGAACCGCTACGAGCCGACGCTGGACAACGGGCACGACCGGCCGATCGTCTGGATCTACCGCGAGCGCCCGCTGACCACCGACGTCACCGCGCAGTCCGAGCAGGACTTCGATGACCCCAACGGTGGCGGCTACCGGCTCGAAGTGCGGCTCGTGTACTGGTTCCCGCTGCGGGTGCCTTTCGCGAACTGGGTGATGTCGTCGATGTTCCGCGCGGCCTTCGGGCTGGGCGACCGCGTCGGGCTCGTCGACCCGGTGATGCCGGTGAACACCGCGATGTGGCAGGCGGTGCCGGGGCTCACGCTGGGCCCGCTGGCCGGCGAGTTCATCACCCGCTTCAACCTGCGCCAGTGGAGCTTCCCCATCACCACTTCCTACGCGATGCGGATGATGACGCCGCCGCGCCCGAAGTTCTTCGCCACCCAGAACTGTCCGCCCGCGCCGTGAGAAACGTTCGCCGCCGCGGGCAGAACCTGTTGCTGCTCGCGCTCACGATGCTGCTGATGGTGCTGTTCGTGACGATGACGCTGGGCATCGCGTCGCGCATTCGTGAGAACCACGAACTGCAGACGCTGGCCGACGTGTCGGCGTACTCGAACGCGGTGGTGAACGCGCGCGCGTACAACGACATCGCGATCATCAACCGGCTGCAGGTCAGCTACTGGGTCGCGCTCACCGCGGATCAAAGCCTGATCAGCTGGACGGCGTACGCGCGCGCGCTGCTGAACGCGGCGGACGCAGAGCTGATCACGCTTTCGAGCAGCGCCGACGGTTGCGCTGCGAACAACAACGAAGCGGCCGACGCGCGTGCGACACTGCTGAGCCTGCGCCCGACCCTCGTGAACCCGTCGTGGGTGTCCGACGACATCGCCGCCGGCCAGGAGGCGAAGCAGATTCAGGGGATGATCGCAGGGCTGCGCGACGAGACGCGGGACGACGCGGTGAACCCCAACGGGATGATGCGCCGCGTTCGCGAGGAACGCGAAGAGCAAAACCTGACCCAGCAGATCGTCTCGAACGCCGGCCTGATTCCGGGCACGGTCACCGTGGTCGCGGGCCCGTCTTCGGGTTCTTCGCAGGGACCCCAGGCAGTCAGCCGGCGTGAGGTCGGCTGCGGCGACATCGTGGCGGCGGATCCTGAAGGCGCCTGGCGCGGCGGCGGCGCGGGCTCGGGCCTGTGCGGCAGAAGGCAGTGGAATGAGAACATGCTTCACGCCGCGCTGGGCACGCGCGGCGACCCCTTCACCCGGTTCCGCGGCGAGGTGCCGTCGGCGGTGCAGGGCCTCTTCAATGCGATCACGGCGGCGCACAGCGAAGTCACCTTTACGCCTTCCGCTCCGGTCGGCAGCGGCTACTTCGGCGCGTCGCTGAACCACGGCATCGCGCCGACCACCGACATCGCCTTCGCCGACGACGACGGGGCGCTGTCGATCACCGCGGGAGACTCTGCGGGCGGTTGCTCCCGCACGCGCAGCAGCCCGGCGAGATCCTGGGTGCGATCGACGCACATCGACGACGACTCGGATCAACACGGGTACCAACCGACGGACGTCGTGATCACCGACGCACCCGACGTAAACCACACGATGGGCAGCTGCGCGGGCGCGTGTCCCAGCGTCTGGGTGCGGGCGGTGATGTTCCTGCCGAACGGCGCGGTGTCGAACGGCGATTCGCCCGACGCGTACGGCCAGCCGAAGAACTACGCTGCGCTCGAACGCAACTACGGGCACCCGAAGATGAACCGCCCGTGGGAGCTCGACTTCCGCTTCATCTTCCGAGGCGCCGCTGGCGCCCGCTTCGACAACCGCGGCGAAGAGCTTCACGGCGCGTACGCAGGAAGGCTGGTGGATCGCGCGGTCGCTCTCGCGGCGGGCATGACGTACTACCACCGCAAGGGTTCGCCCTCGCGGCAGACCTGGCTCGAGCACCCGAACCTGCTGAACCCTTTCTGGCGGGCGACGCTGGTGGCGACCGACGTGGATCGCGACCCGGCGTCCCCTGCGGGAAGCTGGCAGGACGTCGCCGACGTGAAGACCTCGCTCTACAAGCCCGAGTACGCGTGGCAGCGCGAGGCGTACGAGAAGCTGGTGGTCAACGGCGGCTTCAAGGGGCTGCATTGAAGGCGCTGTGCGTGCGAGGGCAGGCGACGGTCGAGCTCGCGCTGGGGCTGCTGGTGTTCGTCACCGTGCTGCTCTTCGGCATCCACTTCGCCGAGGTCGGCTGGCTGTCGCTGAAGGTGCAGGAAGCGGGCGCCTTCGCGGTGTGGGAAGCGACGGGCCGCCGCACCCAGGACCTGCAAGCCCACTCGATGGCGCCGTTGAACCAGCTGCTGACGCCAGGCGGCGGCCTCGCGCTCGCGGTCACCAACCGGTACGAAGACTTCAACGGGCTGAGCAGCGTGACAGGCCCGCCCATCATCGGCGCGGCGCTCGTGCGCGGCTCGAGCCTCGAGGCGACTTGCGCGCCCGACCCGTCGCTTTCCTTTGTGCCCACCACGACCGCGGCGCGCGTGTACTTCGACCAGGGAGGCATGTCGTGCCAGGTCGAAGCGCGGCTCGACGCCATCCGGATTCCGACCCAGTTCCTGCAGAACGACGCCGAAGGCTTCTTCAAGGCCGACCACGTCAAGCCGGGCCCCTACCGGTTCTGCGCGGTGGGCGGGCGCGACAACCAGGGCTGCCGCGGGCGGCTTTCGATTCTCACCAACGACTGGGGCCTCGCGGGCAACGCGGCGGGCGACGACCAGAGCGCGAGCTGCCGCATCGGCAGCGTCTGCACCAACACCACCTACCGCGATGCGGTGGCTTCGATGTGGGTCGGCGGCGGCACCGCGGGCAAGACCTTCGCCGAACGCCACGCCGGCTCGGCGCCGACCAGCGCGATGGACTTCTATTTCAGCTACGCCGGCATGGAGTTCAACTACTTCACCAACCTCGCCGACGAAGGCGGGAACACCCAGTTCAAGACGGGTGGCCCGGGGCTTGGCCTGGTGCCGGACTCGACGCTCCACAACTGCTTCCTCGGCAAGGCGGGGTGCCCGTGAGGTCGCTGCTGCTTCTCGTCTGTCTCGTCGCGGCGCGCGCGTCGGCCTTCGAGTGGAACGTGCCGGGCCTCGTCAGCTGGGCGGAAGTCGGCGAGCAGCTTCAGGCGAACGGAATGCCGATGAAGATCTTCATCGCGCGCAGCAAGTGGAAGCCGGTCGCCTTGCTGTCGCAGTACCAGCAGCGCTTTGCGAAAGAAGGGCTGTACGTGCCGCCGGTGCCGCTGGACCTCACCGGCCTCGAGCTGCCGCGGGTGACTGCGCTCGACACCGTCTCGCTGTGGTCGTACCTCGTCTACGCGTACCCCGAAGCCGACGGCACGACGACGCTGGTGATGGGAAGCGCCGACCTGAAGGGCCGCCAGGCCGGGCGCCTCGCGGGCGGGTTTCCGGCCCCGGTCTTTCCGGGCAGCAAGGCCACCTTCGCCTCGAACGTCGAGTTCGCGCGCACGCTCTCGTTTCTCGCGCCCGCCACGGAAGCAGAAGTCGTCGACTTCTACCGGCAGACGCTGCCCGCGGGTGGCTGGAAAGAGCGCGAGCGCGGCAGCTTCGTGAAAGACGGGCGGCTGTTGCGGATGCTGGGCCGCCCGGAAGGAAAAGGGGTGCGGGTGGTGTTGGTCGAAGGGGCGGACCTTCCGGCTACTGGGCTGCGGCCGCCGCCGCCGCCGCCGCCGCCGCCGCCGCCGCCGCCGCCGCCGACGTCTTCGAAAGGTCCGTAACGACGCGGGCCGAGAGCTCGTACACCGCCTCGCGCAGCGCCTCGCCCAACGCCTGGGCCACTGCCGCGGCGTCGTCTCCTTTCCCGCCTTCCACGATGGGCTTCTCGACCACCAGCGTCTGCTGCAGCGAGACCACGCGCTCGTCGCTGAGCGCGAAAGAGAGCTTCACCCGGCCGACGTGAAGTGGCGTCTTCACCTCTTCGAAGTTGATCAGCTCGACGTTGAGCGTCGGCCCGGCGCCACGCTGCACGCTGCGAAGGCCCTGTTCCTCGAAGAGCACGCGCTGCAGCGATCGGCGCAGGTACATCTCGGGTTTCTCCGTCCACCAGCGGTCGTCGTAGAAGCCAACCTCGTGCTCGGACTCGCGGAACATGATCCGTTCGCCGATCGAGACGCCCGAGGTGACCCGGCCCAGGCGCAGCTCGGCGTTGGTGCCGTTCACATCGGACTTCGGGGTGATCGACGGCAGGTCGGGGTTGAAGTAGCGCCGCATCGGCACGTCGCCCTTCGAGAAGAGCGCGCAGCCGGGCAGGGTGAGCAGCAACGAGACGACCAACAGGTTCGAGCGAATCACTTGGCAACCCTCCTCGCGCGACCCTTGATCAACATGTCGGGATCCAGCTCGAGCGCGTCGGCGAGGCGCTGAACGGATTGGGCCGCTCCCTGGACGTCGCGAAGCGCGTCTTCCATGGCCGGCCCGACGTGGTTGGCATTGGTGGCCATGCTGCCCAGCGCGTCAGACGTGCGTTGGACGCTGGCGACGAGGCCCCTATCGCTGTTCACCTTGGCGAGCACCTGGTTCAAGCCGATGACGGCGGTGTTGACGGTCTTGAGCGTCGCCTGGGCTTCGGTCGACAGGCCCTTCGGGTCAATGGCGACGATGGCGTTGTTGACCTGGTTGAGTACCGCGTTGATGAGCGTCAGGGTCTCGGCGAGCTTCTGTGGCAGGTGGATGTCTTCGATGCCGGTAAGAATCGTGCTGACGCGGGTGAACACGAGCAGCAGCTGGTTGGCGAGCTCGGGGAACTGATCGACCGCCGAGACCACTGAGTCCTCGAGGTTCTTCATCATCGACGCAACGGCGGGGATGTAGTTCTCGGGCACCTCGAATGGCAGCTCGAGCGGCGGGTTCGACTTCTCTTCGAAGAAGTCGAGCTGAATGAACTTCACGCCGGTGATGCCGGCCGAGGCGAGCTGCACGCGAAGGTCTTTGGGGACGACGAGGCGGGTCTTGGCACCAGGGGCCTTTTCTGCCGCGAGGCCCAGCGAGTTCAGCACCTTCACGCCAAGCTCGTAGGTGACCTCGACGTGGCGCTTGTTTCCGGCGAGCGAGATGTCAGACACGTTGCCGATGCTCACGCCGCGGAACTTCACGGGCGACCCGATCTCCAGGCCCTGCACCGATTCGTCGAAGTAGGTCTTGTACGGCACGGTCTCTTTCTTCAGCGATCGTCCGCCGAAGAAGATGATCGTGCCGATGATGGCGGCGATGCCCACCGTCATGAAGAGGCCGAGCTTCCAGTGGTTCGTAGGGGTACTCATTTGGGTTCCTTCACGGTGCCGTGGGGGCGGGCGGCGGGATGTTCTGAGACGAGGGCTGGCGGTTGAAGAAGCCCCGGACGCGCGGGTCTTCCGAGTGGTCGCGCAGCTCGCGCGGGTCTCCGCGGGCGATGATGCTCCTGGTGGTCTTGTCCAACATGATGCAGTTCTTGCCGATGGCGAAGATGCTCTCGAGCTCGTGGGTGACCATGACGACGGTGAGGCCGAGCGCCCGATTGAGAGAAAGAATGAGCTCGTCGAGCTCGACGGCGCTGACGGGGTCGAGGCCGGCCGAGGGCTCGTCGAGGAAGATGAGGTTCGGCTCGAGCACCATCGCGCGCGCGATCGCGGCGCGCTTCTTCATGCCGCCCGACAGCTCGGAAGGAAGCTTGTCTTCGGCGTCCGTGAGGCCGACGAGCCGCAGCTTGGCGCGGACGATGGCGTTGATCGCGTCGGGGGGTAGATCCGTCCACTGGTCCAGCGACAGGGCCAGGTTCTCGCCCACGGTCATCGAACCGAACAGCGCTCCGGATTGGAACATGACGCCGTACGGCGGGCGGCCGACCTCGAGGTACGCCTCGCGGGTGCCGTTGATCTCGATCGTGCCGGCCATCGGCTCTTCGAGGCCGATGAGGTAGCGCAGCATCGTCGACTTGCCGCAGCCCGAGCCGCCGAGGATGACGAAGATGTCGCCCTGCTCGACCTCGAAGCTCGCGTCCTTGAGCAGAATGGTGGTGTCCCAGCCCATGGTCAGCCCGGACACCTTGATGAGTGGGTTAGTCACAGGTCGAACGCGTGGAAGAAGATGGTGAAGCCCGCGTCGACGAGGATGATGGCGAAGAGAATCGAGACGACCGAGGAGGTGGTGCGCTTGCCGACGCCTTCTGCGCCGCCCGTGGTCGACAGGCCCTGCTGGCAAGAGATGAGCGCGATGACGAGCGCGAAGAAGACGGCCTTGATCATCCCCGAGAAGATGTCCCACGCGTCCAGCGCCTTCTGGGTCTCGGTGAGGTAGCCGACGATGGTGAGGTCCAGCGTCGTTACTCCGACGAAGAGGCCGCCGAGAATGCCGACCGCATCACCGAGCAGCGTCAGCAGCGGGAGCACGAGCATCAACGCGATGGTGCGAGGCAAGACGAGGAAGCGCATCGGGCCGAAGCCCATGGTGCGAAGGGCGTCGATCTCTTCGGACACCTTCATCGAGCCAATTTCGGCGGCGAAGGCGGCGCCCGAACGGCCGCAGAGAATGATCGCGGTCATCAGCGGGCCGAGCTCGCGGCAGACAGAAAGGCCGACGAGGTCAGCGACATAGATGTTGGCGCCGAACTGCTTGAGCTGAACCGCGCCCTGAAAGGCCATCACGAAGCCGACGAGGAAGTTGATCAGGATGACGATTGGCACGGCATCGGCGCCCGTCTTTTCCATCGTCGGGGTGACGTCTTTCCAGTTTGCGGTGCCGGGGCGGGCAATGACGCCGACCATCGCGAGCAGCGCCTGGCCGAAGAAGCCGAACACCTGCTGGAACTCGGCGAGGATGGCGAGGGTGCTGGCGCCCACCTGCTCGAGCCCGCTGCGGGCACGGCGCTTGTTGCGGCGGCCGACGCGCACGTCGCCACGGTAGAGGTGGATGATTTCCTGAATCTGGTCGGCGGCTCCGACGAACTCGGCCGAGGCGCCGCGCCGGTGCAGGTCAGCGCGCAGCTGAACGAGCAGCGCCATCGAGCCGCCATCGACCTGCTCTACCTTCGACATGTCGAAGTCGATGCGCTGCCCCTGGCCGACTTCCGAGAGGTTCTTGCTGAGGTCGACCCACAGCTGGCCCGATTCGGCAAAGGTCAGAACGCCGCCAAGCTCGAGAGATCGGGACCCCGCGCCGCTTTCGACCTGGTTCAACGCGTATCGGGTGCCGGGCATTGCGGGCACGTTGAGCAACAAGCGCGCCGACCCGTATGTGACGTCGTTGCTTGGCGGGTAAGGGCCCGCCGATATTCACGGGCGTGGCAGTTGTGCACACGGGGCGAAACGGCCCAGCGCCTTGGGCGCAGGCGCACACCCGCGGCGCCCGGGGATCAACCGGGGTGCGGAACCGTCAGAGCTGGGCAGGTGTCGCAGCGCCATGTTCCGCGCCATCGCCCTGATCCTGCTGCTCAGCTCCGCCGCTCTCGCCCAGACGAACGTGACCCAGGAGCCCGATCGGGTCGTCTACCAGCAGCACCAGAAGCTCGACCTCACCGGGGCCGACATCGACGGCGAGGTGAAGGCACCTGCCGCGGCGCTGATCGTCCCGAAACGCCCGTCGGTCTTCGCGAACCTGATCCGCGTCCGTGGCGACTTCGCCGCCGAGCTCCGCACGTCCGTCGACGCCCTGTAGCGGGCCGAGCTGCGGCGTTTCGTTGGACCCGCCGCGAGGTACTCCATGCTCGCGGGAGGCGACCTCTGTGATCCAGCGGTCCGCACGGCCTCTGGTGGAGCTCTGCCGTGGAACACCTGCGAGAAATCGAACCCGCCACTCCCTCGGGCATTGGCCGAAGAAGGTGGGCCGTTGCTCTCAGGCGCAGGAGCGGCGACGCGCCAGAAGTGGGTGGGTGTTAGCGACTAACGCCCCTTGGGCCACGTCGCGGAAGTGGCCGACGTTTCGGGACAGGGAGTTGCTTCGCACGCTTGCGCCCGCGAGCACCAACCCTCCTCTTTCGGCCAATGCCCGAGGAAGCGGCGAGAGAACCCGCAGCGATTCCGATTTCTCGCAGGTTCGCGGCAAAGTTGCTTCGGACCGCCGGCACTCACCGCAGTCGCCGCCACCATCAGGTCTCCCGCGCACGCTGAGCCACGAACGTTCTGGGAGGACTACGAAACGCTGGCGGCTCGGTACCACGCGCGGGGTGGGCCCAGCGGCTAATGGAAGTTCGGCTTGCCGAGGAACCCGGTGAGGCGGCCCATGCGCCAGTTGGGATCTTTCGGGTCGCTGCCGACGGCCGAGAGGGCGCTGCCGATGAGGCCGAGGCGCTTCTGGAACTCGGGGTCGGGCTTGAAGCGAATCTCGAGGTTGGGCTCGGAGTAGGCGAGCACCTTGGCGAGCTTCAGCGTCCCCGAGATGCCGACCTCGAGGTCTGCGCTCTTGCCCTTGAAGTCCTCGATCGTGCCGACGCCCTTCTCGAACTTCACCTTGCCGCTGAGGTCGCCGAGGACGATCTTCGGCAGGTCGAGCGGGGTCGGCTCGGGGCCGTACATCGGGATGACGACGTTCGCGCTGCCGCCGTTGATCGCGATGCCACGCGTCTCGAGCGTGACCGTGCCCGTCGCCGCACCGAGGTCCGGCTCAGAAGGGCCGCCGCCCACCGAGATGCGCGGCATCGTCAGCGCAGCGTTGAGGTCGATGACTCCCGCGAAGTCGATGCCCGAGAACGCCTTCAGGTTTCCCTTCGAGAGGTCGATGTCGTCGGCATCAATCTTCACGCTGATGTTGCTCAAGCCGCCCGCCTTGGCCGACACCGAGCCGCCGAAGGCCTTCGCCGACACCGCGATGCCCGGAGGAAACAGCGCCGGCCCCACCGAGACCGCATCGAGCTGCAGCGCTTCCGGAGGCACTTCTTCTGCGGCGCCCGTCGGCTTCTTGCTGATCTTCACGTCGCTCGCCCGCAGCGAGAAGAAGCCGGGGCCCAGCGAGCCAATCTTCACCACGTAGCCCGCGTTGTCTGCCTCGATGCGCACGCGTTCCTTCAGCGTGTCGTAGGGGAAGGTGAGGAAGAAGGCGATCAGCAGCGCGAACGAGCTGAACGCGCCATACAGCCCGATGCGCTTCCAGAGGGCAGTCTTTTTCTCTTCGGCCATTGGCTAGTTCTTCAGGTGGTAGGTCGCGACCAGCACCCACGCGGTGAGGGTCTCTTCCTTCAGCCGCGGCTCGAGCCGCAGGTACTTCACCTTCACCACCCCAGGCCCCGCCTCGATCGTGCTGAGGAAGTCGACCAGGCGGTTCAGCGGCACGTCGGTGAGCGTGAACTCGGCGGCGCTCTCGACAATCTTGTCGCCTTCGAGCGTGACGTCGGCCTTCGGGTTGATGGTCGGAATCGAGAGGCCGGCCTTGTTGCCCTTCTCTTCGATGTAGCTGATCAGGCGGATGTTGCTCGAGGCGAGGCGCTGTTCCATCGCCTCCTGAACGCCCTTGGCCTCGCGGTAGGTGGCGGCGAGCTCCTGCACTTCATCGAGGCGGGCAATCTTGTTCTGCGTCCTCTTGCGAATCGCGTCGGCGCTGCTCGAGAAGCTCCACGTCACCATGAAGACGAGGAAGAGGCCGAGGCCGGCCGCGGCGATCAGCACCATGCGGCGTTCGCGCGACGACAGCGTCGCGAAAGAGCTCTGCAGGCTGTTGATGAGCTGGCGCATCAGGTGCTCTCCTCGCCCGGGCACTCGACCTGGATGTCGAGCTGAAAGCTCACCTTCGAGCCGTCTTTGCTCTTCTGAATCTTCCCTTCCTTCGCTTCCTTGAAGCACTTGAACGTCTTGATCGCGACGATCAGGTCTTCCATCTGCTTCGTGCTGTCGGCCTCGCACTTCACGACGATGCGATCGAGGTCGACGATCACCTGTTCCATCGTCACCGCCATGTCGGCCGGCACTTTCGCGGTCAGCTCGGCGAGCAGGTTCACTGCGCTGCGGCGGGGGACCACGTTGGCGGGGCTCTCTTTGCCGCGCAGCATGTTCACTGCCTTGTCGAAGTTCTTCTCGCAGGTGCCGAGCACGCGCTGGGTGACGTCGCACAGTTGCTGATCGACCTGCTTCTCGCGCCGCTCCAACACCGTGTTCCTCACCACGCCGCCTGCGATGAGCAGCACGAGCAGAATGAGCGCGAAGGTGACGAGCTGGCCGACCTTCTCACGCACGAAGTCGAAGTCGCTCTTGAAGGCGAGCTCGCCGCGGCGAAGGTTGAAGCGCGGAGCCTTGGCGCCCATGGCGTGGCCGCGAAGCGCGAGCGCAAATGCCTGGGCGGCGATCGGGCCGTCGGCGCCGATGGCTTCGTTCGTCTCTTCCGGCAGCGGCAGCACTTCGACGGCAATGCCGAGGTCGCGCGCCAGCTGGGCATCGAAGCCGCGCAGCTGCGACGAGCCGCCACAGATGAAGACCTTCTCGATCAGCCGCTTCGTCTTCGCGGTGTACGACTTCAGGGTCGGGCGAAGCTCGCGAAGCAGGGGCTGCATGCCGCGAAGAAATGCACCCGCCGCACGTTCAGCGTCGCCCCCGACTGCTTCCTCGCCGACCGCGCCGTGCTCTTCCTTCCACTTCTCGGCTTCGGCGAAGGGAATCTTGAACTCGGTGGCCAGCGCGCGCGTCAGGGCCGAGCCGCCGCCCGTGAAGGTGCGCGCGTGCTCGATGCCCGAGCCAGGGCGGCCGATCGCGACGCACACGCGCTCATGGCCCAGGTCGACGATCGCCACTGCCGCTTCCGGGTTCTGCGGCAGCGACGCGGCCGGCAGCGAGGCGAGCAGGTTCTGGTAGACGAGGCCGGGGTGGGTGACGACCTTCGGCTCGACCTTCGCTTCCTTCAGTGACGCGAGCAGCGCCTCGAGCTCGGCCTTCTTCACCACGCCGACGATCAGCTGGGTGCCCTTCTCGTCAACCGACGCGGTCTGGTAGTCCCAGACGGCCTCGGAAAGGTCGAAGGGCAGCTGGCTCTCGACCTCGAACGCCAGGGCGGCTTCGATCTTCTTCGGGTCGGAGAAGGGCAGGGCGAGCTGGTGCGTCGCCAGCGACGGGCCGGGCAACGAAACGACGACGGTGTCGGCCGCGAAGGCACCCTTCGCGAAGAGCTCGGGCAACGCGGCGCGAATGCGGTCGAGCAGCGGCCCTTCGCCCACCCCCGTCTTCACGGTGGCGAATGCGCGGGTCGAATAGCCGCGAAGGTTCGTCTCGAGGACGACTGCCTTCAGGCTGTGGCTGCCGAGATCCAGGCCCAGGACTCTGGCCATTACTCCTCCTTCCAGTAGACGAGGCGGCCGAGGCCGTCGTCGAGACGAATCACGGCGGTGATGGTGCGGGTCACGTCGCCCGCTTCACCCGTCACGCGGATCCGGTAGGTGTTCGACTTGTCGCCGATGAAGCGGTTGTTCTGCGCGTTGTTGGTGATGGTCGAGTTCGTCGCGACGCCGGCGCTCTGCACGATGTTGACGAAGTCGGTGACGCTCATGCCGAACATCGCGAAGACGCGCGCGGTGCGGATCTTCTTGATCAGCGTGTCGATGAAGAGCGGGTCACCGAGGCGCGGGTCGGGGCGGGCGGGGTCGGCGATGGCTTTGATCGCGAGCTCGAGCAGCACGGGGTCGTCGGTGTTGATGTTCTGCTTGCTGTTCTGGTCGGGGAAGACGGTGAGCTTGTCGCCGAACGCGGCCATGAAGCGGTCGTTGACGCCGTGAATCATGTACAGCTCGTCGAAGCTGTCGAAGCCGGCGTTCTTCGCGCGGTAGCGAGGGTCGAACTTGTCGTAGTTGTAGTTCTCGTCAGAGAAGCCCTTCTGCAGCGGGTCGCCCTGGCCCGAGAGGTTCAGCTGGGTGCCGGTCTCGTCTTCGTCGAGCCAGTCGCGCATCGCGATGATGATGTCGGTGGGCAGCGCTTTCACCCGGTTGCTGTCTTCCTTCTCGAAGAGGAACTCGTACTTCTTGTCGCCGAACGCGGCCATCGTCTGCACCAGCGCGACCTGGGCCGACAGCTGCGGGGCGTTGAGCTTGCTGATGTTGATCTTCTCTTCCTCGTCCGAGAGCGTGCTCGTGAAGCAGCCTTCGAAGCCGCCGAACTGACGCTTGGCCTGCGCGGCTCCGAGCTCGGGGTTCTCGTCGTCGAAGTCGAACTTCTTGCTGCTGCCGCTGCTCTTCTTCGGGGCCAGCCCGCCCTTCTTCGGGTCTTCCTCCGGCATCATCTGCTGCAGCATGTAGCAGTCGATTTTCGCCATCCGCCACAGCTGCAGCGACATCGACGACGGCTGCGGAGTCGTCGAGCCCGGCAGCTTTCCCCCGGCTGGGGTGGCCGCAGCGGCCCCCGGGTCGAGCAGCTTGGTGAGGTCGCCGAGCATCCCCGCGATGTTGGGGATCTGGATTGAGTCCATCTGCTTCTGGAACTTGAGCATCAGGCGCGAGAGGCCGATGCCGCTGCGGGCGAGGTAGTAGGCGCGCAGCTCGTCGCGCTGGTTGGTGGCGAGGCGAATCTCGACGATCGAGTTGTAGCGAATCTCGTTCGCGACGAGCCCGAGCACGGCGAGGCCGACGAGCACCATCAGCAGCGCCACGCCGCGTTCCCGGGTCCTCGTCTTCGAGAGCCTTTTCATCAGTACCTCGGCATCTCGGTGTTGAGCATGATCCGCGTCTGGGTCGTGTACTTCACCTCTTTGCCGTTCTCGTCGAGAGCGCTGAGGGTGATCTTCACGCGGGTAGGAAGAATCGACTTCTTCTCGGCGCGGCGGGTGTCCCACTCGTCGTCCCACTGCTTGCGTTCGCTGTTCCAGTACTGGAACTCGATCTTCTTGGCGCCTTCGAACAGCACGTCTTCGGTGCCGCCGCGTTCCATGCGTTCTTCGAGCACGACCTTCTCGCGCCGCATCAAGTCGTTGCGGTTGCGCACGCCCTTCTCGGTCGACGACTTGACCTGGTACTCGACCACCATCTGGTCGCTTTCCTTCGCGTCCGCGTAGAGGCGCTGGTGCGAGAGGGTGGTGAAGAGCAGCTTGTCGCGCGAGCCGACGAAGTTGGTCGGGCGGTCGAAAGCGTCGCGGTACCTTTTGCTGTCGTAGCGGTCGCTGATGTACGCGGCGCCGATTTCGCGAACCATGCGGGCCATCGCGGTGCGCAGCATGCGGTAGTGCTCGGCGGTGCCTTCGATCGTCTCTTTCGTCTTGATCGTGTTGTTGAAGGCGACGCCGACGCCCAGGCCGATGAAGGCGGTGATGGTGATCGCGATCACGATCTCCATCAGCGTGAAGCCTCTGGGGCGCGGGCGAATCACTGAGGGAATCCCGGGGACTTGCCGAGACGGCCAGTGGGCAGATTGAAGCCGGGCGTGCGCAGCAGCGGCGACGCGAGGCCGGCTCCCTGCTTGGCGAGTCCGAATTGATCTGCCGGGATGACGAGCGTGTTGTCGGCCGGGTCGCGCATCGAGCCGTCGGCGCCGGGCACGGGGTTCGCGACGGGCATGCCGTTGTCGGCGCGCACGAAGCCCGCGCCCTTGGCCCCGGGAGCGCCCTGCTGCCCTGCTGCTCCACCGTTGCGATCGCTGCCCGGGCCCAGCGAGACGACGTGGGTGACGAGGTCGATGCTCTCGGTCAGCTTTCCTTCCTTCCAGCTGACGGTCAGGTGCACTTCCCGCACCGACTTCTGCAGGGTGTCGATCATCGTCTGGAACTGCTGCTGCGCCATGCCGGCCGCG
The DNA here is from genome assembly GCA_038206395.1 of Myxococcales bacterium. Lineage (GTDB taxonomy): Bacteria > Myxococcota > Myxococcia > Myxococcales > Myxococcaceae > JAGSPQ01. Next base: position 17,884 of record JBBRAX010000037.1, on the reverse strand, counting down.
GGGCCGAGGGCGCCGAGGATTCCGCCCGAGGGGTCACCCGACGTGGGAGGCGCTGCTCCACCCGCGGGAGGCTTGCCCCCGCCGAAGAGGCCGGCCAGTGCGCCCATGCCCGTGCCTTCAGCGCCTTCGCCGCCACCGGTGGGGAGGTTGAAGATCGCGCCGATGAGCTGGTCGGGCGAAAGGCCATTGGTCTTGGGGGCGATGATCTTCGCCCGCCACTTGTAGCTGGCCCAACCTTCGTCGCCGAAGTCGCCCGACTGTTCGTCGTCGTCCAGCTGGAAGCCCTTGTCGTAGAGCTCCTGCTCGAGGTCGACCATCTTCGAGCGCGCCAGCAGCGTCGCGACGGTGAGCTTCTTCGCGTAGACGTGCGCGTAGACGGCCTGGGTGCTGATCTGAAAAATCGCCATCAGCGACAGCGCGAGAATCGCCATCGCGATGATCGCCTCGAGCAGCGTGAAGCCGGCTGCAGCGCCTGAGCGCTTCATGACCGCGGCACCTCGAGCTCTTCTGCGGCGGCGGCGACTTTGCCGGTGAGGGGGGAGACCGACAGCGTCCAGACGTTGGTGCCCTGGCGCACGTACACCTGCGCGCGCTCGGTGTAGCCGGTGGGGAAGAAGTAGAGGTACGCGGGCCCGGACTTGGTGGGCGCGCGCAGCGACTTCGTCCACACCCAGACGCGCACCTGGTCGGGCAGGGTGCGCACGGGAATCTCTTCCGAGGTGAAGTTGCTGAACTTCGCGGCGTCGTCGACCCGCGCTTTCTCACGCGCCGTCAGCTCCTGCAGCGTGGGCGCCTCGTCCGAGTCCGACCGCTTGAAGCGGTTGTCGTCGTCGTCGAGCTTGCTCTTCTTCTTGCGGCGCTCGCCTTCGGCCACCGCTTCCTTCTGTTCCTCGTCGCGGTTCTTGGCGGCGGTGAGGCCCGATTTCGCGCACTCGGCGTGGTAGCTGACGCTGCCTTTCTCGTCTTTCTCGCTGGGAAGCTCGAACACCAGGCGGCACGTCTTCCCGGTGAGGTTCGCGGTGTCGTACATCGACCGGATGACGCCCGAGAGCTCGGTGGCGGCCTGCTTCGCCTTCGCGCCGGTCAAAGCGCCGACCCCGATGACGACGGCAGCGAACAACACAGTGATGATCGCGAGGCCAACCACCATCTCGATCAGCGTGAAGCCACTGCTGCGTTGCCTGGCTCCCGAGCGGGTCAAAACGCCCACCGCAGCCAGTCGGCAACCATCCACGCGAGCGCCGCGAGACCGAGCACCGCGCCGAGCTGCACGGGGGTGAGCCCCGTGGTGGGGTCGCCCACTTTCGGCTTCTGGTTGCGGTCAAGGGTCATGGTCGCTCGAAGGGCTCTTCAGCTACTTCTTGTCGCCGCCGGCAGCGTCCTTGCTCGAGATGTCGGCGTCGTTGTCGGTGCCGCCGGGCGCTCCGTCCTTCGCGTAGGTGAGGATGACGGGCTTCCCGTTCTCGAGCAGGTAGATGTACTCGTGGTCCCACGGGTCGGTGGGCGTCTTGTCCATGATCTGCGCGTCGACCAGCGCCTTCAGGCCCAGCCCCGTGTCGGGGTACTTGCCCTTCTTCGCGTAGTACGTGTCGAGCCCCTGCTTGATCGCGGGAATGTCGATGCCACGGGCGCGATCGCGCTTGGCCTCTTCGAGGCGGGGAATCACTGCCACCGCGACCGAGGCGGTGAGCAGCGCGATGATGGTGATCACGACGATGATCTCGATCAGCGTCATGCCGCGCCGGGCAGAGCGGCGCATGCGGCGGGTCAGGGTCTGAAGTTGGCGGTTCATGTGTGTGTCCTCACAACAGATAGAAGGCAATTCCGGTTCCAACGAGCCCGGCCGCAAGTGCCAGCAATGCCGTGGCAGTGAGTCGGTTGACCCAGCGTTCGAAGGGCGTGGTTGTCATTTGATGCTCGAGTTCATTGCCAGAATGGGCATCAGGATGCTGAACGCGACAAAGGCGATCACGCCGCCCATCGCGACGATCATCAGCGGCTCGAGCAGCGAGGTGAGCGCCCCGATGCGAACGTTCACCTGCGACTCGTAGCTGTCAGAGACGTTGACCAGCATGTCTTCGAGCTGGCCGCTTTTCTCGCCGATCGCAATCATGTGGTAGACGAGCGGCGGGAACTCGCCCGACTTCTTCAGCGGCGCGGCGATGCTCTCGCCTTCCGAGATCGCCTCTTTCGCCTTTTCGATGACGTCGGCGAGCACCGAGTTCGTGACCACGTTCTTCACGATGTCCATCGCCGTCAGCAGCGGCACGCCCGACTTCAGCAGCGTGGCGAGGGTGCGGGTGAAGCGGGCGACCGACAGCATGCGCACGAGGCCGCCGAACACCGGCACCTTCAGCAACAGGCGATCGAACACCGGCTTGCCCGCCTCGCTTCGCGACCACGCCACGAAGCCGATGATGGTCAGGATCAGCAGCGGGAAGAAGATGAACCAGTAGTTCTGCAGCGCGTCCGAAGTGAAGATCAGCAGCCGCGTCGTCCACGGCAGCGTCACCTTCATGTCGTCGAAGACCTTGGTGACCTTCGGGACGACGACCGTCATGAGGAGCACGAGCACGCCGCCACCAACGATGGACATGATCGCCGGGTACATCATCGTGCCGACGACCTTCTGCTTCAGGCGCGACTGCCCTTCGGTGAACTCGGCGAGTCGCAGCAGCACCGCGTCCAGCGCGCCCGAGTGCTCGCCTGCGCGAATCATGTTCACGTAGAGCTTGCCGAACACCTTCTCGTGCACCTGCAGCGCATCGCCCAGCGAGCTGCCTTCGTTCACCTTCTGCTTCGTCTCTGACAGCACGCGCTTCAGGCGCTCTTTCTCGACCTGGTCGACCAGCGCGGTCAGCGCCTCGACCAGCGTGACACCAGCGCCCAGCAGGGTCGCGAGCTGGCGGGTCATGATCGCGATGTCGTCGGTGTTGATGCGCCCGCCCGCGAACCGCCGCAGGTTGACGTCCTGGTTCATCGCGGCGCCGATGCTGCCGCCGGCCTTCTTGACGTTGACGCCCTTGATCTTCTTGCCCGCGGCGTCGGCCTGGCCGAGCACGTCGGTGAGGAAGATGCCGTCTTTGCGCAGCACGCCACGCAAGCCCTTCGGGCTGTCGGCTTCCTTCAAGCCGGTCACCGCCTTGCCGGCCTCGTTCAGGCCTTTGTATTCGAAGACGGCCATGGCGGATCTACATGTCCTCCTGGGTGACGCTGAGGACTTCGGCGATGGTCGTCTCGCCCTGCGCGACCTTCAGCGCGCCGTCGTCGAGCAGCGACAGCATTCCTTTTTCCATCGCGCGCTTCTTGATGGTGGCCGAGTCGACGTTCTTCAAGACCAGCTGGCGAATGTCTTCGTCGACCAGCAGCAGCTCGTAGATGCCCGTGCGGCCGCGGTAACCGTTCTTGCCGCACGCCGCGCAACCTTCGGCCCGGTACACGTCACCGCCGCCGAAGGACTTGAAGCGTTCGCGCGTCTGGCCGAGCTTGGAAAGCTCTTCGTCGGTGGGCGTGTAGAGCACGCGGCACTCGCGGCAGACGCGGCGCACCAGGCGCTGGGCGAGCACGCCCGTCAAAGAGCTGGCGACGAGGAAGGGCTCGATTCCCATCTCGACGAGGCGGGTGACGGCGCCGGCCGCGTCGTTGGTGTGCACCGTCGAGAACACGAGGTGGCCCGTCAGCGATGCTTCGATCGCGATCTGCGCGGTCTCTTTGTCGCGAATCTCGCCGACCATGATGATGTCGGGGTCCTGCCGCAGGAAGCTGCGCAGGCCGGCGGCGAAGGTCAGCCCAATCTTCGGCTGAATCGCCATCTGGCCGATGCCCTTCAGTTGGTACTCGACGGGGTCTTCGACGGTGAGGATGTTGAGGTCGGGCGTGTTGATGCGCGACAGCGCGCCGTAGAGCGTCGTCGTCTTGCCAGAGCCGGTCGGGCCGGTGACGAGCACGATGCCGTGCGACCGGTGAATGATCTCGTCGATGGGCTTCAAGATGCCCGGGTTCATGCCGATCTCGGCGAGGTCGAGCAGCACCGCGTTCTTGTCGAGCAGCCGCATCACGATCCGTTCGCCGTGGGTGACGGGGATGCACGAGACGCGGATGTCGATGTCGCGGCCGGCCAGCTTGATGCGAATGCGGCCGTCTTGCGGCAGGCGCTTCTCGGCGATGTTCAGCTGCGCCATGATCTTCACGCGGCTCAAGATGCTCGACTGGTAGCGCTTGGGCGGCTTGATGATCTCCATCAGCACGCCGTCGATGCGAAAGCGCACCGAGAGCTCACGTTCCATCGGCTCGATGTGAATGTCGCTGGCGCGTTCTTTCGCGGCGCGGAACAGCAGCGAGTTGACGAGGCGGATGATCGGCGCTTCGTCGCCCGTGTCGAGAAGGTCCTGCGCTTCTTCCAGCGAGGCCTCGGCCGACTGAAGGTCCTGGGCCTCCATCTCGTCGACGACCTGCTCGGCCTCGTTGAGGTTGCGGTCGTAGACCTGGTTGATCGCGTCGACGATGCGGCTGCCCAGCGCGAGCTTCGGCAGCACGTCGCGGCCGAGCAGCATCCGCGCGTGGTCCAGCGAAGCGGTGTCGAGCGGATCCGAGACGACCAGCACGACCTGATCGCTTTCCACCTTCAGCGGCAGCACCTTGTTCTGCTTCGCGAAGTTGATCGGCATCCGCGCGATCAGCTCGGGCTCGACGTCGTCGGCCGAGATGGAAGAGACGTACTCGAGGTCGAGCTGGGCGGCGAGCGCGCGCACCACGTCCTCTTCAGTGCACGCCTTCATCGCCACCAGCACTTCGCCGAGGCGCCCGCCCTTCTCGATCTGCGCCAGCAGCGCGGCGTTCAGCAGCTCTTCGGTGAGCCCCATCGACTGGACGAGGATCTGCCCCAGCGGCCGCCCGTACAGGTACGCCGGGCCGTGCGCGACCTGCTGGGTGCGCTCGACGGCAACCGGAATCTCAGAGGTGGTCGTTCGGGTAGGCACGGGTCACCGGCTCTCGTCGCCACCGGGTTGAACCTGCAGCCTTTCGACCGGAGGAGCCACCAGCGGCGCCGGCGCCGGCTGGGCCGGAATCCCCGACGCGGGCGGGGTGATCGTCGTGGTGAAGGGCGCGGGCGCGGGTTCGGTGGGCGCCCGCGCCGGCATCGAAACGGGCCCCACGGGCACGCGCGGGTTCTGGCCGGGAGCGATCAGCTTCTCGCCCGCCGTGCCCGGCCCGCCGTTCTCGAACCGCTCGGACTCCTTGTTCATCACCTGGGTCATGCGCGCGATCGGCCCCGGCTTGCGCGAGAAGTCGATCGCCACGTCGTAGCCCGTCACCGCGCCGTAGAACTGTTCGACGAACTGCTGACGCTCTTTCATCTTCCGTTCGAAGATGCGGCGGAAGTCGCTGCTGTCCTTGATGATGTAGGGCGTCAGGAAGAGCAGCAGGTTCGTCTTCACCTTCTTCTTCGACGTCGACCGGAAGAGGTGGCCGAGCAGGGGGATGTCGCCCAGCAGCGGGACCTTGGTGGCCGACTCGAGCGTGCGGTCTTGCATGATGCCGCCGATGACGATCGTCTCTTGATCCTTCGCGATCACCGTCGTCTTCGCGCTTCGCTTGCTGGTGGTCGGGCCGAGCACCGGGTCGATGGACGCGATCTCTTCAATCTGTTCCTGGATGACCATGCGCACGTAGTCGGACTCATTGATCTGTGGCTTCACCGACAGCTTCAGGTCGACGTTGGTGCGGGTGATGCTGCCGAAAGGGGTGCCGCCGCCGCCGCCGCCCAGGAGGTTGCCCAGGCCTGGCGGCAAGCCGGGCACGCTGCCGAGGCTGCTGATCGGGCTGGTCGAGAACCCAGACTGAAAGGGCACGTTCTGGCCGACGGTGATCTCGGCGTCTTCGTTGTCCGTCGTCAGCAGGTGGGGTGTCGAGAGGACGTTGACGTCGTTGGTGCTCTGCAGCGCGGTGAGAATCACGCCGAAGCTGGGAATCGTGATGCCGAGCTTCGTGAGCTCGGGAATCGCCGGGCCCTGGATGCCGGCGAGGAAGCCGCCGAAGCTGGCGAGGCTCGCCAGGCTCATCGACGGCGCTCCTCCCGCCTTGCCGGTGTTGGTGCCGATGACCGCCGGCAGCACGTTGCCGTTGCCGTCTTTCACCGGAATCCCGGTGTGTAGGTTCACCCCGATGTCCGAGTTGCGGTCGAGGTTCACTTCCATGATCACCGCTTCGATGAAGACCTGCTTGCGCTGGATGTCGAGCTTCTCGATCACCCGCACCAGCGACCGGTAGTCATTCTGGTTGGCGATGATGACCAGCGAGTTGGTGGGCTTGTCGGCCGACACTTTCACTTCACCGGCGAAGAGCTCGGCGGCGCTGGTTCCTTTGCCGGGCGCGGGCACGCCCGGAGGCGCCTTCGGGCGGTTCGCGGTGCCCTGCGCCAGCGACTGCAGCGTCGACGCCACGTCTTCGGCGTTCGCGTTCTCGAGGTAGTAGACGTTGATCTTCCCTTCGCCGCCCGAGATGGGGATGTCGATCTCGCGGATGAGGGCGTTGATCCGATCCATCGCGGAAGGGCTGGCGATGATGATCAGCTTGTTGGTCCGTTCGTCGGGAATCAGCTGGCTGAGCGTCGAAGGCCCGCCCGTGTCGCCCGCGCTGCCGGCCACTCCGGCGGGAGGCTGGCCTGCAGCGCTGGCCCCCGGAGGAGGCGGCATCGGGGCGATGTTGCCAGGGCGCTGACCCGGGCGCGGCGTCTTCGTCTCGAAGAGCTTCTGCACCTTGTCCGCGATTTCCTGCGCGGTCGCGTACTGGATCTGGATGATCTGCACCTGGTCGCTGCTGCTGCGCGAGTCCAGCTGTTCAACCACCTTCTCGAGGCGGTGCATGTTCGAGCCGAGGTCGTTGATGATGATCGTGTCGGGCTGAAAAGGAATCGTGTCGCCCGACGGCGTCACCAGCTGCTGCAGCACGCCGCGCAGCTGCTCGATCTCGACGTACTTCACCTTGAACATCCGGGTGACCATCTGCTCGTTGGTCGTGTACTCGACGCTCGGGTCGGTGATGGTCGGAATCGGGAACTGCTTCGCGCGCTGCTTGTCGACGATCTTCAGGAAGCGGCCATGCTCGTAGACGGCGAGGCTGTTCGCATCGAGGGCGGCGAGAAACGCGGCGTAGAACTGCTCGCCATTCACTTCGACCTTGCCGTTTTCCGGGCCGATGATCGAAATCTTGCCGCGGATGTTCTCGGGAAGGATGAACGTCTTGCACGTCGCGTCCGACACCGTCTGAACCAGCTTCTCGATCTCGACCTTGTCGAAATAGACGTTGTACCGGGCCTTCTTGCGCAGCTCTTCGCAGTTGGGCTTCTTCGCGTTGGCCGGAACCGGGGTCGCGCCGCCCGTACCTTCCACAGGGGCCGCCGCCGCGGGGTTGATCCGCTTTTCGCTGGGGCGAAGCGGCGCCTGCGCAAACGCGGGCAGCGCGACGGCGAGGGTCAGAGCCAGCAAACACTTCCAGGGCATGGGCATGGTTGGGATCAACGAACGTTGTACGTCTTCTTCACTGCAGCGCCGTTGCGCTCGACCTCGATGTCGATGCGCGCGGCTTCCTTGAGCTTCGAGTAGATCTCGAGCGCCTTTTCAGGGCTGTTGAGCTCGTACCCGTTGATGCGCTTGATGACGTCGCCGTTCTGGATTCCGATCTTCGTGTAAATCGAGTCGGGCCGAATCGAGAACAGCTTGAAGCCCTGCGCGACGCCGTCTTTGAAGGCGGGGACGATGCGGGCCTGCATCGCGACGTCGTTCAGGTTGGAAAGGGTCTTGTCGATCTCGGCGCGCGGAATCTCGTACTCGTTCTCGCCGGTGGACTTGATGGTGTTGCCGAGCGCGACCGACGGCGGAGCGCCATCGCCGCTGCCCCGCGCCGGCACAATCGGCATCGTCGGCGGCACGTACGCCACCGCCGCGCCGTCGCCTGGGGTGCCGTCGATGTACTCGCGGCGGTTGTTGTTGAGGACGATGACGCGTTGCCTTTCGATCTCGAGAATCTCGGCGCCCTGCACGTTGTCGCCGGTGAGGTAGGTCGCGCTCTTCAGCGTGACCACGTCCTGAATAGAGGCAACCGAGTACTCGGGCAGCGCCGCGATCAACGTGCCCAGCAGCTTCACCCGCAGTGAGCTGCGCACCGGCGCCGAGTTGAGGTCGACCGTCGGCACCGTCGGCGCAGTGACCTCCGGCTCCTTCGGCAGCGGCAGCCCCGTCAGCTTGCTCATCTTCTCGGGGCTCAACGACGCCAGCTGCTCGACCGGCTTCGGCCGCGCATTGCTTCTGGCCTTGCCCGTGGGCACCGGCATCAGCGCCGATTCGACGAACGCATTGCCCGTGCGCGCGACGAGCACCATCACCAGAAAGATGAAGGTGAGGTGCACGATCCAGAAATGACGTTTGAAGAGAAGCTCCACTGGCACCTGCCTAGAGCAAGGCCAATGCCACGCAGCCTCTTGAAATAACGAGAGAATTCTCTACTTCAGCGAGCGCCGTGCGACAATTTGTCAAAGGGACAACGGGTCCGTTGACCGGCTGTCACGGAGAGCCAGACCAGCCATGGGTGAAGAGCGACGGCGGTGGGCACGAATCGAGGCGAGCCTCGAGTGCACGGTGGCCTCGGCGGATCAGACTTTCGAGGCCCGGGTGGTGAACGTATCGCGGGGCGGGGTGGCGTTTCTGGCGCCCGCGGGCGTGGTCGCCATCGGGCAGACGGTGACCGTGATGCTCGAGCGCGAGGCGATGTCGCTGGCGCTGGCGGGCGAGGTGGTGCGGTTGATCGGCGAAGGGGAAGACACCGCGTATGGCGTGCACTTCGAGGCGCTGCCGCCGGATGACGAAGAGTCGCTGCTGAACCTGGTCAAGGCGCTGGCCGAAGGGCGGGGGGCCGGCCGCCGCGAGCACCCGCGCGTCGCGACCCGCATCCAGGTGAAGTGCAAGAGCCGCGAGCGGTTCGACGCGCTGCTCAACGACTTGTCGAAAGGCGGCTTCTCGATTCGCTGCCCGGGCCCGGTCGCAAGAGACTCGCTGCTGACGGTGGAGTTCGGCGTCGCGGGCCACGCCGAGCTCTTGACCATCGACGGCAAGGTCACCCACGTCGAGGCGCTGCCCGACGGGAAGCACATCGCAGGCTTGAGCTTCGTGCCGCCGACTGCCGAGCAGCGCGAGAAGGTGCAGGCGCTGCTGGCGATGCTGCTCGGGCTCGACTCAGACCAGTAGGTCGACCCGGCCGAGGAGCCAGTCGCGCGAGACGGACATGTGGTGGACCTCGTCGGGGCCGTCGGCGATGCGTGCCGCGCGGGCCGCCCGGTACCACGCCGCGAAAGGCAGGTCGTCGCTGTAGCCCTTGCCCCCGTGCATCTGGATCGCGTTGTCGAGCACGTCGCACAGCGCGTTCGCGACGAAGGTCTTCGCGATCGACGAGTACGGTTTGGCCTCTTTGGCTTTGCCCTGCTCGAGCAGCCACGCCGCGTGAAGCGTCATCAGGTTTCCGGCGTGAATCGCCTGAGCGCCGTCGTAGAGCATGCGCTGCACGGCCTGGTGGCGCGCGAGCTCTTTGCCAAAGCTGATGCGGGTCGTCACGTACTCGCGGCACAGCGACATCGTGCGTTCGGCGAGGCCAAGCCAGCGCATGCAGTGGGTGAGGCGGGCGGGCACGAGGCGGGCCTGGGCGAGCATGAAGCCGTCGCCTTCGTTCGCGAGCAGCGCGCCTTCGGTCAGCTGGACTTTCTCGAAGCGCAGCTCGCCTTCGTGGTGGTCAATCACCTGGTCGCCCATGGTGCCGACGTCGCGCACGTGGCGAACGCCGGGCGTCTTCTTGTCGAGAATGAAGAGCGACGCGCCGCGCTTCGGGTCTTCGCTGGTGCGCGCCATCACGATCAGAAACGACGCGTTGCGGGCGCCGGTCGCGTACCACTTGTGGCCATCGAGCTCCCAGCCGCTGTCGGTGCGGCGGGCGGTGGTCTTCAGGTTCGACGGGTCTGCGCCTGCCCCAGGGGCCGGCTCGGTCATGCAGAACGCCGAGGTCACGTCTGCGCGAACCAACGGCTCGAGAAAAGAAGTGCGCTGGGCCGGCGTCGCGAACTGCACCAGCAGATCCATGTTTCCCTGGTCGGGGGCGTCGCAGTGGAAGACCTTCGCGCCGACGGGAGACCGCCCCATCTCGCGAAACAGCGCGCACATGCCCATCGGCCCCAGCGCCCGTCCACCCAGGTCGATCGGCAGGTGCGGCGTCCACAACCCCGCCCGCTTCGCGTCGCGCTGCAGCGCCTTCAACGTGTCACGCCGGCCGATGCGGTCGTCTTCGAAGATCTCTTTCTCGGCGGGGATGATCTTCGCGTCGACGAAGTCACGCACCTGGGACCTCACGTCGGCGAGCTGGGGCGAAAGAAGGAAGTCGCTCACGGGTTCTCCGACACGTCGAAGCGGGGGTTCACGACCTTCAGCGTTTCCTTCGCGGTCTGCCAGAGGTGCTCGAAGGTCGCGGCGTCGGGGCCGTTCGCGCGGATGCGGGCGGTCAACGCGGCGTCCATCGCGGCCAGCGCAGCCAGCCTTTCATCGCGCCGCGGGCTCTGCAGCGTCGCGTTGGCGCCGACGATTCCCGACAGCCGCGCGGATTCGGCAGCGAAGCGATCATCCTCCGTGCGCAGCTCGCCCGAGACGACGGTCGCGAGGTTCGCGGCGATCATCACCCGGAACTGCAGCGCCTTGTCTCCTTCCAGCTTCGGAGCCACCTCGGCCATCAAGAACCCCGCGACGGCGTCGAGCAGCGTGCTGGCATCAGGTCGGTTTTGCATTGTGGTTCCCCCCTACAGCGCGCCACGGCGAATCAGCCGCAGCGCTTCGAATTCCATCTCGACGTTGCGCCGCGCGATCGCGACCAGCTCGAGGTCTGTCTCTTCGCCCGACAGGACCCTTTCGCCCTGGAACACGCTGCCCACTGCCCAGCGCAGGTTGCCGACGATTTCCCACCAGAGCACGTCATTGACGTCGACCTTCGAGCCGCCCGCCGCCTCGTACGCCGCGTAGAAGGGCTCGCGCAGGCCGAAGCCGCCGATGGGCAGGTCAAGCCGGCCAAAGCGCCAGTCGCGCACCGAGATCCACGACAGGTCTTCGTACGGGCTGCCGTAGTGCGCGAACTCCCAGTCGAGGATCGCGGCGAGGCCGTCGGGCGCGACGAGGAAGTTTCCGGTGCGGAAGTCGCCATGCACGAGCACGGTGCGGTCGTCGTGCGGCAGGCGCTTCTCGAGCCACGCGATCGCGTACTCGACCGCGGGAAAAGTTCCTTTCAGCCGCCCGAGCATCGCGCGCAGGTCATCCAGCGCATGCATGGCGGGTCCGTTGGCTGGCGCCGCGAAAGGAAGCTTCGCGGTTTTCGGCGTCACCTGGTGAAGGCGGGCCAGCGACTGGGCGAGGGTCTGCGGCAGCTGCTTGCGCGCGTCGGCCAGCTCGGGGCTTCGCAGCACGCGGCGGCCGATGGCTTCGCCCGGGGCCCAATCCAGGAAGTACGCGTGGGCGCCTCTTCGCAGCAGGTCTGCAGTGAGCCAGCGCGCGGCAGGCGTCTTCACGCCGGCGGCGACGGCGGCCTGCACCACCTCGAACTCTTCACTGCGCTTCAGGCTGCCGGGCAGGCCCTTCACCGCGTCGCTGCGCAGCGCGAGGGTCAGCGGCTTGCCGTCGACGGCCAGGTCGACTCGGAAGTTTTCCTGGCAGGCGCCGCCGTAGAGGGGCTTGCTCGAGACGAAGGTGGCCCCGCGGGCGGTGACAGCGGCGGCGATGGCTTCGGTGCGCGCGTCCATGCCGCCGCTCATAACCCAAACGGATATGAACGACGCATGGCCAACGTGCGAGTCGAGAAGAACGGCGAAGTGACGACCGTGGTGCTCTGCCGGCCCGAACGGCGCAACGCGGTGGATCGCCAGACGGCCGACGAGCTGTCGGCGGCCTTTGCGGGCTTCGACGCGGACGACCGGGCGAAGGTGGCCGTGTTCTGGGGCGAGGGTGGCAGCTTCTGCGCGGGCGCCGACTTGAAGGCGGTGGCGACGGGCGACGTGAATCGCATCGAGCCCGAGGGCGACGGGCCGATGGGGCCGACGCGGTCGCTGCTGACGAAGCCGGTGATCGCGGCGATCAACGGGCACGCGGTGGCGGGCGGGCTCGAGCTGGCGTTGTGGTGCGATCTCCGCGTCGCCGAAGAAGGCAGCGTGCTCGGCGTCTTCTGCCGACGGTGGGGCGTGCCGTTGATCGACGGTGGCACGGTGCGGCTGCCGCGGCTGATCGGGCTCTCGCGCGCGATGGATCTGATTCTCACCGGGCGCGCGGTGTCGGCGGACGAGGCGCTGGCGATGGGGCTGGTGAACCGCGTCGTCGGGCCGGGGCAGGCGCGGCAGGCCGCCGAGTCGCTGGCGCGGCAGCTGTGCGAGTTCCCGCAGATGTGCATGAACGCAGATCGCTGGTCGGCGTACCACGCGTTCGATGGCGAGCTGCCGGCGGCGCTGCTTGCCGAGTTCAAGAACGGCCTCGTCACCCTCGAGAGCGAGAGCGGCGCAGGCGCCCGGCGCTTCGCCGGCGGAGCAGGGCGGCACGGCAGCTTCGAAGGGTAGCGCGGCCGCATCAGCGGCTGGTAAGCGGGCGCGCATGAACGAAGAGCGCCTCGACAAGCAGTGGCTGGAGAAGGGCCTGAAGGGCTACACGACGCGCGCGATTCTCGGCACGCTCGAGCACTACGGCGTTCACGTGGATCCGACGTCCTTCCGCGCGCAGGCGGCGATCTCGTACCCGCTGACCATCGCGCAGAGCTGGCAGAACCTGTGGAAGGGCACCGGCAAGTTCGCGAAGCTTCCCGCGCTCGCCGTCGAAGAGCTGTGGCGGAGGCTGACGCCCCAGGTGCTGCAGCCGCTGGACATCGTCGAAGGGCTGACGAACCTGCTCAGCGCGCTGATGCAGCTGCGCAAGCGGCAGGACACGGCCCCCGTCGAGCCGCAGTTCGAGGCGTTCGAGGCGCTGCTGAAGCGAATGCCCGAGGACAAGGAAGACCGCCGCGATCACTTCATGGCCGAGGTGGTGATGGTGCTCTCGGGCTCGCTCGAGACGCTCGACCTGATGGCCGAGGGCCTCGCGAAGGATGGTCAGACGCAGGTCGCTGAACGCTTCGTCGCGATCGAAGAGCAGCTCTTCCCGGTGCGAAAGGGCGTGTCGTCGGCGCTGGTGCAGGCGGCGAAGGGCGATCGTCCCGTGGCGCTGACCCAGCTGAGCGCGATCGCGGACGACGCGAAGCGTGATGACTACGCGCGGATGTCGGCGATCGACGCGCTGCTGCACCTGAAGGCAGGCGAGCAGGCGATGCCGTCGTTGTCTGCCCTGGGCGATGCGGCCGATGCGGCGAACGACGGTGAGCTGTTGCAGCAGCTGGATCGAAGGTGGCACGCGATGGTCGATGCCGTCAGTGGTGCTGCGCAGAGCCAGGCGGTGCAGGGCTTGCGGCTTTCCCACCAGCGCACGGCCCGCTTCGGCGGCCACTGAATTTCTGGGGGCTGTTCGTTCGCCTGCGGGTCCCATGCGGGACCCGCTGACGGGGTCAGAAGTTCTGATTCGCGAAGTGGAACAGCAGCCAGCGGGGCAGGGCGCCCTCGGGGTCGATGATCAGCGCCCCGTCGCGCATGTTCCCGTTGCGGTGAATCTTGTGGGTGCTGTCGGAGTTCCTGCCGCCCGAGCTGTCGGCGAACACCGAGATGCGCTGGCCCACCGCGATCTCGGCGGCGACGCGCTCGATCAGCTGCGCCATTGGCGTCGGCGTAAAGCCCGCGTCGGCGTGCATCATCAGCTGACTCGGGTAGTCGAGCGTGAGCCCCGGGTGCCAGCCGTCGGCCCACGCGCCACCAAGCAACGGAGCGCTGATCGCCGCGAACCTCACGTCGGGAACCCCAAAGTCAGACTTCACGTTCACCACCATCCGGTAGATGCCGCCGTCGGTCGACACCTGCACCACCACGTGATCCGAGTTGGGCAGCGCGCATTGCGTGTCGGCCGGCCGCACCACCGCCGTCACCACCCCATCGAAGCGCCCGAAGCTCGCCGTCAGGCCGCTGCCGAACACGCTCGCGCAGCTCGCCGCCTTGTTCACCCCGGCGTCGACTCCCGCATCGACCTCTACCCCTGCGTCGGCTGGCGTCGCGACCGGCGCACCGCAGCCGAGCAGCAGGACCAGCGGCAGCAGGAATCGCATCGAATCAGCCTTCAGCTTTCGGAGCAGCGACCGCCGTCTCATCCGCCGCCAGCTTCCGGTAGATGGTGCGGGCCGCGATGCCCAGCAGGCGGGCGGCGAGATTCTTGTCGCCCTTCGTGTGGCGCAGCGTCTCGTGAATCACGCGCCGCTCGATCTCTTCCATCGGCGTGCCGATGGGGATCACGATCTGGCTCGCCGAACCAATCGGCCCCTTGCGAACCGACTCGGGCAAATCGGTGACGTCGATGATGTCGTTGCGGCACAGCACCACCGCACGTTCGAGCGCGTGCTCGAGCTCACGCACGTTGCCCGGCCATGCGTAGTTCTCGAGCAGCGTCCGCGCCGCGTCCGAGAAGCCCTTGAGCGCCTTGTTGTTCTTCGCCGCGTAGCGCCGCAGGAAATGGTCGGCCAGCAGCGGCACGTCTTCGCGGCGGCTCGCGAGCGAGGGGATCCGCACCTCGACCACGTTCAACCGGAAGTAGAGGTCTTCCCGGAACCGCCCTTCGGCGATTTCCCGCTGCAGATCCTTGTTCGTCGCCGCGACCACCCGAACATCGACCTTGATCGTGTGCGTGCCGCCCAGCCTTTCGAGCTCGCCTTCCTGCAGCACCCGCAGCAGCTTCACCTGCGCGCCGGCGCTCATCTCGCCGACCTCGTCGAGGAAAAGCGTCCCGCCGTTGGCGCGTTCGAACCGGCCTTCCTTCCTGGCGACAGCGCCGGTGAAGGCGCCCTTCTCGACGCCGAAGAGCTCTGCCTCGAGGATGCTCTCGGGCAGCGCGGCGCAGTTGACCGCGACGAACGCGGCCTTCGCGCGCGGCGACTGGTCGTGAATGCTTCTCGCGGCGAGCTCTTTGCCGGTGCCCGACTCGCCCATCAACAGCACCGTCGCCGTCGAGGGTGCCGCCTGCCCCAGCGTCTCGAGAAACGCGCGGAACGCCGGCGACTGCCCGATCATCGTGCGCGGGCCAACCGCCGCCAGCTGCGCCTTCAAGTCGCGGTTCTCGGCGACCAGCGCTTGCTTTTCCATCGCCTTCTGCACCGCCTTCACCAGCGAGTGCCGCTTCAGCGGCTTGGTGATGAAGTCGTACGCGCCATCGCGCATCGCGCTCACCGCGGTCTCGACCGTGGCGTAGGCGGTCATCAACACCACCTCGACATCGGGCCGCATCGCGCGCGCGGCCTTCAGCAATTCCTGCCCGTCGACGCCGGGCATCATCAGGTCGGTCACCATCACGCCGACTTCCGGGCGGCGCAGCAGCTCGATCGCTTCCTGCCCGTTGGGCGCGCTGAGCGTCGGCACGCCTTCGCGCTGGAAGACCTTGCACACCGAGTCGAGGTTCGCGTGATCGTCGTCGACGACGAGGACTGTGACGGGGCTCATCGCGTCAGTCGCAGAAGTTGGAGACCGAGAAGCCGCAGCTTCCCGAACAGCAGTTGGCGTTGCTGACGCAGAACTCGAAGGTCGTGCCGCAGGTGCACATGAGGGCGGGGTTCCGGTTCCGGCAGAGGTTCTGGGGGTTGGTGCACTGGGCGCTGCTGTTGGTGGTGCTGCAGGCATCCATGCAATAGCCGACGTTGTCGCCGAAAGAGCTGTCGTAGTCGCAGACGCCATCGAGACCGCAGGCCTTGGTGTCTCCGCGGCAGATGCCATAGCAGTAGCCGGTGCCGATGCTGGTGTCGCAGAAGTCGCTCTCACACTGGCTGTCCGCGGTGCACGACGCTCCGTACTTCGGCTTCCCCTTGTCCTTCAGCTCGCAGATGCGGCTCCAGGTGTTGCAGCCCCAACCGGTACCGTTGCCGCTGCATTCCGCGTCGCTGCTGCAGAGGATGACGCAGCCGCTGTTGTTGTTGCTGTTGTTCACGTCGGGGTCGTAACAGGTGTACCCGGCGCGGCAGCCCTGGCCGGTGAGGCCGTTGCCAGTGCAGCGCGCGCGGCAGCTGTCGAAGGCGCCCGTCTCGGTGCAGATGCCGCCGTTGCAGCCCGTGTTGCCGTTCACGGTGCAGCTGCTGATGTTGGTGCACATGCCGTTCGGCGCGTGGTCGCCCGGCTCGGTGAGGCACCTGCCGCCGGCGCACTGGTTGTTTGCGGTGCAGCCTTTGCCGTCGACCTGTGCGTTGCACGCGCCGCTGCCCACGCACTTCGTGTCGCCGCAGTCGACCGCGCGATCGCAGGTGTTGTCGACGCCGTCGGCACAGTTCTCGGTGCCGACCCCGATGCAGTCGGTGTCGAGGCAGTCGGCTTTGCCGTCGTTGTCGTTGTCCGCACCGTCGCTGCAGGACATCTCGACCCTGCGGTTCAGCACGCAGGTGCAGCCCATGCCGCAGCTGCGCGTCACGCAGTCCGGGTCGTCGCAGTCCGTCTTGTTGTCGCCGTCGTTGTCGACGTTGTCGGCGCAGTTCTGCTCGGGCATCGGGGCCGCTCCTCCGCCGCCGACGCCTGCTGCGCCACCCCCGCCGACGCCTGCCGCGCCACCCCCACCGCCGCCTGCTGCGCCACCACCGCCAGTCCCCGCGGCGCCGCCGCCAGTCCCCACAGCGCCGCCGCCGCCAGTCCCCGCGGCTCCACCGCCGCCGGTGCCCGGATTCCCCCCGCCGGTGCCCGGATTCCCGCCGCCAGTGCCCGGATTCCCGCCGCCCGTCCCGCCGCCGCCGTCGCTGCAGCCGATCGCCTGGCTGCAGTCGGGATCCGCGCAGTCGGTGAGCTGATCGAAGTCGTTGTCGACGGCGTCGCCGCAGTTGTTTTCGCTGGGGCTCAGCGCGATGCAGACACAGCCGATGCCGCAGCCCTGGCCGTTGCAGAGCGGATCATTGCAATCGACCTGGCCATCGCTGTTGTCGTCGAGGCCGTTGTCGCAGACCTCGGTGGCACCAAGGCACCGCGTCGCCTTGAAGCACTTGGGATCCGCACAATCGACTTTACCGTCGCCGTTGTCGTCCTTCTTGTTGTCGCAGGTCTCGGGACCCAACGGCACGGGCTCTGGCGGTTTGTTGCCACAGCCGGCCGCGATCAACGAGAACAGGACGACGCGCGGCAACATGGGGTCGCGGTCGACCCTAGCACGCGGCCCCCTGGAGGCTATTCGTCGCCGCTTTCCGCAGGCGCGCCGCCCATCTTGGCGATGTCTTCCTTCTTCACGCCGCTGGGGTCGATCTTCATCACCGAGGCCTTGAGCTTGTCGATCGTCTCGTCGAAATCGAAAACGCCTTCCTTCTTGAAGCGCAGGAAGTTCACCCGGGCGACGACGTAGTTCTTCAAGTACGCGCTCTGCAGCCCGCGCGCCTTCAGCGCCTCGACCACCTTCACCACCTCGTCGTCGAAGGCGAGCAGCTTGTCCGCGCGTGCGTCGCGAAGCTTCAGGCCCTTCTCGAGCGAGACGTCTTCGAAAGACTCGAGCCGCTTCACCACCGAGCTGTAGGCGCCGGCGGAATAGCGGGGGCGCTTTTCGTAGGCCGCTCCGAAGGTGGCGAAGTGCGGCTCTTCGAAGATTTCGGCGAAGTTGCTTTCTTTCTCGTCGCCACGCGCGCCGACGAGCCCGCGATACATGCGGATCACTTCCAGCGACCTTTCCTTCAGGTTGTGGGCCTTCTCGGTGTTCAACGCGAGGATCTTGTACGCCGTGTCTTGCTCGGGCAGCAC